>NZ_OCMQ01000003.1:9845-193359 GCF_900230165.1 Pseudomonas sp. URMO17WK12:I9 | reverse complement strand
GATTGGGTTGGTGTGGGTATTGATAGAGCGCATAGTCCATTTGCGATGGCGACGCTTAATCACCTTTTCGCCCTTACGGCGAGTTACTTTTTGTCAAACGCCACAAAAAGTAACCAAAAAAGGCTGCGCTCCATTCATACGGCCCCTACGCTGCGCTTCGGGGTTCCCTCACTCCGGTCTTGCTCCCGGGAGGACCGCGCTGTAGGCCCCATCCTGGGGCCCAGCGCTTGACAGGCATCCATGCCTGTCACCTCCCTCCGCAAGACCTGCGTTCGGCCTTCTGAAGTCGCGAAGATCAAAAGCAAGAGCAAGAGCAAGAGCAAGAGCAAGAGCAAGAGCAAAAGCAAGAGCAAAAGCAAGAGCAAAAGCAAGAGCAAAAGCAGGATCAAGATCAAGATCAAGATCAAGATCAAGATCAAGATCAAGATCAAGATCAAGATCAAGATCAAGATCAACAGTAAACCGTTAAACTCTCCTTAGTGGAGCCATCTGGGTACGCGTAATGGTTATATTCAGAACAGTGGTCACGATATCTGCTGTGTATCTAGCAACTTGTAGGAGCGGCCTAGTGCCGCGATGGGCCGCAAAGCGGCCCTAAAAGACTCAAACACGAAATAGGAACTTTTGGATTTACTGCGCGGGTCCCCGCGCCGGTCCAGCGCCCCCTACAAGTCCGCTCCATGCCCGCACCACCGCAACGATTGCCAGCCCTGCACCGGCTTACTTAACCAAGCCCGCAAGAGGACAATGCAACACCAGCTTCGCCCCTCCCAGCCGACTTTCACCGATCTCCAAACCAAACCCATGCAAGTCCACGATCGCCGCCACGATGGACAGACCCAAGCCGAAGCCCGCATGCCGATGCCCCTCGTCGCTGCGATAGAACCGCTTGAGCACCGCAGTACGCTCCTGTTCCGCAATGCCAGGTCCCGTGTCTTCCACAGCCAAGTGCACGCCCGTGTCATCTTGGGAGGCTGCGATCTGTACCTGTCCTCCTTCAGGCGTAAACTTGATAGCGTTGCCCACCAGGTTGGCCAGCGCCTCGAACAACAGCTCGCGGTCGCCATGCAGCGCTGCCAGCTGCCCTGGTTGATGCAAGGTCAATTGGATGCCACCGTCCTCCGCCAATGGCAGGTAGAAATCGTGAAGTTCCACCAACAGGTCATGTGGGTCCAGCTGCGTGAACCCTGCACGACGCTGGCGATCTTCCAACTCACTGATCCGCAACAGCCCGCGAAAACGGGCCATTAGCGTATCGGTTTCACCAATGGCTTGGTCCAGCGCCTCCGCCTGGGCGGTATCGGCATCGCTTTGCTGGCGTATGCGGTACAGCTGCGCGCGCAGCCGCGTCAGCGGCGTACGCAGGTCGTGGGCGATGTTATCGCACACACCCTTGACCTCGTGCATCAGGCGCTCGATGCGGTCGAGCATGGCGTTGACGATGGCAGCCAGCATGTCCAACTCATCGCGCCGTGCCGACAGCGGCAAGCGATGGGTCAGGTCGCCCGCCACGATCAGTTCGGCCTGGGCCTGTACCGCACGGATGCGCTTGAGCGGCCTGCGCCTGAGCAGGTACCAACCTGCAAAACCCGGGATCAGCGTCAACGAGATGCCCCACAGCAAGGCGTCGAGGATGATACGTGTGACGACGAACAACGAGCCGTTGTCCCGGAACAACACCAACCAACGGCCATCCTGCACCTTGATCGCCACCGCATCGCAGCTATGGCGCGGCATGTTCGGATCGTCGGCATTCAGGCAGCGCTTGAGCTCGTGAATCTTGCCGTCCAGTGCCAGCTCAGGGGGCAGGGCACGCACACTGCCGCCCAACGGGTTGAGTTGCGCGTCGAACAGGCCATAGGCATCGAAACTGCGTTCTTCGAACGCCTGGCTGGCGATCAGGGCGTCGTCCAGTTGCTTGCCGCTCATGTGCGCGAACAGGTGTTGGCGCTGCAGCATCGAATGCCGGGTGAGTTTGTTCAGGTAGCTGGAAACCTCGAAGTACAGCACCCCCATGAGGATGCTGCTCCAGGCCACGAACAGAAAACTGTAAAGCGCCAGCAGCCGGCTCGTGGACGAACTCCAGCCCTTAGACGGGTTCAGCAATGGCATAACCGGAGCCCCGTACGGTACGGATCAACGGCGACTGGCCAGGCAGGTCGATCTTCTTGCGCAGGCGGCCGATGTGCACGTCAATGAGGTTGGTGCCTGGATCGAAGTGATACCCCCAGACTTCCTCGAAGATCATCATCCGCGTGATGACCTGACCGCTGTGACGCATCAGGTATTCGAGCAGTTTGTACTCGGTGGGGAGCAAATTGAGCGTGTGCTCGCCGCGCCGGGCTTCATGGGTGATGAGGTCCAGCTCCAGGTCGGCCACCTGCAGCTTAGTCTGCGTCATGGGCACACTGTTGCGGCGCAGCAAGACTTCGACGCGCGCTGCCATCTCGTCCGAGGCGAACGGCTTGGTCAAGTAGTCGTCGCCGCCTGCACGCAGGCCCCGCACCCGTTCATCCACGTCCGACAGCGCGCTGATCATCAGAATGGGCGTGGCGATCTTGAGATTGCGTAGGGTGGTGACGATGGTCAGCCCGTCCACCTCCGGCAACATGCGATCAAGGGTGATCAGGTCATAACCGCCGGCGATGGCCTTGGCCAGGCCCTCGCGGCCATTGTCGGCCCAGTCAACGTCCAAGCCATGGCTGTTGAGTTCAGCGACGATTTCCTGACCGGTGACGGCGTCGTCTTCGATGGTGAGTACGCGAGGCATGCGGGTTCCCGGGCATCCAGATGAAAGCCTGATTGTGCCAAAGAACGGCCAGCAGGCGATTTAAGAATAATTCATCTGGCGCCTGTTGCATTGCTTTGCTTGTTTATCGGCTTGCGTGGCACATGGGCAAGCAAGTACGACTCGGCTGTGAGAGGATAGGCCGCATCACAGCCAGGACCCGAACACAGCCTGATGAAGACACCCAAGAGAATCGAACCCCTGATTGAGGACGGCCTGGTCGACGAGGTACTGAGGCCGTTGATGAGTGGCAAGGAGGCCGCCGTGTACGTGGTGCGCTGTGGCAACCAGGTACGCTGCGCCAAAGTGTACAAGGAAGCCAACAAGCGCAGCTTCCGCCAGGCGGCCGAGTATCAGGAAGGGCGCAAGGTGCGAAACAGCCGTCAGGCCCGGGCCATGGCCAAGGGCAGCAAGTACGGGCGCAAGGAGGCCGAGGATGCCTGGCAGAACGCCGAGGTGGCCGCGCTCTTCCGGCTGGCCGGGGCAGGCGTCAGGGTACCCAAGCCCTACGACTTCCAGGATGGCGTGCTGCTCATGGAGCTGGTGACCGATGCCGATGGCAATGCTGCGCCCCGGCTGAACGATGTTTACCTCGAGGCGGACCAGGCGCGGGACTATCACCGGTTCGTGATCAGCCAGATCGTACTGATGCTCTGCTCGGGGCTCGTCCATGGCGACCTCTCGGAGTTCAACGTACTGCTGGGCCCGGACGGGCCGGTGATCATCGACTTGCCTCAGGCAGTGGACGCTGCGGCCAACAACCATGCGTTCAGCATGCTGCAGCGCGATGTGTCGAACATGGCGCACTATTTCGGACGCTTTGCACCTGAGCTGAAAGCCACCCGTTATGCGCAGGAAATGTGGGCCCTGTACGAAGCCGGCGAATTGCGTCCCGACAGTCCGCTCACGGGGTTGTTCGCTGAAGATGAGCAGGCAGCGGACGTGGCGGGGATCATGCGCGAGATCGATGCCGCCCGGCTGGACGATGCCCGCCGCCGTGAAGCGCGAGCCGAGGCCGAGCAGGCGCAACCCCAGGCTCAAGAGCCACCGCCGCCCTGGCTGCGCTGACACATCCAACCTGCCGGTGCGGGCGAACGCCATACATCAGGCTGCGCCGGCCAGGTTTTGGCCCGCGCGACGGTCATTGCCTTTGACGCAAGACAATATCTCGTCATTTGGCCTTTCCAGTGTCGCGGCTCGGGCTTAAGGTATACGCCGTTCATCTTTCTGGAGCTGTCATGTCCACTCTTTTCCCGTCCGTCCGTCCCCGCCGTCTGCGCAAGAGTCAAGCGCTGCGCAGCGTTTTTCAGGAGACCGAGTTCCGCCTCGATGATCTGATCTTGCCGATCTTCGTGGAGGAGGGTATCGATGACTTCGTGCCGATCAAGAGCATGCCTGGGGTCAATCGCATCCCCGAGAAGCTGTTGGCGCAGGAGATCGAGCGTTACGCCCGTGCTGGCATTCGTTCGGTGATGACCTTCGGGGTCTCCCACCATCTGGACGCCGTGGGCAGCGACACCTGGAATGAAAACGGCCTGGTCGCGCGCATGTCGCGGATCTGCAAGGATGCGGTGCCGGAAATGGTCGTGATGTCCGATACCTGCTTCTGCGAATATACCAGCCACGGCCACTGTGGCGTGCTGCATGACCACGGCGTGGACAACGACGCCACCTTGGCCAACCTCGGCAAGCAGGCCGTGATTGCCGCCGCGGCAGGTGCTGATTTCATCGCGCCCTCGGCGGCCATGGACGGGCAGGTCCAGGCAATTCGCAGTGCGCTGGACGGCGCAGGCTTCCATGACACGGCGATCATGGCCTACTCCACCAAGTTTGCCTCTTCCTTGTATGGGCCTTTCCGCGAAGCGGGCGGTACGGCGCTCAAGGGCGACCGCAAGAGCTACCAGATGAACCCCATGAATCGCCGCGAAGCGGTGCGCGAATCACTGCTCGACGAGCAGGAGGGCGCCGACGTACTCATGGTCAAGCCGGCGGGTGCCTACCTGGATGTGATTGCCGACATTCGTAACGCCTCGCGCCTGCCATTGGCGGCCTACCAAGTCAGTGGCGAGTACGCCATGATCAAGTTCGGTGGACTGGCTGGTGCCATCGATGAGGGCCGCGTCATGCGCGAGAGCATTGGGGCGATCAAGCGTGCGGGCGCCGACTTGATCCTGACCTACTTTGCCATGGACCTGGCGCTGGAAGGTATTTGAAAACGTGGTCATTGGGGCTGCGCAGCAGCCCCAATGACCCAGCGCCCTAAAAGCTCGCATCCCTCTTTAAGCCTGCGTTTCACAAAAAAACGCTAAGCGCTGAATTATTTAGTGTCCCTTTGTATCTGATCCCTTAGAGCAGTCACCGTCAGGGATAAATAAATGAAATCTCGCAAGAAAAGGGTTCAGCCGATTGGCCTGAAGGACATCACCATCGTCGATGACGCCAAGATGCGCAAGGCCATTACCGCCGCTGCGCTGGGCAATGCGATGGAGTGGTTCGACTTCGGCGTCTATGGCTTCGTCGCCTATGCCCTGGGCAAAGTGTTCTTCCCCAATGCCGACCCCAGCGTTCAAATGATTGCCGCGCTGGCCACTTTCTCCGTGCCGTTCCTGATCCGACCACTGGGTGGTTTGTTCTTCGGCGCGCTCGGCGACCGTTTCGGGCGACAGAAGATTCTCGCCGCCACCATCGTCATCATGTCCTTGAGCACATTCGCCATTGGCCTGATACCGTCCTATGCCAGTATCGGCATATGGGCGCCGATTCTGCTGTTGCTGGCCAAGATGGCCCAGGGCTTCTCGGTAGGGGGGGAGTACACCGGCGCTTCGATTTTCGTGGCCGAGTATGCGCCTGACCGCAAGCGTGGTTTCCTGGGCAGCTGGTTGGACTTCGGCTCCATCGCCGGCTTCGTACTGGGCGCCGGCGTGGTGGTGATGATCTCCACCGTATTGGGTGAGGAGAAATTCCTCGAGTGGGGCTGGCGCCTGCCGTTCTTCCTGGCCTTGCCACTGGGTATGATCGGCTTGTACCTGCGTCATGCGCTGGAGGAAACCCCAGCCTTCCAGCAGCATGTCGACAAACTGGAGCAAGGTGACCGTGAAGGCCTGGCTTCCGGGCCCAAGGTGTCGTTCAAGGAAGTGGCGACCAAGCACTGGCGTAGCCTGATCACCTGCATCGGCGTGGTGATCGCGACGAACGTCACGTACTACATGCTGCTGACGTACATGCCCAGCTATCTGTCCCACAACCTGCATTACAGCGAAGATCACGGTGTACTGATCATCATCGCGATCATGGTGGGCATGCTGTTCGTGCAGCCGATAATCGGCCTTCTGAGTGACAAGTTTGGCCGTCGGCCCTTCATCATTCTGGGCAGCGTCGGCCTGTTTGCGGCGGCGATTCCTGCCTTCATGCTGATCAACAGCGGCGTGCTGGGCTTGATCTTCGCAGGCCTGCTGCTGATGGCCGTGCTGCTCAACTTCTTCATCGGTGTGATGGCTTCGACCCTGCCAGCGATGTTCCCGACGCATATCCGCTACAGCGCCCTGGCCAGTGCTTTCAACATTTCGGTGCTGATTGCAGGCCTTACCCCGACCCTGGCCGCCTGGCTGGTGGAAAGCTCCGGCAACCTGTACATGCCGGCGTACTACCTGATGGTGATTGCCGTGATCGGTTTCATCACCGGCGTGACCATGAAGGAAACGGCCAACAAGCCGTTGCGTGGCGCGGCGCCAGCGGCCTCCGACATCGATGAGGCGCGCGAGCTGCTTCAGGAGCACCACGACAATATCGAGCAGAAAATCGAAGACATCGATACCCAAATTGCTGAACTGGAGGCCAAGCGCAAGCTGCTGGTGCAGCAGCATCCCCGTATCGACTGATCAGCGAGGCATGTAGCCTCGCTGCCAGGCACGAGGAATGAGCAGCGACACCAGGGTCAGCAGGCAGGTCAAGAGGCAACTGCCGACCATAGCCTGAAGACCCAGGTGTTTCTGCAACCAAGCGCCACAGGCTGCCCCCAGTAACATGCCCAGCCACGGCACCAGTTGCACCCGCCAGCCATGACGGCGAGCGCCCAGCATCCAGTGGCCCAGGCCACGACCAAAGCGCGAAAGGGCACCGGTAACGTAGGTCAGGCCAATCGGCAGACCGTTGACCTGTTCAACCACTGCATTGATCATCCCCATCGCCAATGTGGCGGCCAACAAAGGCACTGAGGTATTCGGCGCGGGCATCATCCCCGCAAACCCGAGCAGAACGGCTACCACCAGCAACACTGGCCAAGCACGGCGCCGGCATGAGTGTGCCAGCACCACACCCAGGGTATTGCCGGCCACGAAGCCCAACAGCGCACCTGCCAGGCGCAGTATCATCGGGCCATCGACGTCATTGATGGCGACGGCAAGGCGGGTGGTGTTGCCGCTCATGAACGATACGAAATCGCCCAAGGCCAACAGACCGATGGCATCGGTCATCCCTGCCAGTACCGACAGGCCGGCCACCAGCCCCAACCCTACGCGGCCTCGTAACCTGTGGACACGATGGCGCTTGGAGGTAGGTGTGGCCGTGGTGGCTGGCAGCATGTGCAGTCCTCGGGTCTACCGTTGCTCGCGGGCCAGGGTGTTACGAATGGTGCGCTCCACGACATCGACCAGCACCATGGTGTGGTGATCGACTTCGATATTGAGCAGGTCGCCTTTCTGATAACGGGTGAACGTGGTCTGGCGCAGGGTTTCTGGAATGAGGTTGATGGTGACCACGTTGTCGTCGATGTCGGCGACGGTAAGGCTGCAGCCATTGACGCCAATAAAGCCACGGGCAAAGACGTACTTGGCCCATTCGGGCGGCATGCGGAACTTGATGTATGCACCGGCGTTGGCGATGGAGATGTCGACGATGTCTGCAGTGGTGGCGATGTGGCCAGCCATGAGGTGGCCGCCCACCTCCGCATTCATTTTTGCCGAGCGCTCGATGTTTACCCCTTGGCCGGGCTGCAGGTTTCGCAGGTTGGTGCGTTCCAGCGTTGCCGTCATGGCGTCGAAGCGCACCTGCGTGCCTTCGATTTCGGTGACCGACAGGCAAGTGCCTTCAACGCTGACACTGGCACCGATCTTCAGATCGTCGAGCAGTGCCGGGGTGAGGTCGATGGTGAACTGGTTGTGGCCAGGGTGACGGGCGATATCAAGCAGAGGGCGGACGGCCTGGACGATGCCGGTGTACATTGCGTTGCTCCTGGGCACAGGTAAGTTGACTTGCGCAAACTATGCCCAGGCGCTTGCAAATGCAAGTCACAGCACCTCAGACGTGGCCACTGCTGTTGACGATGCGCAGGCACAGCGCTTCGTAAGGGTCCAGGTTGACCATCAACCGCCCGTCCTCGGTCAAATCGCCTTCGACCGTTTCGTTGATCATGTCCACCACAGGGCCTGGTGTGAAACCGGTCAGTTGCAGTTCTTCACTGATCTCGTCCTGGCTGAAGTTCAGGGCGGTTATCTGGGTGCCGCGCCCTGCAGGCAGTTCGTGAACCATCACCAGCAGGCCAGGCGAAGTCACATCCGGCACCAGCAGTTGCCGGCTGGTGGCGATGCCATACGCCTGGCGAACCGCGAGCAGCTTCTTGACCTTACTGGCGAACGAGTCACTGCGCTCCAGTTGTTCATCAAGGCTGCCGTACAACGCGCGCGCACGCGGCATGCCCCGCACTGAGGTGTGCGCCTCTGGGTCAAGACCTGCCAGGTCGTAACCGCCGCGATGAATCCAGCGAGTGTCGCCGTCGGTCATTCGCTCAGCCACCGCTTCGCCAGGCAAGGGCAGGGCGCCCACCAGGTCCCAGCCGGATATGGCCACCACCCCAGGCTGCATGGCGTTGTACATCACCAGCAGCAAATGCAGCTTCTGTATCGATTCGACCTGCTCGGGGGTGATGTCGTCAAGCTCACGGATTCCCAGGGCGGCGGTGATCAAGCTGGCCGTGGTGCAGGAGATGCCATTGGTGACGAACCGCAGGTTGTAAGGTGCGTGTTCGCCGGACAGGCGCTCGTAGATCTCCTCGCGGATATGCTCGCGCAGGATGCTGCCTGGCAAGGTCTGGCCCTTGTACAGGTACATGTCATGCGCATGCAGTGTCCAGAAATGCACCAGCTCGACCGTCAACTCGTCATGGTTTTGCAAGGCATGGATCAGCGAGGCCGGGTCGATGCCGAAGGCGTGCATTTCCTTGAACATCAAGCGCAGGAATTCGGTGTCGCCGGTCAGCAGCGCGTGCTGATAGGCCGGTCGGGTAATGAAGTCGTAGGACAGGTCGGCACCGCCGCTGGACATCTGGGCGATGTCATCGAGGGTGAGGTTCAACTCCTGGAAGCTGAACCCTCCTGCCTTGCGGATCATGCCACCGATCAACTGGTTACCAACCAGCGACAAGGGATGGCTTTCCGACCAGGCGGTGCCGCTGGCCCGGGTTTCGACGCCAAGGAAACCGTTGGCATCCAGACGCAAGCCACGTGCGCCCAGGCAGTCCAGGGCGTGCAGGGCATCGCCGATGATCATCTGCTGCGCCGTGAACGTCGGGTCTAGCCAGTTCAGGGAGGGTTGACCGTCCTTGAAATAATGCAGGTAAACCCAGCGGCGGGTTTTGCCATCCACGCCCGTGATCGGCGCCGTGGCACTCCAGTCAGTCTCTTTGACGCCTGGCTCGAAGAAGATCACCCGTTGCAGCTGGCCGACGATATAGTGGCGGGCCTTGAGCTCGTCGCACTGAGCTGGGAGCAGGTTGACCGAATCGCGGCCCTCGGGCACGTCAGGTAGCAGCCCCCAGTCCTCTTCACGGATTTCGACCATGTGGTAGAGGCCAGGGTAGGGCGCCAGCGCCAGCTCGGCCAGACGGAAGTCGGCGCCTTTGCCAGTGTGCGAAGGGATCAGGTCATCGATGGTCACGGCATTGTGGGCAGCGGCCATGCGGCTCATCTGCACCAGTTCCTGCTCGGTACCGTAAAGCGGGTCGATGTCGAAGCTGATACGGTCGAAGTTGCCGTCTACACTCGGCGTAACCTCGCGTCCGCTGATGCCGCCGGAACGCTTGATCGGCCCGGTGTGCACCCCTTGAATACCAATGTCTGACAGACGCTTCCATAGCGCTTCATGGGCCAAGGCACCCAGCACTGAGCATCCATCCGGCGCGATGATCGCATCGGGGTAGACCGTGAGCCAGACGGAGGCGATTTCTGTCGCACGGCGCGGCTGTGCCTGGGCGTAGGGCTGTTGCCACAGGCGCGCTTGCCCGGAGTACAGGCTGGCCCGCTCCTGGGATGCCTTTAGCATGGAGCGTTCTTCAAGCCATTTGACGTATGACGGGTCGGGTTGGGTCATCTCGCGTCCTCTTTGCGTGTCGGCACCGGCTCAGGTTAAGACGGCAGGGCACGCGGAACGTTCGGATCAAGACAGGGTTTGTCGCAGACGCTTTGGTTGCTTGCTGGCAGTCAACCTTCCCGGGAGGACTTGTTGATCTGCTTGCCAGCTTGGGCCGCTACTTCCACGGCCTGGCCGTCACGCTGCTTGCCTTGGCGCGCCAGGCCCTCCAGTTGAGGGATGAGCATCCCTTCTGGCAAATGGCGCCAGAACCGGCCAGGCATATGCAAGCGCAAGGCATTCGGATTCAGGCGGGCGGGGTTGAAGGTATGGCGGTAGTAGGTACGCCACAACTCGGCGCCAGGGTCTTCTGCGTGCTGCGCCCATTGCTGCCAGAGCTCCGGGCAGCGGCGTTGATAGTCGAAATGGCGGCCGTCATAGCGGATGCCATCGCGCGGCGTTGCGATCAGCCACCGCAGCCGTCCCAGTCTGTCGGCAAAATGGGGGCTGGCGCTTTGCAGAATGTCGTGAGCAGGTTCGTGAAAAGCGACCAGGTCCAATTGCAAGTGCTCGACCAGCGCTTCAGGTAGCGGCACGAACCGCAAGAACGCATGCAGATGATGGGCTTCACGGCTGACTTGCTTGATGCGTCGATGCAGCTCGCTGCCCAGCCGATCACCGGCCAGCATCGCCGTGCGGTCGCCGTGGGCGACCCGCCACAGCACGTCGTACAACAGGTTCCACCGCTGCTCGCCGTGATAGCGTGCCGCTTCTTCCAGTTGACCGAGCAAGGCCGCTGGCACCTTTGCCCGAAACGGGCCCGTACCCGCCGGCAGCGTGGTGGTGTCCGCCAGCATGTCGGTCATGGGCCCCTGCGACCAGGTGACTTGCGATGGATCGATGCCATGGCTCAGCAAGGACCTGGCTTGCTCACGCCAGATCCCGAACAGGTCATCGCAATCGAGCGCAATCACCCCCACAGTCCCATTTGAACCGGTGCCTGTGGCTCGCGCAGGCGGGCACGCAGCAGGCTGCTGCGTAGGTCGGCCTGGGCTGGGCGGTAATCGCTGGTCACGATAAAGGGCCGCGCCTTGTCGAGCACGCAGCGCAGCTGAATCAGGTCGTCATAGCGGATACGCCGCTCGCGACGCAAGGCGACCAGGCGCTGCACACTGCGCAGGCCTATCCCTGGAATGCGAGCGAGGAGCGCGGGCTCTGCGCGGTTCACATCCAGCGGGAACACTTCGCGATTGGCCAGTGCCCATGCCAGCTTGGGATCGATATCCAACGCCAGGTTGCCGGTCTGGCCCAACAGCTCGCCGGCTTTATAACCGTATCCACGCAAGAGGAAATCGGCCTGGTACAAGCGGTGTTCACGCAGCAGAGGCGGTGCGGCCAGTGGCACGCTGCCCGGGCTGTCGGGGATAGGGCTGAAGGCTGAGTAGTAGACGCGTTTGAGGCCGTACCCCTGGTACAGCGATTCGGCATTGCGCAGCAATGTGCTGTCGTCGGTACTGTCGGCCCCGACAATAACCTGGGTGCTTTGGCCGGCAGGGGTAAAGCGCGGAGCGCGAGGCTCGTTGGCCACCGCTTGCTGCCCCTGATGAATCACGCCCATGGCTTGACGAATGGTCGACGCTTGTTTTTCCGGTGCCAGGCGCTTGAGGCTGTCGTCGGTGGGCAGCTCGATGTTGACGCTCAAGCGATCGGCCAGGCGGCCTGCTTCTTCGATCAATAGCGGATCGGCGTCCGGAATGGTCTTGAGGTGGATATAGCCACGGAAGTTATGTTCTTCGCGCAGCAATCGCGCCACTCTGATCAGCTGCTCCATGGTGTAGTCGGCAGAGCGAATGATGCCCGAGCTCAGGAACAGGCCACTGATGCAGTTGCGCCGGTAGAAGTCCAAGGTCAGGCGTACCACTTCTTCGGGGCTGAACCGTGCGCGAGGCACATTGCTCGAACGTCGGTTGACGCAATACTGGCAGTCGTACAGGCAAAAGTTGGTAAGCAGAATTTTCAGCAGAGACACGCAGCGACCATCGGGTGTATAGCTGTGGCAAATGCCCATGCCGTTGGTAGCGCCCAAACCATTGCCACCACGCGAGCTGCGTTTTGGCGCACCACTACTGGCGCACGATGCATCGTATTTGGCGGCATCGGCAAGAATGCCCAGTTTGGCGATCAGTTGCATGACTCTTACCTGTCGTACTGAGTATTCATACAGTATTGAGGGCCAGGGTCAATTGCAAGGGTTGAACGCCGCGCGGCGGGGTATCCGAGCAAATTCGTGGGTTATCCGATGAATGGTTGGACAGCGGACGGCTGAGGGATTTAAGTAGTTACCAAAGATTCAGTATGGGCTGATCGATAACGGAAGAGGGCGCCTCAACGGCGCCCTCTGGGGTGAATCAGGCTTCAGCGTCCCACGGACGGTCACCTTTTTCATCCTTCACCCGGGTTGGCAAGCCCATCATGTCCAGCGCCTTGAGGAACGGCTCGGCGGGCAGCTCCTCGACGTTGACCATGCGCTTGGCATCCCACTCGCCGCGGGCGACCAGCAAGGCAGCGGCGACCGGTGGCACGCCCGCAGTGTAGGAAATGCCCTGGCTGTCCGTTTCAGCGTACGCCTCTTCGTGGTCGGCCACGTTGTAGATGAACACTTCACGGGGCTGCCCGTCCTTGGTGCCTTTGACCAGGTCACCGATGCAGGTCTTGCCGGTGTAGCCGGGCGCCAGGGACGCAGGATCAGGCAGCACGGCCTTGACCACTTTAAGCGGTACCACTTCCAGGCCTTCTGCGGTCTTGACTGGCTGCTCGCTGAGCAGGCCCAGGTTTTTCAGGACCGTGAATACATTGATGTAATGCTCGCCGAAACTCATCCAGAATCGGACGTTGGCTACGTTCAGGTTCTTGGAGATGGAGTGCACTTCATCGTGACCGGTGAGGTACAGGTTTTGCGAACCCACCACGGGCAGGTCATCGGTACGCTTGACTTCGAACATGGTGTTGCTGGTCCACTGGCTGTTCTGCCAGCTCCACACCTGCCCGGTGAACTCGCGGAAATTGATTTCCGGGTCGAAGTTGGTGGCAAAGTACTTGCCATGCGAGCCTGCATTGACGTCGAGAATGTCGATAGAATCAATGTGGTCGAAATACTGCTGCTGCGCCAGTTTGGCGTAGCTGTTGACCACACCCGGGTCGAAACCGACGCCGAGAATGGCCGTGATGTTCTTGGCCTGGCACTCTTCGAGGTGTTTCCACTCGTAGTTTCCGTACCATGGCGGGGTTTCACAGATCTTGCCCGGCTCCTCGTGGATAGCGGTATCCAGGTAGGCGACGCCGGTATCGATGCACGCACGTAGCACCGACATGTTCAGGAACGCGGAGCCGACATTGATCACGATTTGCGATTCGGTCTCGCGGATCAACGCTTTGGTTGCCTCGACGTCGAGGGCATTGAGCGAAAAGGCCTGAATGTCGGCGGGTACCTTGAGGCTACCCTTGGCCTTGACGCTGTCGATGATGGCCTGGCATTTGGAGATGTTCCGTGACGCGATGGCAATACGACCCAGTTCGTCGTTATGCTGCGCGCACTTGTGGGCCACCACCTTGGCGACACCTCCTGCACCAATGATAAGAACGTTCTTCTTCAATTTACCTGTTGCTCCTTACAGACGAGGCCTGTCTTACGACAGGCTGGAAACGTAGTCTTCGAAACCGAACTCGCGTACCACCTCGACGCTGCCGTCGAGTTGCTTGACCACGATGGATGGCATCTTCAAACCGTTGAACCAGTTTTTCTTGACCATGGTGTAACCCGCAGCATCCACGAAGGACAGGCGGTCGCCGATCGCCAGCGGGCGTTCGAACTGGTATTCACCGAAAATATCGCCGGCCAGGCAAGACTTGCCGCATACCATGTAGGTGTGCTCGCCGTCGTTGGGCGCCATCTTGGCGTTGAGGCGGTAGATCAGCAGGTCGAGCATGTGCGCTTCGATCGAGCTGTCGACCACGGCCAGGTGCTTACCGTTGTACAGCGTGTCCAGCACAGTCACTTCCAGCGAAGCGCTCTGGGTGATCGCGGCTTCACCTGGCTCCAGGTAGACCTGCACGCCATAGGTCTGCGAGAACGCCTTCAGGCGCGCGCAGAAATCGTCCAGTGCATAGCCTTCGCCGGTGAAGTGGATGCCGCCGCCCAGGCTTACCCATTTCACTTTGTGCAGCAGGTGGCCGAAACGTTCCTCGATACGGGACAGCATCTGATCGAACAAGGCGAAGTCGCCGTTCTCGCAGTTGTTGTGGAACATGAAGCCTGATACCTGATCGATCACGGTCTCGATCTTGGCCGGGTCCCATTCCCCCAGGCGGCTGAACGGGCGCGCCGGGTCGGCCAGCTGATAGTCCGAGCTGCTGACCTGGGGGTTGACGCGCAAACCCCGGACCTTGCCTTCGGACTGCTCGGCGAAGCGTTGCAGCTGGCCGATGGAGTTGAAGATGATCTTGTCGCAGTTCTCGAGCATCTCCTGGACCTCGTCGTCGGCCCACGCCACGCTATAGGCGTGGGTTTCACCGGCGAACTTCTGGCGGCCGAGCTTGAGCTCGTACAGCGAAGACGACGTGGTGCCGTCCATGTACTGCTGCATCAGGTCGAACACCGACCAAGTGGCGAAGCACTTGAGCGCCAGCAGCGCTTTGGCACCCGAGTGTTCGCGCACATAGGCGATCTTCTGCATGTTGCTCAGCAGCTTGGTCTTGTCGATGAGGTAGTACGGCGTATTGATCATTTAGAGGCCCTCGGCAAGGCCGGCCAAAAAAAGGACACGCATTGTGCCTTCACTCGCCGCAGATCGAAAGGGTGCAATTGCATTTCGTCCGGGCAGCGTTGCCGTGACTGAATCTTTTTGCGTTCGGCGTGCTCAGTAGAACAACGACAGATGACACTCTCAATCTTCCCACGCAGGGTGCAAGGAGAAATCGATGAGCAATGCCTTCAAGAAAGGTGACAAGGTGCACTGGAACTCAGAGGCCGGCGTCATACATGGCACCGTCGAGAAAGTGCATACCCAGGATGTCGAATTCATGGGGCGTCAGCGCCATTGCTCAAAGGAGGAGCCACAGTACGAGGTCAAGAGCGACAAGACCGGGCACATGGCCATGCACAAAGAGCAGGCATTGAAGAAGGGCTGAGAACACAGGTTATTGCGTTGGTGCTCAGTTGCCCGTGTGTATCACGGGCTTTTTTATGAGCCGTTTCGTCAGGTGCACTTTGCAGCCGGTGACGCAAGGAGCGGGTTCAGGGCCGCTCCCCGCACCCGCAGGCTGGTTTCATGCCTCGAGCGCTGCCCGCCACGCCTGGATCTGCGCCAAGGTTGCCGTGGCGCCCCCGCACACGACCACCAGTACATTGCGGTAGCTTGCCAGTGCGCTGGCGTCATACCCCACCGCCAAAGCGGCGCCGCAGGCCGGCTCGACCAGCAGACGGTGATCCAGCAAAAAGCGCTCGCACGCCTCCAGGGCCTGCCGGTCACTGACCAGCAGGCTTTGCACGGGATGTTCCTGGGTGCAGAGAAACGCGTGTTCGGCTACCTGTTTCGCGCCCAGCGTGGTGGCAATCGTATCCAGCCGCTCCAACGTCACCAATTCGCCGGCTTCGATGGCGGCATGCAGGGAGGCTGCGCCCTGGGTTTCCACGGCCAGGACCGGCACATCGGCCCAACCATTGCGCTGTAGCCCCTGCACGACGCCGCTCAGCAAACCGCCGCCGCCCACGGAAAGCACGACGGCATCGGGCTTGATGCCGGCTTCTGCCACCTCGTCGACCAGGCTGGCATGGCCTTCCCACAGCAGCGGATCGTCGAACGGGTGAATGAACGCGGCATCGTCGCCCATCAGGCTCAGCGCCAACGCATTGGCCTCCTGCCAGGACTGCCCGTGGACGATGACCTCCGCATCTTCAAGGCGCAGCAATTGCTGGGCGCGCGCGGTGGTGGTCTCGGGCACGACAACGGTCACGGGAAGGCCGAGCTTGCGCCCGACATAGGCGACAGCGAGCCCGGCATTGCCGCCTGACGACGACACGAACCGTTTAGCGCCGCGGCCGTGGTGGAACTCACAGGCGTGGGCGACGCCGCGCAGCTTGAAGGAGCCGCAGGGCTGCAATGCCTCGAGCTTGAGCCAGACTGTGCAATCGGCAGCCAGCGACAGTGGGCGTGATTCGATAAGGGGGGTAGGGATGTGCAAGGTCACTGGGAGGCTCCGCGCAAATGTTCGAGGTAGTTGTAGACGGTGTACCGGGTCACGCCGAGGGCGTTGGCCGCTTTCTCGACGCCGCCCTTGACGATGAACAGCCCGCGTTCCTGCATCACGCGCACCGCTTCGATCTTGGCTTGCCTGGTCATGCGGCCTTGGCCGGTGCCATGCAGGGCCGCCTGGATGATCTCGGTCATCAGCGCCTCCATGTCGGCGGGCTCCGCCGGCGCGGGCGCGCTGCCCATGGGCGCGAAGCTTTGTAAAAAGCCCATGGCAGCCTCCAAGCCCGTGACATCGGTGTTGATGCACAGGCTGGCGAAGGGGTGGCCAGCGCTGTCGCGAAAGATCGCGGTAGCGCTGCGCAGCGTGCGGCCCTTGATGGCGGTCGGGTAGTCGGGCAGTACGACAGGCCCGCAGCCTTGCTGATCAGCCGCGGCCTTGAGCAACGCTTTCAGGCCTTGATCCTGCTCCGGTACAGCCAGGATAGGGCTTCCCACCTGCCGGCCGGAGAGGTGGCCATTGACGATGGCAACGACGGACCGTTCGGGATGGTCCAGGTCGTGAAGCAGGATTTCGGTGTTTTGTGTGACGACGCTGCCCAAGGCCTCAATGGAGGCTTTGAGCACGCTCAAGGTCAAGCGGCGTTCATCTTCGGGTAAGAGGGCCATGCGAACTCTTCGAATCAACAGTTTGTGCATATTTACACATAACGTTGATTTTCGCGAGATGCCTGGCGCTCTGTTGTGCCGTCAGCCCAAGGGCGGGGTGCGGGGTGGAATCATCCGCCGTGAACCGGTGGCTTCGAACGCTGCGGCAAAGCTCAACAGTGCAGTGTCACTGTAGGCCCGCCCCGCGAAGGTCAGGCCTACCGGCATACCGATGTCGCTCATCACGCCCATGGGCACGGTGACCGTGGGCACCCCCAGGTGGCGTATGGCCAGGTTCCCGTTGGCCACCCACACGCCATTGCTCCAGGCAATGTCGGCCGATGCCGGGTTCACATCGGCGTCGGCCGGCCCGACGTCGGCCACGGTGGGGAACAACACGGCATCGAGCCCAAGCGCTTGCATCCAGTCTTCCAGGTCGATCTTGCGAGTCTGTTCAAGGCCACGCAGACCGTCAGGCAGGGTCTCGATCTGATCCCAGGTCTTCAGGCCGCGCTTGGCCATGTTGACGTACTCATCCATGCCGGCGGCCAGATCATCCTCACGGTTGGGCAGGGTGCCAGGGTCGTGTGGGAAAATTCGTGGACCGTCCACATCCGCCAGCCGGTTGAGATTCGGGTCGTCATTGGCGCGCAGGAAGTCGTCGAACGCCCAGCCGGAGAGCTCCCACAGCTCATCGTGCAGGAATGCCTTGCTGACGATGCCCCGGTTGTAGACGGTCGGCGCGCCCGGCCGGTCGCCTTCACAGTTGGAGACCAGCGGGAAGTCGACTTCCACAACCTGGGCACCGGCCTTTTCCAGGGCTTGGCGAGCTTGCTGCCACAGCGTCATGACGCTTGCCCGCGTCTGGATGCGCTGGCCGGTAGGGCCGCCAATGCCCGGTTTTTCCGACGTGCCCGCGTGCTCGTCGGCGTTGATGTACATGCGCGGTACGCCGAATCGCTTGCCTTGCAGGGCGGCGGTGCCTGCTGCCAGGTCCAGGTAGCTGGTCGGGCGGACCTGCGAGGGTTTCGGGATCGAGACCCAGGGCTGCAGCCGCCATAGGTCACCCCGGGTATCGGGATCATCGGCCACGACCACGTCGAGAATTTCCAGCAGGTCATGCATGGTGCGGGCGAACGGCACGACCACATCCATCGTCGGCGTGAGGGGCCAGTTACCCCTGACCGAAATGATCCCGCGTGAGGGGGTGTAGGCGCACAGCCCGTTGTTCGACGCAGGGCCTCGGCCGCTGGACCAGGTTTCCTCGGCCAGGCCGAAGGCGCTGAAGCTCGCAGCTGTCGCGGTACCGGCGCCGTTAGAGGAGCCCGAAGCGAAGGGCGCGGTCAGGTACGCCGCATTGTAGGGGCTCTCGGCGCGACCATAGACGCCGCGCTGCATGCCACCGTTGGCCATGGGCGGCATGTTGGTCTTGCCCAGGCAGATGGCCCCGGCTCCGCGCAGCCGTTCGATGGTGAAGGCGTCGCGCTGGGCTATCAGGTGCTTGAAGGCTGGGCTACCGGACGCTGCGGTCAGGCCTTTTACCAGATAGCTGTCCTTGGCGGTGTAGGGTATGCCGTCCAAGGGCCCAAGCACCTCGCCACGGGCCCGGCGGGCGTCCGAGGCCTCGGCTTCGGCAAGTGCATCGGGATTGCGCACTACCACGGCGTTGAGGGCGGTGTCGGTGCCGGCGCCATCGTAGGCGTCCATGCGGGCCAGGTAGGCCTTGACCAGTTCGACCGCCGTCGTGCGGCCCGCCTCGAGCGCGCTGCGCAACTCGGCGATGGAAACCTCGGTTACCTCGATCATGCGTTCACCAGAAAATGCAGGTTGAGCTAATGCGGTAATGCTGTTCATCTGAGATCGTTGGGACCGCGATGGGCCGCGCAGCGGCCCTAAGTGAACAGCATTAGGCTAATGCGGGGAGTGTACAAGAAGGTTAAAGCGTACGCAGGTGTGCGCAGGAGCAAACGGGTGCGTGCAAGGGGGCATTGAATGGGGGCACCTCATTGACACCTGGGCGGCCCCGCCAGCAGGGCCGCCCGAGGATCAGCAGGCCGTTCAGTCCAGATCCGCTGCCGAATGCCGCTCCGGTACCTGGCTGGCTTCATCACCCCAGGTCCGGTTCACGCGCGTGCCGCGTTGCACGGCGGGACGTGCAGCGATCGCCTGGGCCCAGCGCTGAACGTTGGGGTATTCGTGAACTGCGAGAAACTCTGCAGCGTTGTAGAGGTTGCCCAGCACAAGCTGGCCGTACCATGACCACACCGCTATATCGGCGATGCTGTAATGACCGCCGGCAAGGTAGGTGGTTTCGCCCAAACGGCGGTCGAGCACGTCCAGCTGCCGCTTGGCTTCCATGGTGAAGCGATTGATCGCGTACTCGATTTTTTCCGGCGCATACACGTAGAAATGCCCAAACCCACCACCCAAGTACGGCGCCGCGCCCATTTGCCAGAACAGCCAGTTCAGGGCTTCGGTGCGTTCGGCTGCAGTTTGCGGGAGCAGGGCATCGAACTTCTCGGCCAGGTACAGCAGGATGGACCCCGATTCGAATACCCGCACCGGCGGCTCGACGCTGCGGTCAACCAATGCGGGGATCTTGGAGTTTGGATTGACCTGCACGAAGCCGCTGGAGAACTGGTCACCTTCGCCGATACGGATCAGCCAGGCATCGTATTCAGCGCCGGCATGGCCGAGTTCCAGCAGCTCTTCCAGGGCGATAGTGCCCTTGACGCCATTGGGTGTAGCCAGGGAATAAAGCTGCAGCGGTTGCTCGCCCACTGGCAGGTCCTTGTCATGGGTAGGCCCGGCGACCGGCCGGTTGATACTGGCGAAGTGGCCACCAGAGGCCGCTTCGTTGCGCCATACCTTCGGGGGTTGGTAAGCGGGTGTGCTCATGCTCGGCTCTCCACGATTGCGAATGATCGACGACGTCTGATTGACCTGCCTATATGCCACGGGTTCGATGGCGGGCACAAACACAAAACGGATCAGCCCTGGCGTGGCCGATGTTTCATCGGTTTTTCATTTTTGACGCAAGGGCAGCGATTAAGCTCAACCTATCCAGCGGCCATGCGCAGAGCCCCCATGATCCTTCCTCGTTGCTTGCTGGCACTGGCCATGGTCGTTGGCTCGATGGGCGCAGCCAATGCTTCGCCCTGGGTAGCCGGCTTGCATCATATGATGCTGACCGACCCGGTAGACAGCCGACCCATGCAAGCCTTGGCGTTCTATCCTGCCAAGGGGCATGCTCGGGCCAGCCACATCGACGGTTACGCGCTGGAGGTGGCTGAAGAGGTGCCTGTGGCCCAGGGGCGTTTTCCGTTGCTCGTGCTTTCGCATGGCAACACCGGTAGCCCCCTGGCCTTGCACTACCTGGCAACGTCACTGGCCAGGCAAGGGTATGTGGTGGTCGCTGTGGTCCACCCAGGCGACAATGCCCGCGACCCCAGCCGGTTGGGCACCCTGAGCAATCTGTACGGTCGGCCACTGCAAGTCAGCGCCGCCATCACCGCTGCGCGCAGCGATGCGCTGCTTGGGCCTCGGCTGAACGGTGGGAAAGTCGGATTGATCGGTTATTCGGCCGGCGGCGAAACCGCCTTGATCCTGGCCGGCGCGCGCCCTGACCTTGAGCGCCTGCGTGCATATTGCCTCGAGCGACCCGATGATCACGACGCCTGCAAAACCCACGGTGTGTTGATTGCCGACCGCAGCGAACTGTCACCCCAGGCAGATTCCCGCGTCGGGGCGGTGATGCTGATGGCGCCGCTGAGCCTGCTGTTCGGACGCCACGCCTTGGTCGATGTGCACCTACCGGTGCTCATCTACAGTGGCGACAAGGACCAGCTCGTCGCCGTCGATCGCAACGCCCAAGCCCTGGCCCGCAAGTTGCCCGTCACACCTGACTACCGCCTGCTGGCAGGCGCCGGTCATTTCGTGTTCATGGCGCGCTGTGACGCTGAGCAGGCCTTGCGCATGCCGGCGCTGTGCAAGGATGCCGAGGGGGTGGACCGCCGGCACATCCATCGTTCGCTGCAACGCGAGACGGCTGCGTTCTTCGAGCAGACGCTCGAGGCCCCGCAGCCTGAAAAGCGCTCAGTGAATACGCTGAATCAAGCCACCACGCCCTGACTGCGCAGGTATTCGTCGTAAGTGCCGCTGAAGTCCACCACGCCATCGGCTGACAGCTCGATGATGCGGGTCGCAAGCGAGGAGACGAATTCGCGGTCGTGGCTGACGAAGAGCAGGGTGCCTGGGTAGTTTTCCAGCGCCAGGTTCAACGCTTCGATCGATTCCATGTCCAGGTGGTTGGTCGGCTCGTCCATCACCAGCACGTTGGGCTTTTGCAGAATCAGCTTGCCGAACAGCATGCGGCCCTGTTCGCCACCGGAGATGACCTTGACCGACTTGAGGATCTCATCGTTGGAGAACAGCATGCGCCCCAACGTGCCGCGGATCACCTGCTCACCCGATGTCCACTGGCCCATCCAGTCGAACAGGGTCATGTCGTCTTCGAAATCATGGGCGTGGTCCTGGGCGTAGTAGCCCACTTCCGCGCTGTCGGTCCATTTGACTTCGCCCTTGTCCGGGGTCATCTCGCCTACGAGCGTACGCAGCAAGGTGGTCTTGCCGATGCCGTTGGGCCCGATGATCGCGACGCGCTCTCCGGCTTCGACGGTGAAACCGAGGTCCTTGAACAGCACCTTGTCGTCGAAGGCCTTGGCCATTTTCTCGACCGTTACAGCCTGGCGGTGCAGTTTCTTGGTCTGCTCGAAGCGGATGAACGGGCTGACCCGGCTCGACGGCTTGACCTCGGCCAGCTGGATCTTGTCGATCTGCTTGGCCCGCGAGGTGGCTTGCTTGGCCTTGGAGGCGTTGGCCGAGAAGCGGCTGACGAAGGTTTGCAGTTCAGCGATCTGGGCTTTCTTCTTGGCGTTGTCCGACAGCAGCTGCTCGCGGGCCTGGGTGGCGGCGGTCATGTACTCGTCGTAGTTGCCGGGGAACAGGCGCAGCTCACCGTAGTCCAGGTCAGCCATGTGGGTGCACACGCTGTTGAGGAAGTGGCGGTCGTGGGAAATGATCACCATGGTGCTGTTACGCGCGGTGAGCACGGTTTCCAGCCAGCGGATGGTGTTGATGTCCAGGTGGTTGGTCGGCTCGTCGAGCAGCAGTACGTCCGGGTCCGAGAACAGGGCCTGGGCCAGCAGCACACGCAGCTTCCAGCCCGGCGCTACTTCGCTCATTGGGCCGAAATGCTGCTCCAGCGGAATGCCCAGGCCCAGCAGCAATTCGCCTGCGCGCGACTCGGCGGTGTAGCCGTCCATTTCGGCGAACTCGGTTTCCAGCTCGGCGACAGCCATGCCGTCTTCTTCGGACATTTCAGGCAGCGAATAGATACGATCACGCTCGGCCTTGACCTTCCAGAGATGGCCGTGGCCCATGATCACGGTATCGATCACGGTGAATTCTTCGTAGGCGAACTGGTCCTGGCGCAGCTTGCCCAGGCGCGTATTGGGCTCGAGCATCACTTGGCCGCCAGAAGGCTCCAGGTCGCCGCCCAGGATCTTCATGAAGGTCGACTTGCCGCAGCCATTGGCGCCGATCAGGCCATAGCGGTTGCCATTGTTGAATTTGACCGAAACGTTTTCGAACAGCGGCTTGGAGCCGAATTGCATGGTGATATTAGCGGTGGAGATCAAGGAGCTTACCTATCAATAACTTACGTGGCTTCATCGCAGCTACGGACCAATTTCGGACCAATCTGGAGCTTTTCCAGCTCCTGCCAGTCATTGGACGAGTTAATCCAACGTGCATAAGTCGATAAGAGCATCTGCACGCTGTGCCCGAGCTGTTGGGCGATGAATGCGGGGTTGAGACCAGACATTAAGCATATTGTCGCATAGGTATGGCGGCAGTTATACGGTGGGCGATATCGGATCCCCAAACCCTTCAGGATCGGGCGCCATTGGTGGTGGAGGTCCGATGTCTGCTTGACGTACTCGCCGTTCTTCCCTGGCGGGAAGACGAACGGCGATTCATTGAACTGTCCCTTGCCCTGCTTGCGGCGCTCTGCATACTGCTTCGCAAACGCCAAGGCATGCAGCGCTCTGTCGTTGAGCAGAACAAACCGATCGCGGCCGGTTTTTGTCCTCTCTTCCACAACGCCCAGTGCGACTGTCCGTCGGACGTGCGCGGTTTTCTTGATCGAGTCCACCGCATCCCAGCGTAGAGCCAAGCCTTCAGAGAGACGAAGCCCCGTGAAGAACATGAACTCGAAGAATGCTGCGTAGATCTGGCTGGGCCAGTGCGCGTGCTTGTATAGCTCAGCGATGACCAAATTGGCCTCGTCGAGAGTGAACGGATCGACTTCCTTCCTTGAGCGCGCTGGAAGTTGGATCGCTTCGGCGGGATTCCTGGTGATCAGCCCGTCCAGCACAGCTGAGCGGAGGATTGTCGACAGCTTCACCATGGCATTGCGTTTAACGGATGCCGATGTCCAGGTGATCGAGGTGACGATCCGCCTAAGAAGCGTGGGCGTGATCAGATCTATACGTACCAAGGCGAGGTGGGGCACCCAATACAGATTCAAGGTGCCTTTGTAGTTGAGCCTCGTGCCCGCCGCGATCTCCCGGCTGTCCAACCACAATTGCGCGTACTCGCCGAACGTTGGTACGCCACCCACGACAGCGCCGGAGCTAGGAAAGAGTTCCGCGTACTTGTCATGGTCGAGCAGGTTGAGTTTTATCAGGCTGTTTACTTTATCTCGAAGCTGGGATGCAGCCTTGATGCCTTTTTGTGTCGCGGGATAGGGAAGGGTCTCACTCCTGCGAGCACCTTCCCACATGAACCTGAGCCGGAGCGAGCCGTAGTGGACGTCGATGCCAGGGGGTAAATCCATTGGCTTTCCAGCCATTCGTCATACCTCTTCTTGCTGTAGATAATTCGGCCGCTGTGCTTCATCCATACGCCCTCTGGGATAGATCCCCGTAGTCGCCGGCCTTCGAGAGCGCGCTTCGTGCAGCCGAGCAAATCGGCCATTTTCTGTTCGGTAACTTTGTCGACGTCACCGGTGCTGGCGGTTTCCATGGGTGGTCTCCACGCCGCCGGCGGCGGCAGGTTGGTGGTCAATCGACCTGGTAGTAGACGTAGCAATTGACGCCCTGGTCTTTCAGCGATTGATGCATGGCTTGCACGCCGGCACTGTGCTGATTGCCCTGGCCTGGCCACGGCGTATCCAGATGGATGCCTTGCTGGTGGTAGCGGCTCTTTTTCTGCAGATAGCCCGGGAGGCCTGGCAGTTGATTGAGTCGTAGGCCGGGCACCGGGATCACGACCCGGTCAAGATTCGCGCTCCCGCCATCATCAGTGCAGGCGGCTGCTGCGGCCTTGCCAGCTTCCGTGGCAATACGCACCTTCGCCGGCAGGCCAGCCAGTTCTTCTTTCGTCATGGCAATAGCTCTCCATGCCCGCGCTCGGCGGGCTGAGTAGTAGGGGAGGGTGATGCTCAGGGGTGGTGCAGGCGGATCATGGAGCGGGCATGCTCGAGCGCGGCAAGGTGTTCTTCCTTGGCGCCAATCTGGCCGTTTGCGTCAGGAGTAGTGACTGCGATTAGGTGCTGCAGAGCGACGACCAAGTCATCGCGCTGCTGGCCCTCAGCACGGCCGATGTCCCAGAACTGCTGGCCCCAGTGGCCGGATGGCGGAGGGTTGGAGCCATGCTTGCCCAAGGTCATTGCACCTACGGCGAATTCACAGATAGCCTGCTTGTAGATGTTGTTGCCGTCGATGCTCAGGCCTTGGCGGCGGAGTGCGTCGACAGCGTTGTCAAGGTTAGCCTCGGGCGAAGGAAGCACCAGGTCGAAATCACCCTTGCCTGGCCGGCAGGCGATGACGAACAGTTCGCAGCCTCCCGGCAGGTGTTGGGCCATGTCGGAAATGCAGTCCATGGCGACTTCGCGTAGCAATGCTTTGGGCATGGGGTCATCCTCGCCCGCGCATGTCGGCGGGCTTGATTAGTAATGGAATGGGTTACAACAGGTGGGCGCCGGCCACGAGCAGCCCGTCGCGGTCTTTGCGGAGGTTGTCGCGCTCCTTGGCTAGGCGCTGGATCTCGCGGTGCAGGTACTGGGCGATGGTCTCGCCGCCGCGCAGGTCGCTGGGCTTGGAGCCTTTCAGAATTGCCTCGAGCTCGTTCACGCTGAATTGCTCGATCATGGCATCAGCTCCTTGGGCACCTGCACGGTATCGCCAAGCTTTGCCTTGACCAGGCTGCGACAGAAGGCGACCAGGGCTGTTGGGCCGTAGCACCAAAAGCCACTACCTGCTGGCCCAGCGCTGTAGCGAAACTGAGCATCTGCCAGATGAGCCTGGTAGTGGGCGCTTGCGTGATGCTTGTCCAGCAGCGGGCCGCCCTGACTCCAGTTCCAGCTTGGCCGCCATGCGCTGGTGTCATCTGGAAGTTTTCGAACCCATCCTTGGTGATCGATGAAGACCGGTACCGATTCGGCCTTGGCCACCGCCCAGTCCAGCGCCGCGCCGACTAGGTTGGATACCCTCACTTCGATCAGGTCGTTCATGGCCGCACCACCTGCGATGAGTCCCGGTCGGTAACGGAGAAAAGCTCATAGCCGTCAGGGGTGTTCTCGGGCGAGCGGGCGGCCTCCATGACGGCCAGGATGTCATCAGAGCCTATATCGTCAGAGTTGGCGGTGAAGATCCGTTTGCCTGCTTTAGGATTTATAGAGAAAGCGTGGGCGAGCGAGTAGCCGATCACCCGGTATTCCATGATGAACATCGTCACAGCTCATACCTCTCATCAATCCAGCGCCTAGGCGCCAGAGCGGGTGTAGGTTCGGGTTGGGTTTCGTGCGGGGAGAGCTGGCGCTCGTTGGCGGCCTGCAGCTGGCTGTCGGGGATGCAGCTGATGCCGACCCCATTCAGCAGGTAGCAGGTGACGCCCCGCTGGCTGTCGTGCTGCACGTCGATGACGTTCTCGGTTGCGCTTGCGCCGGTGGCCAGCAGCAGGAGGCAGAGGGCGAGGCGGGTCATCGTCAGCCCTCCGTGCCCATCAGGTAGCAGGGCTCGGTGGCCTCTGCCAGCCACTGGCGAAGGCAGCCGCACTCAGCGTGTGGCGGATCTTCGTCGACCCACTGCTGGTCGAGCATCCTGTCGCTCGTCAGCTCAACGTCCCAGTCGGCGTATTCAGAGGGATCATCCCCATTCATTTCAGCCAGGATGCGGCGCGCCTCGTCTTCGCTGGTGGCCGCCACCCAATCACAGTCGCCGACCTGGTAGCAGGCGAGGGCAGCCCGCGCCGGCTGGCTTCCATCGAGTGCGAATTCGGGTGCTTGGTTTTCTTCAGGCATGACTTCGTCCTTAGCCGCCATATCGCGGCAGTGAATAGAGGGGAGAGGGGTTACAGTGGGATGGAGTACAGATGTTCTCTTGGACGGTTAGACTTGTCCGCGCATGTATGCAGCCATATCGCCCATTTGCTCGACGATGGCGTGTTCCTCGGCCGCTATGGCCTTGGTGATGCTGCTCTTGCGCTTATGGCACCTTCGGCAATCGACCTTGGCCCAGTCGCCAGACAGTTCGGAGGATTCCCCTAGCCATGTGCCGCAGGGTGCTTGCTCAACGTCTTCCGGGTCGATGAATGGTGCGAAGTGCGTCTTCACGACTTCACCTGCGGCTCTGCGCTGGTGGATAGATGATCACGAACTTCTGCGCGAACCCTTGCGCGCTCCTCAGGCGCGACATTGGTCCAGCCGAACTCTCGCACTTTGCGTAGCAGCGCCTGCGCCTCGGCCAGCTGGGCGCGCAGGATATCCATCTCGCCGCACGCTGCGTCCATCTCCAGCTTGTGCCGGCCCGCATTGGCGCGCAGCCGCTCAACCTCGGCAGGGTCGGCCAGGGTGTAGAGCTTGGTTCCCGGCGCAATCGTCATCCGGTCAACTAGCCAGGACAGCCCCGCGCTTGGGTCAAGCCACGCCACCGGGTCGCCCTGGCGCTGCTGGGCAGACGCTGCCAAGGCCATCGGCCCCAGCCCAACAATAGGCAGCCCAGTCTCCGCCGCATCCCTCTCTACATCTTCTTTGGTCCACCAGAAGGCAGTACCAACCATCCAGGCTATAGGGTCGGGGTGGGGCTGCCCAGCGTACGAAGGCAACTGCCAACGGCATCCGTCGCATGCATGGATATGCCGGTTCTCAACGCCATTTATCATCCCGCTGCCATGCCAAGGGTGGTAGCTGGGCACTGTCCCGCAGTAATCGCACGGCGGGTAGCTGGCTGGCTCGGGGTGGGCATGCGGGGCTGGCGCCTGTCCAGCGATCTGCGCGACTCCAATCCGCAAGTGCTGGCGAGCTTGGGCATGTGCCATTTCGTGAGATGTAGCTTCGCGAACCGAGTAGGGCAGGCCTCCATCAACTTTCCTGAACACCCAGCCGTAATGGCTGAGGTTCTTGTCCATCTGGATCAGGTGCAGTCCGTCGTCGCAGGCTATCCAGCCGTCGGTGTTACTGGATCGGTTTTCTGTGGGCATGCATGGCTCCCGGTATGGAAATAGTTTTGCGTTTCTGCGATCTTTGGCTCCCAGCCAACACAGGAAGTGAGCAATGTTCGACGAAATCTTCAAAACAAAAGTTAACGAGCTTTGGAACCTCTTCTCCGCTACAGGCGGCCTAAACCATCGCGGGGAAAAAGGTAGCTTCAGGGAAGAGTTTGTGAAGCAGCTTTTGGTCTCGGTTTTGCCTGGTCATTATGGAGTTGGGTCAGGTGTTGTTGTTGACAGGTGGGGCAGGCAGAGCCCTCAAGTGGATCTGGTAATCTACGATAAACGTCGGATGCCGCCTTTATTAGAGCGAGACGGTCATGGCATATACCCCATTGACTCTGTACTGAGGGTTCTCGAAGTTAAAAGCTATGTTGATAGCGCTGCCATTGATCAGTTTTTTTCTCAGGCATGGGCGTTTCATCCCGACAATGAGGAAGGGTTGAAGATGGCTTCAGCTGGAACGTTGCCTGATGGGCATTCGAATTACCCTTTGTGCGGGCTGTTTGGCTTTTCAACTGGTATAGGCGATTTCAAGGCGGCGGTTTCCTCTCGTAAAAAAGACTGCTCTTCGGGCATCCTATACTGCGACGGTAAAGGTGTAGTCATGCTGAGCAAACAAAATGACTCGATCATCGCTTTAGATGATCGCATAGAGGGCATAAAGTACTGGGTGGCAGTGTTTATCGGCGCTATTGAGGACACGGCTAACTCTCGCAGCGAATTTAAGCCTTTAGATTGGTTCAGGTTTAATAAAAAATAGTGGCGCGAGAGTTTTCTCAGTCACCGCAGAAACAATCAATATCTTCCGCCAGGTAGTCAAACTCAAAATCTGTCTGCCTGGCGCGCTGATCTGCGGACCAGGCCAGCGACCGGTAGTTGGGGCGGTCTTGCCGGAACACCTGGCCGAAACGCTCTTCGGTGCCAGACCACCAGATCACCCGCGCCGGGTCTTTCTGGATGGTCCTGATCAGCTTGGCCTCGTTCTTCTTCCAGCACAGGTCGCAGTTGCCGTAGTCCGAGTCCATTCCCAGGTCGAATGGCTGATCGGCCCAGAAGGCGGCCACGTCCTCCTTGATGATTCCCGCGAGGTAGGAGGGACAGACGCTGTCCCAACGGGCATTGCCGCGCTCGTTGGCCGTCATCATGCGGCTGTAGCGCCGAGGCTCGTCGTAGCGGATGCCGACGATGCAGTCCCATTCGTCGTAGCCCAAGGCGCGCATGTGCTTCTCGCCGATCTTTACCTTGAGGTAGGCGGTGCACATGTTGTTGCTGAAGTTCGGCAGCACGGCCGGCAGGCTTTTTTCGGCCTTCCGGTATGCCTGGTAGTACTCGAGCATCATCGTGAACGGCTCACCGTTGCGGCTGGCCGTCTCGAAGTCGACGATCTTGTACCAGGGCGCGTCTTCCGGCTGACCGTATACCCGGCACCACTCCATCCAGACGATATTGACGCCCCAGTGCTTGGCCATAGCGTCAATGAAGACCAACGTCTCCTCACGCTCCTTGCCGGTGTTCTGGAAGAAAGCATGCACATCCGCTGGGAGCTTGCCGCCGTGGGCCTCAAGGATTTTCCAGAGCATGTGCCCACTGGTGCGGCCGCCACTGACGCCGATCTGCGCCGGCCCAGTGATCTGGTAGGGGTTAATGGTCATGCGTGCCCATCCTAAGCTGATTTTGGCCTCCGTGGGTCATACCTGGGTTCAGCTCGACCCGCTGACCAGCCAACAGGCCTGCGATTTGCGCATTCAGGTCTAGCTCGAGCTCTCGGGCCTTACGGGCCTTGCCGATCTCGCGACCTGACAGGTACTGCTCGATCAGCGCCTTGTCATGCGATTCGACCGCCATCAAGTCTCGCCCCGTCGAGTGCTGGCCGATTGCAAGGTCCTCTTCGCCGCGAGATACCAGCTCATGGATCTTGCCGTGGACTGCTGAAACCCAGGCGAGCGCAAAGTGATCACCCGCAGTCTGGGGTGAGTACGAGCTGCGCCGTTTGCCCGCCCTAACCTGCGACACATACTCTCGCCGGGCCTGGGCGAGCTTGTTCAGCAGCGTCTCGTAGGCGTACATGGCGATCTGCGGCGCGGGCGTCACGCCGATGAACAAGGCGCGATCAACCAATCTGCTGGTGGTCCTGCACCAGTGGCGCTTTGAGAAAGCCCGACAGCCGAAAGCGTCTGCAATGATCGAACTCAGATCACGATCCCAGGTTGGCCTACGCTTGGCTCGGGCCACTGCTGACTCCACTTCGCCCACATCACTGAGATGTACATCCAGTTCTGTCAGTCGGTATTCGCGCATCAGTGCCTGAGCCTGCCGCATAGCGGTTGCAGCTTCGGTTTCGTTGGAGCTGGCTGATAGGGCCAGGCAGCGCTTGATCTTGCGTATTACGCGCTCGAGCTTGGCTTCGTCGATCTTCTTGTCGGACATGGTTGATCCTCGCCGGGGAGGCGTTATCGTTGAATAGGGGAAGGCGATGGCGGGCAGCGCCGGAGTAGCGCAAAGCGGAAAAATGAGCTAATGCTCACAAGTCCAAAAAATGGAGTTTCAGAAAAATGAGCATTACCGAAGGCGTTGTAGTCGCTGTAAACCGCAATCGCGGAATGGTTGCTGTCTGGGTTGAGCAGCGGGGAGGCCACACGATCATCGAAATGCTGTCGTCCCATGAGATACAGCCAGGAGACAAGATTCTGTGGGCCACCGGTACGTCGATGGGATCTAATCCCTACACCAATGCTACCCAGGGGTGGAGCACCGAGGTGTATGTGCAGAATCACGATGTATCAAAAGCTAACTTGCGAGCCCAGTTGCTCATCAACTAGGGCCATCCGTGATGGCAATTTGGTTTGGGATGGGGTACTACGGGTGACCGGCCCGGGGCCGGATCAAGGAGCATTGAAGGAGAAATGAATGAAGGACTACTCAGATCCCGATCTCGACGGTGCACTGATCGCAGCTATCCATCATGAATGCTTTCTCATGAAGGCAAGCCATGACGAATTTATTCGGCTAGGCGAAAAGCAGATATTGGCTCACTTAAGTCCTACCGAGCAGGTCCAGCTTTTCAGCAGCTACAGCTCATTTCTGCATCACCTCTATGAGTTCTACGTCGCATGCTTCATGCGAGACCAAGGTACTCATAAGGGTTTTTCGGGAATACCTGGAGCGATGAAGAAGGATGCCCTTTTCCAGGGCGAAGCTAAGCGCGTATTTTCGTCAATCGTCCATCGGCTCAGATCCGGAAAGGGGCAGGGTTGGGAAAACGACATCGAAGATTACGATGTAGAAATACCATCGGATTTTGGCGCTAAATTCCGAAAGGTCAGGAATTGCACTGCACATGCGATCACAGACCGCACCTCAGGAGAGGTCGACCTCTCAGATTTCTATGAGAACTACCATAAATATGCCTATGAGCTTTTCCGTGCAGCTTTCATGTATTGGGGTCGATACGAGATCGACCAACTTGATATGAAAGCAATCGGGCGCTTTACCGTTATCACCTCTGAACATGCCCGGCAGCTTGAAGAAGCCAAGGCTTTAGCGACCGGTTCCCGCTGAATAATCAACCTGCTTTTTCAGAGATAGCCAAAATCAGGACCGCTCTGCGAGCAGCAACAGGCCGGCATCATCTGGATCATCGCCAAGCACCAGGTCGAGCGACCGCAGCTCGCGCCCAATGCGGAACTGGTCGAGCCGGCGCGCCACAAAATCCGACACAACGATCTCGTGGCGCGGCGCGCTGAGAAAGTGGCGGGCCGCTTCAGGCCCTAATTCATGGATGCGGTGGATCAGCAGGGTCATTGCCTCGCCGTTTTCCTCGACCTGTGCCCACTGCATGATCTCGGCCAGGGCCTGGCGGGTTCCGGCGCGTGTTTTCATGCGCAGATCTTCAACGCCGGCCTTGGCTTCTTTCTCCTTGCGCTTATCGTCACGCTGCTTCGACGTCAGAGCCATCATCGCCTCCATTGCGCACAAAGCGATTGCCTGGCGCGTACTCCAGCAGGTCGCACACCCGGTTGATGATCTTGAGCGCGGCGTCGAACACCTTAGCGTCGTCCGGCTCGCGGGCAAGGCGCTTCATGTTCGGCTGATGCTCAAGGCAGACCTTGTCGACCAGACGCCGGGCCAGCCTGCGCAGGTGTTCGGCGCTGTCGTGCACGCGCAGGCTCAGCGCAAAGGCCAGGGCCACATCATCAGGCCGGTACTGGCCGCCGCTGCGGGTGTTGTACAGCTTCTTGACCGGCCGATTCAGCCAGGCCGGCAGGGTTACCACTCCAGAAGGTGCTTTCAGCATGTCTGTGCTCCGATAGGCCGCTGGGCGGCAGGTGGAACTGTTCTTGCCGCCGGCGCTGGCGGACCTGGGCTTTCAGATTGGGCCGTCGCATCGCTTGCCCTCAGCCTTGGGGTAGTCGACGCCAAACAGGTGGATGACGCGGCAGAATTTCCGATCCGAGATACCCAACCTGGCCTTGGCCTGGGACCGGTTCAGGCCCTCGTCGCGCAGCGCTGCGATCTGTTGAGCCAGCGCTTTGTCCTCAGCAGGGTCTGCGTAGGCCCTTTGCTTTTCGCCATGGAAACGGCGAGGGTCATGCTGGAAGGCAAAGCCTCCGTCTTGGGCTGCTCGGTACAGCGTGCTTTGTGCCAGGCCGGTCCGTTCCATGGCCTGGGCATAGGTCATGGTCTTGGCCATTTCGCGAAGTTCGGCCAGCTGCTTCTGGCGCTTCAGCTCCTTCATACCCATGGGCTTCGGCTGCACGGCGCGAACCTGCTCAATATCGCGGTGAGGTCGGTGCGGCACATACTGATAACCGTCAAGCACGATGATGCTGCCTCCAGACGCAAGGAAGGCCGCTTTTGCGGCCTCCAGGTCGATTGATGGGTTCATGCTGCCTCCTTCATCCGCTCGCGCATCTCCTTTTCTAAGTCGGCGAGCTCTTCGAGAAATGCCGAGACCTCGGCCTCCATGTCCCGGATGCGCTTGAAGTCGCGCTCGAAGCGGTGGCACACGTACTGCAATGGCTCAGGCAGACGGTCGTCGTAACTTACGAAGTCGGCCCAGGCGCGTTCAGTGCAGGCGATCTGAGCCAGCATCTGCCATTCGTACTGCGGGTCGTGGCGGCCGGACTGCATCGTTACAATGTGGGTTGCCGTGTTGGGGCACTTGATCTCCAGCAAGCCATCGCTGCCGACCAAGCCGTCAGGGGATGCGCCGAAGTGTGCGATGCGCGGGTGCATGACCAGGCCGGTCTCAACCACCATCAGACCCTTGTCAGCCTCATAGGCCATGCACGCGAACGGCTCGAGCTCGACGCCGCGCTGTACTGCGGCATTGCGCGACAGGTCAGCACCACCAGCCTGGCCGGTGAGCCGCTCGCACAGCAGCTCCATCATGTAGTTCTTGCGGGTGGCCGACGGCGCACTGCCGCGTCCGGTAGCCATCACATCCTTCACGCGGCTCGCGGTGACACACCCAAGGCGTGCCGCGAACCATTCATCGCTACGCTGCTCCATCTAACACCTCCTCAGATTCACCTTCGATTGGCGCTGCCTGGGCCTTGAGTGCGTCGGCTCGCTTGGTGACCTCAGCCTTAAAGCGGGCATGGCCGACCTTGTCCTTCGCCTGTCTCATGGCTTCCGTGGCCTGCTGGTACACATCGGCCAGCGCCTCAAGGCTGCCTGCCTTCTGCGCCAGAGCGATCCAGCTGTTCGCTAGCTCCGGATCGTTCGGCGCCGATCCCGCCATGCTGGCCAGACCCTCACCCCCGTCCGTGTTCAAGTGGTGAATCGCTTGTTCCAGGCGCTCAGTCTTCGGCCAGTACTTGTAGCCACGCTTCACCACGGTCTTCTTGGCCATCTCGCCCGGGTCGGTGACCCAAGGGCAGGATTTGTTCTTGCTGACCCAGGCCTTCCAGGCGCTCGATCTATCCCGGATGGCGTTCACATCCTCGATGCTCATGGTTTCGGTCAGATAGTCGCCGTCGGCGGTCTTCACGACCACGTAAACGCCGATCACCTCACCTCGATCCTTGGCAAATGGGTTGTAGGAATGGGTGGGCGGCTTGTCGAAACCGTTCAAGCTGAACGCATCGGCGGCATAGACCAGTTCGGCCTGAGCCCAGCGGATGGCGCCGGTCGCCATAGCCAGGTCCATCAAGCCGATGTAGCTGATGTCCAGGCAGATGCGTCCGTCGCGCGGGACCAGATAGGCCTGCTTTTTGGCCGGGTTCAGACTGATGCCGATGGCAGCGATGTTGGTGATCGCGTTGGCCACTGACTGCCGGTTCTGCATGGCGACCTTGGTGGCGTACTCACTCGAGGTGATCACCTGTATGGCGAATTCGGCCTCGCGCTCGAAGTTAAGCGAGCGGTCAGTCAGTACGTTAGCGAACTGATTCCGCTGCGCGTAAATGTCCTGCGAGATGATGGCTACTGCTTGGCTCATGGCGACCTCAGTAGGAAATGGCGATGTTGGGGATCTTGCGCTGGGCGATCAGAGTGATGGCCTGCTTGGCGCATTCCTCGGTCATGCCGCCGGCGACGAAGGCCTCCAGGGCGGCGCGGTTTATGCTGGCGCGGTGGTTCTTGTCGCGCTCCCGGGCTTCCTGTTGCCGCAGGATCTCGGCAGCGGCGGCATCGGCGCGGCGGCGCTCGTCTTGGCGGGCACGCTCAGCCGCTTCTTCGGCCCGGCGCTCGGCGTCCTGCCGCTCCTGCTCGGCGCGCTGCTCGGCAGCGATGCGGTTGGCCTCGGCCTGCTCAATGGCGCGCTGCTGGGCGGCGGCCTTGTCGATCAGTTCCTGCTCGCGGCGGGCGGCGGCATCGCGCTCGGCTTGCTGCTCCCGGGCCACACGCTGGCGCTCGGTCTCCACAGCCTGCTCCTGCGCCAGGCGGATACGGTCGGCCTCGGCGCGCTCGTCTGCCTCGCGGCGCAGGCGGGCCAACTCGGCCTGCTCAGCTTCGAACTGCTCGCGCTTCTGGAGCGCTGCGCGCAGGGTGGAAAGCACCTTGTCCTTGGCATTTGCCGCTTCGGCCTCGAATTCCTCCCAGTGGGCGCCAAGCTGCATGCCTTCAGCCTCGGAGATCAGGCCTTTGATGTGCAGCGGGCTCAGTTCGCCCAGATCGTCGGTCAGCGTTTTGAGCCAGTTCAGACGATCGTTGTGACGGTCAATGCGGGCATCCTCGGCGGCTTCCCACTCAGTGAGTGGTCGACGCGTCTCGTCCCGCAGCGCGTCCATCTTGGTCACGAAGTCGCGAAGCTCGGCCTCGACCACCTTTGGCATTTCCTTGAGACGGCGCAGGTAATCGCGACCCGGCTTCTCCACCGCGGTCTTTGATTTGCTGACCTTTGCGGCCAGGCTAGCGATGCGCTCACGCCCCTTGCGGGTTTTGAGGTCAGGCACTTCGCCCTCTACCTCACCCTTTACCAGATCGATGAATTGCTGAAGGCCACCGGCAACATAGAGGGCAGGGGCATTAGCTTCGCTGATCTCTTCGATCTTTACGGCGAGCTGTTTTTCGGACATGAGAATCTCCCGCGCCATCCATGCGGTGGGCGCTGACGTGTTTGGGTTATCGGGCTTTGGCGAATGCCATTGCCATAGCGGTTTGAGGCACGGCTGACTTCACGATGGCTTCGGCCCGATTGCAGTCAGCCTTCTCGAACCAGCCGAAGTGACAGATGCCTACGTCGATCTGCATCTGCTCAGCCAGCCAGCGGTAGGCCTGTGTACGGCCCATGCCGGTGTCGGTGATGTGCTTGTGGAAGACAGCCTTGGAGCGGTTGCGTAAGACGCGGAGCGCGCTATCAGCCAGAGTGCCGAGCGGAACATCCGTGTCGGGGTGCAGGCCGACATAGGCGCCACAGCCAGAGCAGAGGTAGGCGTAGGGCCAGTCGCCGTAGCTGCGTCCGTTGTAGATTTCCGAGTTGCGCACCAGCTCGACCTGGTCGCCGCAGTAGCGGCACTCGCATGGAGCGGGGAGTGGATTCTTGACGCGTTTGAGTGCCCTGCGGCTGACGTGAGGCAGCGGAGCAGGCGCAGCAATGCGCTCGGGGGCGTTTGCCCGAGGATCGATTGGCATGGTGGGTTCCTAGTTCGTGATATGGCCAGCCAGAGCACTGGCGAGCATGAAGGCGGTGCAGGCGAAGAGGGCAGAGAAGGAGCCGCGCCAGATGACTAGGCGGCGGGCGCGTTGGTATCGGGTCATCGCGCTGGCCTAACGGCGATCTGCCCAGCCTTGAGCGCAGCGACGATCTCTGGCCGCAGCTGCTGAACTGGAAGGTCGCGGGGTACGCCAGCTTCAATGATTGCCAGGCTTCGCTCGATCTGCTCGAGCTGTTCATCAATCAAGGACTTAACCGGTGCAGTGCTCATGCAGCCTCCTTGCGCCCATCAACGATCTTGTTGAGGCGCCCGCAGTAGTGGTTGAACTCTTCGATGGTGATGCGCTGGTCGCTCATCATTTCCGTGAGCGTGCGCTGGACAAGCGCAGAGCAGATGATCGGCGTGGCTGGGTCGGCGAGTGCATCAAGCTCCTCGTCGATGAGAACGTGGGGGCTTCTCATAGCTCGTCCTCGGCCTGGGCCACCAGCCCATCCTTCACCAATGGCTGGAGCAAGGTCCGCGCTATCTCCCGCAGCACGGTGTCGGTGTTCGGTACCGCCATCAGCTCGTCAGCCGCGTTACGCGCCTCGCTGCCGATCTTGAAGTGGGCAGCCAACACCAGCCTGCCCAGCACTGACTTGCTCGCACCCTGTAGGCCGAGCTGGCCCATGGCGAACTCGTCCACGACCTCAGCGAAGCGCTCCTGGGTGACGCCCTGCTTTGGGCGCATACGGCGCTGGAACACGTAATCCGCGCCGCGCATAAGCTGGTCGATGCCTTCCTCGATCCAGTGGCGTTCTGCGCGCTCCTGGGGCGTTTCGCTCACCGGGGGAGGCAACTGGTTGTCGTAGTGCCATTGTGCTGCTTGAAGTGCGGACATGGTCCCCTCCAGGTGGTGGTTTCAGTCGGTGTATGCGATGTACTTGAAGCGTCCGTTTCCTAATCGCTCGAAGCGCCCGCCGAAGGTTCCGCGAACCTCGCGTTCAACCTCCTCGCGGGTCATGTGTTCGGGGTAGACGCCTTCTTTGATCATTGAGGCGTTGGTGTGGGGCACGAATCGCCAGCTGACCTTTGTGCTGTCCAACGGGGCATTTCTGGCGCGCTCCCACTCTTCGGCCTGTGCCTTCCAGAAGTCCTTTTTCTTCTGGCTGATTGGCTCTGGCTCGGGCAATGGGTCTTCCGACTCCTCCCAGCCGCACGCCTCGCAGTAGCCGCGCGGCGCGGTGCACGCGCCGCAGGGTGGGTTGATGTGGCAGCTGCAGTTCTCTACATCGTGCGACTCGATGACGCCCTCACAGCCGTCACGGCCGCAGGTATCGCCCTCGCAATATCCGGGTTCGCTCATGTTCTTTTGCTCATGTGGAAACCGCATTGGTCAGGCGTCAGGCACGGGTGACCAAACCCACCGTGAAAGGTGGCCTGGCGCCTGCCAATGCGGTCGGTATGTGAAAGGAAGGGGATGCGGGATGCATCGGGGTGCGATCTGGCCGGTGCTGCGTTCTTTCCGGCTTGGCGGCCTAACTCTTTGAGGCCTCAGTAGCTCGCCAACGAGGCTAGGTTTGCGCATCAGCCTGCGCATTCAGATCACACTCCGATGCAGCCTGCGATGGAGAGCAGGGCATCGGGCAGTTAACGTCAGGCGGACGTGGCGCTGGTTGTTCAGGCTAGGATGATCGGATCGGCTATGAAGTCGTTGACGGATTGCTGGTCAGCATCTTCGCTATCTAGGAAGCGGATCGCCCACGGCATCAACGTCTGAACTGTGCCATCAGCCATCTCAACGATGGCGACGCTGTAGTTGCCTGGGCCGTTCTCGAACTCTTCGTACTCGACGCCCCAGCCGTGGAACTTGCCTTCGCCCGCATCCTCCTTCTCGTCCATCAATCGACCCAACGAGTCGCGGACTGCTTTCAATGTCATAACTGGTCGCATCTGCTTTTCCTCCAGTGGATTCCCCCTGATGCGCCCCGCTTGAGGCGCACCGGGGAATCGTCTGTTTCTCTCAGGCCCCGGTCGCTCACCCGGTATCGCGCTTCCTGCATCTGTCGAGGCATGCGCGCCGCTTGGATGCCGCTCTATTGCGGCACACCTGATCGCACCAGAGCCCTGCGGGGATGGTGGCCTGCTATGCCTGCAGGCTCGGCGGTCTTGGTTGTTAAAGAGCGGTCGGCTTGAGGGCCTGTCGAGGGGCTGTGTAGTGCCTCGATGAATCAAAAGTAGCACTGCTGTTATTTGAGAGTCAACAGCAGTGCTGATATTTTTTTGCCGCCCACAAAAAAGCCCGCACTCGGCGGGCTTCTGTATATGCGCTTCCTACTTAGTAAGCATCTCTCTGGCTTGTACCCCATCAGATATCGTCACGATCTTGGCTACCACGCCTCCCTGGGGCAGGAGCCCAAACTGAGTGGGGGCTTGCCATTGGACTTTCGAGCTCAGGAAATATCGCCCAGGCGGCACGTTCGTGAAGCTGAAATTACCGCTGCCATCTGCCTGAGTTACCAATGTCCCTTGCAAGGCGCGCGGGTCGGCCGGCTCAAGCGGGCGGCCTTCCAGGTAATTGACGGTGTACCACTGCTGGGTATAGGCAGTCACAGGCTGCAGATGAACATCACTGCCAGCCCCGAATTTCACATCGCCGCCCATTGTGCGCATGAACACCTGGCCTGCCAGTGAGCCCGTACCAGTTTTCGGCAAAGCGTCGTACTCGGATACCGGGAAAGGCACTCTTGGGACCGCTTGCTGGTTAGGGGTGGCGCATGCAGATAAGGCAAGTGCTAGCGCCAATGGCATCCATACTTTTTTCATCGGGTTACAGGCTCAGAGTAGGTGGTAAGGCATTCTATCACTGTGGCGATCCGCCATCATCCAGTCATGAAAAAGCCCGCTCTGGGCGGGCCTTATCATCACAGCATAAAACAGGTAATTTGGCAGAGTGTTCGTTCAGTTCGCGGCGGACTGAGAAGGACTCAGTGGTGAGGGCTTGACCTGAAGGAGCATGCGAATTTCGCGGTTACCGTCATCAATTTTATTCGAGAGATGCTGAATTTTCGAATCTACTTTGTCGAAATTCCTCTCTATCTTGTCGACGGCCCTATCTAGTCCAGAACCTCCATCTGCACGCAGGGCATCCACTTTGCTATCAAGCCTGTCATACATCATAGCCCCTGCGACCAGCACAACAACCGTAGCAGCTATGACAGAAAATTGAGGCGAGGAGAGAAAGGCCCAGCCTCGAGACTGATTCGCCATGGCGACTCCTCTTTCAAGAGATACCCCTGCATCTTGATCTAGACCAGGCGTTTCGTCTATGGGATTAGGCTGCTTCTGAGGGTCTGGGTTGGTATGGACCTTTGGTGTCCAACGGCTGGTCATTAGTCAGCACTCTCCGTTTGGCTCGCAAGCCAATTCATAACGTTGTCACACAGGATATGGCGAGCGCTCCCGCAAGCTGCGCAGGACAAGCTGAAAAAAGGCCTGAAGGCTTCGGACTCATCTGCAAATGTCATCCGGTAGACCCGCATGTATTCTACCCCATCAGGAAGGGTGCAGTCTTTACGGCGAGATTCTGCATCCATCATCCAGCCCTCATCCTTTTTGCACTGAGGGCATTCCGTGCTATCAAAATGCGCATCCATGTACCGCACGAAATCTAGATTTGTGACTAGAAAATTAGACCTCATAAACTCCAGAGGTTGCTTTTCAGGATCTCGGTTAGCGTCTTCCATATTGCCCTCTCATACCATTCATCCTGGAGGATCTAGCAGCTGTTATTGTTGGGGTTTAGGACCACTACAAATCGCCGCCCCGCCAGATAACCTTCCCAATGATCCGATGCTCGTTCCCCTTGCTGCGTAGGTGAGACCGATCTGGATACTCGTCCTTGTCTTCGTTGTCGCTGCGCAAGGTCCACTGACCCAGCGGGCCTTGGACCAGGCGCTTTACGATTGCGCCGTCGGTTCCGGCAAGCACGAACACCTGACCATCAGCTGGCTCGATCCGCGACTTGTCGACCAGCAGCACGTCACCACTGTTGATCGTTGGCCACATGCTTTGCCCCTCGGCGTAGATCACTGCCAGGCTTTCAGGCTTCACGCCCTTTGACTTCAGCCAGTCGCGCTTGAATGCCAACGTGGAATGAACCTCTACGTGAGGGTTCTCGCTGCCGAGGCCCGCGGCTGCTTTCGCGTCGTATTGCGGAATGAATGCATAGCGCTCATCTTCGGACTGAGGAACATCAGCCGATTCAGGCAGGGGCGAATTGGCGGCTTGCGCCCCATGGTCTAGGTGCTGCCCACCTGAGACTCTTCTGATGCCTGCGGCGAGAGTAGGGCTTACCTCGGCCGGCTCAAAATCTAGAGCCTCGGACAGTTTTACGAGCGCATCGAGATTCAGAGCTACTTTCCCTGTCATGTACTGACTTACAGTGCTCTGAGGAGATTTCCATTCGCATCGCTCACCGACCTCGGTCTGGGTCAAGGCCGGCTTGGTTGGATCTTCCCTAGACTCCTTGGCGCGCTTTTTGTAGATGTCATGCAGCCGCTTGGCATCGGCAAGCTGCTCTGCAGACAAAGGGGTTCTGATGGGTTTCTTCATGCGCGTGATTTAGTAGCACAGCTGATTCTTAAGCAAACAGCACTGCTACTCTTTGTCCTTGAATATTGTAAAACAGCAGTGCTAATATCCGATTAAACCCCTATGAGGCAGACCAGATGAACACTGTTTCCCTTGAGGAATACCTGGCCGGGCATGGAACCCAGAGCGACCTCGCCAAGGCTCTGGGGATACAGCAGAGCGCCGTCTCCCAAATGTTTCGTGCCAAGCGGGACATCCGAATCACCATGCACGACGACGGGCACATTGAGGCGAACGAGATTCGCCCAATACCTGCTCGCAAGTCGGCTGCGTAAACATTTTTCAATCACAAGGAAATCCCTGAATGCACCTGGACCCCGCCAACAAACGCAGCGAAGTGATCAAGTCGCGCTGGAAGCCTGAAGAGGTCCGAAAGCTGCGCATGGAAGCACGTATGGCCGGCATGCAGCTCGCTACCTACGTGCACGAACTGGCCAATCTTGGTCGTCGCCTGGGCGCTGCTGATCTGCTCCGAGAAATGAACGGTGCCGGTGAGCAGGATAAGACGGCCTGAAGCCCCTATGGAGGGCCTATGCCTGAAACCACCTTCGAATTGCTGCCGATCGAGGTGAAGGCTGAGGTTCGACAGCTGGCTGCCGACCTTGGCTGGAGCCTGGATAGATCGACGGAGGAGTACTTGGAGATGAGTCGCTCACTCGCGGTCCAGGAGCAATTGAGACAAATGCGACACAAGGCCCCGGTGTTGGGGCTGGTAGGGCACAAAAAGGGCCTCGATGTTCCCTGATTGTGAAAACACAGAGGCCCTCTTTCGGGCTTCTTACAGGCACAAAAAAGCCGGGATTGCGGCCCGGCTCTCTGCAACACATAACTGAGACCAATTATATGCACATGCAGAACCTGAGTCTACAACCCATCAACAACCCCGCGCCACAAAATGCAAACCACGATTTCGTGGCGCGCACTATGTCGTCGCGTGAAATCGCTGACTTGGTAGAGGCCCGCCATAACGATGTGGTAGCCACTATTGAGCGCCTTTTCTCAAAAAACCTTTTGCGATCAAGTCGTAAAAGCCGCCGTGAAGCCACAGGCGGGCGCCCAATTGAAGTCTACGACCTGGTTGAGCGCGATACCCACCTGGTGGTGGCCGGCTACAGCGATGAGTACCGGGCGAGGGTCATCGACCGCTGGCAAGAGCTAGAAGCGAAAGTTGCTCCGCAGGCGCCAGCCGACCTGAGCAAGCTGGAAATCCTCCAGATGGCTCTGGAGTCGGAGAAAGCCCGCGTCCTGCTCACTGTACAGGTAGAGGCCCAGGCCAAGAAGATCGACCACCTGGAGAACCTGTTCAAGGAGGGGATGAGCCACGTCCAGTTCTGCAAGGGCCTGAATGGGGTCAACGTGATGCAGGTCGGCCACTTCCTCGAGGGCCGCAACTGGCTCTACAACGAAAGCAAGTCCGGTACCCGCTACCGCGTCGCCGCCTACGCCCGCGACAAGTACATGACCGAGCACCAGCACGAAGTCACTCCGCACGGCAAAGACCCATTCATCAGCTATACGCCGATCCTCCTGCGCAAGGGGGCGACTCGCCTGTACGAGCTGTACCTGGCCGGCGACCTGCCCATGAAGAAGAACTGGGACGGCCTGCACACCCACGACAAGGCCGTGCGGGGTGCAGCATGAGCATCGACAAGGAAGCATTAAAGGCGCTGTCCGAGGCAGCCAACGCAGTCACGACCGATGTAAACATCACGATGGCCGTAGGCTCAGCCCCTGAAGAGGTCAAGGCTGTTCAGGATTTTCTTCAGCATGCCATGCCGAAGACCATCCTGGCCCTGGTTGCGGAGATCGAGCGACTGGAGAAGTTCGAGGAGTGGTTTGTCCGTCTTGACCAGGCAGAGCAATCGCTATCGGCATCGTTCAAGGCAGAGCGCGACCAACTCAAGGCAGAGAACGAGGCTCTAGCGAACCTCCTCAAACGTTTCGTTGATGGTGAGCACGACCAAGACGAAGACCTGAATGAGCGCCACGAATACCACGGTGAAGCTCAATCGATGCTCATGCGTATGGGCGGTGAGTTTCGCGAGTACAGCTTAGTGCCGAATGACGCTCTGTTCGCTCAGCACCAGCAATTGAGTGCGCTGCGTAAGGCTGCTGACCGCTACACCTGGCTGCGCAACAAACAGACCTTCATTTGGCTGATCCAAGACTGGTTCCCGGGTGCTGAGTTCACCGACGTGGATGCAGAGATTGATGCAGTCATGGCCAGGGAGCGCGCCCAATGAGCATGGAGCTGATGGTCAAGGCGATGAAGACCAAGGTCGGCAATCCGCTGCGCAAGCTGGTGCTGATTAAGCTGGCCGACAACGCGAGCGACCAAGGAGAGTGCTGGCCGTCTTATCAGCACATCGCGGACCAGTGCGAGATCGACCGCAGCACCGTTCGCAAGCACATCAAACACCTGGAAATGCAGGGCTTGGTGCGCATCGAGAACCGCGAAGGGCCGAAGGGAAATAGCTCGAACCTCTACCGCATCACCCTGTGCCGACCTGTAGGCCCAAACAGCACCCCTGTAGGCCCAGAAAGCACAGGTGTAGGCCCACAGCCTACAGGGGGTGTAGGCCCAGAAAGCACCAGAACCAGTCACTCTTTTGAACCAGTCACTGAACCAGTAGAGCAGACGGTCGCTACCGCTCCCTCGGCGAAGAAGAAGGCTCCGAAATTCGACCCGATGACTGCCAAGCCATCCAACGTCAGTGACCAGGCCTGGGCCGACTGGTGCCAGCACCGCCGCGAGATCCGTAAGCCGTTGACGAAGACCTCCTGCGAGCGCCAGGCCGCCCAGCTGGCCAAGCACCACGCTCCTGACGCCGTGATCAACCAGTCGATCAGCAACGGCTGGACCGGCCTGTTCCCGGAGAAGGTGCTGCCGGGTGCCCAGCAGGGCCAGCGCCGCAACGGCCCCGACTTCAACGACACCAGCTGGGCTGATGACCTGGGGGGCTTATGAGCGCACAACAGAAACTGCGCAGCGTGACGCAGATCATGGCCAAGACCGGCAACCTGCCTGCCGAGGTACATGCCCCGGCCAAGCAGCTCGACCCGGGCACTACCGAGGTCGTCAACGCCCTGTTCAAGGAGCTGCAGGCCATCTTCCCTGCCTGGAAGCAGGCTTGGCCAGACGATGACGCGCTGAAGGCTGCCAAGCGCAGCTGGATCAAGTCCTTCGTGGCAGCGGGCATCAACACCCTGGAGCAGATCCGCTTCGGCATCCAGAAATGCCGGGTGCTGGGTACCGACTTCGCACCGAGCAGCGGCAAGTTCATCAAGCTGTGCCAGCCGACCCCGGAAGAGATGGGTATTCCGCCGCTTGTGAGGGCCATGGCAGAGGCGCTGGAGAACTTCCACCCCAGCAGGGCAGGGTCACGCGCTTGGACGCACGCAGCGGTGCGCCACGCGGCCCTGCAATGTGAGGCGCAGAACCTGGGGTCGATGGAGGTGGAGCGGGCCGAGAAGGTCTTTGCCCGGGCCTACGACATCACCATTCGCATGCTAGTCGCCGGCGAGCCTCTGGGCGATATCGCCACCGGCATCGGCCACGACAGCCAGAAGGGCGCTGCGGAGCTGGCCGACGAGTACGCCGCCCAGCGCCAGGTGCGGCTGCTGGAAGTCCAGCGAATTCCCAGTGGTGCTGCCGCATGCCGTGCACACCTGCTGGCCAAGTTGAACATCAAGCGCGCCGGGCAGCCGGCCGGGGAGGGGGTGTGATGAACAGAATCCACATGTGGCACCGCATGGCCTACATGGGCCTTGTCGCAGTGAAGTGCGGACGGTTGGTCAAGGCCAGCCAGTTCACCCCAGAGCGGAGCAGCGTTACCTGCAAGGCCTGCCTGAACGCCATGGCCAAGGAGAAGCACTGATGGACACCAACAAGATGCGCGAAGAGTTCGAGGCGTACTGGGCCGATGTGATGCGAGGTGACGAGCCGCCGCCAGGTCGTAAGCCAACACGTAGCCGTATCGACCCCGAGAGATACGCAGGGGACGCCGCTCAATTTGCATGGAAGTGGTGGCAACGATCCCGTGCCGCTACCGGCTGGCAGCCGATGGAGTCATGCCCCAAGCATGTCGAGGTTCTGTTCTATCGCGAGGATTGCGGCGTGATCAGCGGACAGCTCACCTGCGCCGACACGTTCATGACAGACAAAGATCGAGAAAGCGGCGATTACAGCGAGGAAGAGCAGTACAGCGAAGACGCATGGTGCTACGGCCCTGACGGTGTTGAGCGACTGGATGGTGATCTTGTGCCAACGCATTGGATGCCTTACCCAGACGAGCCTGAGGTGACCCCATGAAGCGTGTATGGACCGTAATCGTAGGCCCCAAGGCCTTCCAGATGGTGCTGATGGAGCAGAGCCTGGACCGTGCGGGTGCGCTGCGTGAGGCGCAGTTGATCTGGCCTGAGTGTGAAGTGGTGGGGATGACCGATGTGATGGGTATCGCGTTCATCGTCCTGTGTCTGCTGCTCATGTTTCAGGGAGGACAGCCATGACTGACCGAATCAGCGTTAACAGCACCACAAAGCTCTCCGAGGCCATCAGCAAGCTGACCAGCATGTTCCGCGACAAGAAATTCGTAGTGGTCAGCCTGCGCCCAGGCAAGGATCGCACCCTAGATCAGAACGCGCTGTGGTTTGCGTTCTACAAGCGCATCGCGGAGATGACCCAGATCGGTGACGCCGCCGACGCCCGGCGCTACTGCAAGCTGCACATCGGTGTGCAGATCCTGCTGAACGAAGACGCCGAGTTCCAGCAGGCCTGGTATCGGGTCATGCGCCACCTACCGTACGAGGAGAAGCTGGCGATGATGGGCGAGTGCAAGCTGTTTGGCCCAGACGGTTTCCCGGTGACCAGCCTGTTCAATCGCGCGCAGGGCGTGGCCTACACCGACCGCATCCTGGCCGAGTTCACGGCCAGGGGTGTGTTCTTCGGCGACCTGGTGGGCGAGGTGGCGGCATGAAGACTGGGTATTCAGCGATCACTGCGCTGCTGGGTGGCGCGTTGGCTGCACAGTTGGCAATGGTTGGCGTGTACATGAGCAGCCCGGCCTTCTGGACGATCTTCGGTACAGCGCTTGCCATGGGTGGCGTGTTCTACAAGTGGGGTGACGAGGTATGAACCATCAATTCAAGCCTGGCGACCTGGCGCTCATCGTTGGCGCAAATTCGCTGACCCAGAACATTGGCAAAGTCGTCGAGCTGAGCAGCATGGTCAAGGATGGCGACCTGTATGCCGGGCCCAATGGCAGCCTCTACCGGCACTCTGACGTCGACTGCTGGGTAGTCAGAGGGGAAGGGGTCGTCTTCCGTACAGAAGATGGCGTCTTCGCCGGTTTCGGCCTGTGCGAGCCTCGCCACTTGCGACCTATTGGGCGCGACTTCACCGCCGAGCAGCAGAAAGCCAAGGAGGCCGAGCCATGCGCGTAGCCGAGATCAAGCCCAAGAAGTGCAAGGCTCCTGGTTGCGGCAAGCCCTTCAAGCCAACCATGACCACTCAGAAGGTGTGCAGCATCGCCTGTGCGAAGACCATGGCCAAAGACCCGAAGCTGCAGAAGGTTGCGGCCAAGGCAATCACCAAGCAGGCCCGGGAAGACCTCAAGGAGCGCCGGGAGAAGCTGAAGACCCGCCGCGAGCACATGGCCGAGGCGCAGGCCGCGTTCAATGCCTACATCCGCGAGCGCGACGCCGGCTTGCCGTGCATCAGCTGCGATTCGAACCCAAGCGACCACAACCTAATCACCGGCAGCCGCTGGGATGCCGGCCATTACCGGTCGGTAGGCGCCTGCCCGGAGCTGCGGTTCGAGCCGCTGAACGTCCACCGCCAGTGTGTGAAGTGCAACCGGAACCTGTCGGGTAACGCGGTCGAGTACCGCATCCGGTTGGTGGGGCGCATCGGTGCCGACCAGGTGGAGTGGCTTGAAGGCCCTCATCAGCCCCAGCGCCTGACCATCGAAGACCTGCAGGCCATCAAGGCCGCCTATCGCCAGAAACTCAAGGACCTCAGGAGGGCCGCAGCATGAAATATCAGAACGTGGTATCCGCAGTAGTGCGCGCCCTGGCGGCAGAGACGATCAACAGCGCAGGCGGTTGCAGCGTTGAGCCCAGGGTGCAGACCAGCAAACTAAAAGGGGAGATCACCGGCAAAGACGCGGCGCTGCTGGCCGACTGCATTGTGCACAAGATGCTGCATGCCCAGCTCAGCCCCAGGCACTGGCACGCGCTGCTGGCCAAGTACAGCACGCACAAGGGGCGCAAGCTCCAGGCCATCTGCGCGCTGATACCAGTTGTTCCCACGCCCGCGCCCAAGCGGTTCACCCAGCAGGCCGTGATGGTGTGGGCCGTGCCGGAGCAGCGCAAGGGTGTGCAGCGCATAGCGGTCCAGGCCAAGCCTGCAGAGCTTCGCGAGTGCGACAAGGGCGAGGATCGCTGGGCATGGCGCAACCAAGCCGCCCAGCGGGCCGTGGAGCGGGCCAATGCGCACGCCAGGGCAGTGGCCGAGGATCGCCCGGGCGATATGATCGTGCTGGCTGCATCGAACTACGACATGACCAGCTGGGACGACCAGGGGCTGACAGAGCGCACCTACCAGCGCTGGAACAAGGCCATTCGTGGCTCGCTGGAAGGGTTGGTGAACGAGGCGCTGGTCGAGGCTCAGCACATGCTTGAGGCAGTAGGGGTCCTGGAAAGCGAGGCGGCGTAAAATAGTCCCTCAAAAGGGCTTGCAATATCATGTCGCCATGTCGTAAATTTCTCCCATCCTGTATTTCCTGCGTGTGTAGGGGATTGAGGGCCAGTTGCTCCTCTTCGGAGTGGGCGGTGCGGGGAAGTTGTTGACGTTGAAGGGGGCCGCAGTTTTTGGACTTCCAGTCCTGTTCATGTGGTTCGTTCTTACAAAAATCTCTTCTAACAATCAGCAAACTGGACCAAAAGGGGGTATGCGTATGGCTAAATTGATTGGTGTTTCCATGGTGACAATGTTGGCAAATGCTTCAACGGCCCTGTACGTTAACAACCTTCCGGCACTTAGCATTCGGGTGTTTTCTAGCCCAAAGGTTTAGCGAGTTCAGCGCAACCAACAAAAACCTCAGTCGGCGAAGGTCGACTGAGGTTTTTTTATCCTGAGAGGGTCGTATTATGTTCGACTCTTCCAGCCATGCAGATGAATACGCAGGCTGATGCGCTAATCAGGTGAGCGAGAGCTGTTCGGGGCTGGTATCAAGATCCATCGGCCGAACAGGTGCGGAGAGCGAGTGGAAAGCGGTACGCACACCTGCAGCTACAAAACGAGGCGTCCAGTCCACGCCTATCGCCACCGTGCCGGGATCAGCTCCTGCCGTCTGCACCCATTCAGAGCCCGGCCATGCGCTGGGTCTTTATGTCATAGTCTGCATGGGTCGAAGCTGTGAGCGCTTAGCAGAGATGGTTCACCGCTGACGCATCTAGTTCGAAGGGTGGCGATGCGAGCCTATACCCTTAGAAGCGAGAGTTCGAATCCCTCACGCTCATAGTTTCGACCCATACAGATTTCTAAGCCCGGCCCAGTGCCGGGTTTTTTCTTGCCTGCAAAGGGCCTCAAGAGGGCCTGCTCTAAGTATCTTGTTTTGACTCAGGCAGGGACAGGCATTCAGAAATCTGATTTTCTGAAGGTTTTATCGCCAGACTGATCATTGCGGATTGTCAGTTGGCCGCCCGCTACCGAATAGGTGGTTGTTGCATCTCCCTCAGAATAACGGTTCCGCCAGCGCCCCCAGGTGCGGGTGTCGTTCAAGAACGTTGACCAAACAACAGTGTCGTCGCTCACCTGGCATCGGTATCTGAAAGAGTCTCCATCAGGACGCTTGTAAGAGATCTCGGGTACCGCACCATGCGATCTGGTCTTCATCTTTTTGGTGGGTCGGCTCATTTCCACGGAAATTGCAGCCTTGCAGATCTCCACGCTTGTGAAATCGCTTGCTTGCACACCTTGAGCCACGCCTAGCACTGCGAGCGATACCGCGGCTACATACTTTTTCATTCCCTTGTCCTCAGCTTTGTTGGCCAGGGGATTTTACATGCACATACGGAGTCGAGCGCATGGAGTTTTTTCACCGTCTGCTCGATAAGCTCGACTGGGCAATAGCGGGCCTATTGGGGGCCCTGGTTGCCACCCGATGGCACAAAGACGACCTCACCGACCGCAAGGCCTGGATTCTTTTCCTGCTCACTGGTATGGCTTGCGCTCACTACCTTACTGGGATGGTCAGCGCGTACTTCGGGATCGTCGAGCCACGCAGCGTGGCAGGCGTCGGGTTCCTGCTGGGCACTTTTGGTGGCTCACTGATCGCTGCCGTAACCCGCGCCATCAAGGCCGCTGATCTCTGGTCTGTCATCAGGTCCAAGTTCGGAGGGCCAAACGGATGATTCTCGAATACGTCAACGCCCTGGCAGCTGGGTTCATCGCGCTATGGGCTACCTGGGCAGTCTTGAGCGGCAAGGTCAGGGATGGGGTGATAGGCAAGATGCTGTACATCGTCATCGCCCTGAGCGGCTACGCCATCCTGGCCAGGTCGGACCGGATGTTCTTTACCCCGAACACTGCCGGCGTGACGATGCACGTCGCTCTGGCCCTAGCCGGTATCCGGCACATGTTCGTAATCACCTACTGGCCACGGGTCAAGCGCTGGATCTGCCGGCGCCTGGACTGTGACCTGTGCAAGCGGTCGAACTGATCCGCGCCACAAAATCGGTAGGCGCCGTTTCGTGGCGCGAGGAGATCGGGATGCCAGAGACTACAAAGCAAGTTCACGCTCATCAGGTGGTCTACGCATGCGATAGCTGTGGGGTAGGAAGCATGGTCTACACCGGGATGGTGCTGACCTCACATCCGCCGAAGTATCCGCATAAGTGCAATCATTGCGATGCATCAGCCACCTTCCTGAAGGCTTACCCTTGCATCGAGTGGAGGGACTCACAGTGCAGTTAGGCTGAACAGGAGGAGGAAAGCTATATTGCGCCTGATTATCAAACCAGGAGCAGTGTCATGGTGATCGATTCGCGAATAAAAGATCTGGAGTCCGATGCGTCGGCCAGGAGCATGAGCTTCGATCAGTTTGTCCTGGGTGCTACCTTGGCCGGGCTTGCCTATCTTGCACAGATTCAAACGTACGAAAAGCTGGGCTGGAACGCGTCGACGCTCAGCCTGGCCCCACTTATCCTTTTAGCCTTGTCGGCTTGGCTCGGATTCAAACGGATCGAAAGCACAATCCATCTGTTGCGGTGCAATGCTCGGTACCTTGAGCTCTGTTCTATGCATGGCGGCCGGGACGAATCGACAGCGCTGAGAATGCTAGAGCGCATTGACAATAAGACCGGTTTTTATTACCGATGCCGGAATAGGGTTGTGCTTCTCGCAGTGATCTCTTACGTAGGCATAAAGGTTGCTGTGGCTTACCCAATATTTTGAGGCTCTGAGATACTTATGCCGACTCCTTGCAAGTCGGACGAAGTGACCATATGTTCCTAAAAAGGCAAATAGAGAACAAAAAGTGGAAGATCTCAAGGTAGGCGACTGGGTGACTCATCCCGGTGTTGATTGCGTAATGCGCATCACACATTTAGGGCCGCGTGAGTACAAATCTGATCCTGCCCTGTGGGCGCGATGTGAATGGAATGATGGGGCAGAGAGCCATAGCCGCGATTTCAAACTATCGGTGCTTGAAAAAGCGCATCGTCAACCAGCGTCCAGGGACTGACTTAACGGAGCTACATAATGAAGCAACCCGACTGGGAGGCGATCGAACGAGCCTTCCGGGCTGGGGCGCTTTCCATCCGCACCATCGCTGACCGTAACGGGGTGAGCGACACCGCTATCAGGAAGAAGGCCAAGGCCTTGGGCTGGGAGCGGGACCTTTCCGAGCAAGTCCGCAAAGAGGTTCGCAACAAGTTGGTTCGCGGCGAGGTTCGCGAAGACCAATGCGCGAACCCTGAGCGGGACGCGGAGATCATCGAAGAGGCGGCGGAAGAGGGCGCGACGGTCGTTCGCAGTCATCGCCGCGACATTCGCAAAGCCGCGAACCTTGCGAACCTGCTGATGGATGACTTGCTCACCACCATCAAACGGCGTGAGGACATCGAAGACGAAATCGAGCGCGAGACCGCCGATGATGAGAGCGGCTTCCGCCGGAGCTCAATGCTCGCCGCCGTGGCCCTGCCCAGTAACGCCAAGACCCTTTTCCAGCTGTCGTCGGCTATGAAGAACCTGCAGCTGCTCGAGCGCACTGCATTCGGCCTGGACGACAAGGAGCAGTCAAAAGACGCCGACGAACTGTCGCAGCTGATGGATGAACTATCGAAGGATGCCTGACCATGAAGCCCGAGCACATGAAACTGCTTCGGGACCGGTTCTGGCGGCTGAACAACCTGTACTTCATCACGGACAAGCAGGGCAAGAAGGTCCGCTTCCGCATGACGCAGGAGCAGATCGACTACTTCCAGGGGATGCACACCCGCAACATCATCCTCAAGGCTCGGCAGTTAGGGTTTACCACCCTGGTCTGCATCGTCCAACTCGACGCCGCGCTATTCGAGGCTGCCAAGTGCGCCCTGATCGCCCACACCCTGAACGACGCCAAGCGGCTTTTCCGCGAGAAGATCAAGTATGCGTACGACCACCTTCCCAAGGAAATACGCGCTGCTAATCCTGCTCGCAACGATGCTGCTGGCGAGCTTGTGTTCAGCAAAGGCGGATCGCTCTACGTGTCCACATCCTTTCGGGGCGGGACTCTACGGTATCTGCACGTATCCGAGTTCGGGAAGATCTGTGCCAAGTTTCCCCACAAAGCCCGAGAGATCGTCACCGGCGCCTTCGAGGCTGTCGCCGCAGAGTGTTTCGTTACGATCGAGTCGACGGCGGAGGGGCGGGCGGGCTACTTCTTCGACTACAGCCAGTCCGCTGAGAAGCAGCAACTGGCCGGGGTGCCCCTGGGCCTGCTCGACTGGAAGTTCTTCTTCTTCAGCTGGTGGCGCAACCCGCTGTACTGGCTGGACCCGACCGGCGTGGTCATCCCCGACCGCCTGACCAAGTACTTCGACGACCTGACCGCCAAGCACGGCATCGTCACCAACCCGGGCCAGCGCGCCTGGTACAGCGCCAAGGAAAAGACCCTCGGCGACGACATGAAGCGCGAGTACCCGTCGATCCCTGCCGAGGCATTCCAGCAGACGATCGAGGGCGCCTACTACGCGAAGCAGTTCACCAAGCTCTACGCCGCACAGCGCATCGGCAAGCTGCCAGACAACAGCCACCTACCGGTGCACACGTTCTGGGACATCGGTGTGGGCGACTCCACGGCCATCTGGTTCGTCCGGATCGTCGGCGAAGAATTCCACGTCATCGACTTCTACCAGAACAGCGGCGAGGGCCTGCGGCACTACATGAAGGTGCTCAAGGATCGGGGCTACGCCTACGGGGAGCACTGGGGGCCGCACGACATCGACAACAGGGAATTTGGTAGCGACGGCAAGACTCGACGCGAACTCGCGCGTGAGGGCTACGAGATCGACGGCCAGAAGTACAGCCTGATATTCAAGGTCGTGCCGAAGCTGGGAGTTGACGAAGGCATCGAGCAAGTGCGCGAAGTTCTGCCGAACTGCGCCTTCGACCAATCCAAATGCGAAGAGGGCATCACCGCCCTGGAGAGTTACCGCAAGGAGTGGGATGACAAGCGCGGATGCTGGAAAGACAAGCCCCTGCATGACTGGTCATCCCACCCGGCAGACGGGTTCCGCTATTTCGCCGTTGCCATGGCGCGACGTAAACGCACAGGCGGCAGTCGCCGCATCGGAGGTTTGGCGTAATGCCTGTTCAATCCACCAACCCAGAGTACGACGCTCACATCGAAGAGTGGCGGATGATGGACGATGCTCTGGAAGGCGAGTGCGCCATCAAGGGCAGTCCACGCAACCTGCCCAAGCCAAGCGGCATGGTCGAGGCTGAAAAGCTGGATGGCCAGGGCAATGCCTATCTCTATCAGAACTACACAGCGCGGGCGCAGTACGAGCACTGGGTGCGCGATTCGCTGCGCTCGATGATGGGCCTGGTCTCCCGGCTCATTCCTGAGGTGAAGCTGCCCAGTGGGCTCAAGGGCGTCGAAGAGAACGCCACCGCCGACGGCTTCGGCCTGACTCAACTCTTCCTGCGCATCGTCCGGCAGACGATCTCCCACGGGCGTGTGCCGCTTGTGGTCAACGTGGACGACCAGGGCCAGCCTTACTTTGCAACCTACGCTGCTCGGAACGGCATTAACTGGGATACCGCCGATCAAGGCGGGCGCCAGGACCTGGTGCTGGCCGTGTTCCGCGAGTTCCGCAAGAAGGCGGAGGACCGCTACAGCCATGAGTGCCAGACGGTCTACCGCGAGTTCTTCATGCAGGGGCAAGTCTGCTACACGGCTGTGCGCAATGAAGCAGGCGAACTCATCGATGATGAGCGCCCCCTTGGCACCGTTGGCGCTGGCAACCAGCTGGTGCGTGGGCTCGAGTACATCCCGGTCATCTACTGCGGCTCGACCGATAACTCACCGGACGTGGACGAGATCCCGCTGCTGACCATGGCCAGGGCTGCGCTGAAGTCGTACCAGCTCAGCGCTGACTACTTCACCGCTCTGCACCAGACCAGCCATCCACAGCCGTGGGTGTCCGGCCTGGACGAAAGCGTGGAGCTCAGCGTGACCGGGCCGTCTGCAGCTTGGGATCTCGGACCCAAGGGTCAGTGCGGCTATCTGGAGTTCCAAGGGGCAGGCGTTGAGGCTGTCCGAACGGCCATGTCTGACCAGAAGAGCGCAGCCCTCGAAGCTGGCGCCAAGGTCATGGACGTGTCCGGCACTGAATCAGGCGAGGCCCGCAAGACCCGCCAGAACGACCAGCACGCCACGCTGCACAGCATCGTCATCACCGCAGCGTCGGCTATTGAGCAGGCCTTGCGGTATGCCGCTGAATGGACCGGCTACAACCCGGACGACGTGGTCTTCACGGTTAAGCCTGAGTTTGTGATCCCTGAGGTCAACGCCCAGGTGCTGGCCGAGCTGCAGAAGGGCGTCATGGCCGGAACCATCAGCGCCGACACCTACTGGCAGTACCTCACCACTGGCAAGCTGCCTGAGCGGGCCTACGACGAAGAGGCCGAGCTGATCAGCGACGAGCGCGAGTCAGCCGGCATCAACCTGGACACCGACGATGACGACAAAACCGACGCAAACGGCGGACGAGATGCTGCTGGAACAGGTCAGTCGGCACGCGGTGCTGCTGGAGCGGCTTAAAGCGGGTGAGGTGAAGAAGTTTGAAACAGTGCTGCGCCAGGTGGATACCCAGGTGCGGGACCAGCTCACGCGCCGCGAGCTGACCACCTACAGCCGGAGCCGGTTGGAAGAATTCCTGTCGAGAGTCGGCGGGAAGCTACTGGGCATCTATCAAGCCTTCGGCGACCGCATGCAGGCCGACCTGGTCGACATCGCGCAGTACCTAGCCGCGTTCGAAAGCCGTAGCCTGGCGAAGGCACTGCTCATCGATGCCATCATGCCGACCGACTCGCTGATCCGAGCCGCGATCAATACGCAGCCTCTTCAGGTGGCAGGGATCGACGGCGGTACGCTGCTAAAGCCCTTCCTGAGCGGCTGGACGCGCACTGAGTCTACCCGGGTGACCAATGCCATCCGCCTTGGCGTGGTGCAGGGTCAGACCAACGCAGAGATCACCCAGGCTATACGCGGCACGGCCGCACAAAACTTCACCGATGGGGTGCTGGCGGTCAGTAACCGCAACGCTCGTTCGGTGGTGCACACCGCCGTGCAGCATGTGTCTGCAACGGCACGCATGGAGACGCTGGCCGCAAACGCCGAGTTCGTCCCGGGCTACCGGATCGTGGCCACCCTCGACCGGAAGACCAGCCAGCAGTGCAAAAGCCTGGACGGACGCGAGTTTGAGATAGGGAAGGGGCCGGTTCCGCCATTCCACGTCAACTGCCGGACGACCATTACGCCGATCACCAAGCTGTCGGCCGCATTCGCTAAGGGTGCCACACGCGCCTCAGTGGGCGCCTCTGGCGGCGCGCAGGTCTCGGCCAGCCTCAGCTACTACCAATGGCTCAAGACGCAGTCTGCGGCGTTCCAGGACGCGGCGCTGGGCCCGGTGCGTGCAAAGCTGTTCCGAGACGGAGGCCTCACGGCTGAGCGTTTCGCCTCGCTGCAGTTGGACAAGAACTTCAAGCCGCTGACGCTCGCCCAGGTCAAACAGCTAGAGCCACAGATCTTTCATAGTGCGGGCATATCGTGAGAATTGCGCAGCGTTGAAGGCAAATGACGCCTCGGTTAATATCCGAGGCCCTTAAAATGCCCTTAACTCAGCCTGTGCGCAGGCCGGAGATAGATTATGCAGCCCGAGTTCCAAGTCCGGGAGGTCACCCGGTACATCATTACCCGTTACGATGGGAAGGCTATCAAGACGGTCGTCGAATGCCAGTCTCTGGCTGCGGCCAACGAGCTCAAGAATGCTCTTGTGCAGCAGGCCGAATCTATGTCCCATTCTCAACCCCCAGACGATTTTGATCTCTATCACGCAAATCTCGGACTTTCCTACAACTCGCTTGCGAACAACGATGTTCGAACTTTCGGCCAATTGCGAGTGATGAGCAAGAAGCAACTAAGGGCCCTGAAGGGTATGGGGCCGACTAGGCTCACTCCAATTTTGGATTATCTGGCTAGGCATGGAATACATCTCTAGCAGACCTAACCCCTAACTCAAGCAACCTCGGCAATGCCGGGGTTTTTTTATGCCCGCAAGGCGGGCCAACCAGTCCCAAGGGGATAGCCACATGCCTTTTGACTTCGACCCGGCCGCCCACGGCCTGACCCTCGACGAAACCCAAACTGCCGCGCTGAAGGCGGCGCTCGGCGGAGAGGTACAGAAATTCCTGGACGTGGAGGTCTCGGGCCTCAAGTCCAAGCCAGGTGCAGGCGCTGACCGTCGGCCAGACGGCCTACATCGTGAACAATCTGCCATATGCGATTCCGCTGGAATACGGGCATTCAACCCAGGCCCCAGCCGGCATGGTCCGGGTCACCCTGGCCAACTTCCAGCACATCGTCGACGAAGCCATCAGGAACAACAGCGTATGAGCCATGCACGAGCCCGCCAGGCCATCGAGATCAAGCTGATGGCCTGGGCGACGGCGCGCCCGATTCGGGTCGCCAACTTCGAAGAGGGATTCGAGGCCGGGTCCGGCGAGACCTACCTTCGAGCCTACTTGCTGCCGGCCAGCACCACCTGCCGATACCTGGGCGGCGACGCCTACGAATACACCGGCGTCTACCAGATCAGCATCGTTTGCCCGGCAGGCCAGCCCCTGGGCGTTGCCGAATCACTGGTCGACGAGCTGAGCAGCCTGTTCCGGGTTGATACAGAGCTAAGCCGCAGCGGCTTCGAAGGCCTGCTCACCGAGCCACTGGAGCAGGGCCCGACCATCACCGAGTCGGCGACCTATACGGTCCCGACCAGCTTCACCTACCGCGGCGTCGCGGACCAGTAACCAAACTCGAGGTCATTTCCGTGGATCATGCCCCCACCACTCAGCCAGCAGAGATTGTGCCGCCGTTCTTGATCCAGGATGGTCAAGTGGTCATACGTGACGCCTTGATCGCATCGGTCGGCTTGCGTACAGAAACCCCGAAAGAGCGCATGGAGGCCGATATCAAGCGCCGATTTCTTGCGGGGCTCACGTTCAGTTGGAACGTCTGAGCCCGCTTCCACAGCCTGCCGCGTGCGGGCTTTTTCGTTTATACCCAAGAGGAAAATCCCATGGCCGCACGCTTCCCGCTGCCGAACGGCTCTGTACTGGAAATCGCCAGCGTACTCGCCGCTGCCGTCGCCTTCACTGCCCTGACCAACGCTGCTCCTCCCGTGGCCACCGCTGCGGGGCACAACATCAAGAACGGCGACGTCCTGGTTGTCAGCTCCGGCTGGTCGCTTATCAACGACCGCGCTGTCCGCGCAGCCAGTGTTGCCACTGACAAGTTCTCGATGGCCGGCCTGAACACCACCAACGCCGACAAGTACACCGCCGGCGCAGGTGTGGGCTCTGTGATCCCGGTGAGCAACTGGGCGCAGATCTCCAAGGTGACTGCCTTTACCTCTTCCGGCGGCGAGCAGCAGTACCTCACCGTCGGGTACCTGGAGGACGATGATGATCGCCAGTTCCCCACCAATCGCAACCCCATCACCTTGTCGATCACTGTCGAGGATCAACCAGCGGCTGCCTACGTGGGCCTGGTCGAAGCCTACGGCGACAGCAAAGAGCTGACGGTCGTCCGCCTCAAGCTGCCCAACGGCGACCAGATCCTCTATCCGGGCTACGTGAGCATCACCACCACTCCGACCATGGAGCGCAACAACCTGATGACCCGAACCATCAGCATCGCGCTCTCGGGCCGTCCGGTTCGCTACCTGGCTGCTGCCTAAGGAAACCTCATGGCGAAGATCAAAATCGCGCAGAACCCGACCTTTACTGCCGAGGTGCAGGTGCCTCGAATCGGTGGAGAGTCGGTGCCGGTGGAATTCGAGTTCCGCTACATGGACCGGGTGACGCTGGCTGGCATGTTTGATCGCTGGAACAAGGCGCGCGACGCCTGGGCAGAGAAGGCCAAGGCCGACAACGCCACTTGGGAAGAGGTGACCGCCGGCGAGATCGCTCTGCAGGCTGAGCAACTGGGCGAAATCGTTACCGGGTGGGACTTGGAGGACAAGTTCAGCCAGAAAGCGATCCTTGAGCTGGCGCGTACCTGTACGGGGGCGCCAAAGGCCGTCATCGACGCCTTCCAGGCTGCCTACAGCCCGGCCCGCTTGGGAAACTAAGGGCGGCCGCCCGGGCGTGCTATGAGCAGGGTCCCTCTGCCGAGCAGTTGGCGGCTCTAGGCCTGACCCCGGCTGACATTGCGGAAGATGAAGTAGAGGTGTGGCCAGATGCCTGGCCTGCCTTCCGCCTGTTCGACGCAATGGGCACGCAATGGCGAGTCGGCCCTGGCGGCCCGTCCGGGCTGGATTACACGGCCGTCCCCACCACGGCCTCGATGCTGGGCATCAAGCGCCGCGACCTTCCCGATATTTTTCCCGATCTCCGCGTGATGGAAGTCGAGGCCCTGGCCGTCATGGCCGAATCCATGGAGTAGATCATGACCACCATTGCTTCCCTCGGTCTTCAGATCGATTCCGGTGATGCTGTTGAGGCCAAGGATAACCTCGACCAACTGACGGACGCCGGCAAGCGCAGCGAAGAGTCGGCTGGGCGAACCGGACGCGCGTGGGAGACTGCGCTGGGCAGCCTGCAGGGTGACACCCGGCAGATCGTGCAGGAGCTGCAATCGCTCAACGCCAAGCAGACCGAACTCGCGCAGCAGATGGCTACCGTGGGCCGCGCCGTTACCAGCGCATCCACGGCATTCAGCAGCGCCGCAGCGAACATGGGCTTATTCCGGGCTGAGGCCGCGCAGGCCGGGCAAGTCCAGCAGGCGCTGACTACTGCCACGGATGCCGGTGCCCAGGCTGGGCGTCGTGCCGCTGAGTCCGCTGACGAGCAACAGGCTAGGATTCTGGCCGTGGCCAAAGCCTCTTTGGAGGCGAGCCAGTATATTCAGACGCTCAATCGGGCCACTGAACAGAGTGTGGAGGTCACCGCCCAGGCGAACGCCGTACTCTCAGATAGCGCCAGCCGTCAGGCGGCCATCAACAGCCGCGCCCAGGCCCTTATCGCAACGGAAGAGCGTCAGGCGGAGGCGGCGAGGAAGGCGGCCGGGGCCCACCGGGAGGAAGGGCAGGCACTGGACGAACTGCTGGGCAAGATTGATCCGACTGTCGCGGCATTGGGTCGGCTGGATCAGATGGAGCAGAAGCTCAAGGGCTACCGCGCCAGCGGCGCGCTGGATGCCGAGACCTTCGGTGAGTACCAGACAAAGATCGACCAGGCCCGAACTGCACTTGGAGGTGCAGACGCAGCGCTGAACAAAACCGGTATGTCGGCCAAGGCCACGGCGGCGGCGCTACGCAATGTGCCAGCTCAGTTCACCGACATCGTGGTATCGCTTCAGGGAGGGCAGGCACCGCTCACCGTGCTGCTGCAGCAGGGCGGGCAGCTCAAGGACATGTTCGGCGGCGTAGGGCCTGCTGTGAAAGCGCTCGGCGGGTACGTCCTCGGCCTGGTCAACCCCTTCACAGTCGCAGCTGCCGCTGTAGGCGTACTGGGTTACGCCTATTACAAGGGGAGCGAGGAAGCGGTCGGCTTCCAAAAGGCTCTCATCACCTCCGGCAATGCTGCAGGCACCACTGCTGATCGCCTGTCTGGAATGGCTGCCCAGGTGTCGGCCACCGTCGGCACCACCGGCGCCGCAGCGGAAGTGCTGACCCAGTTAGCCGGTAGCGGGAAGGTTGCCGCCGGCAGCTTCGTCGAGATCACCGAGGCTGCGCTTGAATGGCGCGATGCTACAGGCCGCGCAGTGGAAGAGACCGTCGCCGAGTTCGTGAAGATCGGCAAGGATCCGGTCGCAGCAGCCAAGGATCTGAACGAGCAGTACAACTTCCTGACCGCCTCGACGTACTCGCAGATCGTAGCTTTGAAGGAGCAGGGTGACACCATCGGAGCAGCCAAGCTGCTCACCGATACGTACGCTGACACCATCAAGGAGCGTTCAGGTCAAATCACGGATAATCTTGGCCTGATAGAGAAGGCGTGGAAGGGAATTAAGGCCGCAGCGGCTGGAGCGCTCGACGCAACGTACAGCGTTGGCAGAGAAGTGACACTGGCGCAGCAAATCGAGGCGCTAGAACGCAAACTAGCGGATCCTCAATCCTATAGCGCCATTCCGATTATCGGGGAGGACAATCCGAACCTGATGGAGCGCGGCAGCACCCGCGAGGAAGACGAAAGCCGGCTACGGACCTTGCAGCTCTACCGTAAGGAGCAGGAAGGCATTGCAAGGTCGAAAGCGGATGAGGCACGCAGTCAGCAGGCGGCAATTGTCGCGATGGGCAAAGTCGACGCGCTGGAAAAGTCGGCATGGACGAACGCCGAGAAGCGTGCCGAAAAGCTCAAGGAATACAGGAAGTCGCTCGATGACATCAGGGAAAAAAATCCCAACGATGAGCGGTTGAAGCCGGAGCGAATCGCGCGGGTCGAAGCTGACATCGCCAAGCAGTTCAAGGATCCGGCCGGCCGGTCCAAGCCGCTTGACCTCTCCGGATTCAACGACCAGAAGAATGCCCTGGGCGCCATCCTCGCGGAGTACAAGAATCACCAGAAGGAGCTTGATGCGGCGCAGAAGGCCGGCCTGATCTCTCAGGAATCGTACGCCGCCCAGCGCGCTGCGATCATCGAGCAGCAGAAGGCAGAGGTCACCAACGCCTACGAGGCTGAGATCAAAGCCTTGGAGCAGGCCAAAGGGCGTAGCAGCACCAGCGCTCAGCAGCGAATCCAGCTTGACCAGAAGATCGCCGATGCCCGCGCTGCGATGGTCAAGGCACAGAAGGATGCCGATACCGAACTGTCGGTGCTTGCCACAAACGAGCAGGGCCGGCTCGCTAAGCAGGCTAGGGCAGTGCAGACCTACACCGACGCGCTCGGCCAGCAGGTCACAGCGCTAAGGCTGCAGGGACAGCGCTCCGCAGACGGGCTTGGACTGGGTGATCGTCAGCGCGGCTTGCAGGATCAGCAGTACGGAATCACTGATCGCATCAACCAACAGCGCCTGGACCTGGCCAACCAGTACGGCGACGGCTCCCGCGGCATGAGCCTTGATGAGTACAGCCAGAAGCTGGCGGCCCTGAACAAAACCGAGAAGGACCTGCAGGAAACCACCATCGCCAACTACGACCAGATGACAGCTGCCCAGGGCGACTGGCGCAAAGGTGCATCGTCTGCCTTCCAAAATTACTTGGAGCAGGCTCGGGATGTTGCCGGGCAGACGCGATCCTTGTTCACCAATGCATTCAGCTCGATGGAAGATGCGGTCGTCAACTTCGCCATGACTGGCAAGTTCTCGTTCGCAGACTTCACCAAGTCGATCCTTGCTGACATGGTCCGGATCGAGACCCAGCGTGCTGCCTCTGGGCTGCTTGGCAGCCTGGTGAGCTGGGGCGCCACTGCGGCATCCGCCTATTTTGGCGGCGGTGGGGGTAATGGCATGGAGGCCGGCTCGGCGGGCGCGGTTTCCTCAAATCTGGGTGCATCGCAGGCAGGCTACAGCAGCACCTACTTCCCTCAAGCTCTTGGCGGCGCCTGGTCGAACGGCGTGCAGCTGTTTGCAAATGGCGGCGCCTTCACCAACTCGATTGTGAGTAAGCCCACGGCGTTCGGCATGGCCGGCGGCAGGATGGGCGTGATGGGAGAGGCAGGCGATGAGGCCGTCATGCCTTTGACCAGGACTGCAGGTGGTCAGCTTGGGGTAAGGGCGGTAGGCGGTGGAGCTACCTCCATTACTCTATCCGCCCCTGTGAGCCTGGTCATGCAGGACAGGAGCAACGAAGGCATGCAGCTCGATCAAACGCTGCTTCAGCAGAACATGCAAAAGCAAATGCAAATGGCTGCCGAGAGGGCGGTGGCCGACTCATGGCGCCCAGGTGGTGTCAGCCATCGAAACACCAGCGGGAGACGGTGATGGCCATTGAGAAATTCAGCTGGCCAACCCAGCGCGGTGAAACCCCCGAGATCAGCTATCGCACCCGCGAATCCCGGTTTGGGGGCGGGTATCGGCAGGTGGTCGGCGACGGGCCCAACAACAAGGAAGACAGCTACCCCATCACCGTCACCGGCACGAAGGCCCAAGTACGCAAAGTCATGGAGTTTTTCGACAGGCACGGCGGGGCTAAGGCTTTTCTGTGGACCACGCCGCTCGGGGATCTTGGCTTATTCACCTGCAAAGACCCCAAGCCTACCCCGGTGGGTGGTGGACGTTTCAAAGTGACCGCCACCCTCGAGCGGGCTTTTCACCCATAAGGAACCAGCATGTCACTGATCAAGGACATCCAGACCCTGGAGCCTGGCAGCGAGGTGCTGCTGTTCGAGCTCGACGGTTCGGACTTCGGCGCCGACACCCTGCGCTTCCATGGCCACGCCATTCCCCATTCACCCGAGGAGTTGCGAGCAGCCGGCGCCAATGCCGAGCAACTGCAGGCCAAGTCCATCTGGTGGCAAGGCAACGAGTACAGCGCCTGGCCAGTGCAGATTGAAGGCATCGAGGCGAACTCCGACGGCACTGCGGTGCGGCCGACGTTCAGCGTGGGCAACGTCAATGGCCGGATCACCGCGCTGTGCTTGGCCTTCGACAACTTGCTTGAGTTCAAGCTGACCATGCGGCACACCTTCGCCGAGTACTTGGACGCTGCGAATTTTCCCGGCGGCAACTCTTCCGCAGATCCGGCGGAGGAGGCGATCGAAGTCTGGTATATCGACCAGAAGGTGTCTGAGAGTGGCACCACTGTAGCCTGGGAGCTTGCAAGCCCGGGCGATGTGGGCGGCGAAACGATTGGGCGTCAGATGACGCAGCTATGCCATTGGGCAATGACGGCAGGGTACCGAGGGCCAAACTGTGGCTACACCGGTCCCTACTATGACATGGATGGGAACCCGACCTCGGACCCGGCCAAGGACCAATGCAACGGCTGTCTGGATACCGGGTGCACCGTCCGGCATGGCCAGGGCAACGAACTTCCCTTCGGCGGCTTTCCTGCCGTCTCGCTGATCGCCCGGAGCTGACCATGCGCAAACACATACTCACCGCCGTGCAGGTGCACGCAGCGGCTGAATACCCGCGCGAGTGCTGCGGCCTGCTGCTGCAGGTTAGCCGTAGGCAGGTCTATCACCCGTGCACCAACGCGTCCAACGACCCGACTGAGGAATTCCGGATTGCACCAGAGCAGTACGCCGAGGCGGAAGATCGGGGCGAGGTGATTGGAATCGTTCACTCGCATCCCGACGCCACCAGCAGGCCGTCACCGCGCGACCTAGCCATGTGCGAGGCCACGGGCCTGCCCTGGTACATATTGTCTTGGCCGGAGGGTGATCTGCGCACGATCACGCCAACCGGCAGCACGCCGCTGCTTGGGAGGCCGTTCGTGCACGGCGCTTGGGACTGCTGGCAGGCCTGCGCCGATTGGTACAAGCGAGAATGGCGGCTGGAGTTTCCCGCTTACTCCCGGGAAGAGGGCTGGTGGGAAAAGGCCGACGGACCGAGCCTGTACGAGCAGGCCTATGAGGCCGCCGGTTTCTACCAAGTGAGCGAGCCGCAGCGTGGCGACTTGATCGTCATGGCGGTGGGGCGCACCGCCCATCCAAACCATGCTGGTATCTACCTTGGCGCTGATGCCCAGCTGCCGAATGAGGGCAGCCATGTGTTTGGACCGGGCCCATTCATGCTGCACCACTTGCTGGGGCGGCCATCAGAAATCATTGTGTTCGGCGGGCCCTGGCTCGATCGGATGCGCCTTGTGTTGCGTCATCGGGACGCGAAATGAAGCGGCTTCGCCGCAGGGGGATCATATGGCTCAGTCTCACGCAACAGGAAAGGACGGCACCACCATTAGCAACGCCCAGCTCGCGAAGAGTTTCATCGTCAGTGCCGAGCGCTTGACCTATTCGAAAGATAGGGAGCGGCGCCTGCCTGAGAAAGCCGACCTGATTGAGCGTCGGCTTCAACATATCGAGGAGGCGTTAAGGCTTGGAGTTACTTGAGCCCACTGAAGAACCTCGAAATGGCCTCAACATCAGGCTTGATAGGACCACCCGGATGACTGGCCGCTTTTTTGAGTGCGTATGAATGGGCTTCTGCTAGTGCCTCTGAACCATGCGTCTTGGCGATTTGGTCGGCGAGGCCAGACAGGATGCACTCCAGAGTTAGCAACGTGGAGCCTGTGTAATTGAAGATTTCTTGAGTGTTGTTACTCATATGGGCCTCCTAGGTCATCATGCCCCAGTCCGTGGGCTTTCCCGCAACGGACCAGGGCGGGTCGTTGGGAGGCACAACGCTACTACGGCAGGGTGTCGGGCAGTTACTGGTGATGCGTCCAGGGTGGCTGGGTGGACAGGAGCGGATTCGCCAGAGGGCGCCAGGGCAGTTGGGCTGTGGTAAATTGCCAGCACCAACAATGACACTTGGAGTTATCATGTCTCAAGATGAGTTCTTCAAAAGCCACGTACCGCCCACCAGGACGCCTGCCGCGCCACAGGCTCCAGCTGCACCGTCAGAGCCACCGTCTCAGCAAAAGAGCTAATCAACATGGATAGAGCCGATGAACGCAGCCATTTTGAGGCGGTCGGCGATATCTGCTATGCCTCGAGATATTTTCACCTTCAGGCTCGCCTGTTTGGGAAGATTGATGGTCTTTTCAAGCTGGTGACTGTCGTTGCTGGCAGTTCAGCTTTTGCGGGCTTCCTCTCCAGCAGCCCCAAGCTTGCCGGGGTTGCGGCTCTTGTTACCGCAGTGATTACTGCACTGGATGTGGTCTGCTCTCCTGGGAGTAAGCGGTATGTCTGCTCCGATCTTTACAAGCGCTATACAGCACTTGAGCGGCGAGCCAAAACGTTGAGCCTGAACGAGCTGGACGCCAAGATTTGGAAGCTGCGCCAAATTGAAGCACCGGCCATCGAGGCCTTGCGTATCCCGGCCTACAACGATTCGGTAATAGAGCGTGGTATGACTTCACAAAAGCTTCCTACCACGTGGTGGCATGATCTTATGGCATGGGTAGCATAGCTTCATGCCTGACAAGCCCAGCCCCGCGCTGGGCTTCTCGCATCTTGCAGTCCGAAGCCTCCGATTTAGGTGATACAGTCTTCCCGAGATTGACATGGATGCCCTCAAAGTGACTACCGCAACTTCGACTGCTTGGGATGGCCCTGACCACATAGTCGTCAGCCAGGGCGAGCCAGACTCCAATGGCGTCATCTTGGTTGAAAGCTTTTCGCCTTTCGAGGAGCGATTTTTGCGCTTGCCGTATAAGAAAAGGCTAGATAGCGTTGATGGCATTGAGGCTTACAAGTTTTGCGCGACGATGCAAGCCAGGAACTCGCTTAGAGTGCTGCAGCAGCATGGGCGCCTGGAGTCACTGCCGCCGGAGAAGCTGCCGAAAATAGCAAAGCACTCCTGGCAGGGAATATGGATTCCAGTCACAAGGCTCCGAAGAGTTTTCTCTGTTGGGGCTACGATGGCGTCCGAGATCGGCCAAATTGATGCTGACGGTGGGGACTACCTTCGCTTTTTGCTCACAGTAAAGGCTATCGGGAGCCTGAGAATTCCGATAGCAGAGAAGCGCAGGCAGCTTTCCGAGGTCGAGCGCATGAGAGGTCAGGCAGGTACTTGTTTCAGTTTCTTCATTGGTAAATGCTACATGCCTCTCGAAGAAGTAATGAAGTCATGAAAATTGAGAGAGTTCACATGCGAGTTCTGATCGGGGTATTGGGGTTGGGGTTGCTGGCGGGATGTGTCTCGCCTGCGGACCTAGAGAAAAACGAGCCAACGATCGTTGCCGCCACTCCTAAAGACCCAAAGGCATACGCGCTTTGTGTTTTCCCAAAGTGGCAAGCGGCACGCGCTGACTCGGCAATGGTTGAAACCTCAGACGGTTACCGACTATGGGTTGCCCAGAGCAATATGACCGATGAGCTGCTTGATATCCGCAGATCGGGTTCGGGCAGCGCTGTGACGCTCAAGCAAAGGATGGCGTGGAGTCCAGGGCTCGGTAGAAGCGCTATTGAAAAAGCTGCCAGGGATTGCTTGTAGTTCCCAAGAACACAGCCGCCTTCGGGCGGCTTTTTTACGCCTGGAGGAATCATGCCGGCATCTGCTCAGCATCATGTAGACATTAAGCTCTCTGGATCATTGGCTCAGAAGTTTGGAAGGCGGCACTCGAAGGTTCTGGACACAGGGAAAGCTTGGGAGGCGTTCAAGGCTTTGAAGGTCACCATTCCTGGTTTTGAGGAAGAGGTTAAACGACTGGATCGCCTTGGGATGAGATTCGCCATATTCCGTAACGGGAAAAACGTGAGCGAGTCCGATTTCGATAGAGGGGGGGTTCAGGAGCTGAGGATCGTCCCAGTCGTACAGGGCGGAAAGCGTGCCGGGCTGCTCCAAACAATCATCGGCGCCATTCTCATTGTGGTCTCGTTCATCCCCGGTTTTCAGGCGGCTGCAGCACCTGGTATTGCACTCGTTGCTGGCGGCGTAATCCAAATGCTCAGCCCCCAGGCCAAGGGCCTATCCCAAAGTGCGGCGCCGGAAAACCTACCGTCGTACGCCTTCGGCAGCGCCAAGAACACCACAGCAAGCGGCAACCCTGTCCCGATCTGCATCGGCGAACGACGCTGGGGTGGGGCGATCATCTCCGCCTCAATTGAGGCGCAGGACAAGGCATAGCGCCAAGCGAATGAATGCACCGCCATCTGGCGGTTTTTTTATGCCCGGAGGAAAGCATGGGCCCAGTAGATCACCTGGAAATTGTCGGCGCCAAGGGTGGCGAGAGCCAGCCAAAGCAGGCAGTAGAATCGCCGGACAGCTTGCGCTCGACGAACATCGCCAAGATCTTGCTGGCAGTGGGCGAAGGCGAATTCGATGGGGTGCCCACCGACCGGGACATTTACCTCGACAACACCCCGATCGCTGATGCCAGCGGCAATGTGAACTTCCCGGGTGTGAAATGGGAGTGGCGTCCGGGCTCCGTTGAGCAGAGTTACATCCAGGGCATCCCGTCGGTGGAGAACGAAACCTCCGTCAACGTTGAGCTGCGTAGCGATAACCCGTTCACGCGCGCCCTGAGCAACACCCAACTCTCGGCTATTCGCGTGCGCATGTCCTGGCCGCGCCTGGCCAAGCAGGAGAGTAACGGCGACACCAAGGGCTATCGCATCGAGTACGCAATCGATATCGCTACAGACGGTGGCGCTTATGCCGAAGCTCACTTGGGCGCTGTGGATGGCAAGTCCACCAATGGCTACCAGCGCTCGGTGCGCGTGAATCTGCCCAAGGCCACTTCTGGGTGGATGCTGCGCGTGCGCCGACTCACGCCGAACGCGAATAGCGGCACCGTGGCCGATACCATGACCGTGGCGGGCTACACCGAGATCATCGATCAGAAGATCCGGTACCCGAATACGGCCTTGCTGTACATCGAGTTTGATGCCCAGCAGTTCCAGAACATCCCGGCGGTGACGGTCAAGTGCAAGGCCAAGCGCTGGCCGGTACCGAGCACCTATGACCCGATCACCCGCACCTACAGCGGTGTGTGGGACGGCACGTTCAAGCTGGCCTGGACCAACAACCCCGCCTTCGTGACCTATGGCTTGTGCGTGGAAGACCGTTTCGGCCTGGGCAAGCGCATCAAGCCGTGGATGGTCGACAAGTGGGAGATGTACCGCATCGCCCAGTACTGCGACCAGCTTGTGCCGAACGGTGTGGGTGGCCAGGAGCCACGCTTCCTCTGCGACATGAACCTGCAAGGCCGTGCCGAGGCCTGGACGCTGCTACGTGACCTGTCTGCCATCTATCGCGGCATGGTCTATTGGGCGCATGGCTCGCTGTTCATGCAGGCGGACATGCCGCGTGCTCAGGATATCGACTACGTCTTCACCCGGTCGAACGTGATCGACGGTGAGTTCGTGTATGGCGGCGCCGAGCGCAGCACGCACTACAGCCGGGCCCTTGTCAGCTACGACAACCCGGCCAACAACTACGACACCGACGTCATTCCGGTGACCGACAACGCACTGCAGCGCCGGTACCGGGACCGCCCAATCGAGCTGTCCGCGATTGGCTGCACCCGGGCATCCGAGGCCCAGCGCCGTGGTAAGTGGGCGCTGCTGAGCAACAGCCAGGACCGCACCGTTACTTTCAAGACCGGCATGGAGGGTCGTATCCCGCTGCCTGGGTTCGTTATCCCAGTGGCGGACGAGTTGGTGGCAGGCCGGCCGAACGGCGGCCGTATTTCCTCTGCCGCTGGCCGCGTCGTGACGCTGGACCGTGACACCCCGATCAAGGCCGGCGACCGGCTGATCGTGAACCTGCCCAACGGTACCGCCCAGGCGCGGACCGTGCACTCCGTCGCGGGCCGGGCGGTGACCGTCACCACCGAGTACAGCTTGCAACCCGAACCTGAATTGCAGTGGGCGATCGACTACGACGACCTGGCGGTTCAGCTGTTCCGGGTGCTCAAGACCACCCGCACCCAGGAGGGCAACTACGAAATCACCGCGCTCGAGTTCAACCCGAGCAAGTTCGCCGCGATTGATACAGGAGCGAAGCTGGACGAGCGTCCGATCAGCGTCATTCCGGTGACCACCGTGGCGCCTCCGGCCAGCGTATCGCTGTCGTCTGGCCACATGATCGACCAGGGTATCGCGGTCAGCACCATGACCATCGCCTGGCCGGCAGTGGCGGGCGCCGTTGCCTACGATGTCGAGTGGCGCAAGGACAACGGCAACTGGATCCGCCTGCAGCGCACTGGTGCGGCATCTGTGGACGTGGTCGGTATCTACGCTGGCGCTTACCTAGCCCGCGTCCGTTCGGTCAGTGCCTTCGATATCACCTCGATCTGGAAAAGCTCGGACCTGACCCAGCTGAACGGCAAGGAAGGCTTGCCGCCGGCGGTCACCTTCCTGGCAACCGAGAGCTTGCTGTTCGGCATCGGCATCAAGTGGGGCATGCCTGCCGGCGCCGAAGACACCGAGCGTACCGAGCTGTGGTACAGCGAAGGCACCGACCTCGGTGCTGCAACCAAACTTGCCGACCTGGCCTACCCGCAGAGCGAGCACGTCATGCAGGGTCTGCGTGCGGGTCAGCGCTTCTTCTTCTGGGCGCGCCTGGTGGACCGGTCCGGCAACATTGGGCCGTTCTTCCCTGTGGCGCCGACTGTGGTCACCGGCAATGCCAGTGCCGATGCTGGCCCGATCCTCGAGCAGATCAAGGACCAGATCACCGAGAGCGAGCTGGGCAAGGAGCTCACCAGCAAGATCGAAAAGATCGCGCTTATCGATGGCAACGGCCCGGGCTCGGTTAACGAGCGGATCGGCACCGCCAAGACTGAGCTGGCCAAGCAGATCAGCGACGTGAACAACGCTCTTGGCACTGTGAAGGGCAATCTCGAGCAGCAAATTACTGCCGTGAGCGCGGACGTTTCGGCTGCCAAGACCGAGCTGCAGCAGCAGATCGCCAACGTCTCGGCCCTGGCCGGCTCTCTGCCATACCGCAAGGACAAGGCCTACAGCGTCGGCCAAAGCGCCCTAGGCAGCGATGGCAAGTTGTACCAGGCCCTGAAAGCGGTACCGCTGAACACGCCACCGCCGAACGCCACCTACTGGACCGATGTTGGCCAGGCGGTGGTGACTGCCAACGGTATGGCTGCGCGCGTTTCCAAGGTCGAGACCGATGTATCCACGCTGGATGGCAAGGTGACCGCCCAGGCGTCTCAGATCAGCGGGCTGCAATCGAGCCTGACCACCACTAATGGCAACGTCTCGGCTGCTCAGCAGGCTGCTCAGGATGCGGCCACGCTGGCGGGCGGGAAGGGCAAGGTCATCGTTCAGTCGGCAGCGCCTGCTGTCGCTGATCGTCTGGCGCAGAACTTGTGGATCGACACCACCGGCAATGCCAACACCCCGAAGCGCTGGACCGGCTCGGCTTGGGTTGCGGTGACGGACAAGGTGGCCACCGATGCAGCCGCTGCTGCCGCTGGTGCTCTCGCCCTGGCGCAGACCAAGGCCGACGCTTCTGTAGTCAGCAGCCTGACCACCCGCGTCAGCGATGCCGAGGGCAAACTGTCGTCGCAAGCCACCCGCATGGACGGGATGCAGACCAGCATCGACGGCAAGGCCAGCTCGCAGGCCTTGCAGCAGGTCACCAGCCGTGTGACCGCCACTGAGCAAAAGGACGCCACTCAGGATCAGCAGCTGACCTCGCAGAGCCAGGCCCTGACTTCGCTGACTGACAGTGTGAGCAAGAAGGCCGACGCCTCAACGGTCCAGGCCCTGAGCAACGAGGTGAAGACCCAGGGGCAGAACCAGACCGCCCAGGGCCAGGCACTGACCCGGATAGACACCAAGCTGCTGGCCAGCCAGGACAACTCGCCGACCAAGGTCTACCAGAGCGTGTTTTCGGACATGGCTCAGGATCAATGGGTGTCAACCAATTCGGGTGCCGGTTCCTCGGCCTCGTTCGGTACGCCCAACGGCATCACGCGGGGCGCGGCGTTGATCTTGGACGGCGGCTCCGGCAACCGGACTTGGTGGGGCGCTTCGACCCGCAAGATCCGCTTCGACCCGACGCGCCTCTACAAGCTGACCATTCGAGTGCAACAGGTCGCCATGGGTACCGGCTCGCCCGGCACCTACGCAGGCCTTGATTGCTACGCGGAAGACGGCAAAACCCGCGTCAGCACCCTGGGCACGGGCTCGGTCGGGTCCTCTCACTACGTTCTGCTGAGCAACAGGAAGCTCGGCCAAGGTGAATGGACTACCGCCGAGGTGTATGTGAAGGGGCATACAACTGGCTCGGAGGGCGGGGCAGCTGGTGCTGGGACGCTGGCAGACCCCAAGCGGCTCAAGGAAGGTGCTGCCTGGTTCTCGCCCATGATCATCGCCGGTTACTCGGACGTGGGCGGGCAGGTCGTTGTCGATTATTTCGACATCGAGGACGCCACCGAGCAGGCGCAGATCGACGCAGGCGCCACGGCCACGTCAGCCATTGGTGCGCGGGTTGAGCGAACGGAGCAGGGACTGAGCTCGCAATCCGGTGCCATCACCGTACTGATCAATACGCTGAATGCAACCAATCAGGAGGTGGCCAAGAAAGCCGAATCATCTGCAGTCCAGTCTCTTAATAACGTCGTATCACAGCAGGGCGCTGCGATCACCGCCAACGGCCAGGCCTTGACAGGCATCAATGCAAGCCTGAACAACTTGGGCGCCAGTGGCGTCAACCTGGTCCCTGCTGAGTACTGTGCGTTCACAAAAGACTTGCCGCCCATGTACTCCAACGGTGGCGTCAACGTCACTACAGTGGCTGATCCGCAAGCCCTCAAAGGCTATGCATTGCGGGCTGATAGTCGCGCCGTCGACTCTCACACCTTCGGTTTGAACACCGGTTTCAATGCGCCTGGTTGCAACATGGACTTCAAGCCAGGGAAATACCTGGTGTCCTTCTATGCCAGGACGGAGACGGCTGGCCATATGGTGGGGGCCTACGCCCGCGTGTTGCTCGCGGACGGGACATCTTTCAAGACGTCGAACGCGCCTACCTTCGCGTTGACGACCTCGTGGGCCAGGTACTCAGGGGTCATTGACCTCACAGACCCGGCCTACACCGGTACGCAGATGCAGTTGGCTATCCAGGGCAACCGCTCCGGGGTGGCCAACCGGGTCAGCTACTTCGACCGGTTCATGTTCGAAGCGGTGGTCAACGAGCAGAAGTCGCCGTCCACGTTCAGCATGGGCAACAGCTTCGACCAGGCCCAGGCGAACGCCCTGGCTAACACAGCCCTGACGGGTCGAGTGGAGCGGGCCGAAAGCGGGATGACCAGTGTTTCCGGTCAGCTGACCGAGCTGAACAACAGCATCGGCGATGTCGGCGCGGAGAACTTGGTCTTCAACCCATCGTTCGAACGGGTCGACCCGGGCACGCCAGGAATGGCGGACGGCTGGTGGTATGACGGCACCGGCAGTACGACTCGAGTCCCGAGTCTGGTGCCGTCCTCGCTGGCATCGGGCATGGCGCAGCGATTGGATGTGACCGGCCTGACGCCGTCTACTTGGGCCCGCTGCTACGTTAAGTCGCAGTTCCGGTTCAAGCCAGTGCCAGGCAAAACCTACACGGCATCGGTCTATATGCGTGGTTCGCCGGGTCTGCGTATCTTGCCTCAGGCCTATGGGACCAATGAGGCAGGTGCCGGTACCGAGAGCTGGGCAGGGGCCCGCACCGATGCAACAGACGGCTGGGTACGGCTGACCGTAACCTTCACGCCAGGAGCCGCTACGACCAAGATTTACGCAGCGGTCGTGGTGTACGGCGGTGGTTCGACCAGCAGCGGCTTCATAGAGGCCGACCGCTATCAAATCGAGGAGGGTATTCGGGCAACGGGCTGGCGGGACAATGGCCAGGTCAACAGCTTTGAGAGCTCGGCCTTGTCGTCCGCCGTGACTGGGCTGTCATCAACGGTCTCGCAACAGGGCTCGACCCTGTCGAGCGTCAGCAGCAGGACGACCAACCTGGAGAACGCTGTCAACAGCACCTCCAGCGGTTTGCCGTCCAAAGCCAGCACCAGCGCGCTCCAGTCCTTGACCGGTCGCGTGACAGCGGCGGAGGGCGGCTTGACCGCTGCCAATTCGAGCATTACGCGGATCGGCAGCCAGGTCGAGGCTATCGGCGGGTCAGGGTCAAACCTGATGCCAGCGGAGTACTCCACGTTCACTGACTCGCTACCGGTCTTCCGAAGCCAATCCGGCTTGGTGTTCAGTGCAGTGGCAGACGCTGCGGCGTACAGCGGCAGGCTGCTCAAGGTGGAGTCGAACACCGGTTCGGGCTGGACGTGGCTGGCAAATAGTCCCACCGACTACAACCTGCGCTTGGTAACCGGGCGTCAGTACATCGTCTCGTTCTGGGCCAAAGGCAGCGCGGTCCATAACGTGGCGGTCCGTATGCGCTTCCAGAACACCGCAGGCGGCGAAAGCGAGGTAGTCTTCGCCAACGTGAACGTGGGTCTGGAGCTGTCGCGGTACAGCGGAGTGTTCACGGCTCCTGCCGCGTTGGCTGGGCCTGCCTGTATGGTGCTGTTCACGCAGTCTGCAGGTAACTCCGGGTCTACGTGGTTCGACGGTTTCATGGTCGAGGAGAAGGTCGGGGAGTCGACGGCGCCCTCTGCTTTCACCCCTGGCACCTCAACGCGCCAGGCTGCTGGCCAGGCGCTTGCGGTATCGGCGCTGGATACCAAGGTCACACAGCAGGGTGCCAAGATCGAGTCGGAGGCCAAGCGCACGGACGGGCTGTACACGTCAGTGGGCAACGCCAATTCAGCGATTCAGGATGAAACGACTGCTCGCGCCACTGCCGACTCGGCGCTAAGCACGCGGATCAACACTGCCCAGGCGAAAGCCAATGAAGCGGCGGCGGCTGTTCAGAGTGAGGTTCAAGCGCGAGCCGATGCCGATGGCGCTCTGTCCAAACGTGTCGACACGGCCCAGGCAACGGCAGGTAACGCCAATGCTGCTGTCCAGCAGGTCGCTACAGCGCAGTCCGACATGAAAGGGATGCTCAACGCGCAGTACACCATGCGTGTGCAGATCAACAACCAGATGGGCGTGCACCATTGGGGCGGGTTTGGCATCGGCATCAACGAGCAAAACGGGGTGGTGCAATCGGCCTTCGTGGTCTATTCGGACCAGTTCGTGCTGCTCAACGCCAACGGGGGAGGGCTTTCGTCGCCATTCTCCGTGGTTGGCGGGCAGACGTTCATCTCCGACGCCTACATCCGGAACGCGAGTATTGGCACCGCCAAGATCGCCAACGGTGCCATTGCCAACGCCCAGATCCAAGACGCGGCCATCACCAACTCGAAGATCGGCAACCTGCAGGTGGACACGCTCAAGATCGGTAACGAGGCAGTTACCATCCCCCGGTACGCTGGCTATGCCCCTCGCTTCAACTGCAACGGAAGTTGGCAAACGCCACTGACCATCACGTTCTACATGCCTCAGCCTGGCATGGTTTACATCAACTACTGCGCAACGTTCCTATCGAACGGCACCCAGTTCTACCAGTACCGCCTGGTCCTGGATGGAAACATGATCGCTGAATCCGTCGCGAACTGGTCGGACAGCTCCATCACCCTGGCCTCTGGTCAGTACGTGGGAGCAGGCCAGCACACGGTCGATTTCTCGATCCTCGGCGCGGTAGGCGTGGTGCTCTCTTATCAGAACCTTATGGTGCAAGGAATCATGAGATGACCCAGTCACCCCCTGCCGGTGAGGTAGTGCTCTACAACGAGCGCGGAGAAATCCGTATGCGGGGCTATATGTCCCAGCTCGAGGCGGAGCTCAACGCGAAGCGAACAGGATTTTCCTATCTGTTCGCCCGGGCCAGCGAGCTCGAGCAGTTCGTCAGCGCGGGCAAGATCGTGCCTCGACCCAAGATGGCACTGCAGCTGGTTGGCATGACCCTCAAAGGCGTGCCCGCCAAAGCCGTGCTCAACATTGAGGGCGTGGAGTACACCGCCGACGGCAGCGACATCGAGCTGGGCTTCAGCCTGCCTGGCGAATATGAGGTTGTGATCGACCTGTGGCCTTACCAGAGCGAGGTATTGAGCGTTGAAAATCGAGCACAAAAGTGACCATGCCAAAGCCCGGGCCGCGGATTACCCAGCCATTGAGGAGCAGCTGGACATGCTTTGGCACGCTATGGACCAAGGGACAATGCCCAAGGCCGAGCCGTTCTATTCCACGATTCAACGAGTAAAGCAACAGTACCCCAAAACCTGACAGTCAAATAACCCTCAAGCCCGCCACGCGCGGGCATTTTTTTCACCTGGAGATAACCATGCCCTACGTAGCCATCAACCTGACCAACGATTACGACCCTGACAACAAGACCCGCTTTACCACCCTGGAACAGGCCAGGGAGCGTATCCAAGCCGGCCTGCGCCAGTTCCCCAGCCACCGGTTTGTCACTGCCGAGCTCCTCGAGGAGTTCACCGCCGAAGTCGTGATCACTGGCAGTGAGCCAGCCAAGCCCGATCCGGTACCGGACGAGAGCGCCGAGGCCTGAGCCACACGCTTCACCATACAGCCCGCCCAGCGCGGGCTTTTTTTCGCCTGGAGAAAACCTATGACCACACCCCGCGGTGTCCGCAATAACAACCCAGGTAACATCGATTACAACCCTCGCAACGCCTGGCAGGGGCAGCTGGGCATTGAGGTAGGCGTGGCTAAACCGCGCTTCGCCCGCTTCGACCATCCAGAGAACGGTATCCGCGCCCTGGGCAAGCTGCTGCTCAACTACCGTGGCAAGGATGGGATGCCCGGCGTTGGCCGACCTGGTATCGACACGCCGCTGGAGTTCATCAATCGCTGGGCGCCGGCTAGCGAGAACGACACCAATGCCTACGCGCTGGCCATCGCCAAGCGCCTGGGCGTCGGCGTGCGCGGCCAGATCGACATCTCCAGGCCCCAGATCCTGCGCGAGCTAGTGGTTGGTATCATCGTGCACGAGAACGGCACCAACCCGTATCCGTCGACGCTGATCGATGAGGGCATCCGGCGGGCCCTGGCATGAGCCCCTGGGTCGGTCTGGCGGCTGGCTTGGTCCTAGTGGCCAGCCACTGGGCCGCCTACGAGCACGGCCGGAGTGTAGAGCAGGCGCAAGCCGGCCAAGCCACGGCCCAGCGCGACAGCGGCGACCGTCTTGCCGAGGTGCTTGGTGAGCGCGGCGCCCGTCAGCAGGAACATCAACGCGCCCAGGCGCAGGAGGAGGCGAGAGCCCATGCATATGAAAAACACCAGGCGGCTGATGCTGACGCTGCTGGCGCCGATGCTGCTGGCCAGCGGCTGCGCAACGAAGGCGCCAAGTTCGCCGCCGCCGTCAGTTGCCCCCGCACGGATACCGCCGCTGTCGCCCGAGGCCAGGCAGCCACCCGCGCTGCCATGGTGCTCTCCGACCTGCTCACACGGGCTGATGCTCGAGCGGGAGAGTTGGCGAAGGCTTATGACCAAGCCCGAATAGCGGGAGAGCAGTGCCAGAGTGAATATCAAGCACTTGAAGCGTACTAGCTAGATACGCCTAAACTGATCACTGGTCCGAAGAAAAGAATTGCACATCTTCATAGAAGCATGTGTAGCTAATCTCTAGCTTTAACCTTGTCATTATGTAGTCTCGAAAATCTCCTATTTGCTTATCGTCGAACTCTACCTTGAATAGCTGGACGGAGCCGCTAGTTGGTAATACATAAGGTGGATGGAAAAATTCTGTATAGAATAGCTCGCAATGTGGAATTGATTTGAAGGCTGATTCTATAAGCGCTGTTCCTTGGCCCGCCTGAGGGACGCCGTCTAAATATAAGGTTGACTTAGTGATTTTTGCCGGGCCAAACCCAGTGTTTTTTAAGACTGCAGAGAAGTTACTGCCGTCCTGGCTTACGTCGATAGCTAAGTTCGGCTTGACTGACAGTTTATTGTGGCTCCTGGTCATTCTCGTTTGCCATGCTGCAACTATAAGCGCGCCAATTGACACAGCGAGCGATGTGATCGCGACCCAAGTGGCTGTGCTATCCGAACCAGAATCTATTAGGAAGTAATTAATTTCTGTTAACATTTATACGTTCTCTTTTTGAGAATCCTATCCAAACTATTGAAAAAAGTGAAGATAGGTTAGGCGTCATGGCCTGTACACGGCGGCTCATCCCTGATTGACTTGGGGCTTGGTTAACGTGGGCATGTGCTCCAACGTCTGTTGGTGGCTCCCCTGCAGAAGCGTCACTGGACCTATACTTATGCATCAACAAGGGATTAGCTGATGGACGAAGATGATTTTGCCAAGGCCGTTGAGGCAGGCGAACCGCTCATTGCGCAGTCGATGGAAGCTCTCAAACGGTACTGGGAGGCTAGGGATTACGGTGCGCTAGCCGAGGAGGTAGAGCGTCTGCGGCTCCATTCCGAGTCCTTGGCCCAGGCGGTTTCCGACTACCAGCTTCGCACCGTCGCCAAGCTGATGGGCAGCAAACTGCCCCCTACGCACTAGCGCATCCCGCTTGTCGGCAGTTGCCGGCCCTATCGCAGGCCACTACCATACTGTTCATTTATACAGTATGGAGGCTCCGCCAATGAACACCGCTCTTGACTTCGAAATCGACGACATGCCTCAGCTCAGCCTGGACGATCTGATGCAGGTGCGTGCGCCCTGGACCTACCTGGTCAAGATCGAAGGCGAGAGCATGGAGGGTATCGGCATGTACTCCGGTGACCTGCTGGTCGTTGATCGAAGCGTCAAGGCCAAGCACGGCGATATCGTGATCGCGGCGGTGAACGGCGAACCGGTCTGCAAACGCATGTGCCATGAGCATGGTGTGCTGGTCCTGCGGTCGGAGAACCCCAAGTACCCGTCGCGGTACATCATGGAGGGCGATACGTTCGAGGTGTGGGGTGTGGTCCGGTTCAGCGTCCGGGATCACGACCGTGTAGCAGGATAGGGGTGGGATTCGGCAGAACGCCAGAGGAGGGGCATGCGCTTCGAACGGCCTAGATTATGCCGGATCGGCATCATAGTTGGATGAAAGCTATCGGACCAATTGGCGAACCAACTGATGTGTATCGGTGGGGGAGTGAGGGGAGTTAGGCCCAGCAAAACCTACACATCCCCACCCGCTAAACCCCATGGCATAGCGCATGGTGATGTTTGCTGTGGAGATCAAGTGCTTGTCCTGCGGGGGTTCCAGAGGTGTATTTAGGCCCTCTCGTCAGTTCTGGGCCAATTTTGGGCCATTTCGACTCGGGGCGGCAGCTTCTCCAGCTCCCTCCAGTCCAAGGAGGAGCTGATCCATTTCGCGTAGGTAGAGAGCTACATCTCGACGCTGTAGCCGAGCTGGCTCGCGATGAACGCGGGGTTCATCCCAGACATCAGGCACATGGTTGCGTAGGTGTGGCGGGTGTCGTACTGACGGCGTTCACGGATGTTCAGCGCCTTCAGCGCCGATTTGAAGTGGCGGATTGTAACACTTGGCTCGTTGATCCACAGCCCACCTTTGCTAGGTTGGAACACGAAGGGACTGGTTGGTGCTGACCAGCACTTGGGCTTCGTTTCACTTGAAGATCAGGATTCCCTCAGGTTCCAGTACACGGAAACGCTCGGCAAAGCCTTGGGGGATATCCTCCCGCCATTCACTGGTGAGCACTCTGTACATTGCCCGCATCCAGCGAGCCACGTCGGCCCGGGTCAGATGCGGCGGATCGAACACGACCAAGCGCAAAGCGGCGTCCCCAAGGGCAGACTCCGAAAGTCCATCAGCACATCTGGCTCAACCTTCAGTATCCGGCTGTCGCATCGCTGGTGTTCGTCGTCGCGGATGTCGCCGAACAGGGCGCGCTGGTCTTCCTTGTCGAACCACATCATGCGGCGGGCACTGCATGTGTCGAGCACTTCAACCGCTGCGCTCATCGCGGCCCCCGCAAATCAGGTAGGCCATGTACATCAGGGCTAGGGTCATAGAAGGTGTCCTCCGGCATACCGCAGGGCGTCACGATCTTGTCGAAGCTAATCGCGCGCTTTGATCAGGCCTTGATTGCGGTTGAAATGTTGCGGTGCTCCAACTCGAGGGTAATGGCAACGCATATAATGCGTCAGGATCACCTCGCCCGGCTTCTGGCCGAGCCAAACCCGCCTGGAACGGCATCACGCCGGCCGGGCTATGACTCAGGGAAATGAGACCAATGAAGACCGTTACCAAGGCCGGTATCGCTGGCGCGGTGCTGGCAGTAGTAGGCGCAGCCCACGCCGAGCTGCACGGGGAAGAAGCAGAGATTGCAGCACGGGATGCAGCGGTGCGTCAGTACGCGGCGAAGCTTGAGGCCGATTGGCAGCAGTGCTTGAGAAAGCCGGAGACCAAAACCACCCAGGATTCAGCTCATTGCGCATATGAAATGCGGGAGGCGGCCAAGGACGCGGTGGAAGAGAAGTACCAGAAGGCCCTGGCCACCGCAAAGGGGTATGTCGATGAAGGCTCGCTCCCGAAAAATGTACCGGCCATGATGCCCCAGGCGCAGGCAGCGTGGGAGAAGTTCGTAGAGGCAGATTGCGACGTGGTAGGTGCTCTCGTCACTGGGACCGCGAGTTCTACCTATCAGATAGTGTGCGAGTACAAGCACCAGATACAACGTCTCCACGACTTGGACGAATGGTGATTTTGATGGTGTTTGATAGGCGCAGGTCGTCGTAGTCGGGGCAGTCGCTCGATTTCGAAGCTTCGATGATTTCTCCCAAAGATCTCATGGCTTGACTCCAGCGGCCAGGGCCTCAGCCTCCAGTGGGGTGTACGCCACGCCATCCAACGCGCTGCCTCGTGGTATTTGGCGGGGTTCTGCCACTGGCCCACGTCCTTGACGATCTGCCTCAGCAGCCAGCCTTCTGCTTCGATCCGGTCGGTCATGTCTAGCCCCAGTAGCCAAGGTCTTCGTCAATAGCATCATGCGGATGCCAGGCGCCGAACGTCTTATGCAGAGAGTCGGCCATCTTCCAACTAGCCCACCCTATGACAGCCTTCAAGAAATCTCGAATTTTCCTCACAACTCATACCTCTCATCAATCCAGCGCCCAGGCGCCAGAGCAGGTGGAGGTTCGGGTTGGGTTTCGTGCTGGGAGAGCTGGCGCTGATTGCTGGCCTGCGGCTGGCTGTCGGAAATGCAGCTGATGCCGCCGTAGAATACGTAGCAGGTAACGCCGCGCTCCTCGTCGTGCACACAATTGCCGCCCCTGTCGATGTTCCCGAATGCCTCGACATGAAAGGTTTGCCCGGCGCTTGCGCCTGTGGCCAACAGCAGGAGGCAGAAGGCGAGGCGGGTCATTCGCTCACCTCATCAACGGGCACCACCGTGCCGCCGTTTGTGCGCTGGGCCTACGGATTTCTTGGCCGCCATATCTCGGCACTGATGCGTAAATACACCATTAAAAATGCGTCAGGCATATATACTAGCCGGACAAGTAATTAAGATAATTCAAATTTCAAGAGAGATAGCCACGTGCGCAAAACATACCTAAGCCTGATCGTAGGCGTTGCTGCCACACTTCTGATTCACGGCGCCCTAAAGAGGAAAGAGGAAAATTACGGGGGATCTTGCGATTCAATTGATGATGGAAGGTACGTGCCTGAGGTAACTGGCAAGGCAGCGGCATCATTGTTTGAGGTTAGGCGACGCCTATACGCAGCTGCAATCGCGGTGTTTATTTCATTCGCTTGGAGTATCGCGTGGTGGTTTGAGGGAGACGCTGCGCAATTTTCACGGTCGGGATCTGTTATAACTGTATTTGCCCTTCTTGGCGAATCGCTTTTGGGCGAGGGTGTGAGCAGACTCAACAGGCAGATGCGAAGATCGCATGGCAGTTACTACACGTTGTGGCGCGCTGTTTGCGCCATCGCGGCAGTCTTGGGAACGCTGGTCTGGGGTTACGGTGATCTGTTACATGCCAACCTGATGCCGGAGCCTGTGCCTCAGCCTCAAATTTGCATGCAAACCAATTGAAGCAGAGGCTTCTCTAAGCTGGCTGTTCGCTGGGCACGAGGGGGAACCGAGCCGCTAGTATGGTTTTATGTGGGGCGGGTCAGGCTTTATCGACATAGCGCAGCAGTGAATAGAGAGAAAGGGGGTATAGCGGAGTGTAGTACATTTGTACTCCTATTAGGCTTTCAGCGTATTACCTGCCTTCGCCAGCTCGGCTGTTACACGCTGACGCCAATCCGCGCCGTGCCTTAGGGTGTGCCCGAGAGGCCAGTGAATCACGACGGCCTGCTTGACTTCGGCATTGGGTGCGATCGTGAGCCCCATAATACGTAGAGCCTTGGCGATGTGGTGGCAAGTAAGGTTCGGGCGTCCGAGGATTTCGCGAAGGTCGCTGCTGAGCGCTGGAATGATTGTGGTGTTCCAGTCAGCTAGCTTGGTGTGCAGTTCCAAATTCTCGGCCTGAATACATCTATCCTGGATGTCAGCGTCATCGTGGATCGTCAATGCCAGCTGCAGCTCTGCGATTTCCAGCAGCTGATTGATGTCGGCGCTATCGACATAGGTCCAGCCCAACAATCGGCAGCCCAGCCTGCTCAAGGTTACCTATACCTAAAGGTGAGGTGTTTCCTAGCATGACTAGATCACAAAGTGTTGCGTACTTGGCTGAGCTGAAAAGACCACCGTTGCAGTCGATGATCTTTAGTGATGGTGAGGTCTATCGGTGATCTGCCTGGAAAAATGATACTGATAGTTTCCCCAGTTGCGTTTATATTTACGGTGTTACAATTAGGTCAGATATCTTGGGTCGAATTTGGTCGAAGACTTCGATCGGTGAAGCACTTTTGAGTACGCAGAAGCTTACGTAAAAGGAATGTGCCTGCAGCGAAGTAAAGAGGATATGGAGGCTAGTTATAATTAAACCCACATGGAGGCGTTTTCACCTCCTTCAAAGAATTCGGTTGGATATGGAAGCGTTCATGTTTTGAGTACGGCAGGTGGTGGCTACTGGCTCAGCGCCATGCTTTGCGGCGATTGGCGATTTTTGATGTAATGCCCGACCATTTCACAGGAAGGAACCTTATGAAGCACACCATGATTGGCGCAATTTTCGTCGCCGTTACTGCGCTGTTGCTGAGCGGCTGCTTTGGCTCAACAGAAGAGCAAAAAGCAAAGGCGCAGCAGGAATCCAGCGACAGGCTATGGGACATCCCACCTCCGAAGACACCAGATAAGGGTTTCAAGCCCTGATGGGGGATTTCTAACGCCGCCTATCTCTAGGCGGCGTTTTTCGTTTGGGTGCTGGCGGGCAGCGCCGCAGGGTTAGGCGGCAGCGCGAACTACGAAGCTCAGGATGGCAGTGGCGTCGTCGTTGAAACACTCGGCCAGGTTTTGATACGTCCGATACTTCGAGTTTTTCCAGCTTGCTCCAGTCGGAGCTTGGGTTGAGCCAACGGCATAGGTCGATATCAGCATGTAAACGCTGTGACCCAGCTGTTGGGCTATGAATGCGGGACTTAGAACAGAGGCAGTCGGCGTATGGCCTGGCGAACTGGATAGCACGCAAAGCCTGATCGTTCAGCAGCACACAAGTCCCTTTCTGTCTTCGTTCCTTCCTCTATCTTGCTTAGGGCGACTCTCCTTATGACTTGCTGCATCCTCTTCTGCAGATTGATCCCATCCCATCGGCTGGCATGACGTCTATCGGTACATTAGCTACGTCTTTAATCTTACTGCGCTGCGAGAGGGCGAGAGTCGCAAAGAATGCGCCATCTGACGGAAGTGCAGCGCACACGCCGACCTCGTGGGAATTCATTGCGCGTTGCTCGCTCAAGTTGATCCTCCTTGAGCATCCAAGCCCAAGTCCATGGGCTTTCCAGCAACGGACCGGGGCGGGTCGTTGGGAGACAACGCTACGACGGCATGAGGCCGTACGGTTACGGGTGATGCGTCCAGGGGGATAGGTGGTCATCCTTGGAAGTCTGTGCAGGATTGCCTTAGAGTTTGCGCTTTACTCAAGCCTTCAAAGGAATGACTCCATGGTCACCTGCCATGTTCGTTATGTGATTGATCCCTACCAGCTTCCCGCTTTTGAGGCGTATTCCCGTCACTGGATCGCTCTGGTCGAGCGCATGGGAGGCCAGCACCATGGCTATTTCCTGCCTTCTGAGGGGGCGAGCAATGTCGCCTATTGCCTGTTCAGCTTCGAGAGCCTTGCTGCCTATGAGCAGTATCGACAGCAGGCGGCAGGCGATTCGGCATGTATGGAATTGGTCAAGGAGGCCAGCGACAGGAAATTCATTCTGAGTTACGAGCGAAGCTTCTTGCGCCCAGTGTTCGAGTAGTAAGCAGATTTCCTTGTATCAGCCCAGCTCTGTTCTGGGCTTTTCGCATCTGGGCTGGGCCACGCCGCCTTGTGGTAGATTCCCGGCATCATCAAGGAGGGATCAAATTCGAATCTTGATCGGGGCAATGGGTTTGGCTTTGCTAGCGGGATGCATGGCTCCAACCATGAATGAAGCTCGTCAGGCTGGTCCCTATAAAGTTCTGAGATCGACCAAAACTGACGCCGCGCTGGCGAAGTGTGTCCAGTACGAATGGCAAAATCAGCCGATTTTTGGTGGAACACCTGGCGCCACTCTTCAAGCAGGCCGCGATGTCGGCTATACCGTCTTCACGCAAGTATCAGAGTATTTCGTAGACATCCAGCCAGCACCGAGTGGGTCTGAAGCAAAGTACTACGTGGTGCTGGGGAACTGGATCGCAAAAAAGCGCCTGTCAGCATTGCAAGGCTGTCTGTAGCGGTTCCGTCGAGCGCGCAGATGCCGGGCTGATACGGTCTCGACTTTCAGGAGATAGAAAATATGCGAAACATCATAGTCGGGTCGGGCTTGGCATTGCTGGCGGGGTGTGCGAGCGTTGGCGACACCCGAAGCAATCCGCCACTGCTGGACTTGAAGTCGTCAAGGCCACCCCAGCAGGTTGCCGAGTGCATCCGAGATGCCTGGCAGAACACCACGGTGCTGGGGGTAAGTGTCGGCGGTATCTTGCAGACATCTGGCGACCGCTACGCTGTCTTGGCGCCTGACGCGCAGACGCCTATCCATTTGGTCGATGTGGCATCAGCACCAAGTGGTTCGACTGTCCGTTATCACTTCTATCGCACCTGGCAGTCACCGCTGGAGCGCGTGACAGATGCGGTCAGGTCATGCGCCGGTTGACCTATCCGGGGTGGATAGCTTTTCAATGGTCGCTGACTGCTACCGAGCGCGTGGTGGCCACGCTCAAGGCCACGGTGCCCGCCACTGAGGAGTACAGCATCAATGAATGCTGTGGCGTGCTGCATTCCTTAACCTGAGAACACATAATGCAGCACAGAGGACGCACGACAGGGTGCGGCTCAAGGCACGAAAGGACGGCCAATGACCGAGAAGGAGGAGCTGGAGCTTGAGAAGCTCCAAGCTGAAATTCACAAGCTCACCGCCGAGGCGCGAAAATTGATCGCCGAGGCCAACAAAATGAAGCGCGAGACGCTGTTTTACCCCTTTGTCGCGGTGGGAGGGCTAGTCACCGTCATCGTTACCGCTGCGGCCTTCATTCAAAAGCTCTAGCCTCCCGTCCTGAGAAACAGGCTTGCGCCGAGTGGTCTTGAGCTTTACGCCAATTCGGCCGACACTATCGCCATAGGGTCTAGCAACAGGCGTGACCTGGCATCACAAGCGAGGGCGACCATGAGCCATGATCAAGTTATCAAGCAGATGAAAGAGAACCTGGCACAGCTGGGCAGTGAGGTCCGCGAGGGCACGCAGCACCAAGCGCGCAGCATCTTTCTGTCGGCTGCTGCGGGCGCAGTCTTCGCTTTGGCGACGAGCTGGGTAGCGTTCAAGCTCTTTTCCTGATCGGTCGGGGCCGTTACCGGCAAGCCCCAACCCGATAGCCTGCTTGGTTTTCTCGAGAGCACCCAGGCCTGTCTGGATCGCGCTTCATTCTGCTCCTGTAAACCCTGCTAGAGTCGCTCCGATATCTCTATCAAGTTGAGATCCGGGTCGCGCACATAAACGGATCGGATAGGTCCCGTGGCGCCGGTGCGTTGAACGGGGCCCTCGATAATTGGCCACTGCTGTGCTTCTAGATGGGCCACGACTTTCTCAAGGCTGATCGAGGCGATGAAGCAGAGGTCCAACGCGCCTGAGACTGGCAAGTGAGCCTTGGGTTCGAATTCGTGGCCACGCACGTGTACGTTGATCTTTTGCTCACCGAAGCGCAAAGCCAAGCGCCCGGCACCGAAAATTTCCAGGTTCATGCCCATGACGCGGGTATAGAAATCCTTGCATGCCTCGACATCGATGGTTGTCAAAACGAGGTGATCCAGATGGTTGATCATTTCACTGCCTCCCTGGGTGAGCAGTTGGTTTTCGATGAAGGTTTCGTAATGGTCAATGAGCGCACCAGTAGCACCCCACGGCTGCAGTGCTAGCCGGGCAAGCTCAGGTGCAGCAAGGGGAACGGGCGGCCCTCACCATCGAGAGGGGAGCGGCCTGTTTGGATAAAACCATAATGCAGATAGAACCCGACCGCTTTCGGATTCTGCTCATTCACATCAACGCTAATTTGGCCGCGTGAACTCCGGGCGTGATCCAGTAGCGCGCGGCCGATGCCTTCACCTCGCCGATTGGGTTCGATAAACAGCATTTCTACGTGGCTTACGTTAAGCCCGATGAACCCAAGCGGGCCGTTTACGGCATCCTCTGCCATCCATAATTCGACAGCCGGCAGGTAGCTATCGCGCAGTTGAGCAAACAACGCCTCGATATCGGCTTCCTGTAGGAAATGGTGAGTGGCACGAACGGCGCGCAGCCAAAGGTCGAGCAACTGCGGATGGTCGGTATTAGTAGCCTGGCGAATGATCATGGCATCATCCTTAACGGGTGATAGCGGAAAAAGAGGGGTGGCAGGGAAGATAGTGAGTCTAAGCGTGGCACATCGGTATGGTGGCCGAACGAGCAGCGCCTGGAGCGTGGTTTTGACGAGGCCAATTGTAAGGTATGGCTCATCCACTGTATTTGACCTGACGTGACCTGATGAAAAATTATCGATATCTGCTCATGGCCACTGTCGTGCTTTCGAGCTGCACTGCGCAACCTGTACGGCCGGTTATGGGTGAGGCTCAGTACAAGGGTTTTGCGCTGTCATCCATTACAGGTGAGCAGTGCGCGCTCACTGGGATGCTGGATGTCGACCTGGCCGCCGCCAATAGTGTGATGCTCGAGGCGCGAGCTGCGGCGTTCGAGTATGACCCAGCAAGGATGGAAATTGAGCGTCGGCAAGCCGCTATCGACCTGCAGCGTGGGCATGGCGTGACTGAGCCTGTCTGTCATGCGCTTGCTTATGAGGTATTGAGAGCGCTGGCGGTGCGCAGGATCGAAGATCAGTCAGCGCTGCAGCACAAGCGCATGACCTTGCAGGCAATGAAGCAGGCGCGCGGTGTTCTTCCCTGACCTACTGATAACCGGGACATAGTAGCTGATGGCCGCAATTTTCCGGCACACGTCAATTCATGCGGATACAAGGCGCGGTGAATCAGAACGACGACAGAGACTGCGATCGTTTGAGTGCAGCACAGGTGGTGATAAACGTGCAGGCCATGCTTAGGCGGTTTCAGAGATGGTTTACACCAGCGCGCAAACGATGGGCGGGGGGGGCATTGATCGTTATCGCGTTGGTGGGTATGGCAATGAATCCCGCGAGCAGGTGGCCTTGGGTGTTGGCGACAGGCGTGATATGGCTGCTCGCGGCCTGGTTACCCAGAAGATGACAGATCGTTAGTCGCAACTGCTGGTGCTCGATCCGCTGTCGCTAGCGTGGCTGTCCCCGATAGGGCGCTATTGCTGACGTGATGGCAGTCGTAGTGTAACCGTCCGGCAACCACATCTTCCCCGCACGACTGCTGAAGGCCATGGAGCCCCCTAAGTTTGAGTGGACACCATTTCTGGTCCATCAAGCGGATTTCCTATGCAGCCTCGTTTTCTGGGCTCGTGCAATCGCTAGTTGGTCTGCGATGACTTTGCAGGTTACAACGCCAGCTTCGTACAGGGCTTGTTCGACATTGGCTGTATGGTCCATGCCCGTCGCAAATTCTTTGACCTGTTCGCTTCGAATGTGCCCATCCATAACAATCAGGGGGGAAATCAGATTCGCCCATGGGCCCTCGGTCGTTCGAACTGGCTCCTTGCCAGGTCGTTACGCAGCGGTAAACGGGCAGCGGCGATCATGAGCCTGATCCAGTCAGCACGGCTGAATGGACATGATCCATACGCCTACCTGAAAGACGTCCTTAGTCGTCTGCCAACCCAAAGGGTAAGCGAGTTTCCTGATCTGCTTGCGCATACGTGGGCGCCTGAAGCGAGATGAGCCGCTTCCAATTGCGGCTACATATCTGTAAATTCGCATATGCGTAGAATCGAATATAAAGGTTGGTCATGCTCATTCAGCCGCCTATTTTCTTTAAATGCCTTGGTGACGAAACCCGCGCCCGGATCATGCTCATGCTCGCAGCTGAGGGTGAGCTGTGCGTCTGTGAACTGGTTTGGGCACTCGACGACAGCCAGCCGAAGATCTCACGCCACCTGGCTCAGCTTCGTACCTGCGGGCTGCTGGAGGACCGTCGGCAGGGCCAATGGGTTTACTACCGTCTTCATCCGGAACTGCCTCTATGGGCACTGGATGTACTTCAGGCGACGCTCGAGGCTAACCGCACTTGGCTCGGTGATGACCAAGGTCGCCTTGCTTCCATGGAAGGTCGCCCGGTACGCCAGGTTTCCTGTTGCTAAGTGTTATTGGAGACCCGAGATGTTGCTGGCAGTGTCTATTTTTCTGGTAACGCTGGTACTGGTGATCTGGCAACCCCGAGGGCTTGGCGTGGGTTGGAGTGCGTCTGCCGGAGCGGTGGTCGCGTTGCTAACTGGCGTTGTTGCGCTCAGTGATATCCCGGTGGTCTGGCACATTGTGTGGAACGCAACGGCGACGTTCATTGCGGTGATCATCATCAGCCTCCTGCTGGATGAGGCAGGCTTTTTCGAGTGGGTAGCGCTTCATGTGGCTCGTTGGGGGAGAGGCAGCGGGGCACGCCTGTTTGCACTAATGGTACTCTTGGGTGCAGCTGTCTCGGCCCTGTTTGCTAATGATGGCGCAGCATTGATTCTGACCCCCATTGTCATCGCAATGCTTACGGCGCTGCGCTTTAGCCCGGCAGCAACCTTGGCTTTCGTGATGGCTGCCGGCTTCATTGCCGACACTGCCAGCTTGCCGCTGGTTGTCTCGAACCTTGTGAACATCGTCTCTGCCGATTTTTTCGACATCGGATTTGGTCAGTACGCCTCGATTATGTGGCCGGTGAATCTGGCCAGTGTCGGGGCGACGCTAGGCATGCTTTGGTTGTTTTATCGAAAAGAGGTACCGCTGGCGTACTCACCCGAAGAACTACCGCGACCAGAAGAGGCCATCAAGGATCGCCATACGTTCATTGCTGGCTGGTGGGTGTTGCTGCATCTGCTAGTCGGTTTGTTCGCCCTTGAGCCCCTAGGCATACCGATCAGTGCTGTCGCCGCTGTATGCGCACTGGTGTTGCTGATAATTGCCGCGAAAGGGCATGTGATCTCGACCCGCAAAGTCATGCTCAACGCACCCTGGCAGGTCGTATTGTTTTCACTTGGCATGTATCTGGTGATCTACGGCCTGAAGAATGCAGGGCTGACAGAAGGACTCGGCTCATTGTTCGGCACCTTCGCCGATCATGGTCTGTGGGTTGCGACACTCGGCACCGGTTTCACGGCTGCGCTGCTGTCATCTGTCATGAACAACATGCCCAGCGTGCTGATTGGTGCCTTGTCGATTCAGGACAGTGGCGCGACGGGGCTCGCCCACGAAGCCATGGTGTACGCCAACATCATCGGCTGCGACCTTGGCCCCAAGATAACCCCCATCGGTAGTCTGGCGACGCTGCTGTGGCTGCATGTCCTGGCTCAGAAAAACATCCGCATCACTTGGGGTTACTACTTCAAGGTTGGCTGCGTAATCACTTTCCCCATTCTGCTGCTGACACTGGCAGCCCTTACCGTGCGCTTGAGCATCAGCACGTAGGAGTAACTTATGAAGATGCTGTTCATGTGTACGGCCAATAGCTGTCGCAGCGTCCTGTCCGAAGGACTGTTCAACCATGTTGCGCCGGACGGCTTCACGGCCATCAGTTCGGGCAGCCTCCCCAGCGGCAAACTCAATCCCCGTGCGGTGAGCACGCTGCAAGGACTGGGTGTCGAAACGTCCGCCCTTTATAGCAAGGGATCAGAAGCGTTCGCGGACTCGCCACCCGATATCGTGATCACTGTGTGCGACAAGGCAAGTGGCGAAGCCTGTCCGGTGTATTTTGGCCCGGCCATCAAGAGCCACTGGGGGCTGCCTGACCCATCGGAAGTGGATGGCAGCGACGAGGCTATTCAGGTCGCATTCGACGCAACGGTTGAACACATCAAAAGGCGGTTCGCAGCGTTATTCGCGTTGGATCTGAAGACACTTCAAGGCGACGACCTGAGGCAGGCTTTGGATCGGATTGGAGCATTGTGATGAACGAGTTCGATATCGACTCTGCCGAGGCCTTTCCTGCCCTCGATCTGTTGCTGATGGATCTGCCCACTGCCGATAAGCTTAACCTGGCTGATGCGTCGAACGTCAAACCACGCATCCTTCTGCTCTATGGATCGACCAGAGAGCGTTCGTTCAGTCGTCTCTTGACGCAAGAGGCCGCTAGACTGCTCCAGTATATGGGCGCCGAGACGGTGATTTTCGATCCGTCAGGTTTGCCCTTGCCGGATGACGCGCCAGTCGAACACCCGAAGGTACAAGAGCTGCGTAATCTGGTGCTGTGGTCAGACGGACAGGTATGGTGTTCCCCCGAGCGTCATGGCGCTATGTCCGGGGTATTCAAAGCGCAGATCGATTGGATTCCTTTGACCCTGGGTGCCGTGCGGCCCACCCAAGGCAAAACACTCGCGGTGATGCAGGTGTGCGGCGGGTCTCAGTCATTCAACGCTGTGAACCAGATGCGTGTGTTAGGTCGATGGATGCGCATGCTGACCATCCCGAATCAGTCGTCCGTGCCGAAGGCGTATCTGGAGTTCGACGATGCTGGCCGAATGAAACCTTCGCCGTATTATGACCGCGTGGTCGATGTGATGGAGGAACTGGTGAAGTTCACGCTGCTGGTTCGTGGCCGTGAGGGCTATTTGGTAGATCGATATTCGGAGCGAAAAGAAAGCGCTGAAGCTCTATCGGCCAGGATAAATCAACGCTCCATCTAGGAATCGCTTGGATGGGATGTCAGCCATTACGCAACTTCAATTGCAACGTGTAATGGCTGGTGCGCTTACGTCGTAGCTTCGTATCGAGCAGGTTGTGGCCAGGCGCGTGGTCTCGTCGTTGTCCATGAAGGGCACGGAGGAGGGAGGGCTGATCTGGCTGGAGTCGGTTGAACGGTTGAGTTCAGCGTGCCCTGGCTTATCTGTGCGCTTGAACAAGCGGGTCAAGAAAGCAGGCATGACTAGTCCTTTCTTAAAAGCCTGTTGAGCAGCCCCTCTTGGTGCACATTGTCGTAGCACCCAGGTTGATTAGGTGGCGTGGCGTCACAGGGGATATTTCGTTGATCCCAGCGACTTCCATAGGGGCTGTTGAAATAATGATTGCACCCCGTAAGCAGGGTCACCACCAGCCCGATCAGTAGACCTTTATTCATTGCACATTCAGCCCTCAAATGTCCCACGTAGTACGGTACTGGCAACTGGCAGGGCAGATTAAAGTCGAATCGGATAGGTCCGTTGACTCAGCGGTAAGTTTCGCCCCTTTACGCAGCCAGCGCGCGTCATCTCCCATCGTTCAACGTTCAACGTTCAACGTTCAACGTTCAACGTTCAACGTTCAACGTTCAACGTTCAACGTTCATAATGCCGCTGATAAACACGCTTTCTACAAGAAGCCGACCAAGCGCATGCTCTCGAATTCTGACACCTAGTGAGATGCCTGATCGGCCACCGCCAAAGCATATTAGCCATTGACCCGCACCGCCAGCAAAGCCCGTTCCTTGCGCAACGGCTTGAGCAGGCCTGGCTGCTCTCCGATTTTCATGAACAGATAGTAGTCTCCGCGCTCGCCAAGGAGAATGCGATAGACCTGGGCAGTTCTGTCGGTGCTGGGCGAAGTCAATTTGTCCACGAGCAGTGTGTAAGTGGTGACACCCAAGGTGCTCAAGGCCTGTGCAACTTCGGTATCGATTTTCGCCCGCCATTTCTGCATGACGTGCCGGTGCGCCATGACCGTCAGGGCGATCGCCAACAGTGGCAACACCGCAGCTGCGAAGAAGGTCAGTAACGAATTCATGATTGATGCTCGCGGTAGATGAGCAGTGCGTCCAGGCATCGCTAATGGCGCCCTATTGCGACAGCCCAGCATTATGGCACCGACGTTCCCGCTCGTCTGATCGATGAGGTTCGATGCCATATTTCGCTAGTAGCCCAAGCGGCAGGCGGCTAATGTCCCTCGTAGCGGCCATTAGACTAAAGTATTAGGAGGCGCGATGCGGATACGCGGCAGTGTGTTCTGGTCCTGGGCTGACCCTACGTTGCACCATCGCGCGCACGAAGAGACATTAAGCGACAAGACGTCGATTAATGTACAGGTTCGTCTGTCCCGAAAAGGCCTCGTTCAGCTGTTCATAGGTGTCTATGCCCCTGGCGGCGTGCCTGTCTATGAGGAGGCGTTCGACGACCGCCCAAAGGAGTCCATGTCCCGGGCATTGGCCTGGGGCGTCATGAGGGCCCGCGAAGTGGCTTCTTTCAATTCCCAGAGCATCCCCAAGAGCGGTCATGGAACATGATGGCTGCCGATACGTCTGAACTGCTGAGCGCAACAAATGCCCAACGTTTCACACGTTGAGGAGTTTGAACATGACTGAACAGCAACCTGAACCCAAAAAAGATCAGGTACCGGCTCACGCCACCGAGGAGGAAAAAGCGCGACTCAAGGACAAGAACAAGGATGGCATTCCGCCTGGAGTCGCCTGACAGTTTTTACCGGGCATGAACTTCTGAATGCCACCGCTTATCTGATTCAGGCGCCGGGTCATTCGGCTCAGGTCAGTCGTTATTCAAGCGGAAAGTTGCGTATGTTTTCAGAGGACTTCTACGGTATCTACCTTGTTGTGGAGGCGGTGGTGGCTTTCGTCGTGCTGGCGATCGCTGCTCATTGGAGTCAGGGTACTTGAGGGTGCGAGACGGCACGGGTCAATCCTGTGCCGTCTGCAGCTGCATCTCTGGGGATTTATTTGAGCCAACTACCCGCTCAACCCCTGATCATCTCCAGCCGTTCGCGGCCTGCTTCGGTAATCGCGTTCTCGCCCTCGTCACTGATGCGGTACCGTCCCGATGGCAGCTTGTGAATCGAGAACCGCACCAGCCCGCTGCGGGCAAGCGCTTGTCCGGCTTCATAACTCATTGCATTTTCCAGATCGTAAACCTTGATCTCACCAATCTTGAAACGTGAAAACGCAATGAGTGCTGAATCGATGACGTCTTGGCTGACGGAATGAACGTGTTCCATTTGACTTCCCAGTTCGTGAGTGGCCCGGTCCATGGACATAAGCAACGGACCTTGGCAGTTCGTCGAAAGGCGAACGCTACTACGCTTGGTACGAGACGTGTACTGGGTTTGCATCCACGCTGGATGCAAACCCAGCGACATGACCGCGGCACTGGGAGTGCCCGATGCTTTTCCCCACGACAGCTAACTGAATACTGTAGTAGCAGCCAAGCGCGTAGAGGCGTCATGAGCACTTTGCTTTTGACGCACTCAACCGCAATACTTCGCGTATTCAATCGGAGGAAAGTGCGTGGAAACAAGAAGTGCTGTAGCTGAAATGTTCATTGGCATCCCAACACATTTCTGGGTATTGCCCGTGGCAGGCCTGATCGCGTATTACGGCGTCAAATGGTCAGCCAGGCCTACACCACGCGCGCACTGGATCAAAGGGGCAGCCTACTTGCTGCTGATCGCCCTGGCCTTGATCCCGAACGCACTTTACGCGCTCATGCCGCCTGCCCCCGGTCCTGAGCAGCTCATCGACAACCACCCTATGCCCAACTATGCCGGCCGCTTCTACCTGGACCTGTTCTACGTATTCGGCGGCTGGGCGCTGAGCAAGGTGGTCAAGCTCAGGTTTCATTGAGACGATCTTCGGGGGATGGGATTGTACTCAATGCGTCACTTGTTACGCACGGCAGGGCTAAGTGAGCTCTGCATCTTGGTTGCCACCTCCCGCAGGGCTTCGGTTACCTGTGCAAGGGCTTCAATGTGTGCGTTCACGTCGATCTGATCCGGATGAGCACCCCGCGCCTGCATGAAACGCGCATGGCCGTTCATGGCTTTGCCAAGTTCTTCTAGATGATCTGCGGTTTTGACCAAGTCCGATTTGATGCAGTCAAGTGATTCCATGAACATGTTGACTCGATGGGCGATGCGTTCAACGTTAGCATGTTTGTCAGCCGCTGCGCTTGGCCCGGCTTCCAGCAACGGAAGGGAACGCCTGTGCCCACGCTCTTTCTCCACCTGCCTACGACCCCAATCAGGAGGGTGCTTGATCTTCGGATTGCACCATTAGAACCGATCCCTGAGCGTCAATACCCAGCAAGGCCGGGCCACTATCAACACGCGTTTCGGCAAGCGCTGTATCAGGGGAGCGAAAGATCTGCTGACGCTGCTCGGGGCTCACGAGGGTTATCAGCTTACCGTTCTGGTAAAACAACCGCGTTTGTTTAGACGACTCGTTCATGGGCTCGGCATCCTTGGCTGAAGGGTTCGCGTGCCGGGATTGGCCTGATGACATTGCCACCCTATACCTGCCCTTGCTACTGGCAGAACTGTCAGGCGACAACCTGCACAGCGCCGCCTACTCTATCAAGCGTTCCGGGTTGAAGAAAAAAGAGGCGATCAGAACTGCGGCGATAACCCCGCTGGCGTCAGCCAGGAACAACGACAATGAGTGACTGTTGCCTACTGTTGCGCCCAGGCCTGTAGCAAAATTCACCCCATGCGGGAATGCAGCGACCATCAGCAGCACGCTGGCCAGCAGGCAAGCGAGCAGCTTCATGTACAACCTGCCGAACGCCAGCCCGTAGGTCCAGAACACCAGGATGCACACCACGGCCAGACCGGTCGATGTTGCAAATTGTGCAAGCACTTCTAGCCACCACACCATGTAGGACTCCAGCGAATCGCCCAATTAAATCAGTCAAGCAGTGCCCACATTTGTGTGGCTGTGCATGATTGCTCATCAGAAACAAGACAGGCTGCATTCGTTCCGCACGCCGGTAAAAAAGGGCAACCGTGATGTTTCCGGAATTCGACGATGGTCCATTCCTCCTTGGCCCTTTCACTTGCTAAAATGCCCGCGACTGATCGAGGCCAAAGAAATGCCTAACTTCCTGTATGTCGTGGCGGCGCTGTGTGTAGCACTCGTGGGCTGCGCCTCACCCGGAAAGCCCACTGCAAGCAAGCTCACATCCAAAACGCCCCAGCAATATGCCGCCTGCGTTATGCCGCAATGGCAGGCCTTGGCACCCAATTCAACGCAGAAATCCATCCCCCATGGCGTACGCATGACGGCGCCTAGTGCGGTGACGACCGATGATGTGCTGGAGGTGATCGAGTCGGGGGAGGGTAGCCGCGCGACATTCTATAAAGGCAGCTTTCTGTCGGGCGACAAGCTGAGGGTGGCGGCACGCGAATGCCTTGAGTGACAGGTGCGTCAGGCGGGTTTGCAGGCGGGCGTGATCGCAGGAAAAAGGGCGGTCCTTCGCCTATTCAAGAGCGTGGTAGTTGCGGCGCGCCGTTCATTGAAGCAGTGCAGGCTTGCGTGCGGTTTTGCGGCGTACTACATTGCATACCCAGCGCTTGCCACACCGGTAAGGCGCGCGGATGAACGTCAGGTCAGCGATCAACCTGGCCCCTTGTGCCTTCAGGGCTTGTGCGAGTTGTGCGAGCGTCTCAGCTTCGATAGTCATGATTCACCTCGTCAGTTTCTTGCAGCGTTCACAAGTGTTGACCGGTGCCGATTCGCAGTAATTCAGTTCCATTACGGTTAGTCGCTTTGTCATAAGCACCCCCCGCACGCTGCCTTTTCATTTCCGAGTAGCGGTATGCCCAGCCTGTACACCCTCATGCCATCGCTGGTTGGCACGCTGACCCTTGTCTCTCGGGATCAAAGGCTGATCGCCGTGCTGTGGGAGCAGGAGCGGGAAAACAGAGTGCGTCTTGGTCCGTTGCAGCGTGACGATCACTGCCCCGTTCTGATCGAAACCGCACGTCAACTGACCGAATACTTCGCCGGCTCACGTCAGTGTTTCGATCTGGCCCTGGAATTCTCTGGGACGGCGTTTCAGCGTCGAGTGTGGGACGCATTGCTCTGCATACCCTTTGGTGAAACCCGCACGTATGGTCAGATCGCCCAGCAGATCGGCAACCCCAGTGCCGTGCGGGCGGTAGGCGCTGCCAATGGCCGCAATCCGATTTCGATCATTGCGCCCTGTCATCGTGTGATAGGGACTGGCGGTGGGCTCACCGGCTTTGCCGGTGGCCTGGCCGCCAAACAACTGCTATTGGCCCTCGAAGGCCGGCAAACGTTGCCACTGGACTTGCGGCTTCAGCCCAGCCAGTAGGCGCCAACGCACGACAGTGCAGTCAGAAATGTACCTACCATGAGTGAATACTCCCAGCGCACACGGCGCAATCGTGCCTGAACAGCCCGCAGGTATTGACCTGGGGCAGGCGCATCACGGCGATGGCGCATGCCCTCGGCAATGTCAGCCACCTGGCCATCGATTAGCAATCCGATCACGTAGTAGCTTAGCCCGTAGCTCGCCAGTGCCAGTACCAGGTAAATCACGCGGGCGCATCCAGCGGCATCACGCTGGCAGTGCCAGCCTCGGTGTCCAGCAGCAGCAGGCCTTCGCTGTGGGAGTCCAGGCAAGCCAGCAGGCGACCCTCACTGTCCCACGCCGCAGAACCACCGGCCGCCAGGAACTCGCCGGCGGGTCCAACGCAGTTGGCCATCAGCACGGTCAGGCCCAGTTCGCGCGCCACCTGCGGATAATGCATGTGTCCTTCGCTTACGCCTTTTGCCGTCTTGGCCACACTCACCAGATAGATGTCTGCCCCTCGTTCTTGTGCCGATGCAGCATGTGCCATGAACATCGATTCATAGCAGATGGCGGGCGCAATTCGGTGATGCGCCGCCTGAATCAGCGAGGTGCTCACCCCTGCGTTGAAGTAGGGCAGTTCATCTTCGTGCAGACGCTGTTTTGCATAGGCTTGGCGCGGGGCGCCCGGGGTGAAGATCGGCATGCCGATCTGGATGCCGTTCGGGGTTGGCAACGGCAATCCCGCCGCAACGAGGATGCCCAGGCGGTCACTTGCCGCCTGCAGCGGGTCCAGGCGTGGGGAGCCCAAAGGCAGCGCAGCCTGACGGGCAATGGTAGGTTCGTAACCGGTCAACGACAACTCGGGAAAGACGATCACGGCAGCGCCCAGCCTCGCAGCCTGTTCGATGCAGGCCAGATGACGCCCGACGTTGGCCGCCACATCGCCCTTGAATGAACCCAGTTGTGCAGCGCACAGATTCATGACACTTCCTTCCCTGGCACGTGATCGCCGAGCATACTCCCGACCAGCCGCTTGTGCCATGCTGCCCAGGCAAAGGCCTAGAAAGTCTTTGTCTACTTGCAAAGGAATAAGGTCATGCAGCGTTTCCAGCTTGTCGGTGCCAATGTTCAAGGTCGGGATCTGGCCGTTGGAGACATACACGGCCATTTCGACCGGTTGCAGCAAAGCCTGGACGCCGTCGGTTTCAACAAGGAAAAGGATCGGCTATTCAGCGTCGGCGACCTGGTCGATCGCGGGCCCTTTAGCCGGGCAGCCCTGCATTGGCTGGAGCAGCCATGGTTTTATGCGGTCCAGGGCAACCACGAGTCGCTGGCGATCAACCTGGTCCGTGGCGGCCGGCTGGACCTGGCCATTTACCGTGCAGCAGGGGGTGGGTGGTTCATCGATTCGACGGCCGCTGAGCAGCTGCGCTTCGTCGAGCATTTCGAACAGATGCCGATCGCCTTGCAGGTCGAGTCGGCAAGCGGCCCCATTGGCCTGTTGCATGCCGACAGCCCGTTCGACGACTGGTCCACCCTGCGTACCTGGCTCGAACTGGACGATGACCCAGACGTGCTTGAAACCTGCCTGTGGTCAAGGCGACGTTTGAAGCAGGCCGATACCACGCCCGTAAAAGGGTTGCGCGCCCTGCTGGTCGGTCATACCACTGTCCAGTCTGTCAGGCAGCTGGGCAATGTGTGGCACCTGGATACCGGGGGATGGACCAGTGGGCATTTCAGCCTGATGGACCTGCGTACACTGATGCTGGTCAACGCCAGCCCAGCGTGATCAGCAAACCGATGCCGAGCAGTAGCAACACGAGGCCTGACAGCCGTTCGAGTAAGGGCAGGGCACTGCTGAATCGCCGCAGTACCCGCGGGTGGCCTATGCTGACAGCGACCAGCAGGTCCCAGGCAAGCACCGCGCAGAACATCCAGATGCCGTACGAAAACAGCCACATAGTAGAGCTGCCCGCTACCAGGCTGGCCAGGCTTGCGTAAAACAACCCATTTTTTGGATTGAGCAGGCCGGACAGCAGGCCCATCTGCAGGTTGCGCCACCAGGTGGGTGCGCTGCTGGCCGAAGTCGGGGACACGCTGGTACTGCCGGCATGACGCAGAAACGCAATACCCAGATAGACCAGGTAAACCGCACCGGCCAGTTGCAACAGCTCGAACAGCGCGCTGCCCTCGTGCAGTATGGACACCCCGGTGAAGGCCAGCACGATGAATACCCCGTTGCCCAGGGCAATGCCCACGCATGCGCCGCTGGCCACGCGCCAGCCACTGGCAATTGCGGTTCGGGCAATCAGGAAGAAATCCGGCCCGGGCGACAACAGCGCCAGGAAGTGGGCAAGGGCAATCAGGATAAATGCTTGCATGGTCGCAGGTGGCTCGGCGCTTGAGATCAGTTGCCTGAGTGTGCGAGTGCAGGCACGCTGCGTATTGAACAATATTGCAGGTGGTGACCGCGCAGCCTTACTTCATGGTCTGAGCCTTGAGGTAATGCCCCGGTGTGATCCCGACATGCGCCTTGAATACCCGCTGAAAATGGCTTTGATCGGCGAACCCCAGGTCGTGGGCGACCTCAACCAGTCGGTGACCCTGCCGGAGCAGTTGACGGCCCCGGTTGATCCTGGCGTTGAGCAAGTAGGCGTGCGGCGTCAGGCCTGTGGCAGCCCGAAACGCGCGAATCAGTTGATAACGACCAAGGCCTGCTTCCCGGGCCAATGACTTCACGGTCAGGCGAGCCGGATCCTGGTCGTGCAGGGTCGTCAGCAAATCCTGCAGCGCTGGGGCTTGAAGGACGGGTGCTGCGGCCAAGGGCGAGAAGGTGTCGAAATCCATGTCGCACAGAAAAGCGATCAGCTCGGCCTCCTTTTGCATCGGGGCCGCCTCGGAAAACAGCACGTCGTTGAGTTGGCAGAATCGGTGGTACGCTTCGGCATCCCGGCTGACACGCGCCGGTTGTTCAGGCGCGCCGCAGGGCAGGCCGGACTCAGTGCGCAGCTCAGCCAGCCAGCGCGCATCCACATGCAGCATCTGGTAGCTCCAGGACTGGTCTGCCTCGGGGTTGCAGGCATGGACCCGGTGCGCGGGGACCGCCACCAGCGTACCGGGGGTGAGCCGCTCGGTCCCGCAACCTGCACCTGTGAACAGGCTGGAACCCGCGTCCACGGCACCGATGGAGAAGGTCGGATGGCTATGGGCTTTGTAGCAGGCCCGGCTGTTGCAGGCCCGGCGGCTCTCGACCTGCGGCAAGCGCGGATCTCGCCACAGGCGGGTATTGGAACGCGGCATCGGAAGGTCCTCGTGATGGCTGACAGCTTAAACAGACGCTGCTGGCCCGTACAGTTGTCGCGCGTGACTGTACCTTGACGCTGCGGCCTGGTACCTGCGATACAGCCCTAAATTCAGAGGATAGAGGGATGGACCTTGCCAGCCTGATGCTTTTCATACCGGCCTGCTTTGCCCTGAACATGGCTCCAGGTCCCAACAACCTGTTGTCGCTGCACAATGCCAGTCGCTATGGGTTGCGCGCCGCTTGCCTTGCAGGGGTAGGGCGCCTGTTTGCTTTCAGCGGCATGATAGGCCTTGCGGCCATGGGCCTGGCCGTGGTCCTGCATACCAGCGAAACCCTGTTTCTGGCGATAAAAGTGGTGGGGGCGGTGTATCTGTTCTATCTGGCGTGGCAACTGTGGCGTGCGCCAGTGGCCGCGGCCGTCGATGCTGGGTACTCGGCGCGCAGTGGGTGGCGCCTGGCGCGTCAGGAGTTCATGGTTGCAGCAGGCAACCCGAAAGCCATCCTGATATTTACAGCCTTTCTGCCACAGTTCGTATCGGTCGCCAGCCCCGTGCCGGTAGGCCAACAGTTCCTGTTACTAGGGGTTTTGTTTCTACTGCTGGAATGGGCAGCCATCGCGCTCTACGCTGCAGTGGGCGCTTATTTGCAGCGATGGTTCTCGCGGCCGCGGCCTCGTAGGTTGTTCAATCGCACCAGTGCCGCGCTGCTGGCAAGCGCAGGGGCAGGGCTGTTGGTCGTTCGGCGTTAGTCAAGGGCAGGGCGCGCGATGGTCGCGCGCCCTGCTTACTTGTCAGAACTGCCAGCGTACGCCCAGGTTGACGCCGCTGGCCTCTTGTTCACGGCTATCCAGATGCGTCGTGTACTGAATCCCGCCGTGCACGCTCAACGAAGTATTGAGTTGCGCTGCAACGCCTGCTTCGGCTTGCAGGGCGGTGTAGCGGTAATCAGTCTTGACCTTGTCCGTCTTGTCGAAGACCAGCGCATCCCTGCCGCCGTCCCCATGCCACAGGTTCACTTGCGCGTAGGGCTGCAGCAGCCGGGCACCGTCGGGCTGGAATCGTCCCTCCAGGCGCAGCCCGATGCGGCCAGTGAGTTCAACCTGCGCGTCATGGTCGATACGCGAGACGCGATCATTTGCGGTATCGAACTTGGTCTTCTGGGCGATGACCTGTGCCTGCGGCTCGATTGCCCAGTGCGATGACAAGGTTACGGGCACGCCGGCTTCCAGCGAAGCGGCCCAGGCGTCCCCGTCCAAGTCCAACTTGTCGCCTCGGTCCGAGCGCGCCCGCCCATCCAAACGGGTGTATTGCAACACGCCATCCAGATAGCCACCTTGCGCACCCACCCAGCTCCAGTACGCACCTGCGCTTTTTCCATCCAGGCGCAAGTCACCGACGCTACGGTTCTCCTGGGCCAACGCGAAGCCCTTGACACCGGCCGTCAGGCGAGACTGGCTGAGGTATACCCCAGCGTGTTGACGGGCACCGCTATCACTCACATGAGCGTACACGTCCTGACCAACCTTGAAGCCATACAGGTCGCCATCGAGGCTGGGGCTGACCGTACCACTCCACTGTTGACGGAGTGCGCCGCCGTAGGCCTGACCCCAGGCAGCGGGCAGTGCGCCCTGGCCCTCCAGCAACTGCTGGTCGCCCTGACGCTGATGGAAGGTGCCCAGCCCCTGACGCACCACGATGGCTGCCCCCCTGGGGGCGGCGGCGTAGACCGCGACCTCGGGACGATACAGCGGCAGGCTCTGGTTGCCGGCGATCGGGGCGGGCAAGTCCAGTTGCCCTGGGGCTGGAGCGGCAACCGGCGGGGTAACCGCCGGCTGTTCGGGGGCCGGCTCGGCAGGGACCTCGGGTTCGGGCTCAGCCGGCGGCGTCACCACAGGTGGCGCCACCAGCGTCGAGCGCAGGTACCAGTTGTTCTCGCTGCCAGCGGTAACACCACCTTTGAACAATCGATAGTCGTAGGCACCCGCCGAAAGGGTTTGCGTTTGCACGAAGGCGGTAGCCGTACTGGTGGCACCGTCGCGTGCCTCCACGACCTGAATGCCGTTCTGGGGTGTCGACGCGCCGGCTCCCCCCAGATTGTTGACGATCAGGCCGGTCGTCCCCGTTATGGACCCGGCGCTGACCACCAGGCGATCGGAGGGCGCATTGTCACCGGCCAGCACACTGTTCACGCGCAACAGGCCGTTTTCGCCGACATAGTCGCCTTGGATGGTAAGACGGCCCAGGGCATCGCCACCCTCGGTAAGGTTGAGCGTTCCGGCGTTACTCACCGATGCGCGTTGCCCTGGGCCAAACGCTGTGATCACGCCCACGCTTGAGGCAAGGACGCTGTTGCTGTCGAGGGTGAGCCTGCCGGTTCCGGTGCCGGCGTCTCCAAGGACCAGGGTGTCGTTGAGCGCCAGCTGACTAAGATTGGTCAACGCCACCGTCTCCCAGTTGAGGTAGCGAGCACCGCCCACCGCGCGGCTATTGTCGAACGTGAGGATATCGTTGCCTTCGCCGCCATCGATTGTGATGATCAGCGTTTCCGGATTAAGCCCGGAGAGCAGCGCAGTGTCGTCGCCCGGCCCGGCATCGACTTTCCCGCCGATCGTCCCGCCGTTCCAGACGAAGCGATCGTTGCCCGTGCTGAGCAGCACGTCCCCTGCGACGCTGCCGCCATGGATCAGGACGCTGTCGTCGCCGCCGCTGACGCTGATATTGCCGCCAATAGTGCCATCGAAGACCTCGATGTAATCGGTGTCGAACGCGGCAATGACGTTCCTGTCAACGCTGCCACCGCGCATGATGAAGGTATTCTTGTCCAGGCGCAGGTTGACGTTTCCGATCATGCCGCCGTCCATTTCGGCGTAGTCGCCGCTGTCGAAGGTGCCCTTGATCCAGCCGCCGGACATGTAGAAGGTGTCCAGCCCGTCACCCTGGTTGACGTTACCCTCGATCACGCCGCCGCTCATGACGAAGTCATCGATGCCGCCACCCTGATTGACGTTGCCGGCGATCGTGCCGGAGGCCATGTCGATACTGTCCCGGCCTGGGCCAAAGGTGACATCGCCCTCGATGGCGCCGGTGCCACCTGCCGGAAACACCAGACGGTTGTCACCCTCGGTATCCACCAGCGAAGGCGCTGACCCGCTGTCGCAGACATACGTGTCGTTACCGGCCCCAGGGGAAAATGTACAAGCTGCCTGAGCGGATGGCAGGGCCGCGCCCAGCAAACTCAGTGAGCCCACAATCAGTCGTACACGCATAGCAAAGCCTCCATTCAAAGCCAGCGCGCAACATCAATTGCGCGGGGTCAGGCACTTTTTACAGAGGAAGGCTTGGGAGCGACAACTGGCAGAACTGCTAGTTGCTGGGTATTTAGACGGCAGTGTTGAGACTCAGTCGCGGTAGAACGTCTGCACCAGGTGATAGCCGAATTTGCTCTTCACGGGCCCATGCACAACGCGCAGGGGCTTCTTGAAGATGACCTGGTCGATCGCACCGACCATCTGCCCAGGGCGAATCTCCCCAAGATCACCGCCACGCTTGCCCGAGGGGCAGAGGGAGAACTTCCTGGCGAGCACATCGAACGCCTCACCCTTGGCGATGCGCTGCTTGAGCTTTTCGGCTTCGTCAGCAGTCTTGACCAGGATGTGGCGGGCTTGGGCTTTCATGATCTACCTGTGCATGCAGCGAGAGAAAGCAGCCATTATGCCCGACGCACCGCTACCACCGCGAATCGGCATGGCTTATTGCGCCAGCCATCCACCGTCCATGTTCCAGGCCGCACCGCGCACCTGGCTGCCAGCCTCGCTGCATAGAAACAGCACAAGCTCGCCCAGGTGCTCGGGCGCTACGAACGCTTGTGAAGGCTGTTTTTCCGCGAGCAATTCCCGTTCTGCCTGCTGCGGATCGACGCCGGTTGCAGCACGTGCGTCGATCTGCTGCTGCACCAGCGGCGTCAACACCCAGCCTGGGCACAGGGCATTGCAGGTCACGCCGCTCATGGCGGTTTCCAGCCCTACGACCTTGGTCAGGCCAATCACCCCATGCTTGGCGGCGACATATGCGGCCTTGCCGGTGGAGCCGACGAGCCCATGGACCGAGGCGATGTTGATGATGCGGCCCCAGTTGCGGGCGCGCATACCTGGCAGCACCAGGCGAGTGCCGTGGAAGACCGCAGACAGGTTCAAGGCAATGATCTTGTCCCAGCTGTCCACCGGGAAGTGCTCGACAGGTGCCACATGCTGGATCCCGGCATTGTTGACCAGGATATCCACGGCACCGAATGCCTGTTCGGCAAAGTCCAGCATGGCCTCGATCTGCGCGGCATCGGCAAGATCAGCGGGGTGATGGCGCACCTGCACCCCTAATTGCTCAAGGCTGGCGATGGCAGGTGAAGGGTCACCAAAACCGTTGAGCACGATGTTGGCCCCCGCTCGCGCCAGCACATGGGCAATGCCCAGGCCAATGCCGCTGGTGGAACCTGTGATCACTGCTGTCTTGCCTTTGAGGGTCATGCAAAGCTCCCTAACAGCGCGCCGGCGCCGACTGGAACGAAGAAAGCCGTTGGGCATCGCCCGGGATGGGCTGAGCGTAGGAGCGGAGCGGCTGATCAAAGGTTCCGCAGGGGCCTTCGCGTGAGGCCAAAGCAGCGGCTTTGCGCCACTCCCTCCTACCGGGCTTGCTTCGCAGGACTTAGTCCTGGCGGCTGGTCACTTCCAGCAGGTGGTAGCCGAACTGAGTCTTGACCGGACCCTGCACGGTGTTGACCGGGGCGCTGAAGACCACGGTATCGAATTCCTTGACCATCTGGCCAGGACCGAACGAGCCCAGGTCACCACCCTGACGGCTGGACGGGCAGGTGGAGTTGGCCTTGGCGATTTCAGCGAAGTCGGCACCCGCTTCGATCTGGGCCTTGAGTTCGTTGCACTTGTCTTCGCTGTTGACCAGGATGTGACGGGCGGTTGCACGTGCCATGGGGTAATGCTCCTTGGGAGGGTAAAGAGGCAAAGCCTAACGCACTTCAACCGGTCGTGTCTCGCAGGGTTCGGCCTGCCGCTCACCCAAAAGGCGTGCCGCACCCTGCAACAAGGTCTCAGTGGTGGTCCAGCCAAGACAGCCATCGGTGATGGACACGCCGTATTTCAGCGCCCCGTTGCTCAGGGCCTGACAGCCCTCGAACAAGTGCCCCTCGATCATCATGCCGACGATCGAGGTGTCGCCGCTCAATCGCTGTTGCAACACCTCGTTGAAAACAGCCGGTTGCCGGGCGGGGTCCTTGCCACTGTTGGCATGGCTGCAATCGACCATGATGCGCGCAGGCAGGCCTGCTTTGGCGAGCCCCTGACGGGCCAGGGCAAGGCTGTGGGCGTCGTAGTTCGGACCTTGATGGCCACCTCGCAGCACCAGGTGAGTATGCGCGTTACCCAGGGTTTCGACGATCGCAGGGTAGCCCTGTGCATCCATGCCGAAATGCCGGTGGGCATGGGCAGCACTGCGCATGGCGTCCGTCGCGATGGCAACGCCGCCATCGGTGCCGTTCTTGAAGCCTACCGGCAGCGCCAGCCCGCTGACCATTTCTCGATGAATCTGTGATTCGGTGGTGCGGGCGCCGATGGCGGCCCAGGCCAGCACATCGTCGAAGTAGCCAGCGGCCATGGGCTGCAGCAATTCGGTCGCAACCGGCAGGCCCCGTTCGATCATGCCCAGCATCAGCCCCCGCGACAGTGCCAGACCTGCATGCATGTCGTCGCTGCCATCGAGGTGAGGGTCGTAAGCCAGGCCCTTCCAGCCCACCGTCGTGCGCGGTTTTTCCACGTACGCACGCATCACCAGCAGCATGCGTTCGCCGACCTGTCGGCTCAACGCGGCCAGGCGATCGGCATATTCCAGCGCCGCGCGCGGATCATGCAGCGAGCATGGCCCTACGATGACCAGCAGGCGAGGGTCGCGCCCTTCGAGAATGTCGCAAATGGCTTGGCGGTGCGCATGGACTTGGTGTGCGAGCGAGGCAGACAACGGCATCTGTTGTTTGAGCAGGTGCGGGCTGGGAAGGCGGCGGCTGACAGCGGTATTGGCAGCTTGGGCTTGGGTCAGGGGCAGGGCGAGGCTGGAGGCTTGCATGAGGGTTTTCCTTGGGCGGACGGCAGGCACTATGGCTGCGCAGTCGGCCCTATCGAGGTGTTCGACAGATCGGTGTTTGGCTATTGGTTGAATCAGTGCCACCTGTGCAGAACCGGTCGGAGGCGGCAGGCTGGCCCGAGCGGACGTGGCTAAATCGCCAGGTGGAGGTGCTGGTTACGTAATAGGTGTCGTATTTCATGAATCTGTCCTCTGGATCGTTTGGGTGTAGGCCTGAAAAACAAAACCCCCGGTCGGGAGGCCGACCGGGGGTTTGAGTATTCTCATGTTCGGCGGCCCCTCGAAGGTGGACGCCGTGTGGGTATCGGCGCCTAGTGGCTAAACCAATACCCGAAGTAATAGGAGGCAGGTGCGTTCACGCACACGGTCACGACCGCTGCCGGGCGCGGGGCGCGGCCAGTGGTAGTAGCGAGTGTGTGGATGGTTGCTTGCATGCTGCTCTCCAGTGAATGAGCCCGAGCTTACTGCACATTGCGCGGGCCATTCAATGGAAAATTGCTATGAGCGTAATCGATCGGATGATTACGCCGGGTGGTCACTGGACCGTGGTCTTAGTGACTGTCTTGATCTTCAGCTTGACCACCAGTGGCGCCTGCGCCTGAGCCAGTGGCTTCGCCGGTGCTGTTGGAGCCGCCCGCAGCACCGTCATGGGCACCTGCGGCCCCGGCGTTGCTGCTGTCATTGTCACGGCTGCTGCCTGGGGTATTCACGCTGCTGCCTTCACCTGCAGTCTTGCCGCCCATCTGGTCGGTTTTCGGGTGCATGTCGGTGTTGGTGGTGTCAGTGGCGGCCTGACTGGTACCGGCCAGGGTGGCCAAGGCGAAAGCAACGGACAGCGAAAGGCTACGGATGCGAATCATGGCGAAGCTCCTGTGCATGGATTCTGTCATTGCTTTGGCATAGTCCTGCACAGGAGGTGCCCAGAGGGCGACGGATGGTCGGTTAGGGCACGCTTGCCTCAACAGGCCTCGCCGTGGTGCGAAGGCTTGGGTTCGGCCGTTTCCATCGGAGGATGCTCCTGCGCGGCATGCATCAAGTCCTCGGTGACCCGCAGTTCAGCGCCAGTAGGCGAGAAGGTGGTGGAGGCCGTGAACGGGGCAGGGTGTTCCGCGGCCGGGCGCTTGCCGCGCCGCCACAGGAAAAAGCCCACCATCAACAGGTTGACCACGGCAAACGCCCAGAAAAGCCCGGCTTCGCCAAACTCGGTCATCACGGGTGATATCGCCATCGGCGCCATCGCCGAGCCCAGCGAGTTGATTAGCAGCAGCCCTTGGATCATGGGCACCAAGGCATCGGATGGGGCACGGTCGGCTGCATGGCTGACCGCCACCGGATACAAGGTGAACACCCCGCCGCCCAGCAGAAACAGCATCGCCGGCAGCAGGAATGCATCCGAAGGCAGGAACACGGTGACCAATGCCAGCGCAGCGCACACTGCCGCCAGGGCAATCAGCACGTCCTGACGGTCCTTGCGGTCCGACCACCGCCCCACCGGGTATTGCAACAGCATGGCCCCGAGGATGACCAAGGCCATCATGTTGCCTACTTCGCCGACGTCCAGCCCGATACGTTGGAGATACAGCGGCAGCAACGTATAGATCCCGGCAATGGCCACGCCCGAACCAAAGCATCCCACCAGTCCCGAGGGTGCCACGCCCAGCAGTTGCCGTGGCTTGAGCGGCTCTACCTGGTCCAGCAGTGGCGAAACCCGTGGCAGGATCACGATCGGCAACACCGACAGGGCGGTCAGCACACCTGCCAGCATGAAAGGCGCGGTCTCGCCCAGGCGGGTGATCTCGCCAAGCCCTGCCTGAGCCAGCACCCCGGCGCCATAGAAGGCGATCATGTACAAGGCCAGCAAGCGACCGCGGATCTTGGCGTCTCCGGCAAGCAACAACCAGCTCTCGATGACCAGGAACACCCCCACGGCCGCCCAGCCATTGATCAGGCGCAGCACCGACCACCAGGTCACGTCATAGAACAGGCCTTGCAGCAGGATGGTGACGCCGATCAGCGAGGCAAAGCTGGTGTAGGCGCGGATATGGCCGATGCGCAGGATGAGCCGATCATTGAAGATGGCCCCCAGGGTCAGACCGATGAAGTAGGTGGACGAGACGATGCCGATGGTGGTGGCAGACTCGCCAGCCTCGCCGAGTCGCAGGGTGGTCAGAGAAGACATGAAGCCGTTGCCCAGGGCAATGATGAACAGCCCGAGCAGCGGCGCCAGCGCCATGGCCAGCAAACGCGCAGACATAGGTACCTCAAGTTGGATAGGCGAAGGTTGGCCTTTTCGAGCGCGCACGCTGGTCGACCCGGGTAGGGTAGAGGCTGCACGGATGCGACCTGGGCAAGACTCAACCGCTTGGCCATGCAGGAAGACGGCCGGGCGGGGAGGGTTGAGCCTATTTCACATGAGCGTTCATGGGGTCAGGCGCGGACTCGGTCTTGGTTGCCGGTTGCCACCGTTCAAGGCGACGGGCGAAAAGGAAGCGCGATTCTACGGGCTTGCAGGGTTTTGCCAAGGGTTGACTGCCTGCGGCGCAATGCCGCAGTCTCGAAAAGACATGCCAATGTCTTTCCCAGGCAAATCGCTCGCAGTCGCAGTCGCGGCTGCGACTGCTGTGGCTTTTGCTGTTGCTGTGGCTTTTGCTTCTAAGCGCGCGGTAGCCCAGGCGGCGCAGATCGCGACTTCAGGAGGCCGAGCGCAGGGCTTGCGGAGGGAGGTGACAGGCATGGATGCCTGTCAAGCGCTGGGCCCCAGGATGGGGCCTGCAGCGCGGTCCTCCCGGGAGCAAGCCCGGAGCGAGGGGACCCCGGAGCGTAGCGTAGGGGCCGGATGATAGGAGCAGGCGGTTTTTGCTTACTTTTTGACAAGACAAAAAGTGAGCCGCCGTAAGGGCGGAAGGGTGACTGTGCGCCACCCGCGCCAATGAATACCAACTCGATATATGCGCCCACGCTTTGAGGTTTGAGGTTTGAGGTTTGAGGTTTGAGGTTTGAAGTTTGAAGTTCGAAGTTCGATGGGTTGGTGTGGGTATTGATAGAGCGAATAGTCCATTTGCGATGGCGACGCTTAATCACCTTTTCGCCCTTACGGCGAGTTACTTTTTGTCAAACGCCACAAAAAGTAACCAAAAAAGGCTGCGCTCCGTTCATACGGCCCCTACGCTGCGCTTCGGGGTTCCCTCACTCCGGTCTTGCTCCCGGGAGGGCCGCGCTGTAGGCCCCATCCTGGGGCCCAGCGCTTGACAGGCATCCATGCCTGTCACCTCCCTCCGCAAGACCTGCGTTCGGCCTTCTGAAGTCGCGAAGATCAAGGTCAAGATCAAGATCAAGATCAAGATCAAGATCAAGATCAAGATCAAGATCAAGATCAAGATCAAGATCAAGATCAAGATCAACAGCGTCTGTGGTGGGGATGATAACGTCTAAACTTGCCGCGACATATATCCCGTGTAGGAGCTATCCCGTGTAGGAGCGACCTTATGCCGCGATGGCCGCGAAGCGGCCCTAGTGTTTGAATCACAGCAAATAAACTGGGGCCGCTGCACGGCCATCGTGGCACATGGTCGCTCCTACAAGAAGTGGTGGCTCGCAAAGGTGTTCGAATGCAGCCACACCCTGATTAAAGAGACTGATCTATGGGGCGTAGAGTAATACCCATTGTCCACTCTCGCCAACACGTGACCCATCCAAGGGCACACCCCCCATCAATCCGCTAGCAACCCGTTCTGCCACAGGACGGCTGCTCCCCCGTATCGATACTGACCACCACCGACATACCCGGCCGCAGCCGCGCAGCCTCTGGCTGGCCGGCATCCACTGTGATACGCACCGGAATGCGCTGGGCGATCTTGACGAAGTTGCCGGTCGCATTGTCCGCCTGAAGCAACGCGAACTCCGAGCCAGTGGCAGGGGAAATCTGTTCGATGTGCCCGTACAGTTTGAGATGGTTCAAGGCATCCACCGTGAAACTGGCCGGCTGGCCGATGCGCACGTCGGCCATCTGCGTTTCCTTCATATTGGCGATGATCCACAAGGTATCGGGTACCAGCGCCATCAGCTGGGCACCGGAGTTGACATAGGCGCCCAGGCGCGTCCCGATCTGCCCCAACTGCCCGTCCCTTGGCGCGGTCACGCGGGTGTTGTCCAGGTCGATGCGGGCCAGGGCCACGGCGGCCTTGGCATTCTCGACCGCAGCCAGCAGCGCCGCGCGGTTGACGATCACCGACTCGCGATCCTGCCGGGCAATCTCCAGCGCAGCCTTGGCCTGCGCAAGGCTCGCCGCCGCCGCCGCCTCGCTGGCGCGGGTGACATCCAGTTCACGTCGTGACACCGATCCATCGGTGACCAGCGCCTGGTTGCGCGACAGATCGGCCTTCGCCTTGGTCAACTGCGCGGCAGCGTCATTGATGGCAGCCTGGCGCTGGGCGATGGTCGCCTCAGCGCTCTTGCGCTGCTGCGCATTGTTGGCCAGCGCCGCCTCTTGTTGCTGCTGCTGAGCGATGGCCTGAGCAAGGCGCTGGGTGTAGATCCGGTCATCGAGCTTGACCAGCAACTGGCCCGCCTTGACGTACTGGAAGTCCTGCACTGGCACCTCGACGATATAGCCGCTCAACTGCGGTCCGATGATCGTGACCTGCCCGCGCACCATGGCGTTTTCGGTACTTTCGATGGCGCTGCTGAAAGGGGGCAGGCGCCACGCATAAAGCACCACCAGTACGCCGACCAGGGCGACACAGCCGAAGGTGATGGCTGACAGTATGCGCACCTTGCGAGTGCGTCCGGGTGAAGTTGGCTCACTTGGTGGCGTAGTGCCCTCCGGCGCTTCGGCGATGGCAGTCGTGGTGGTGGTGCGGGATTGTTCGGTCATCGTGTCGGTGCGCCAAGGGATGAGTCGGTCAGGCGAGCCTGACGTTTGCTGTACCAGAGCCAGGTGCCGCGTATGCAGATCCAGATCATGGTGAGAATAGCGATAGCGCCAATGAGCATGAACACATCGTTGTAGGCCAGCACATTGGCTTCTCGGGTGGCCGCGCTAGCCAGTTGGCGCATGCCCACTTCAGTACGCAGGGCAGGGTCGGCGATCAGGCGCCCGACGCTTGCACCCCCACTTTGAACCCGGGCGGTGACCAGCGGTTCCACGCTGCTCAGGTGGTCCATCAGGTGACTTGAGTGAAATTTTTCCCGCCAGATCTGGAACGTGCCCAGCAGCGCTGCACCGATCAGACCACCGAGGTTGTTGCAGATGCCGAACAGCACCGAGAAGCTCACCAGGTTCTGCGGGTTGGCCCGCACATGGCCAATGCCCAGGGCCATGGAGGGGCCCAGGAAGAACGTACTGCCGAAGGCCAACAAAAACTGGCTCAGGTACATTTGCGCAGGCCGGGTCAGGTTGCTCGACGTGCTGTCCATGAAGGCGCCTACTGCCATGGCCAGCAGGGAGATCAGCAGCGGTAGGATCAAGTGGTTAGGGTTGATGGTCAAGGCGCTGGTCGCCAACCCGGCGACCGCACCGAGCAGCATGATCCAGTACAGCGAACGCATCTGTTCACTGGACATGTTGAGCATCTGCAGAAAGCCGACTGCGCCGGTGGATTGCTCGGAGGTGACCATACGGATGAGGATCACGCACAGCCCCAGGCGGATGATGGCGCCGCTGCCCAGCCACCGCGTCATCAGCAGGGGGTTCTCCCGGTTGTGCTCGATCGCCAGCCCGCTCAGGATCAGGACGATCGAGCCTGCCAGCGCCATGCCGATCCACGGCGCATCCAGCCACCAGTCGATGCGCCCAAGCGACAAGGCCGCGCAGAGCAGCGCCGTGCCGCTGGCCATCAGGGCGAAGGTGAGAAAATCCAGAGGCTCGAAGGTCTTGAAGCGGTCACCGGGCGGTAGTTTGAGCAGAAGTACGCAGCCCAGGGCTGTCAGCGCCAGCCCCAGTTCGAACAAGTAAAGCCCCCGCCACTCGGCGATCAACAGCAGGTCTTCAGAAAATATCCGTGCCAGCGGCAAGGCCAGCTGGGAAGCGCCAAGGCCCAGAACCATTGCCTTGAGCCGCCACTGTGCCGGGAAGGCCTGGATCATGTAGTACAGGCCAAGCGAGGTCAACGCGGCGCCCACCATGCCGTGGGCGGCCCGCACGGCAATGGCCGAATTCAGGTCGTTGACCAGCAGGTGGGCGAAGGTCACCAGGGCATAGAGCACCAGAAACACTTCGGTAAAGGCACGCAGTCCGAATTGCTGGCGAAACTTGACCAGCAACAGGTTCATGGACACGTTGGTCATCACGTAGGCAGCCGGCAACCAGGCCATTTCCGCAGTGGTCGCGCCCAGTGCACCTTGCAGGAACACAAGGTTTGCGGTCACCAGCGCGTTGCCCAGCCCGCCGGTGATGGCGACCAGCAAACCAACCAGACCATAGGCCAGGCGCTTGGCTGGGCTGTGCAGGGGCGTGGACGGCGAACCTGGCAGGGTCGGTTTCTCGTGAGGTAACCACTGGCGGGGTGCGTACTTGTCCATGAAACAGCCTGTCTAAGGTGTTGGATGCAGCCGTTGTGTGGCCGCTTGCGCCTGCGTCGATGTTATCCAGCGCTGCTACAAGGCCCGTGCCAGGAAGGCGGCTGTGCGGCTGTGCTTGGCCTTGGCCACCTGACCGGGGTTGCCGCTGGCGACCACCTTGCCGCCGGCATCGCCAGCCCCAGGGCCGATGTCGATCACCCAATCGCACTGGGCGACTACGCGCATGTCATGTTCGACCACCACCACGCTGTGGCCGTTATCCACCAGGCGGTTGAGCTGCACCAGCAACCGGTCGACATCTTGTGGGTGCAGGCCGTTGGTGGGCTCATCGAGCACATACAAGGTGGCGCCGCGGGCCTGGCGTTGCAGTTCGGTGGCCAACTTGATCCGTTGTGCTTCGCCCCCTGACAGCTCCGTTGCCGGCTGGCCCAGACGCAGATAGCCCAAGCCTATGTCTTGCAGCACCTGAAGCGAACGCCGCGCCGAGGGCTGATCCTCAAACACCCTCAGCGCTTGCTCCACGGTCAGTTGCAGCACCTGGGCGATATTCATGCCTTGCCAGCTCACCGAAAGGGTCTCTGGATTGTAGCGGGCCCCGTGACAGGTCGGGCAAGGAGCGAACACGCTTGGCATGAACAGCAACTCGACACTGACGAATCCTTCGCCTTCGCACGTAGGGCATCGACCTTTCGCGACGTTGAATGAGAAACGCCCGGCATCGAAGCCCTGGGCCTTGGCCTGTTCGGTACTGGCGAATAATTTGCGCACATGATCGAACAAGCCGGTGTAGGTGGCCAGGTTGGACCGAGGCGTTCGGCCGATCGGTTTCTGGTCTACCTGCACCAGCCGCTTGATGTGCTCAAGGCCTGCGCTGACGCGGCCCGTGCTCACCTGCTCTGGCTCGTCTTCCAGGTCAGGCACCTGGGCATCCTGTGAAGCCTCGGCGTGACCCAGGTGTGTGCCTACCAAGTCCAGCAGGGCCTGGCTGACCAGGCTCGACTTGCCGGAGCCCGAAATGCCGGTCACCGCCGTGAAGCAGCCCAGCGGGAACGCTGCACTGAGGTTGTCGAGGTTGTTGCGGGTTATGCCCTCCAGGCGTAGCCAGGCCTGGGGCTCGCGATGTTGGCGGTGTGTCTTGTCCTGTGCCTGGAATAGATAGCGGGCCGTACACGATTGCTCGACCTGGGCCAGGCCGGCCGGAGGGCCACTGTAGAGAACCTTGCCCCCGTGCTCTCCGGCGGCCGGCCCCACGTCCACCAGCCAGTCCGCACGGCGCATGGTGTCCAGGTCGTGTTCGACCACGTACACCGAATTGCCCGCCTGCTTGAGGCGCTGCAGGGCATCGAACAAGGCTTCGCTGTCGGCCGGGTGCAGGCCGGCGGAGGGTTCGTCCAGCACATAGACCACGCCAAACAGCTGCGAATTGAGCTGCGTAGCCAGGCGCAGGCGCTGCAGCTCGCCCGAAGACAGGGTAGGGGTGCTGCGTTCGAGTGCCAGGTAACCCAGGCCGAGCTCAAGCAGCGTGTCGATGCGCACCAGCAGCTCACTGGCAATGCGTTGCGCGGCCAGGCGTTTTTCAACTGTCAGGTCATCGTCCTGAATCAGGTACTCGGCTGCCGCCACCTTGCGCAATACCTCAGCCAAGGCCTGCAGGGGCAGTTGCGAAAGCGCTGCGATATCCAGGCCTGCGAAGGTGACACTCAATGCCTCGCGCTTGAGACGTTTGCCTTGGCACGTGGGGCAGGGGCTCGGGCGCATGTAACGGGAAACGCGCTTGCGCATCTGTGCACTTTGCGAGTGCATGAACGTATGCAGCACATAGCGCCGAGCGCCGGTGAACGTGCCTTGGTAGCTAGGTTCTGCCTTGCGTTTGAGGGCGGCACGTGCCTGGGCCGGCGTAAGGCCCGCGTAGACTGGCACGGTGGGTGTTTCTTCGGTGTAGAGAATCCAGTCACGCTGCTTCTGGGGCAGATCGCGCCAAGGCACATCCACGTCGTAGCCCAGGGTGACCAGAATGTCCCGCAGGTTTTGCCCTTGCCACGCCATGGGCCAGGCAGCCACTGCGCGCTCCCGGATGCTCAACGAGGGGTCGGGGACCATGGTCGCCTCGGTGACCTCGTAGACCCGGCCGAGCCCATGGCACGCGGGGCAGGCGCCTTGCGGCGTGTTGGCCGAGAAATCCTCGGCATACAGCATTGGCTGGTCCGCGGGGTAATGGCCTGCACGCGAGTACAGCATGCGGATGGAGCTCGATAGCGTGGTGACGCTGCCTACCGAAGACCGCGCACTGGGGCTGCCACGCTGCTGCTGCAGCGCCACCGCGGGAGGCAAGCCTTCGATGGCGTCCACGTCCGGTACACCCACTTGGTCGATCAGCCGCCGAGCGTAGGGCGCAACCGATTCGAAGTAGCGGCGCTGGGCCTCGGCGTACAGTGTCGAAAAAGCCAAGGAAGACTTGCCGGAACCCGACACTCCGGTAAACACCACCAATGCGTCGCGCGGTACCTCTACATTGACATTCTTGAGGTTGTGCTCGCGCGCACCCCGTACACGAATGAAACCGCTGAAGGCGGGTTTGTCGCTTGGCATGTTGCTGTCCTTGCTTGGCAGTCGGGTCGAGGAGACATAGCAGGCCAGCGATCACGTATGGCCTGCGGTAGAATAGGAATAGCTGTAGGACGCTCCAAGCGGCCAGGAGGTTCTACCGGGCAGCCTGCGAGCCGAGTGGAGCGTGGCCATCCACCTGGACGCACACCGTCCGGTCACCCACCGTTTTGCAGGGCCAATGATCATTGATGTAAGCATCCGGGGTAAAACACACCCGGTCATCATTGACCCAGAACATGTGCCCGCGCGATCCGGAAATGCGCAGTTTGGTGCAGGGCCGATAGTCCTTGATCAGGAGCGTGGCCGTGCTCACTGCAATCATCACGGGGGCCACGATGCATATCGCCACGAGTGTGACCTGGAAAGAGCGAAGCTGGAATCGAGCAAGCCAGGATGCCCGCGGCGGGTCGAACTTGCGGCCGGTAAAAAGGCCGATCATGGCGGCGGCGACCACAATGGGCGTCAAAGGAATCACCCCTATCACGAAAAAGGCTCCGAACGAAGTCTCGACCACCGGAGCACCGCGGTACAGGCGCCCGAAGACTGGTAGCACATCCACCCAGATGGCATACAACGCCAGGCTGCACACGGCGACCATGCCCAGCCCAATACCCAACGCTACGAAGCGAAACAGCAAGGGGCTGCGCAGGTGAAGCTCAGCGTGCTGTGTCATCGCTTCCCGCCGGTGCCCTGTCCGCGCCCAATAACGCCCACAGGCGCGCATCTTCGAAGTTGTCGATGACCAGGCGCGCACCTGCCTCGATCAAACGTTGTGGCGTCTGGGTAGTGCCAAGGCCGACCGTGAAGATCCCGGCAGCGCTGGCTGCCCGAACGCCCGGTAGCGAGTCTTCGAAAGCCAACGCCTGGTCAGCATGGGCATCCAGTCGCTGCAGGCCGGTCAGGTAGGGAAGCGGGTCGGGCTTGGGCTTGGCCAGTTCATCGGCAATCACCACGTGGTCGAACCTGTCGCTCAGCTTCAGGCCTGCGAGCATGTGTTCGGCATTGAGCCGCGGGGCGTTGGTCACTACGCACATGCCAAAGCCGTGGGTGCTGGCGTGATCGAGCAAACGGATCAGCCCAGGCAGGGGCTCGAGCTTTGGTGACATTTCACGAAAAAGCGCTTCCTTGCGTTCGGCAAGTGCCTGGCACTGCAAGGCAGTGGCACCCTCGAACAACTCGGCGAACAGTTCGCCATTGGCCCGGCCGCTGATCTGAGCATCGAACTGGTCCTGGCTCAATGCTCGGCCGTCGTATTCACGCAAGAGCTGGCGAAACGCCTGTAAATGGAGGGTATCGGTGTCGGTGAGGGTGCCATCTAGGTCGAACAGCAATGCATTGAGCATGGGGATTTCCAAAGCAGGTACAGGGTGGCCATAGGATCATAACCAATGACGACGACGAAGGGGGCTGGTCAGCGTGCTCCGGAAAGAGTACAAATGTGCTCCATGGATAATCTAACCCCCAAGCGCCGCGCCATTTTCGATTTCATTCGCGAGCGCATCACCGAACAAGGCCAGCCTCCCAGCCTGGCCGATATCGCCACGCGCTTTGGCTTTGCCTCACGCAGCGTGGCCCGCAAGCACATCACCGCGCTGTGCCAGGCAGGCTACATCGACGTCACCCCCAATCAGGCCCGCAGTATTCGCCTGGCAAGGCCGCTACGCCGGCCTGAAATGCTCGAACTGCCGGTGCTCGGACAGGTGGCCGCGGGTGCGCCGATCGGGCCGGACCTCGACATCCACGAGCAATTGATGCTCGACCCCAGCCTGTTTCGTCGTACCCCCGATTACCTGCTCAAGGTGCGCGGGGACTCGATGATAGGTGACGGCATCCTCGACGGTGACCTGGTCGGCATCCGCCAGCAGGGCGATGTACGGGAAGGGCAGATCGTGGTCGCTCGGCTGGACGGCGAGGTGACCATCAAGCGCCTCCAGCGCCACGGCGAGGGCTATCGGCTGGTGCCGCGCAATCCGGCGTACGCACCAATTGACGTAGGGCCGGATCAGGAGCTGTTCATCGAAGGCATCTTCTGTGGCCTGGTGCGGCGCGACTGATGGGCGCGGTCATCGATCTGGACAGGCTGCTCGACCAGCGTCGGGTATGGCGTGGCCGTCAAGCCCAGGCCCGGCCACAGGGTCTGCAACCGACCGGGCATGCCAGCCTGGACGAACGCCTGCCCGAAGGCGGCTGGCCGGCGGCGGCGCTCAGCGAATTGTTGCTCGTGCGCCCTGGTAGCGGCGAACTGCAATTGCTTTGGCCCACGCTGGCGCGCCTGAGCGGCGAGGGCGGACGCGTGGTGTTGGTATCACCTCCCTTCATTCCTTTTGCGCCAGCCTGGCAGGCGGCGGGTATCGACCTGCGCTGGCTGTTCCAGGTCGACGCGGGCACTACCGACACCCTGTGGGCCGCCGAACAGTGCCTGCGTTCGGGCAGTTGTGCCGCGGTGGTGTGTTGGCCAGAACGCGCCGACGACCGCGCCTTGCGCCGCTTGCAGGTCGCGGCGGAAACCGGGCAGGCCCTGGCGTTCGCCTGCCGTGGGCAAGCGGCCATGCATAACCCGTCGCCTGCGGCATTGCGCATCGCCATCGACGCACGCCCACCCCAGTGGCGGGTACTCAAATGCCGTGGCGGCATGCCGCCGGCCTTACCGATCGCGTGTTCAAGGCAGGGATGATGGAACATGTTGTGGGCCTGCATTCTATTTCCCCAGTTGGCGCTGGACAGCCTGCTGCGCGAGCGCGACGACCGTGACGCACCGCTGGTGCTGCTGGGTGGTCCCAGCCAGCGCCGGGTCCTGCAATCGGTCAACCCTGCGGCAGCCGCTCTGGGGCTTAGCGCCGGCCAAACCCTGACGGCCGCCCGTGCGCTGGCCGATGGCTTCTCCTGCCTCGAAGTCGATCCCAAGCGCATCGATGCCTTGCAGCAGTTGCTGGCCGCCTGGGCATATCGCTTCAGTGCCCAGGTCAGCTTGCACTACCCGCGAACCTTGTTGCTGGAAGTAGGGTCGAGCCTGCAGCTGTTCGGGCCATGGCCGGTACTGGAGGCGCGCTTGCGCCAGGAACTGTCTGCGCTGGGCTTGCGTCAACGCATCGTCCTGGCCAGCAATCCGGTGGCTGCGCGCATGCTGGCCAATACTCACGACGGGTTGGCGTTGGAGGATGCCGCTTCGACCCGTGCGGCACTGGCCGAAATGCCCATCGATCGGATCGGCCTGCGCCCGGAAGATGCCCAGGCCTTCGGCCGCATGGGGTTGCGCCAGCTGAAACAGGTACTGGCGCTACCGCGCGACGCATTGGCAAGGCGCTTTGCTGCCCAGGTGCAGTTGCACCTGGACCAGTTACTGGGCATGCGCAACCTGGGCCTTGCATTCTTCGAACCGCCGGACCGTTTCGAGGCGCGGTTGGAGCTGAACTTCGATGTGGAGTCGCACCAGGCGCTATTGTTCCCATTACGTCGCATGCTGACAGACCTGGCCGCTTTCCTGGCTGGGCGCGACTGTGGCGTCCAGCGATTCAAGGTGTACATGGAGCACGCGCAGGGCCATGACACCCAGCTTGACGTTGGATTGCTGGCCGCAGAACGCGACCCGGCCATGTTGCTTGAACTGGCCCGTGGCAGGCTGGAATTGGTGCGTCTGAAGGCGCCGGTGCGCAACCTGCGCCTGGTGGCCGAGGACTTGCCGCCATTCGTGCCTCAGCACAAGGCGTTGTTCGATCCACGCGCCCAGCAGGCCCAACCGTGGGAACAACTGCGCGAACGCTTGCGTGCACGTCTGGGTGACCAGGCCGTGACGGGGCTCAGCGCCGTGGCCGATCACCGTCCTGAACAGGCATGGCAGGCCAATGAAGTCGGCCAGTGGTCCAGCCTGTGCGTCACACCGGGCAGCCGTCCTGGCTGGCTGCTGGCCACCCCCACGGTGCTCGACGAACAGGCCTATCAGGTTCACGGGCAGGCCGAGCGCATCGAGTCCGGTTGGTGGGACGGCGCGGACGTACGCCGTGATTACTACCGCATCGAAACCCGTGAGGGCCTGCGTGGGTGGGCCTACCGTGACCTCGGCCAAGGCGGGCCGCTATGGTTGCAGGGCTGGTTTTCATGAGCGGCTTTGGCTACGCGGAGTTGCATTGCCTGAGCAATTTCAGCTTCCAGCGCGGAGCGTCAAGCGCGGATGAGTTGTTCCGCCGGGCTCGCGAGCAAGGCTACCAAGCCCTGGCCATTACCGACGAATGCACCTTGGCTGGCATTGTGCGCGCCTGGCAAGCGGCGAAAGAGCAGGGTGTACGGCTGATCGTCGGCAGCGAAGTGCAACTGCAGGATGGGCCCAAGCTGGTGCTGCTGGTGCAAGACCTGCAGGGCTACCAGAACCTTTGCGCCCTGATCACCCGTGCGCGGCGTCGGGCGCCCAAAGGGGACTACCAGCTGTTGCGCGAGGACCTGCCTGCGCACAGCAAGGGCCTGTTGGCATTATGGGTGCCTGATGATGTTGCCGATCAAGCTGTGGGCGACTGGTTGAGGGAGGTCTTCGCGGCCCGCCTCTGGCTGGCCGTGCATTTGCACCGCGGTGTCGATGACGACCAGCGTCTGGCGCGTCTGCGCGCATTGGCGGCAACCTTGGGTGTGAATGCGGTGGCGTGCGGGGATGTTCACATGCACGTGCGCGGTCGGCGTGCCCTGCAAGACTGCATGACGGCAATTGGCCGGCGCTGCCAAGTGGCTGAGGCAGGGCGCTTTCTGTACGCCAACGGCGAGCGTCATTTGCGTACCCCTGCCCAATTGGCCGAGTTGTATCCCGCCGACCTGCTGGCCCAGACCTTGGTGATTGCCGAGCATTGCCGTTTCGACCTTGGTGAGCTGCGCTATCGCTACCCCGAAGAACTGGTACCCGCTGGGCATACCGCTGCCAGTTGGTTGCGTGAGCTGTGCGAACAAGGGTTGCCGCTGCGCTGGCCCCAAGGCCCGAGCGATCAAGTTCGCCAAGCCCTTGATCGGGAGCTGGCGCTGATCAGCGAGCTGAGCTACGAGAGTTACTTCCTCACCGTTCACGACATCGTGGCCTTTGCCCGCGAGCAGCACATCCTGTGCCAGGGGCGCGGCTCTGCCGCCAACTCGGTGGTGTGCTTCGTGCTGGGGATCACCGAGCTGGACCCCATGAAACATCGGTTGCTGTTCGAGCGCTTTCTGTCACGCGAGCGCAACGAGCCGCCGGATATCGATGTGGACTTCGAGCACGACCGGCGCGAGGAAGTCATCCAGTACGTGTTCAGGCGCTATGGTCGACACCGCGCGGCGTTGACGGCGGTCGTCAACACCTATCACGCCAGCGGGGCGGTACGCGATGTCGCTCGCGCATTGGGCCTGCCGGCCGACCAGGTGGACGCCCTGGCCAAATGCTGCGGCCGTTGGAGCGACCGCATCCCCGATGCACAGCGTTTGGCCGAGGCGGGGTTTGATGCAGGCAACCTGATGTTGCGGCGTATCCTGGTGCTGGCCGGTGAGCTGATCGGTTTTCCCCGGCACCTGTCACAACACCCAGGTGGCTTCGTCATCTCGCAACAACCCCTCGACCAGCTGGTGCCCGTGGAAAACGCGGCCATGGCCGAACGCACCGTGATCCAATGGGACAAGGATGACCTGGACATGGTCGGCCTGCTCAAGGTCGATGTGCTGGCGCTGGGCATGCTTAGTGCACTGCGTCGCTGCTTCGCGCTGGTGCAGCAGCACCGTGGGCGACATTTGACGCTGGCCACCGTCCCTGCCGAAGACCCGGCCACCTATGCCATGATCAGCCGCGCCGAGACCATGGGCGTATTCCAGATCGAGTCCAGGGCGCAAATGGCCATGTTGCCGCGCCTGCAGCCCAGAACCTTCTACGACCTGGTCATCGAGGTCGCCATCGTGCGCCCTGGCCCCATCCAGGGCGACATGGTCCATCCCTATTTGCGCAGGCGGCTCAAGCAGGAACCGGTGACCTACCCATCGCCCAAGCTGAAAGCGGTGTTCGAGCGTACCCTTGGCGTTCCGCTGTTCCAGGAGCAGGTGATGGAGTTGGCCATGGTAGCGGCTGACTACAGCCCCGGTGAGGCCGACCAACTGCGTCGCAGCATGGCCGCCTGGAAACGCCACGGCGGGCTGGAGCCGCACCGCAAGCGCTTGCTCGAAGGGATGCAGCGCAATGGCTACGAACTGGCGTTCGCCGAACGCATCTTCGAACAGATCAAGGGCTTTGGCAGCTACGGATTCCCCGAGTCCCACGCCGCCAGTTTCGCACTGCTGTGTTATGCCAGCAGTTGGTTGAAATGCCACGAGCCGGCCATCTTCACCTGCGCGCTGGTCAATAGCTGGCCGATGGGGTTCTACAGCCCCGACCAACTGCTCCAGGAGGCCCGCCGCCAGGGTATCGAGGTAAGGCCGGTGGACGTGTGTCACAGCCAGTGGGACTGCACGCTCGAGCCTGGGCCCGGGGGAGAACTGGCCATTCGCATGGGCTTGCGCTTGGTCCGCGGCCTGGCCGAAGCCGATGTGCGCCGGCTCGAACAGGCAAGGGCGGTGCAGCCGTGGCGGGACGTCGAGGACCTGTGCCTGCGCTCGGCCCTGGATGAGCGCGCCCGGGCTCGTCTGGCGGACGCAGGGGCCCTGGTCGCGCTGGCCAGGCACCGGCACCAGGCGCGCTGGGAGGTGGCGGCGGTGCAGGCGCAATTGCCTTTGTTCGCCGACGTGCAGGCGCCCCCGGAGGAACGCGTCGACCTGCCGGCACCCACCGTCGGCGAAGACTTGGTGGCCGACTATCATGCCATGGGCACGACCTTGGGGCCCCACCCATTGACCTTGCTCCGATCCCGTCTGCGTGCCCTGGGCTGTCGCAGTTCCGGTGAACTGCACGGCGTCGAACATGGCGACGCCATTGCCATGGCAGGGCTGGTGGTGGGCAGGCAGCGGCCACAGACCGCCAGTGGCGTGACCTTCGTAACGCTCGAGGACGAGTTCGGCATGGTCAACGTGGTCGTATGGCGGGACCTCGCCGAACGGCAGCGGCGCGCGTTGGTCGGCGCTCGGCTGATGAAGGTCAGTGGCCGCCTGGAACAGGAAAATGGCGTACGCCATTTGGTGGCCAGGCGGCTGGAGGATGTCAGCGTGCTGCTGCAGGGGCTGGACGTACGCAGCCGGGATTTCCACTGAACCCCTGCAGCACGGCTTTGCTTACACCATCGCTAGGCGCTGCTTGCGGGTGGGTACTTCGAATGCCTGGTCGATGGCGTTCAGGTCATCGGCGGTCAAGTTCAAACGCGCTGCCTCGGCATTGAGCCTGACATGCTCGGGTGTCACGGCTTTTGGAATCGCGATCATGCCATTGTGCCGCGTGACCCAAGCCAGGCAGACCTGGGCCGGGGTAGCACCATGGTCGTGGGCGATCTGCTTGAGCACTGGGTGTTGCAGCAAACGCCCTGCCTGAGCAAGGGGGCAGTAGGCCATGATGGGCAGTCCCTGCTGTATCGACCAGGGCAGCAGGTCGAATTCGATACCTCGTTGCGCAGGGTTGTAGAGCACCTGGTTGGTTGCACAATCGGGGTTGTCCAGTTCTTGAAGGTCATCCACGTCGAAGTTGGACACGCCCCAACGCTTGATCTTGCCTGCCTCGCGCAGGCGCTCGAAAGCGTCCACGGTTTCCTGCAATGGGTACTGACCGCGCCAGTGCAGCAGGTACAGATCAATGCAGTCGGTACCCAGGCGCTTGAGGCTGCGCTCGCAGGCGGCCTGCGTGCCGCGCTGGCTGGCGTTGTGCGGGTAGACCTTGCTCACCAAAAATACCTCGTCCCGACGCCCGGCGATGGCCTGGCCCACCACCTGTTCCGCACCGCCCTCGGCATACATCTCGGCGGTGTCGATCAGGCGCATGCCCAGGTCGATGCCTTGTTGCAAGGCGGCGACTTCGGCCGCCCGACGGCTCGGGTCTTCGCCCATGTACCATGTGCCCTGGCCGATGATCGGCACGTTGGCGCCTGCCAATTTCACGTCACGCATGTCACCTCCGGTGGATGGGTATTATTCAGTAGAACATCCAGCAGCGCCTGGGCTGCCGTTGACAACGTATGCTCGCGCAGGGCCATTACGCCAATGCGCCGCTCGACGGCAGGTTCGACCAGGGGGATGCAGCGGGCCCCCAGCTCCTGCATTTGCGTGATACACAGCGCCGGCACCGCGCTGACGCCCAGACCACTGGCGACCATGCGGCCTACGGTTGCAAGCTGATGGCTTTCGAAAGCCACCGCCAGCTTGCCGTGCTGCACCGCCACGTTCTGCTCGAGCAACAGGCGCACGGCAGAAGGACGCTGCAGTGCCACGAAATCCTCGGCCAGAAGCTGCGCCCAACTGATTTGCGCGAGCTGGGCCAAGGGCGAGTCAACCGGCACGACCGCAACGAACCGGTCAAGGTACAGCGGGTGAAAGTGCAAGCCCTCGACATTGTCTGGCTCAAAGCCGATGCCCAGTTCGACGCGCCTGTGCCTGACCAGTTCCTGCACCTGTTCATTGATGACGTCGTGCACGGTCACGTTGACCTTGGGGTAGCACTGGCGAAAAAGCTTGAGAGCCCCTGGCAACAGGTTGCCAGCAAAAGAGGGCATGGCCGCAATGGCCACCCGGCCCAGTTGCAGGGTGAAGCGCTGGCGCAGCATTTCTTCGGTGTCGTCCCAGTCAGCCAACAGGCGACGTGCCAAGGGCAGCAGTACCTCACCTTCGGCAGTCAGGCTGACGCTGCGCGTGGTACGGCTGAGCAGTGCGCCGCCCAAGTTCTCCTCCAGCGCCTTGATGGTCAGGCTCAGGGCGGGCTGCGAGATGTGCAGGTGCTCACCGGCCTGGGCAAAGCTCTGAAACTTGGCCACGGCGACGAAGGCGCGCAGTTGCTTCACATTCATGGGACTCGCCTATGCTTTGATTTGGAGTGCTTATCAATCGATCATAAAAACAAAATTAACAAATCAGTGAGCAAGCGAGAAGATACCCCCACACGCTCACCGACGCCCCGTCGGCTCAACAACTACAAAAGGCGAACCAGCATGGCCGGATTGGACAAACGCGTAGCTACGTACGAACAGGCCCTGGAAGGGCTGACCGACGGCATGACCGTACTGGCCGGAGGGTTCGGCCTGTGCGGCATACCTGAAAACCTGATCGCCGAGATCAAGCGTCGCGGCGTCAAGGGCCTGACCGTGGTCTCCAATAACTGCGGCGTCGATGGCTTCGGCCTTGGCGTACTGCTCGAGGACCATCAGATTCGCAAGATGGTCGCGTCCTACGTGGGGGAAAACGCTGAATTCGAACGCCAGCTGCTCAGCGGTGAGCTTGAGGTCGAACTCACGCCCCAGGGTACCCTGGCCGAAAAGATGCGCGCTGGCGGAGCGGGCATTCCCGCCTTCTTCACTGCCACCGGCTATGGCACCCCGGTGGCCGAGGGAAAGGAAGTGCGTGAATTCAAGGGTCGCAAGTACATCCTCGAAGAGGCCATTACCGGCGACTTTGCCATCGTCAAGGGCTGGAAGGCTGATCATTACGGCAATGTGATCTACCGCAACACTGCCCAGAACTTCAATCCGCTGGCCGCCACCGCCGGCAAGATCACCGTGGTCGAAGTCGAGGAAATCGTCGAACCTGGCGTGCTGCTGCCCAGCGAAATCCATACCCCTGGCATCTTCGTGGACCGCGTCATCGTCGGCACCTTCGAAAAGCGCATCGAAAAACGCACCGTCAAGGCCTGAGCGCCCCCACAGAACAACAAAGAGACTCTCACCATGGCACTGACCCGCGAACAGATGGCCCAACGCGTTGCACGTGAACTCAAGGACGGCTACTACGTCAACTTGGGTATCGGTATTCCCACCCTGGTGGCCAACTATGTGCCGGCCGACATGGACGTGATGCTCCAGTCGGAAAACGGCCTGTTGGGCATGGGGGAATTCCCCACCGAAGCGACCCTTGACGCTGACATGATCAACGCAGGCAAACAGACCGTTACCGCCCGCATCGGCGCATCGATCTTCGACTCGGCACAGTCGTTCGCCATGATCCGTGGCGGTCACGTCGACCTGACCGTGCTCGGTGCCTTCGAAGTGGACGTGCAGGGCAACATCGCCTCCTGGATGATCCCTGGCAAGCTGGTCAAGGGCATGGGGGGCGCCATGGACCTGGTGGCCGGTGCGGAAAACATCATCGTCACCATGACCCACGCCTCCAAGGACGGGGAGTCCAAGCTGCTGCCCCAGTGCAGCCTTCCTTTGACCGGCGCGGGCTGCATCCGCAAGGTACTAACCGACCTGGCTTATCTTGAGATCGAGGATGGCGCGTTCATCCTGCGCGAAACCGCCCCCGGTGTGAGCGTCGAAGAAATCATCGCCAAGACAGCCGGCAAGCTCATCGTGGCCGACGATGTGAAGGAAATGACCTTCTAACCCACATGCACTTTCGCCCTGCTGCGGCGAACCCGCCCGTTCAGGTAGCCGTTTTCACCACGGCATCTGGGCGGGCGGGTTCGTTGGCGCAGGGTTCGCGCATTTCTGCGCAGCCTTTCATCTACCTATAAAACCAATAAAAGGACGCTTCCGTGGCCGCTGAACTACAAGACAGCCGCTCTGCACGCTTTGCCCTGCGCTGCTCCAACTGGGCAGAGCGCTGGTTCCCCGATTCCTGGGTATTCGCCGCCTTGGCGGTGCTGCTGGTGTGCTTGGGCGCGTTGGCCATGGGCGCCAAGCCCCTGGACACCGCAAAGGCCTTCGGGGATGGATTCTGGAGCTTGATCCCCTTCACCATGCAGATGGCGTTCGTGGTCATCGGCGGCTATGTGGTCGCCAGTTCGCCGCCTGCCGCGCGGCTGATCGATCGCCTGGCCCGCATTCCCCGCAACGGTCGCTCGGCCGTTGCATGGGTAGCCCTGATCTCGATGCTGGCGTCATTGCTCAACTGGGGCTTGTCCCTGGTCTTTGGTGGCCTGCTGGTGCGTGCATTGGCGCGTCGTACCGACCTCAAGATGGACTACAGGGCTGCCGGTGCGGCGGCCTACCTGGGCCTGGGCGCAGTGTGGGCGCTGGGGCTGTCCTCATCGGCGGCTCAGTTGCAGGCCAATCCGGCCAGCCTTCCACCCTCGATTCTGTCGATCACTGGCGTGATTCCTTTCACCGAAACCATCTTTCTCTGGCAGTCAGGCGTGATGTTGGCAGCCTTGGTCGTGGTATCGCTGGTCATCGCCTATGCTACAGCCCCCGGCCCCAACAGTGCGCGCAGCGCTCAAGCGTGTGGCGTGGACCCAAGCTTCAGCGCTCCGCCGGCACCTGCGCGTACACGCCCGGGGGAGTGGCTCGAGCACAGCCCTGTGCTGATCCTGCTGCTCGTTGCGCTGGCCGCAGGCTGGCTGTATCAGGAGTTCGCGAGTAAACCCGCCATCACGGCCATCTCTGGCCTGAACACCTACAACCTGCTGTTCATCATGCTCGGCGCGCTGCTGCACTGGCGGCCGCGCAGCTTCCTCGACGCTGTGGCCCGGGCCGTGCCCACTACCACTGGCGTGCTGATCCAGTTCCCGTTGTACGGCTCCATCGCCGCAATCCTCACCCAGGTCAAAGGGGTCGACGAACAGACGCTTGCCCATCACATCTCGCTGTTCTTCACCCAAATTGCCACCCACGATACCTATGCCCTGTTGATGGGTGTGTATTCGGCGGTACTGGGCTTCTTCATTCCGTCAGGTGGCGGCAAGTGGATCATCGAGGCGCCCTATGTGATGCTGGTGGCCAATGACCTGCAATACCACCTCGGCTGGGCTGTGCAGATCTACAACGCAGCCGAAGCGTTGCCCAACCTGATCAACCCGTTCTACATGTTGCCGCTGCTGGGCGTGCTGGGCCTGAAGGCGCGGGACCTGATCGGGTTTTCCTTCGTGCAGTTGCTCGTGCACGTTCCTCTGGTGCTGTTCCTGTTGTGGGCCTTGGGCACCACGTTGCAATACACGCCACCGGTCATGCCGTAGCGGCTGCTCCTGGCTACAGAACTGTGCCTTGCCTTGGGGTGAGGTGCAGGTCTGTGAGTCAGTGTGCTTTCTGCGCCAATCTCAGGGTGAAGAAGGCAACTTGCTCGTGACATCCAGACTCGCCCAGCCACGTAAATTTCCCTTCCGCATAATTTATGCGACGGTATTTTGACTTATTACGGCTAAGCCCATTGAGATTTATTATGGTGTCGGTTCATTGACGTAGTGTCAGAGTGCCCATAAGCTCAAGTCAATACCGCAACACACCCCGCATCATCGCGCCACTTACTCATTGATTATCCTGGTTGAAAGGACGGCGTATGCGCTCGACTCTGATTGTGAAATCGATCTTTTTGTTGGTGCTGTTGAGCGGTGCTGCCCGTGCGGCTGACTCGTATATCAATCAGACCAGTATCATTCCCGTTGCAACCGCGGGTTGGTTCTTCGCATTTGCGGTCGTGGGTTTTGTCGCCGTGGCCAATCGCAGAAAGATTTGAAATACCGCAGTTACAGTCACTCAGGCTAGACCGCTTGAGTTGGCTTGTGAATTCGTCAACCGTTGCTATATTGCCATTACCCTCTCGAAGCCTGGTCAGCAGGGTTCGACGTGCCGCTCAGGCGGCCGGCAGAGCATGGCGCTCGCGGTGGTGACAGCGAAGTGGAGCGAGAGTTGGTGTGTTGTTCTCTTCAGTGCTCTAGTCGGGCCATTTGGCCGGAGGGACCCTCATGGTGCGTTCATTGTTCGCCGTCGTTGGCCTGGTTGCAATGTGGTCGGGTCATTGCGCTGCCGCGCCCTCGGAACCGGCCTACCGCCTCAATCCCGGCGATGTGGTGATGGTCTCGGTGTGGCAGGAAGACAGCCTCAAGCAGGAGGCCACCGTGCTCCCCGATGGCAGCATCACGTTCCCTCTGGCCGGTCGCATAGACGTGGCAGGGCTGGATGTTGCCTCGGTTGAAAAACAAGTGGCCAGCAAACTGGAAAAGTTTCTGCCTGACCCGAACGTCAGCGTGGTAGTCAAGAGTAACGCGGGCAACTTGGTGTATGTCCAAGGCAAGGTCATAAAGCCCGGCCCCGTACAAATGTCAGGCCCTACGGCGGTGCTGCAGGCGTTGAGCATGTCGGGTGGCCTGGACAAGTTTGCCGATGAAAGCGAAATAATGGTCGTGCGTGGCACCGGCACGTCCCAGAGAATCCTGCCCGTGCGATACAAGGATTTGGTGACGGGCCGCGACATGTCGACCAATATTCAACTTCAGGCCGGTGACACGCTGGTCGTTCCTTGATCATGCCTTTTAATAAGTAGACTTGATGCCTCTTCCAAGAACAACTCGCATTGCCGCGGCAATTGTGGCCTTGCCGCTTGCGCACTCAACCCAGGCCGCTACCTGGCAGTCGACGGTGGTGGTACCGACGTCGGTCGAACACGACAGCAACCCGCTGTTGCTATCGTCGGGCGAAAAAGGCGTGACACGTACCCTGATTGCACCTGACTACACCCTGATCGGCAGTTTCGGCCGAGATGAACTGCGGTTAGGTCTGGGCCTGGATATTCTGCGCTCCTCCGACACCAACGTCGTCGATGACCGCGAAGACCCAGACATCAGCCTGGGCTGGCAACGCACCACCGAACGCGGGCAGTTCGGGCTGCTGGCCCGCTACAACGAAACCTCGACGCTGTCGGGTACCGTGCTCGATACCGGCGTTGTTACTACCGATGGGACGCAGAAGCTGTACACCTTGACGGGTAACTGGCGCCAGGCGATCACCGAACGCAGCACCCTGAGCAACGAAACCACCTACAACCGCGCCCGTTACGATATCAACAGCCTGACTGGCTACGACGAGCTGGCCAATACCCTGACCTGGACCTACGCCTTGAGCGAGCGCGCCGATGCCTATACCCGTTTCGGTGCCCGGCGTTATGAACCCGAGGACGACCTGACCGCCACGGCCTCCAACAGCTACAGCCCGGCGGTGGGGATCAAGTACCAGTTCTCAGAGTCATTCAGCGCCGATGCGCACCTGGGCGTCAACAAGGTATCGGGCAGTCAGGGGGGCCGGCGCGGGGAGGGCGGCGTGGCGCTGCTGTACACCGGCGCACGCAGCGATGCCAGCCTGACGGTCGAGCGCAGTACGGTAGCCAGTGCCCAAGGCGGGTTTGCCCAGCTCGATCAGGTGCGTGGGGTCTGGAGTTATGCGCTCGACCCCTTGACCCGGGTCGGCGCCGACGCCGCCTGGCAGGACAGCAAGGGCCAGATACCCAATACCTTGCAGATCTACAGCCTCTGGGCCAGCCGCCAATTGTCCCCCTACTGGGACCTGCGCCTGGCGCTGACGTACAAGGAGCGCAAGCAGGACCTCGACGGCGATGCGACCGCCACGATCGTTGGCTTGACCCTGACATACCGCTATCCCGACATCTGAACCGCTTGCAGGTGGCCCCATGAAGTCCGATTACGAGCTCTCTCTCAGAGATTACATCGCCATTATCAAGGACCGGGCCGTGGTGTTGGGGGTCAGCGCAGCCGTTATCCTGGCTGCCACCGTCGCCGTGGCGCTGACGGTGCCACCGATCTATCAGTCCACCGGCACGATCCTGGTGGAGTCGCAGCAGATATCTCCCGAGCTGGTGTCGACCAACACCACCAGCTTTGCCGACGAGCGCATCGAGGTCATTCGCCAGCGGGTGATGACGCGCGAGAACCTGCTGCGCATCATCGACAAGTACGGACTGTTTGCCGACAAGCGCTTGAGCGAAAGCGACAAGATCGACCAAATGCGCAACGCCATCGCGGTCCAGACGCTGACCACCTTCGTGCGCGGGCGCGGCGAGGCGACGGTGGCCTTCAACGTGTCTTTCGAGCATCGTCAGGCAGAGGTGGCCAAAGAAGTCGCCGATGAACTGGTCACGCTGTTTCTCAACGAAAACCTCAAGCAGCGCACCGAACGGGCCAACGAGACCACCGAGTTTCTGACCCAGGAGGCGAACAAGCTGGGGGCAGAACTGGCCAGCCTGGAGAACCAGCTGGCCGACTTCAAGCAGGCCCACGCCAATGCGTTACCTGAGCATCAGACGCTGCGCATGAACATGCTTTCGCGGGCTGAGCTCGAGTTCCGGGAGGTCGACCGCGATTACAAGGCGGCCCAGGAGGAACTGCGCTACCTGGAGCTTGAACTGTCCGCCGCCAATGCCGGCCTAGGTACCAAAACCGGCGAGGGCGTGCGCCCAGCGGGCGCCGACCAGCCCCAGGACCTGGCGAGCCTGAAGGCCGAATATGCCCGCTTGCTGACCCGCTACAAAGAAGCGCACCCCGACGTGGCGGCGGTCAAACGCAGGATTCAAGCGCTGGAGGCCAGTGGCCAGACCGGTAGCGTGGCCTCGACGGTGAGCCTGGATGCGGCACGCGTACGGGCCAAGATGAGCGCGGCACAGGTACGCATTGCCTCGCTGGCCGAGCAGAAGCGCGAGCTGACCCGCAAGATGGAAGGTTACGAAGCCGAGATTCTCGAAGCGCCGCAGGTCGAGCGCGGCCTGGTTACGCTGATGCGCGACCATGACAACGCGCGCAAGAAGTACGAGGAAATCCGGGCCAAGGAAATGGGCGCCAAGATTACCGAGAGCCTTGAGCAGGAAAACAAGGCCGAGCGTTTCGTGCTGCTCGAACCGCCCTTGATGCCCGAGAAGCCGATCAAGCCCAACCGCAAGAAAATCGCGGCACTGGGCCTGGTGCTGGCGCCGGCAGGTGGTGGGGCGCTGGTCATGTTGCTGGAGATGCTCAACCAGCGCGTGCGTGGCGTTGGCGCCCTGGAGAACCTGCTTGGCAGGCGCGTGCTGGTGGCGCTGCCTTATATCGACACCCGCGCCGACGTGGCCAGGCGCAAGCGCTGGCGCAACGGGCTGATCCTGGCAGCGTTGTGCCTGGTGGCTATCCTGGTAGGGCTGGTACACCTCTTCTACATGCCGCTGGATGTGCTGTTGCTCAAGCTCACCTCCAGGTTTGCATAGGAAAGCAGTGATGGACAGGAATACACCGGCTCATGGCAATACCCTTCACCCGGTCACTCCAGGTACGCCCCAGGCCGTGAACCCGGCACCGGGTACCGCGCTTGCGGAGGTCCCGGGGCAGTTCGACTACGTCAATACCAAGGTGGTGGCGCTCAAGGCCGATCACCTGGAACGTCACCGCATTGTCGCCTACAACAAGAACTCCAGCATGAACGGGCCCATTGACCTGTTGCGCACCCAGGTGCTCAGGACCATGGAGGAAAACGGCTGGCGTACCCTGGCCATTACCTCCCCCACGCCCGAAGCGGGCAAGACGGTACTGGCCATCAACCTGGCCATGAGCATTGCCCACTACACCACCCGCACCGCCTTGCTGGTGGATTTCGACCTGCGCCGTCCTCGCGTCGGCAGGAGCCTGGGGCTGCCCATGGACTGCTCGCTGAACGAGTTTCTCGATGATCAGGCGCCGCTGCAGGAATGCCTGGTGAACCCCACATTGCCTCGTTTCGTCGTACTGCCGACGCGGGTGCCGGTACCCATGTCGACCGAAGTGTTGTGCTCACCCAAGGTCACTCACCTGGTCAGCGACCTGCGTAATCGCTATGCCTCGCGCATCTGCATCTTCGACCTGCCACCGCTGCTCAGCTCCGACGATGCGATCACCGTACTACCCACGTTCGACTGCGTGCTGTTGGTGGTGGCCAACGGCATGAACACCAAGAAAGAGATCGAGGACTGCCTGCACCACCTGGGCACGGCGAACCTGATTGGCACCGTCCTGAATAAGGCCGACGAAAAACCGCAGCCCTATTATTGAGCGTTTTCAAGGGGCGCCGTCGGGCAGCCCCGATGGACGCTCAACGCCATGTCATTGCCGGCCATGGGTACTGCCGCTCCCATTGCCAGGCGTGCGCCACGATCACTTCCAGGTCTGCGTGCACAGGCCGCCAGCCCAGCACCTGCATGGCCTTGCTGGCATCGGCCACCAATCGGGGCGGGTCGCCTGCGCGGCGCGGTGCGTCCAGCACGGTGATGGGTTGGCCCGTCACGGACCTGGCCGCATCGATGACCTCCTGCACCGAGAAGCCCAGGCCATTGCCCAGGTTGAACACTGCACGCTCGCCGCCGTCGAGCAGGTAGTCCACGGCCAGCGCATGGGCGCAGGCCAGATCGGTCACATGTACGTAATCGCGGATGCACGTGCCGTCGGGGGTGGGGTAGTCCCGGCCGAATACCGTCACTGCCTCGCGCCGGCCAGAGGCGGCCTGGAGAATAAGGGGGATCAGATGTGTCTCCGGCTCATGACGCTCGCCGAGCAACCCCGCCGGGTCTGCGCCTGCGGCATTGAAATAACGCAGGCATACCGACTTGAGCCCGTAAGCCCGATCGAAATCCTCAAGGATCTGTTCCACCATCCACTTGCTCAGCCCATACGGGTTGATCGGCGCCTTGGGATGGGCCTCGTCGATAGGCACGTACTGCGGATCCCCATACACAGCCGCCGTGGAGGAGAAAATCAGGCACTTGATTCCTGCGCTGACCATCGCCTGGAGCAGCGACAGGGTAGCGGCGACGTTGTTCTGGTAATACTTGCCCGGAGCGCTGACCGATTCGCCCACCTGGATGAACGAGGCAAAATGAAAGACCGCGTCGAACGTGCACATGCCGAACAGCACGTTGAGCGCGGCTTCATCGGCGATGTCCAACCTGGCCCACTGAATGCCCGGCCCTGGAGATACCAGGTCCGCTACCACCACTTCATGCCCGGCAGCCAACAGATAGCCGACCATGTGCGAGCCAATATAGCCCGAGCCCCCCACTACCAGGTACCTCATCCACACCTCCACGAAGCCGCTGTCGACAGACACCGTGAACCGTCCCTGGGACATGCAGGCGGGATGCTCGGCTAACAGGTGCCATGAGCGTAGATGGCCATCTGCCCTATTTCAAGAACAGCCAATTGGACATGTAGGTGCCATCCAGGGTGATGTGATAACGCCCATCACGGTAGCTGGCGGGCAGGGGCTTGAGCTGCGCCTGGGCATCGCGGGCGAACAGCTTCAACCCGGCAGGCGCCTTGATGCTCAGCTGGGCCTTGAGCGGTTCGACATGAAAGCGCGTGTTTTCCTCAGGCTGGGGCACCGCTCGCGTGCCCAGGGACACCAGCAGGCTGCGCGACTGGCCCAGTACCACACCGTCGAGACTCTGCACGGCGATACTGGCGTAGGGTGTGCTCGCCTGAACCTGGACATCCCCCAGGGTGACCGTACGCCCGCCCAGCCAGCCCGTTGCCGCTTGGGTGAGGGGCGTGTCGATGGTGTAGAGGCCTGACTGCCAGTTGCGCTTGAGCTCGCCGGTATCGCTCACCGACTCGGTCGCGTCTGCCGGCAGCAACGCCTGGGCAGGGTCGTGCAGCACGGTAGCCCCGTCAGCAATGGCCGCAGGTTTGAGCCATGGCAGCTGGGGCGTGACAGGCAAGGCGATCTGAAGTTGGCCCAGGCCCACCGCCGTGCGCAGCAGCGCCGAGGTACGTGGGGTGATGTCCTGGTTGTACAGGGTTTCGGGGCTCGGCGCGAACACGTAGCGGGTACTGGCGGGTTGAACGTCCCCACGCCTGTACATCAGTGCGGCAGCCGGCATCGTGGCAAGCAATGCCGGATCATTGTAGGCATGCCAGTTGTCTGCCGTGCGCCAGCCGGGGTTGAACGCCTGTTGACTGTAGGCGTACTGCAGCATGGCGTCCCAACCTTGGTGGCTGGCGGTTCCGGCGATGTACAGCGGCAGGGAATGCCGGTCAGGCAACGGGAAAGGCTCGGCGTTCCATTCGCTGACCGTCAACGGTTGGCCCACGACCTGAGCGGCGGCCAGCCAGTCGATCAAGCCGTCGCTGGTCAACGGGTTCTTCTCCAGCTGGCCACTGGCGCCGTAGCTGTGGGCATCGATGACATCACCCACCGTGAGGGCGGGCAGGGCACTCAGGCCGTTGCCGCCCCAGGTGCTGGTGGTGGCGATCGGCACCCGTACCCCCAGGGCGCGCAAGTGCGCGATCATGTCGGCATTGAAGCGCTGCTCCAGGTCGTTGAGAAACAGCTTGGAGGGCCCAGGTTGCCAGGCCCGCCAGGTCAGGTCCGCTGGCAGGTCGTGCTGGCTGGCGAACGCCTTGGCAGCGGCCATGTAACGCTGACTGTGACGGGGGACGTCCTTGTCCGGCAGCAGGGCGTTGCCGTAGTGCTGGGTGATGTCGTTCTCGTTGGTGAGCAGGATGGCCGCGATGGCGGGGTCATCTTTGTAGGCCAGGCCTGTCAGAGGGTTTACATGGCCCAGGTACTGAGCGGCGAAGTGTTTCATCGCCTGCTGGATGCTGGCGTTGACGTAGGCGTAGCCCTTGAGGTCGACCCGCGCTTGGCCCTTGGCCAGTTCGCCAAAGTCATCGATACCGTCCTGGGCGGTCAGAGCGCGCTGCACATGCAAGTCCAGCCAGATGTAGATGCCCTCGTCCTTGAGCGCCTTGATCCAGAGGTCAAGCTTGCGCATGGACTCGGCGTCCAACTGCTGGGTGTCGCGAACCTGCGTGCCGTCACCAAACACATTGGGGCTCACCCAGGGGGAGTCGTGATGGTGCAGCCGTACAAGGTTGAAGCCCAGCGCCGACAGGCGTTTTGCCTGCTGGGCAATCTCCTCGTCAGGGCTCTTGAACAGGGCGTAAGCCGACAGGTTGGTGCCCCAGAAACGCACGGGGGTATTGTCCTCGAACACCAGTTGTTCCCCGCGCGCCTGCACAAAGCCGTGCTTGCCGGCGGGCTTTTGCCGCGCATTGAGAAACGAAAGGTCAACGGGGGATGTGCGCCAGTCCACCTGGTCCTCTGGCCAGGCTGTAGGGTCCACCAGACCGAAGCGCTCGGTAGGGGTGGGCGCGAGTGCGATGTCCCCGGTTACGTTCAGCACCGCCTTGACCTGTTGCTTGCCGGCAGCGATGGCGTCCTTGTAGAAGAAGGCGCGCAGCTCCGAAGGATTGCCGCGCTCGAAGTAGACCTTGGCCAAGGGTGGGTCGAAACGCATTTCTACACGCCTGCCCTGCTCGGCACCGCCCCAGGACCACCCGCGGTTGTCGGCCAACAGTTGCGGGGCACCCATGGCCCCCGCGATCTGCGCAGGATCGAACTGGAACACCATGCCGCCGCCAATCACATCGCGCTGGCGGCTATGGGCGTCAAGGTCGAAGTCCCACGCCAGGGTTTGCGGTTGCACCTGGGTGATCGCCGCCTTCAGCTCGAAATCCAGGGCCTTGTTCAGCCCCTGCAAGGTGTAGCGCCCGGGGCCATCGACGCTCAGGGCGGTCTGGAAACCCGTCCAGCTCCAGTCCTGCGCCCAGAAGTCGAACTTGGCGCTCATCACTGGCCCGCCGCCCTGCGTCACCACCGGCAGGCCGTTTTGCTCATCGATGCTGACCTGCCACGCCTCGGACCGAACGCTCGTGGGTAAGCCCAGGGAGCAAAGGGCGGTCAGGCACAGCACGGCACGCAAGGCAGACAGGGTCATGAAAGGCTCCTGGGTTGCGCAGAGGGGATGTCGTAAGAGGGCGTAGCGAGCGAGTGCTGCCGGCGGACCATGTGGGTATAGGCCACGCCTAACCCTGCGATGGACCAGTACACCACCGGGATGAACGTGATGCTGCTGACGGTGAAGATGATCACCAGGATGCCGATCAATGTCGCCAGCAGCACCCGGCCAAGCTGACGACGTTCGTCGTCCTTGTCGTCGAAGCTGCGCATGGCCTTGTAGATGCCGCGCAGTACCATGGCGAAGAAGGCCACGAACAGCCCGAGCCCGACCAAGCCGACGTGCAGGGCCAGGTTGATGTAGGAGTTGACGATATCGATGATGCCTTCGCCCTGGATCATCGACTGCATTTCGGGCGTGTTGCGAAAATCGAACGAGCCGAACAGCGGATTGCGCTGGATGACGATCCACGCATTGTCCATGAGCCGCTCGCGGTAAGTGATGTTCTCTTTTTCAAGGTTGCCAATGAACGGCAGCAGGTCCAGCACCTTATCGCCACCCGGTATCACACCGAGCAGCGGCAGGGCGAGCACCCCCGCCGTTGCCAGCAGGGCCAGGCGCCGCACGGCCCCCCTGCCCAGCGCCACGAACACCACCACGATCACCGCAGCGCCAATCCAGGGCCCGCGTGAGAGCGGCGCGAACAGACCGGCAGCCAGCAAAAGCGCGCCCATCCAGCGATGCAACGGCCGGCGCAGATAGCCTTGCACGAACAGGAACAGGCCGATGGCGACACTCATGACATAACCCAGCACGATGGCCTGGCCCGTGGTGACACTGGCCCGCAGGGCGCCGCCCCGGCTCAGGTAGCCCGACAAGCTCCACGGCACACCCATGGCGTCGATCAGGGCGCTGTACAGCAACCAGTGGCGTACATACTCGGCGACCCCGATCAACGCCAGCAGGAAGCCGACCAGGACGAAGGCCAGCATGGCGTCCTTGAAGTCGCTGACCTGGCGCAACCCACGGCTGGCCACGTAGTAGGGCAGAAATACATCGACATACAGGTACAGGGCCTGGCGCAGGGTATCGGTGGGCGTGGTTTCGCGCAGATAGAGCACACTCATCAGCACCAGGCTTGCCGCCAGCAGGCGATCTGGCCAGGTGCGGCCAAAGCGCAGCGTGTCCGGCTGCCGACGCAAGGCCAGGGCGGCTGGTAGCAGCACGCACAGTGTCAACAGGCGGATGTGGTTGAGGTCGACCAGGTAGTTGACCACACCGAACCCCGGAACCTGCGCCGCCGCCGGTGGGATCAGAAACAACAGCAGGTAGAACAGCGCCATGGGGTTGTGTTCACGACGCCCGGCCAGGTACAGGATGAGCCCGCCTGCCGCCAGGTACAGCCAGAAACTGTGGGAGACGAATGCCAGCACCGTCAGCAGGAACCAGAGGTTGCGCCGGCGCTTGAAATCGCGCAGCGGGATCAGGTCGGTGGCAGGACGCCGAGCCAGCACGAATACCACGCTGGCCAGGAACAGGATGACGATCAACGCGCGAAAATGTTCAGGCATCAGCTATTTACACCTTCCTTTCGGTGGGCCACGGCTAGCATCATGGCTGATTGAAACTATAGTGACTTTTAGCCATCTAGTCAGAGATAGAACCCATGCCGTCGATTGAGGTGTCAGCCACCGCAAGCTTGCGCTCGCGGGCCTTGCGGGCGGGGTCATGGAACCTGGTCTCGCAAGTGGCTTCCCAACTGATGCGCCTGGGCGGCAACCTGATCATGGCGCGTATCCTGGTCCCCGAGATGTTCGGGGTCATGGTCATCGCCACCACGGTTTCGGTACTGCTTCACTTGCTCTCCGATGTTGGCTTGCGCCAGAACATCATCCAGAGCCATCGAGGTGACGACCCCGTTTTCCTCAACACGGCCTGGACTGTCCAGATCATTCGCGGCTTTATCCTGTTCGCCTTGACCTTGCTGCTTGCCCTGGGCGCATGGCTGGCGCAGGTGGCTGAGCTGTGGCCTGCGGACGCGACCTACGCGGCCCCGGTTTTGCCGGCGGTACTGGCCATCACCGGCCTGTCTGCCGTGATCTGGGGTTTTCAGTCCACCAAGATAGACGTGGCAGTGCGAACCTTCCAACAAAAGCGCGTGGTGCTGGTCGACCTGGCATCGCAAGTCGCGGGCCTGCTGGTGATGCTCGTGGTGGGCTACCTGACCCATTCCATCTGGGCGCTGGTCAGCGCTGGCCTGGTGTCTGCCCTGGCCTGGACGGTACTGGGCCACACTGCGCTGGAGGGCCCTGGCAATCGTCTGCACTGGGACCGCGCCGCCCTGAACGAGCTGATCGTGTTCGGGCGCTGGATCCTGCTGTCTTCGATGGTCGGGGTCCTGGCCATGTATGGCGACCGCATCTGGTTCGGTGCCAGCATGACGGCGGCGCAGCTGGGCGTGTACTCCATCGCCGTGCTGATTCTGGGGGCAGTGCAGATGGCCATCATGAAGGTGGTCGGCGCCGTTGCGCTGCCGGCGTTCAGCGAAGCGGCTCGTGCTGATGATCGCGAGCGTCTGGTAGCCCTGTATCACCGTTTTCGGCTATTGGTGGACCTGCTGGTGCTGTTCATCTGCGGAGGGTTTCTGACCGCCAGCCCGCTGCTCATTGGCTGGATGTACGACGAGCGGTACCGTGAAGCAGGGCCGATGCTCGCAATTCTCTCGCTGTCATTCCTTACATTGCGCTATACATTGGCCCATCAGGTCTGGATCGCCTTGGGGCTGACCAAGTACCAGGCCATGGACAACATCATTCGCCTGGTCTCGTTGTGGGGGTTACTGCCGGTACTGCTGTATTTCGGTGGGGTGGACTGGGCGATCTGGGGCGTTGCCCTGCACACGCTGCCCACACTGGTGTTGATCGTTTACGTGAACAGCAAATTGGGAATGTTCAGCCTCAAGCGCGAGCTTGGAGTGCTGCCGGCCCTGTTGGCCGGGGCGCTGTGCGGGGCTGGATTGACCGCTTTATTCGAGTGGATCTGAGCGCGACCTGTAGGAATTTCGTGAGGATGGCCAGGTAATCATGGGCAAGCAGAGCGTGTGTGCGTCACGAGTAGGGCGTAGGGGCTTTCTGAAGGGGTGCGCGGTGGTGGGGGCGGCAGGCGCTGTGCTGGGCCCAGTGACAGCGGTCGCCGGCCAAACGCTGCCCCGGCCCACCGCCGAGGCCAATGAGGCGTTCGTGGTCATCAATGGCTGGGTATTGCCGTCTCAGTATTTCAAGAGCCCGTCGGCATGATCACCGATTTCCAGGAACACAAGACGCTGCGCGACAGTTACGACGTGTGCATCATCGGCGCCGGCCCGGCCGGCATCACGCTGGGGCTGCGCCTGGCGGCCGCAGGCTGGAGCGTGCTGCTGGCCGAGGGGGGCGGCCATGACTACGCACCTCGCTCTCAGGAGCTGTATGCCTGCACCTCCAGCGGGCTGCAGCTGTATGCCGAGCAGACCCGGCTACGTTATTTAGGCGGCACTTCAAACCATTGGGCAGGCCGGTGCCGACCCTTCAGCCCGTCCGACTTTTCCATCGCACCGCCAGGTGACCTGCCGGGCTGGCCCATTGAGTACGCCGAAATCGCGCGCTACCTGCCCGCCGCCATGGACATCGTCGACCTGCCCGCCGGTGCCGACTTTCATGCCATCAACACGGGCCTGGACGGCGACGAGTTCGAACCGGACCGCTTCCTGCTCAGCACCCCAACCCGATTTGCCCAGAAGTACGCCACCGCCTTGGAACAAACCCCAGGGCTGGACGTGTTCATCAACTGCAACTGCGTAGACCTCGAATTCGACCCCGCCTCTGGCCGGCTGGCGGCAGTGCTGTTGTCGGACTACGCTGGCAACCGCCAGCGTCAGGTCGCACGGCATTTCATCCTCGCCGCAGGCGCCATCGAGAACGCCCGGCAACTGCTCAACAGCAGCTCCCTGGCAGCGGCCGGTGTGATCAGCCAGGACGGCTTGGTGGGCCGTTGTTTCATGGAGCACCTGAACATCGACATGGGCACGTTCATCCTCAAGTCAGGGCTGGATCCCGACCCGCGCGAGTACTACACCACCGATGCCTTCATCGAGCATTTCAAGATCGGCAAGGGCAATGTGCGCGCGGCCCTGCTGGCCGACGTGCAAACCTACGGCCGTACCGCCGAGGTCAAGTACTTCCTGGAAACCCTGGCCTGTGACATGGGCGTGGCCAGCAAGGTGGCCTTCGTCGCCAGCTTCAGCTGCCCGGGCGATGGCATCATCAGCACCATGATCGAACAATTCCCAAGCCTGCACAGCCGGATCTCGTTGCTCGACGAGAAGGATGCGCTGGGCGTGGCCAAGGTCAACGTCAACTGGGTACTCGACGAGCAGGACCGGCATACGATCAAGTGCATCGGCACCGAACTTGCGACCCAGTGGGCCAAGGAGAACCTTGGGTTCGTCAAACTCAACGACTTCGTCTACGACACCTCGATACCGCTCAGGCTGTCGCCGCACGCCCACCACATGGGCACCACGCGCATGGCCGCCGACGCCCGTCATGGGGTGGTGGACCGCGACTGCAAAGTGTTCGGCACCGACAACCTGTATGCAGCCGGCAGCAGCATCTTCGCCACCGGCGGTGCCTCCAACCCGACCATGCCACTGTTGCAATTCGCCGTGCGCCTGGCTGAACACCTCGATGCCCGCATGAGCGCCCAGAGGAGCGCCGCGGCGTGATTCACCGGCTTTAGGACAAGGGGTGCGGCGGTCAGCACACACAAGAACGAGACCGGCGCCGCCCAGGGATAACTCAGGTTGCATCGATTGCGAGGCCAGGCAGCATGATGGGATGGATACGCAGAGCCGTAATGCAGTATGCCCACCGCACGGGACGGGCACGCGGTTTGTACAAGAAAATGTGCAACCCAGCGGGGCTGGAATGGGGCACCTACCTGGCCCGTTGGGGCGGTTTTCACTCGGTGGGCACCAACGTCTACATCAACCAGGGTTGCAACGTGACCGACCCATCGCTGGTGCGCATTGGCAACAGCGTGGGCCTGTCCGATTGCACCCTCATCGGCCATGACGGCGTCGTGCTGCTGATCGAGCACCGCTTCGGCAAGCACCTGGACTCGGTCGGCTTCATCGACATCAAGGACAACTGCTTCATCGGTCACGGCGCAATCGTCATGCCGCGCGTGACCATCGGGCCGGACTCCGTCGTGGCCGCCGGGGCCGTGGTGACCAAGGACGTGCCGCCCGGCACCGTCTATGGGGGTAACCCAGCGGCCTTCATCTGCACCACCGATGCGCTGATCAAACGGGTGGAAGCCCGCTGCGAAGCCTATCCCTGGATCGACATCGTCAAGCAGCGCAAGGGCGCTTTTGACCCCCAGGTGGAGCCCATGCTGATGGCCCAGCGGCGCCAGTACTTCTTCGGGGACAGCGACAATGGCTAAGCCGGTGGACGTGATGGTGGTCAATTTCAATACGGCCGGTTTGCTGCAGCCCATGTTCGATGCCTTGCGCAGCGCCGACAGCGAGCACCTGGCGCGCTACCTGGTGGTGGACAACGCTTCGGCTGACGACTCACTTGCCCGCTTGACCCAGGTCTGCCCTCAGGCGCTGGTGCTGAGCAATCGGCAGAACGTAGGGTTTGGCCGTGCCAACAATCAGTTGCTGACCCACCTGCAAGGTCAATACGCCCTGCTGCTCAACACCGACGCTTTCGTGGCCCAGGACGCGTTGCACAAGACCCTGGACTACATGCAGGCGCACCCGGAGTGTGGCGTGCTGGGTGTTCGGCTCGAAGGCCGCGATGGCAGCCTGCAACCGAGCTGCCGGTATTTTCCGACACCGCTCAACGTGTTTCTTGCCCGCACCGGCCTGGAACGCTTCGTCCCCGGCGTACAGCGCGTTGATGACATGAGCTGGGACCATGGGTCGGTGCGCGAATGCGATTGGCTGCCTGGGTGTTTCTACCTGGTGCGCCGTGAGGTCCTCGACCAGGTCGGGCTGTTCGACCCCCGTTTCTTTCTGTATTACGAAGAAGTCGACCACTGCAAGCGCGTCAAGGCAGCGGGCTGGAAGGTGGTGTTCTACCCGCACACCACGGTGGTGCACATCGGCGGCGAGAGCTCCAAGTCGGTGGCCCAGCTCGAAGCCGCGAGCCGGCAGATATCCGCTTACCAGATAGAAAGCGAGCTGCTGTACTTTCGCAAGCACCACGGTCGGGCCGGCCTTGCCCTGCATATGCTGCTGGTGAGCCTGGGTGACCTGATACTGGCGCTCAAGGCCTTGATCAAGCGGCGCGGGCGGGCGGCCTTGCGGGCCTGCTGGCTGCACAGCCGCACCACGTGGGCATTGCTGTTCAAAACCCGCTATGCCACCCAGCCGACAAGGTAGTGCGCACCATGTTCGAGAATATTCGTGCCGATTTGCGGGCCCATGGGGGCGATTGGGGAGCCCAGGGGTTCTGGGTGATGCTGGTCTACCGATTTGGCCGCTGGCGGTATGGCGTGAGGCCCGCGCCGCTGCGCAAGCTCTGTTCGCTGGTCTACAAGGTGTTGTTCAAGCTGGTACAGATCCTGACCGGGGTCGAACTGCCCTGCGAGGCGGTAGTGGGCCGGCATTTCGTCATCGATCATTTCGGCGGCATCATCGTCAGCGGCTATGCCCGGTTCGGTGACGACTGCCGCATTCGCAACGGTGTGGTGGTGGGGCTCAAGCAGGTCGATCGGCCTGTGGCGCCCGTGTTCGGCAACAATGTCGACATTGGCACCGGCGCCAAGATCCTGGGCGATATACGCATTGGTAACAATGTGGTGATCGGCGCCAATGCGGTCGTGCTGGTGGATGTGCCGGACAACTGCATTGCGGTCGGCGTGCCGGCCGTGATCAAGCCCAGGCACAGCCCCGCGACGCAGGTGATGCCGTGAGCACACAACTGGAGGCGGTCGGCGTCGTGGTGATCGGTCGCAACGAGGGCCAGCGCCTGGAGCGCTGCCTGCGTGCGCTGGTGGCCCGTGTCGATACGGTGGTGTACGTGGATTCCGGTTCGACCGATGGCTCGGTTCAGCTCGCGCATCAGTTGGGTGTGCACGTCCTGGCCTTGGACTTGAGCATTCCATTCACCGCCGCCCGCGCGCGCAACGAAGGTTTCGCCCGGCTGCACCAGCTGCAGCCTGGCCTGAACATGGTGCAGTTCGTTGATGGCGACTGCGAGATCGACCCCCAGTGGTTGCCCACTGCCCACGCCTTCCTGCAACGGCACGCGCAGGTGGCGGTGGTCTGTGGGCGGCGGCGCGAGCGGTTTGCCCAGCAAAGCGTGTACAACCAGTTGTGCGACCTGGAGTGGGACACCCCGGTTGGACAAGCCAAGGCCTGTGGCGGTGACGCGTTGATGCGCGCCCAGGCGTTCGCCAGCGTAGGGGGCTTCCGGACGGGGCTGATTGCCGGCGAAGAGCCGGAACTGTGCGTGCGTTTGCGAGCCGCGGGCTGGAAAGTCTGGCGCCTGGACGCCGAAATGACCCTGCACGATGCGGCCATGACGCGCTTCAGCCAATGGTGGCGACGCAGCATGCGCGCCGGCTACGCCTATGCCGAAGGCGCTTGGTTGCACGGTGCTGCACCCGAGCGGCACTGGGTGCGTGAGTCCCGCCGTGCCTGGGTCTGGGGGCTGGGGATTCCGCTGCTGACACTGTTGGCTTGTCTGATGTTCGGGGCAGGGGGGCTGGCGCTCTTGCTGCTGTACCCACTGCAAATCCTGCGGTTGGCCAGGCGTGGCGCCCTGGCGCCCCGGCAACGCAGGTTGCAGGCCTTGTTTCTGGTGCTGGGCAAGTTCCCAGAGGCAGTGGGCCAACTCAAATTCTGGCGCCAGCGGCTGTTGCCCGGCAAATCAGCGCTGATCGAGTACAAGTGAGATGACCCCATGATGCTTGTCCGCCTCGTGACCCGCGTATCGACGTTGCAACCCGGTTTCACCCCGCGCGCCGTGAAGAGCAAGTGCGCGCTGGCCCTGCTGATGATGAGCCATCGCCACGCGCTTGTGCGCTTCATGGGACGCATGACGACTGCACTGGGCCCACAATGGCGCCAGCGCATGGGCGACGACGCGCTGGGCATGGTGCAATGGCCCTACATCAGTAGTGCCTGGAGCGTGGCCCAACGGTTAGATGCCGTGGCCTCGCATTTCGAAGTGGTGACTGCACAAGCGCCGGGGCTTCTGGTCACAGGCCGCGATGAACGCCGTGTGTTGTGCGACCTGGGGGATCATTCACCCGCTTGCAGCCTGGTACTGGACCGGCCGATCTGGTTCAAACGCGAAGGCGAGTTGGTCCTGAACCTGTTTCAGGGCGACCTGCGGGTCGCGTCACTCGCCTTCACCCTGTGCAGGGACGCAAACACGTTGACGCTGTTCATTGGCGCGGTGCAAGGCATCCACAAAGGCATCGACAGCGAAACATCCCTGTCCATCTATCGCGACCTGACCAAGCATTTCGAAGGCCTGCGCCCGCGCAGCCTGGTGCTCGAAGCGCTCAAATGCCTGGCGCGCTCGCTTTCGGTCGATCGCATACTGGCCGTCAGCGACCGTTGCAGGCACCACCGTCATCCTTATTTTGGCGCCGACACCGCCCGGGAACTGGCGGCCGACTACGATGCTATCTGGCAGGAGCACGGCGGCCAACCGACGCCCTGCAACGGTTTCTTCGAGCTGCCCCTGGTGGCTGCACAGCGCGCCGATTCGGATATTCCTGCCAAGAAACGGGCCATGTACCGCCGCCGGCAGGCGTTGCTCGACGATGTTTTCACGCGCATGCACGAGGCTTTGGCAGGCGCTGCCGGGAACCATGAACTACAAGAACTACAAGGGGATGCATGCGCTGGGCATGCATCGGCAGTGGACGCTCCGCCCCTGACAGAAGGCCGTTCATAAGGCTTGTCGGGCGCGGGGGGTCATCAAGCGGGTTTGGATCTGGATTTGTATGCGTATTGCTTACTTCGTCAATCAGTACCCGAAAGTGAGTCACAGTTTCATACGGCGCGAAATCCTGGCGCTTGAACGCCTGGGCATTACGGTACAGCGCATTGCCCTGCGCGGATGGGACGCCGAGGTGCAGGATCCCGAGGACGCCTGCGAGAAAGCCAAAACGGTTTATGTGCTGCAGCAAGGGCTGTCGGGTTTGCTCAAACCCCTCTGGCACGTGCTGCGGGCACAGCCACGGCGGTTCCTGCACACCCTGAACCTGGCCTTGCGCATGGGATACAGGGCGGACCGCGCCTGGCCGTATCATTTGGTGTACCTGGCCGAAGCCTGTCAGGTACTGCTCTGGCTGCAGCAAAGCGGGGCCTCCCACGTCCATGCCCACTTTGGCACCAACTCCGCTGAGGTCGTCATGCTCGTCCATGCACTGGGTGGGCCGCCTTTCAGCTTCACTGTTCACGGACCGGAGGAGTTCGACAAACCGCAGTTCCTGCACCTGGGCGAAAAGGTCGACCGAGCCGCTTTCGTGGCAGCGGTCAGTGCCTACGGACGCAGTCAACTGTATCGCTGGGTGGCGCATGCCCACTGGCCAAAGGTCAAGGTGGTGCATTGCGGTCTGGAGCGTGCGTTTCATGAAGTGCCTAGCGTGGCGATACCCCAGGCGCCGAGACTGGTTTGCGTGGGTCGCCTGTGCGAGCAGAAAGGCCAGTTGCTGTTGCTCGAAGCTGCCTCCCGGTTGGCGGCACGTGCCATCGCCTTCGAACTGGTGCTGGCCGGTGATGGCGAGCTGCGTGGGGAGATAGAACGGTTGATCGCCCATCATGGCTTGCAGCACCAGGTGCGCATCACTGGCTGGATTGGCAGTGCGCAAGTGCGTGAGCACATCCTGGCGGCGCGTGCCCTGGTGCTGCCCAGTTTTGCCGAAGGGCTACCCGTGGTCTTGATGGAAGCCATGGCGCTGCGCCGTCCAGTGCTGAGCACCTACGTGGCAGGTATCCCCGAGCTGGTGCGCCCCGGCGAGAACGGCTGGCTGGTGCCGGCGGGCGACGTCGAACAATTGACCGAAGCCATCGCCGAGTGCCTCCAGCAGCCCGTCGAGGCGCTGCAGCGCATGGGCGCAGCCGGCCATGCTCGGGTATTGGAACGGCATGATGTCGACACTGAGGCGGCCCGGTTGGCCGAGTATTTCAAGGCAACGGCATGATCACTGTATTGACGTTCTTGCTGGGGGCACTGGCGTTCCTGGTATCGGTTCCGGTGCTGGTACTGCTGGGGCAGGTGTTGCTGGCGTACCTGCCCGCTCGTGCACAACCCGCCGCTGCCTGGACGCGCCCGCAGGTGGCCGTGCTGGTGCCGGCCCATGACGAGGCGAGCATCATCGGCGCAACGCTCGCGAGCCTCGTGCCGCAACTGCAAGCCGGTGACCGCCTGCTGGTTGTGGCCGACAACTGCAGCGACGACACGGCGCGGCGGGCCGAGGAGGGCGGCGCCGAGGTGGTCGTGCGTCAGGATGCCTTGCGCCGGGGCAAAGGCTATGCGCTGGACTTCGGCATGCGTCACCTGGCCGCCGACCCACGCCAGGTGGTGATCATCGTCGATGCCGATTGCCGTGCAGAGAAAGGTGCGCTCGAGCAGTTGGCCCGTCGCTGCGCACAGAGCGGCCGACCCGTGCAGGCGCTGTACCTCATGAAGGCGCCGGCTGGTGCCGGTCTCAAGGTGCAGGTGGCCGAGTTCGCCTGGCGGGTCAAGAACCTGGTCCGGCCCCGTGGCTGGGCACGGGTGGGCCTGCCGTGCCAGTTGATGGGCTCAGGCATGGCGTTCCCTTGGCAGGATTTGGCCGCCGTGGACTTGGCCAACGGGCATCTGGTCGAAGATGTGAAGTTGGGCCTGGACCTCTGCCAGCGTGGCACGCCGCCATTGTTCTGCCCGCAGGCGCTGGTCACCAGTCAGTTCCCGACCAGCGAGCAGGGCCTGAACAGCCAACGCACGCGTTGGGAGCACGGGCACCTGGGGCTGATGCTGGCCGATGCGCCCCGTCGCGCCTGGGCTGCCGTGCGCCAGCGCAACCTGGCCTTGGCCGGTTTGACGCTGGACGTGCTGGTGCCTCCGCTGGCCTTGCTGGTCCTGATGCTGTTGGGGCTCAACGCCCTTACCTGGTTGGCCTACGCCGTGGCAGGCATTGCGATACCTGCCTGGATGGCGCTAAGTGCGTTGCTGTTACTGGCGCTTGCGGTGCTGCTGGCCTGGGCGCGGTTCTGCCGCGACGTGATTCCGTTCTCGGTGCTGCTTTACGCGCCGTTCTACGCCTTGCGCAAGGTCCCGGTGTACGTGGGTTTTCTGATCAAACGCCAGGTGGAGTGGGTGCGCTCCCGCCGGGAGGAGGATTGATGGCCGGTGAGCAGTGGCGAGCACGATGGCACGCGGTCATCGACCAGTTGCAGGTGATCCAGGACGACGAGGCTGCCGAGCGCCTGCTGCAAGGCTTGGCTGCCCCTGTAGCCCCGACCGTGCTGGGCTTCGTCAATGCCCATGCCATGAACCTGATCGTTAGCGATGACGCCTATGGTGAGGCGCTGCTGGGGGCCGATGTGCTGCTGCGCGATGGCTCGGGCATGGCGATGCTGTACCGGCAGCTTGGGTTGGCGCCAGGGTTGAACATGAATGGGACCGATTTCATTCCTCGGTTGGTGCACGCCTATGGTGGGCGCCGCGTGGCCTTCTGGGGCACCCGCCAGCCCTTCCTGGAGCAGGCTGTTCAGTGCTGCGTTGCCACCTATGGCGTCACGCCGGTTTCGGTGCATGACGGCTTCGCCGACGTGCCGACCTACCTGCGCCTGGCGACCAAGCACCGGCCGGATCTCATCGTGCTGGGCATGGGCATGCCCAAGCAGGAGGCGGTGGCGGCTGCGCTCAAACGCACCGGCCTCGCGTGCACGATCGTTTGCGGCGGCGCCGTGCTGGATTTCATGGGCGGCAAGGTCCATCGCGCACCGGCCTGGATCAGGCGCCTGGGTGCGGAATGGTTGTACCGCCTGTTGTGCGAGCCACGGCGGCTGTTCATGCGCTACGTGGTTGGCAATCCGCTATTTCTGTCACGCGCGCGGCGGTTCGCCCAGGCAGAGCGAGCGCCGCACCCTGGCGGCTGACGACATGGCGCGGTCGCCCAAAGGCACCGCGCACCCAAGGACGGGCTGCTACAGTGATATCACGGCTACACACATCCGAGCGCGCCTGCTGCTTTACCGGCTTCGCCAACGCTGTTCTTCAGTATCAAGGGGCGATCACAGGCCCTGGCCATGCACCCATCGATGAGGTCTGAAATGGTGTTCGAACCCCGAAGCAGCCGGTCTTTGCTTCAGCGCAGAAGCAGTGTCAGCAACGCCGTGCAAGCCGGTCTGGATGGCGTAGCGGTGACCGGCATCGCCTGGTACCTGATCTACGACCAGTTCGGCTACATCACATCCGACTACGTCATCATGCTGTTGCTGCTGATCGGGGCGCTGGCGGTCATTTACGATCACTACGCCATCTATCGCACCAACGTCGGGCTGTCGATCAAGGCGTTCCGGCTGTTCAAGGCGTGGTCAGCGACGTTCTGCTTCCTGGTGGTCATGGCCTTTCTGACCAAGCAGAGCGAAACCTACTCACGGTTGCTGGTGGTGGAATTGTTCGTCATCGGCTACATCGCCCAGCTGTTCCTGCATTTTGCCGTGCGTGAACTGCAAAAACGCTTTACCGCCCACGCTCGCCTGGAGAACGCCCTGATCATCGGCGACGGGGACCTGGCCAATTTTCTCTATCAGAAAATCAGCAGCAACCCCTGGTTCGGGGAACGGGTGGTGGGCTGCGTGTTGACCGCAGAGGCCGCGCCGCATGGCGACGACGTTGAGCAAGGCAAGCAGCGCCTGCCGGTGCTCGGGCATATCGGTGATCTGGACGGCATCGTCGCCCAGCATGGCATTCGCACGGTCTACCTGGTAACGCCCCTTGGAGGCTCGCAAGTCATCAGCGACGTCTATTTCAAATTGCTCGACAAGTGCATCGCGGTCAACTGGGTGCCCGACATTTTCTCCCTGCGCCTGATCAATCACAGCGTGCGCGAAATCGCCGGCATTCCCGTTCTGACCTTGTCCGAAACCCCTTTGACTGGCATGAGCCTGTTCCTGAAGAACCTCGAGGATCGCATCCTGGCGGCACTGATTCTGCTGTGTGCATCGCCCGTGTTACTGGCCGTGGCCCTGGCAATCAAGCTCGACAGCCCAGGCCCGGTGTTCTTCCGGCAGGAACGCACGGGCTGGACCGGGGAGTCGTTTCGGATCTGGAAGTTTCGCAGCATGCATGTTCACCAGCCCGAAGCCGGGCAGATCAAGCAGGCGCAGAAGAACGACCCGCGCTTGACCCGGGTCGGCGCGTTCATCAGGCGCACCAGCCTCGATGAGCTGCCACAGTTGTTCAACGTGCTGACGGGCGAGATGTCACTGGTTGGCCCCAGGCCCCATGCGTTGCAGCATGACACGTTGTACTCCCAGGACATCGTCGACTATTTTGCGCGCCACAACATCAAGCCGGGCATGACCGGCCTTGCCCAGGTGCGAGGCTTCAGGGGTGAAACCAAGGACATCGAGCAGATGATCCAGCGCGTCGATTCGGACATCGAGTACATCAACAACTGGTCCCTGTGGCTGGATTTCGTGATCCTGGTGCGCACCCTCAACGCTTTTACCGGCAAGCAGGCGTATTAGCGACCCTAACCGCTTCCAAGCATCCCCGGTGCTCTGCGCTAGAGGTCTTGCGGTGCGCCAGACAGAGGATGCAATTCACGAAATGCTTGCGCTTCTGCCACCAGCCAGTCGTGTACCGCACGCGCGCCGGGCTGGTTCAACCCGCCGGGTGGGTAGTGCACCACGTAGCGCTTGTGGTTGGGGATGGCGACCCCGAATGGCACGATCAGCGCGCCGCGCTCCAGTTCGTCGTTGAGCAGAGTACGCCGGGCAATGGCCACGCCAAGGCCCGCAATGGCCGCCTCGATGGTCAAGTGGTTGCGGTTGAAGGTGTGGCCACGCCGAACGGGTTGCGCCGACGCGCCGATGCCCTCCAGGTAGAACTCCCATTCGGCATATTCCGAGCTGCCTCGCCACGCCGTGATGTCGTGCAGCAACGGGTAGTGCACCAGGTCCGCTGGCCCGTGCAGCGGGGGGCGCCCACGCAGCAGGGCCGGGGAGCAGACCGGGAAGATCTGCTCGGCCAGCAGCGGCGTCGACAGCATGCCCGGGTAGCTGCCGTCATTCAGGTCGATCGCAAGGTCGAAATCCCCAGGCGTCAGTGCCTGTGCGCTGTCCTCGGCCACTAGGCGCAGCTCGATGTCGGGATAGCGCTGCTGGAAACGTGACAGCCGCGGCGTCAGCCATTTGGCCAGAAACGATGGGATCGAGCGCACCCGTACGGTGCCGCGAATTTCACCTGCATCCAGACGCAGCAGTTCGGCCTCGATGCTGCCATAGGCATCGGCCACCGTCTGCGCCAGGCGCTGGCCTTCGGCACTCAGTTCCACGCCACGGGCGCGGCGCAGGAACAGCCGATAACCCAGCCGTTCCTCCAGCTGGCGCATCTGCTGGCTCACGGCCCCTGGGGTGATATGCAGCTCTTCGGCGCAGCGGGTGAACGACAGGTGGCGGGCAGCACAGGCGAACACGTGCAGCCAGACGAAGGATTGCCCTGTCAGTTGACGTCTCATGGTTTAGTCCTGCTAAAGGCTGGCTTAGGAAGTTTCGTTGGTCATTTGTAGCACAGGCGCGCAGTATCTCGCGAAACGGGCCTGTGCGCCCTAGGTTTCCAAGCGTTGGGTGTTTTGGCAGCAGCAACCGCCCGTCAGGTATTAGCATGGCTATCAGTGTTTTCGACCTTTTCAAGATAGGTATCGGCCCCTCCAGTTCGCACACGGTTGGACCGATGCGTGCCGCCGCCACATTTGCCCAAGCGCTGCGCGAGCAGGGCCTGCTCCGAAGCACCCAGCGTGTCGAAGTACGCCTGTACGGCTCGCTCTCGGCCACTGGCGTGGGCCATGCGACCGACCGGGCCTGCCTTCTGGGCCTGATGGGACAGTGGCCGGACCGCATCGATCCTGCCAGCATCGACTCGCGCATCGGCCAGGTACTGCAGGAGCACTGCCTGATGGTCGACGGCAGCCATCCCGTGGCGTTCGACTACGCCCGCGACCTGCTGTTGCTCGATGAAAACCTGCCTTATCACCCCAACGCCATGCGCCTGGAGGCGTTCGACACGCAGACCAGCCTGCTGCACCAGACCTACTATTCGGTGGGCGGCGGCTTCATTGTCGAGGAGGCCGAGCTGACCGCGCCCGTGGGGCTGGCGCCAACCGTCACGCTGCCCTACGAGTTCGACAGCGCAGCCGAGCTGCTGGCGCTGTGCGGCCAGCATGGCCTGAGCGTGGCCCAGTTGATGATGGCCAACGAATGCGCCTGGCGACCCGAAGCGCAGGTGCGGGACGGGCTGCTGCGCATCTGGGCTGCCATGCGCGAGTGCGTCGACAATGGGCTGCGCAACGAGGGCGTATTGCCAGGCGGCTTGCAGGTCAAGCGCCGGGCGGCCAAGTTGCACCGCAGCTTGCAAGAGCTGGGCAAGCCCAATGTCATCGGTTCTACCTTGAGCGCCATGGAGTGGGTCAACCTGTTCGCCCTGGCTGTCAATGAAGAGAATGCCGCCGGTGGTCGCATGGTCACCGCACCCACCAATGGCGCAGCCGGCATCATCCCGGCCGTGTTGCACTACTTCATGAAATTCAACCCCGGCGCCTGCGATGACGACGTGGTGGATTTCCTCCTGGCGGCTGCGGCGGTGGGCATCCTGTGCAAGAAGAACGCGTCGATTTCCGGCGCCGAGGTGGGCTGCCAGGGCGAGGTGGGCTCGGCGTGCTCGATGGCAGCCGCAGGCCTGGCGCAGCTGCTGGGCGCGACACCGGCGCAACTGGAAAACGCCGCTGAAATCGCCCTGGAGCACAACCTGGGCCTGACCTGTGACCCGGTCGGCGGCCTGGTACAGGTACCTTGCATCGAGCGCAATGCCATCGCCGCGGTCAAGGCGATCAATGCCGTGCAGATGGCGCTGCGCGGTGATGGAGAGCACTTCATTTCCCTGGACCGCGTCATCCGCACCATGCGCGACACCGGGGCGGACATGCACGCCAACTACAAGGAAACCTCTCGCGGCGGCTTGGCCGTTGCGTTCGTCGAGTGTTGAGCACCCTGCGCTTCAGCGCACGGCAGTCGAACCCGTGCTGCTGTGCAGGGCCTGCTTGAATAGGCCCTTGAGTTGTTCGTTGCCCGCGTCGATCAAGTGGTTGTCATCGAAATACAGCGGCCTCCCGTCCTTGGAACCCATGCACCTGCCGTCCGGACACAGGTAGGGCACCGGGTCGACGATACCTGCGTGGCAGCGCTCGGCCGCAGTCTCGATGGCTTCCAGGGCCAGGCGGTTGCGGGCCTGGTACTCGCTGACAGGCGTAACGATGTCGCTGTTCATGCCCAGTAGCCGATGCTGCAGGGTCAGGCCCTTGTAGACGCTGAAAGGCATTTCCGGCACTGGCTTGACGATATACAACGGGCGATTGCGTGCCAGCATGCAGACCGTTTGGGTGTAGGTCTGGATGAACTGCCGTTCGAATGCCGGGCCGCTTTGGTGCTTGTCGCCGTTGAAATAGACGCTGTAGCCACTGTGCCGACGCTGGTCGGTATACAGCGCTGCCCGGCTGAACAGGAATAGGGGGACGCCGGGGTAGTCCGTAGCCAGTTTGGCGAACTTGTCGGCGTTGAAAGCTTTGCAGTGCTGCTCGACGTCCTTGTCGCCCATTTCGAAGTCGATCAGGGTAGGGCAGCCGGCCCGGGCCCAGCCCATGGCCGCGCCGCGGTTTTCCAGCATCAAGGCCGCAGCGGTTGACTGGGCATGACTGTCGCCCAGCAAAAGGGCCGAGATGTCGCCGGTGCCCAACACGCACTGCGAGGCCCCGTACGCGTTGGTGTCGCAGTGCTGTGCGTACAGCTTGCTTTCGTATTCTGGCTTGCCGTCATCCTGGGTCCAGCGCAGTTGCGGGTTGTGCTTGATCGCCGAGGCCACGGCCCCGGCCGTTGCCACCCACACCAGGCCCATGCCCGCGTAGCGGACAAGGCCCAGTACCGGGCGCTTCAGGGCGCGTGTCCTGCTTTCGATCAACCCATAGGATGCCGCGCCCAGCGCAACCGACAACAGCACCGCACAGGTCACCGCGCGCCAGTCGTGTAGTAGCCCGCAGGTATAGAGCAATACCACCAAAGGCCAGTGCCACAGGTAGATCGAATACGACGTCTTGCCCAGAAATGCCAGCGCCCGGTTGCGTGCGAACAGGCTGTTGGCATTGGCGTGGATCACCAGCACGGTGCCGATCACCGGCACCAGCGCCAGGTAACCCGGCCAAGTAGCATCGTGGGGCAGCAGTGCCAGGGCGCCTGCAATCAGCGCAAGGCCCAGGCCTTCGCACAGTGCCGCGGCCCTGGGCGAAAGCGCGAGCGGATACAAAAACACCAGCCCCCCAGCGAGCATTTCCCAGGCCCGGGTGGGCAGCAGGAAGAACGATGCGACCGGATGGCCTGGGGTGTAGAGCGCCGAGAACACCAGGGAACCGACACCAAGCGCCAACACAAGGCGCTTGAAGGTTGGCAGTGCAAACACCTTGTGCAGGCCCATCATGATCACTGGGTAAATCAGGTAGAACTGCCACTCCACCGACAGCGACCAGGTGTGCAGCAGCCAGTTTTCCTGAAGCGGTGCGTCGAAATAACTGCCGTCACGGGCGAAATAATGGTTGGACGTGAACAGCAGGCTTTGCTTGCTGGTGCGCAGCAATTCCCGGTAGTCGTCCGTTGCCAGGAAAAAATACCCGAACACTGCCAGGGCGATGCACAACCCCAGCAGGGCCGGAATGATTCGCCTGGCCCTGGCCGCGTAGAAGCCGATCAGCGAGAACTGCTGTTTGTGCAGGCCGCTCACGATGATCCGCGTCATCAGGTAGCCCGAAATCACGAAGAACACATCCACGCCGAGAAACCCGGCCGAGAACCCCGGGATCTTGAAGTGGTACAGCACGACCGATACGACAGCCAACGCACGCAAGGCGTTGATGTTCTTGTGGAACAGCATGGGAGGGGTCCTGATCTGGCCTGGGCCTGGTGGCCCGCTTCCTTTTGGCAGGGTCGGCGTGACCGTGCATTTCAAGGGGCGCAGACTACCACATGGCCCTTGGCCTATACCTGAACGTCTTCACCCCAAGGCCTCGCGCAGCCGGTACCACAACATGCCAAGGGCCAGCAGAGGTGAGCGCAACGCTCTGCCGCCGGGGAACGTGAGGTGCGGCACGGCGCTGAACACATCCAGCCCCTTGCTTTGCCCCAGCGCGATGCTTTGGGCGAGCAGCCTGGCCGTCCAGTGTGTGACGTTCAGCCCATGGCCCGAATAACCTTGGGCATAGTAGACGTTGGGGTGATCACGTAGTCGTCCGACCTGCGGGAAGCGGTTGGCAGTGATGCCGATCATGCCGCCCCATTGGTAGTCGATGCGCACTTCGCCCAACTGCGGGAACACCCGCTGTACCTTGGGCCGCATGTACGCGGCGATGTCGCGAGGATCGCGCCCGGAGTAGTGGCAGGCACCGCCGAACAGCAAGCGCCTGTCGGCGGTCAGCCGATAGTAGTCCAGGCCCACTTTTTGATCACACAAGGCCATGTTCTGGGGGATGAGCGACTTCGCGACCGCTTCCTCCAGTGGTTCGGTTGCGACCACGTAGCTGCCCGCCGGCAGCACCTTGCCGCTGAGTCTGGGTTCCAGGCCCTCAAGGTGGGCATTGCAACCGAGTACCAGGCTGGCAGCGCGCACTTTGCCGTGTGCGGTGTGCACCGTTACCGTGGAGCCGTGGTCGATGCGAAGTACGGGGCTCTGTTCAAAGATCTGCACCCCCAGGGACTGCGCCGCTCGAGCTTCGCCCTGCACCAGATCCAGGGGATGTAGGTGCCCTGAGCCCATGTCCACCATGCCGCCTGCGTAGCGGTCGCTGCCCACCACCTCGCGCAGCCGCTCTGCCGGCACCCGGTAGGTGTGCGGCTGGTATCCCAGCGCCGCCAGCTCCTGCTGTTCGGCGCCAAAGGCAGCGAACTGGGCGGGGGTATTGGCCAGCTCGCAGAAGCCCCAGCGCAGGTCGCATTCTATGCCATGGCGGGCGATCCGCTCAGCCACCAGGGTGACCGAGTCGATGCCTGCCTGCTTCAGATACCGCACGCCGTCCTCGCCCACGTACCGGGCGAAGCCGTTGACGTCGTGGCCGATGCCACGGATCAGCTGGCCGCCGTTGCGCCCGCTGGCACCCCAGCCCACGCGCCGGCCTTCGAGCAGCACCACCGACAGGCCGTGCTCGGCGAGTTCCAGCGCAGTGTTGACCCCTGTCAGGCCACCGCCGACGACGCACACATCGGCATCGATGTCGCCCTCCAGGTGCGGGTAGCGGGTGGTATCACGGGCAGTGGCCGCATAGTAGGACGCGGCATGTTCGGCAGGTAAAGTCATCGGGCGTGCTCACTCAGCGATTGGACTTGATCTTGGTCCAGGAGCGCGTCATCAGGCGCATGATCTTCGGACTCTGTGTCGTGGAAATGTACAGCTTGTCCAGCACCTCCTGAGGTGGGTAGACCTCGGGGTTGTTCACCAGCGCCGGGTCCATGAATGCCTTGGCGTCGGGGTTGGCATTGGCATAACCGACCGTCGCGCTCACCTTGGCGATGACCTGTGGGTCGAGCAGGTAGTTGATGAAGGCCAGGGCCTGCTCGGGGTTGTTGGCATCCTTGGGGATGGCCAGCAGGTCGAACCACAGGTTGCTGCCCTCCTTGGGGATGCTGTAGGCGATCTTCACGCCATTTTTGGCGTCCGCCGCGCGGTTGGCCGCCTGGAACACATCGCCCGAATAGCCAAACGCGATGCAGATGTTGCCGTTGGCCAGGTCCGATACGTATTTGGAGGAGTGGAAGTACGTGATATAGGGCCGCAGGGCCAGCAGGCGCGCCTCGGCCTTGGGATAGTCCGCTGCGTTTTCGCTGCGCGGGTCCATGCCCAGGTAGTTGAGCATGGCTGGGAACAATTCGTCGGGAGAATCCATGAAGGCCACGCCGCACTGCTTGAGTTTCTTGAGGTTTTCGGGCTCGAACAGCACCGCCCAGGAGTCCACTCGATCGATGCCCAATGCTGCCTTGACCTTGTCCACGTTGTAGCCGATGCCGTTGGTCCCCCACAGGTAGGGCACTGCATAGCGGTTACCGGGATCGTTCTGCTCCAGCAATTTGAGCAATTTGGGGTCCAGGTGCTGCCAGTTGGTCAGCTTGCTGCGATCAAGCGGCAGGAAAGCGCCCGCCTGGGCCTGACGGGCCAGGAAGTGGTTGGACGGGACCACCACGTCATAGCCGGTGCGACCGGCCAGCAGCTTGCCTTCGAGGGTCTCGTTGGAGTCGAACACGTCGTACACCACCTTGATACCGGTGCTGGCCTGGAAGTCCGCCAGCGTCGTGTCACCGATATAGTCGGTCCAGTTGTACACGCTCACCGTCGGCGCCGCCTGGCTGGTGGCCGCGAACAACAGGGTGAATGCAGAAGGGATCAGGGCTTTCAGGTAATGCATGACGACACCTCGTTGGCATTGTTGTGGGTGTGCGGTATGGAAGGGCCGCGCTGCGGCCCCTGCAGGGTCAGACGCTCAGCATCAGGAACTCACGCTCCCATGAGCTGATGACGCGCTTGTAGTTCTCATGCTCGGCGCGCTTGACCGCCACGTAGCCTTGCACGAAGGACTTGCCCAGGTACCGTTGCACGGTCTGGCAATCTTCCATGTGCTGCAGCGCATCCTCGATGGTGATCGGCAGGCGCAGGTTGCGCCGTTCGTAGGCCCGGCCCTGGACCGGGGCGCTGGGGTCTATCTGCTCGACCATGCCCAGGTAGCCGCACAGCAGGCTGGCGGCGATGGCCAGGTAAGGGTTGGCGTCTGCGCCCGGCAAGCGGTTTTCCACGCGCATCGACTCGGGCGTGGAGGTGGGTACGCGCAGGCCTGCGGTGCGGTTTTCCTCGCCCCACTCGACGTTGACCGGGGCGGAGGTGTCCGGCAGGAACCGGCGGAACGAGTTGACGTTGGGGGCGAACATCGGCAGCAACTTGGGTATGTACCGTTGCAGGCCGCCGATGTGGTGCAGGAACAACTGGCTCATGCTCCCGTCATCGTTGGCGAACACCGGCTTGCCCGTGGCCACGTCGAGCACGCTTTGGTGCAGGTGCATGGCGCTACCCGGTTCATCGGTGATGGGCTTGGCCATGAACGTGGCCGCCACGTTGTGCTTGAGGGCCGCTTCGCGCATGGTGCGCTTGAATACGGTGATCTGGTCGGCCAGGTCAAGCGCGTCACCGTGACGGAAATTGATTTCCATCTGCGCCGGGCCGTCTTCGTGGATCAGGGTGTCCAGGTCCAGCCCCTGCAGCTCGCACCAGTCATAGACATCCTCGAACAACGGGTCGAACTCGTTGGCAGCGTCGATGGAGAACGATTGGCGCCCACTCTCGGCACGCCCGGAGCGTCCCAGCGGCACCTGCAATGGCAGATCGGGGTCTTCGCAGCGCTGGGTCAAGTAGAACTCCATCTCCGGAGCCACGATGGGTTGCCAGCCTTTATCGGCATACAGTTGCAGCACTTTCTTGAGAACGTTTCTAGGTGACAGCTCGATCGGGTTGCCCTGTTTGTCGAAGGTGTCATGGATCACGATGGCGGTCGGCTCGATAGCCCAGGGGATTTGATACACCGCGCTGGGGTCAGGCCGGCAGATCATGTCGATGTCGGCCGCATCGAGCAGGCTGTAGTAGATATCGTCGTCGACGTAGTCGCCGGTGACGGTCTGTAACAGCACGCTCTCGGGCAGGCGCATGCCGCGTTCGTGCAGGAACTTGGCAGTAGGGGCGATCTTGCCGCGGGCGATGCCGGTCAAGTCGCTGATGACGCATTCGACCTCGGTGATGCGGTGCTCTTTCAGCCAGGCGGACAACTGATCGAAGGGGGCGTTCATACGGACCTCTTGAGGTTATCGGTGAGTGCGCGGCATTACAGGTGAACAGCCATTGGCTTCCCAGTCGACGCGCTGGCGACTATCTTGGTCGCAGTCCCGGCTACGATCTATCCACTTTCTACGCTGTTGAATGCACCATAAGAGTGCACAAAGGATGTCGCGTGAATACCGCAGATGCCTTGCAAGTCCAGGCTTACCACACTCACGATGTGACCGAGCAGGTCCGCGTCACACCTGGGTGGCAGCAGCACTATCGGCAGATGTCGCCGGGTCATTTCAGCGGCGAGCTCCGCTGCCTGGGCCTGGAGGGGCTGCAGGTGTACGAAGAACGTCTCAACACCCGCGTGGAACAATTCTTTCGGCCTCCGCAGGGCTCGTTGACCTTCTGCTTCGACCGAAGCGAGAACAACCTGTACCTGCTCAATGAGCATACCCGCAACATCTGGATCACCCCCGAGCACTATCAGGAAGTGGCCGTGGTGTTCGAGCAGGCCTTCCTGCTCAGCCATGGGCTGGACCTGGAACGCCTTCAGGGCTTGTTCATGGTGCCGCTGGGCAGCGGGCAAACGGCGTTGTTCGGCAGTTGGCTGAGCGCCACCCTGACCCACTTGGGGCAATCCCAGGGCCGTGTGCAGGGGCAAGCCCTGGCCGAGCAGCTGCTGCACGATTGCCTGTTCATTCTGGACACTGCCTGCCAGCGGCTGCAAGGCGTGGCACTGGGGCAACAGGTTGAGGCGCGGGCCATCATGCGCCGTGTCAGTGAATGGGCCGCCGATTGTCCCGAACAGACGCTTAACCTGGTCGAACTGGCGAGCGTTGCGGGCGTTTCGCTACGCCAGTTGCAGCAGGCGTTCAAAGCCTTCACAGGGATGCCCCCTGCGCAGTGGTTGCGGTTAAGACGCCTGAACGGCGCCCGGCGCGATTTGTTGAATGGGGCCGGCGGCACGGTGGCCGAGGTGGCGATGCAATGGTCGTTCTGGCATTTAGGAAGGTTTTCAAACAGTTACAGGCATTTGTTCAAGGAACTTCCCAGTGACACGTTACGGCGTGCCAAGGCTTGAGCAGCCCTCAAGTTGCGGCATGACAACTCCTAGGTGTTTGGTGCCTGCATCAGGGCGATAAAGTTGCTATCGTGCCGCCCTGATAAACGCCTGAGGTGCCGATGTTCTACCTGCCTTTGCCCAGTGACCAGGCCGACAACCTTGCCGGCGGCACGTGCGCCGATACACTGGCCGCTGCCGATGTGCTGCAAGCGGCTGCCGTGCTGTTCGTCCAGCACCTGGCCCGTCAACCCAGGCCGCTCACAGCCGACGCCCAGGAGCGGCGCTTCGCCGAGGTGCTGCGCATTGCCCAGCAGGTCGAGCAGGCAGCGCCCGGGCGCTTTCAGGCGCAGGTACAGCAGCAGTTCGACCGCGAAGCGTTCGCCATGGGCCTGGGCATGCTGGGCGAGAATGGCGTCGCGTTGCTATCGCCTGAGGTCGCCTATTCGCCGGATGAATTGCTGGACGATCAGGGGCAGTGGAACTACCAGTTCGCCGACCTGTATCGCCAGCGCGTCACGCCCCTGCATGCCGTGCACCTGCCGTCCCTTGCCAGTGACCTCAAGCTCAGTGACCAGCAGAACCGCCTGTTGCGTGAGTTTCTCAGCGGGGTGGACGAGTCAGTGGCGGTGCAGGGCTTTGCGGGCACCGGCAAGACCTTTCTGATTCATCAGTTCGCCAGGTTGCTCGATCCGCAGCGCACTTTGCTGCTGGCCTTGACCGAAGGGCAACTGCGCGCGCTGCAGGCGCGGGTAAAGGATGCCGCGGCCTACACGGCCATGACGTTCGGGCAACTGGCCGATGAGCTCTTGAACCGCGACCTGACCCGTACCGGCTGGCGACTGCGTGACCCGTATCGCACCCGGCAGTCCTGGCGCCCGCAGGAGTCGCAGATCGTGCGCTGGCTCGGCTTGCCCGATGTCGGACCGCTGTCGGCAGTCGACGTGGTGGGTGTGTGCGTACGCGCGGTGCGCGCCTTTTGCCACACTGGCGACGCCCAGATTGGCTTGCACCACTTGCCGTCGTCCGTGCCCGGTAGCACGCCGCTGGACCAGCAAGTGCTGCTCGAAACGGCGCGCCTTTACTGGCAGGCGCTGATCCGCCCCCCGGCCAGGGAAATTCAGTTGCCGCTGCGTGATTATCACCGGGTGAAATTGCTCGCCCTGACCGGCTATCTGATCGATGCGCGTTATACCCATGTCATCGTGGACGAAGCCCACGAATTGTCAGCGCCCATGCTCGAGGTGCTCGACCGCAGCCCGCAGTCGGTGATTGCGCTGGGTGACGAGTTGCAGAACCTCAATGGCCTGAGCGCCCACCACGGCGGGTTCATTCGTCAACGCTACATCGACCATTCGTTGCGGGTCGGGCCGGCCATGGACAATGTGCTCAACCCGTTGATTCAGGCGCACCCGGCGGCCATCCAGGCCGCGTTCAGCGGCAGTGCCGAGCATTACACGCGCGTCAGTTTCTTCGACGGCGTGACCGTGCCCGAGCAGCCAACGGCCTTGATCGTCGAGGACGAGTGGGGCCTGTTCGGTTGGTTCCAGCGCCTGACGCACCTTGGGGTTGCGTTCGTGATGCTGCACGGGGCACGCAAGGACTTCGAGCTGTTCGTGGAAGACTGCATCGAGCTGTACCGCCACGGCACCCGGCCCCGGCACCCGATGCTGTTCCGGTACGCCAGCTGGCAGGCGCTGGCCGAGCACAAAGGGGACGACAAGGCGTTCATCGCGGTGGCTTCGATGCTGGGCAAGGGGTATACCGCGCAGCACTTTGCCAAGGCCAAGAGCCGCTATCGCTGGGACAAGGCGCCCAAGCTGTTCCTGGGGCGGGTTCGGGATGTGAGAAACATGGAGTTCGCGCGGGTGATGGTGTCGCCAGAGCTGATGGTGCCGCAACAGGTGACAGGCAATCGCAACGAGCGCGCTCGGTTGCTGGCAGGGTTGTACACGGCGTGTTCCAGGGCTCGACATGAGCTGATCGTGCCGGGTGGGATGCTCGATTGGGTGAAAGATCAGGGGCGGGGGTGATGGAGAGTGAGGGTCAGCCGGGTGGGTAACAATTGCACCTCGGCTGAACGCTGCTCGTTCTTTCAGGCAGGGGCCCCCCTGCCTGAAAGGTGCTGCAGCGCCAGGCCCCCGCATTCAGCTTTGACTCTAGATCGGGGGGCCGCGCAGCGGCTTCGCGCGATGTAACACGCGAAGCTAAAACGCCATGACCACAACCCGGCTCTCATGCCAGACAGCGCCTTAGTTGCGATCCAACCACACGGTCTGCACATTGGTGAACTCCCGCACGCCAAAGTGCGACAGTTCACGCCCGAACCCGCTTTTCTTCACCCCGCCGAAGGCGACACGGGGGTCGGAGGCGCAGTAGCCATTGATGAACACCGCACCGGTCTCCAGCGCCGACGTCATCCGTTCGGCCAAGGCATAGTCGGCCGTGTAGATGGTCGAAGCCAGGCCAAACTCGCTGTCGTTGGCCAATGCCACGGCATGGTCGGCATCCCGCGCGGTCGTGATCGTCGCAACCGGGCCGAACAATTCCTGCCTGAAAGCTGTCATCTGCGGCGTCACATCACCCAGCACGGTGGGTGCATAAACGTTGGCCACACCTTCGACTTTGTGGCCACCGAGCAATAAGGTAGCCCCCTCGGCAAGGCTGGCCTGCACCTGGCCATCGAGCTCGTCACGCAAATCGTAGCGGGCCATGGGGCCAATATAGGTCGCATCTTCAAGCGGGTTGCCCACTTTCAAGGCCTGTGTTGCTTCCACGAATTTGCGTGTGAAGGCCTCGGCGATGCTCTGTTCGACGATAAAGCGCTTGGCGGCCGCGCACACCTGCCCGGTATTCTGATAACGGCCGATCACTGCCGCCTGCACCGCCGCATCCAGATCGGCATCGGCCAGCACAATGAAAGGGTCCGAACCGCCCAGCTCCAGGACGCACTTCTTCAGCGCAGCACCGGCCTGTGCACCGATCGCCATGCCGGCGCGCACGCTGCCGGTCAAGGTCACCGCCGCAATGCGCGGGTCGTTGATGGCGCGTGTCACACCCTCCGGTGTTACGTTGAGCACCTCGAACACACCCTCTGGTACGCCCGCATCCTTGAACAGCTTATCCAGCAGGTAGGCGCTGCCCATCACGTTGGGGGCATGCTTGAGCACGTAGGTATTGCCCGCCAGAATCGCGGGTACCGCGCCGCGCAGCACCTGCCAGATGGGGAAGTTCCAGGGCATCACAGCCAGGATCGGGCCCAACGGGCGGTACTCGATACGGGCTCTTTCAACCTGGGTCGCTTCAGGCGCGAGCATCGCGGGGCCGTGCTCGGCGTACCAGCGGCACAGACCCACGCACTTGCTGACTTCACCCCGTGCCTGCGTGATTGGCTTGCCGATTTCGCGGCTGATCATCTGAGCAAAGGTCTCTGCCTGCGCCTCCAGGGCAGTGGCCAGGGCCAGGAGGTGCTCGCTGCGCTGATCGGCCGACAGCCGGCTCCACTGACCGTAGCCGCACTTGGCCCGCGTTAGCGCCGCCTCGAGCGCGGCATCGGTGTCGAACGGGTAAGCGCCGATCTGTTCGCCGGTGAACGGGTCGAGTGAGATGGCGTGGGTCTGGCTGCTGATCGCATTCATGGCGTGGCACTCTCGCTGTAGTTATGCAGTGGGCTCAGACTAGTGGGCTAGGGCTTTAATGAAAACTGAATAATAATGAGTCACTCATTCACGTTTGGAGAAAGCCGTGGACCTGATACAACTTGAGATGTTCAAGGCAGTCGCCGAGCAAGGCAGCATCAGTGCAGCCGCGCAGCATATCCACCGGGTGCCCTCCAACCTGACCACGCGCATCAAGCAACTGGAAGAGGACCTGGGCGTGGACCTGTTCATACGTGAGAAAAGCCGCCTGCGCTTGTCCCCGGCCGGCTGGAACTTCCTGGAGTACACCCGGCGCATCCTCGACCTGGTTCAGGAAGCGCGTAGCACCGTGGCAGGGGAGGACCCACAGGGCACGTTCGCCCTGGGCTCTCTGGAGAGCACTGCGGCGGTGCGCATCCCGGCCGTACTGGCAGCCTACAACCAGCGCTATCCCAAAGTGGACCTGGACCTGTCCACGGGCCCCTCCGGGACCATGCTCGAAGGCGTTCTGTCGGGTCGGCTGGTGGCCGCGTTCATCGACGGGCCGGTCTTGCACCCTACCTTGGAGGGCATGCCGGTTTTCGAAGAAGAGATGGTCATCATCGCGCCCCTCAACCATGCGCCTGTGAACCGGGCGCAAGACGTCAACGGCGAGAATATCTACGCGTTTCGCGCCAACTGCTCCTACCGGCACCATTTTGAAAACTGGTTCGTCAACGATCAGGCCGTCCCACGCAAGATTCACGAAATGGAGTCCTACCACGGCATGCTGGCGTGCGTCAGTGCCGGTGCGGGCTTGGCCATGATGCCGCGCACCATGCTGGAGAACATGCCAGGGTGCAGCACGGTCAGTGCCTGGCCGATGTCTGAAGACTTCCGTTACCTGAAAACCTGGCTGGTCTGGCGCCGTGGGACGGTCTCGCGCAGCCTTTCGACGTTCGTGAATCTACTTGAAGAAAGCATCTCATCATCCTGATTTGAAAAGATTTGAACGATGCTGAAGGCGTTCGGTCTAGGCATCGGTCGCCGGGCTCGATGCATCAGACTGTCACGCTAGGGCCTTGGATATATCAAGCGGTTCTACTTCCAAGTTCCTATACAACTGACCATAATCCGGCAATTATTACATCGTGTGACCGAAACACGAGATTCGGTTACCAAAAATTTCGAGAGGTTAAACCCTGCGCCGTTCGGTCAGCGTTCAGCAAGCTGACGCAACCAACTGACACAGGGTCCATGCCTCCAGTTGTCGCACTTACCATCAGGAGATGTCATAGATGAAATCCCGTATCGCTGCTTCGTTGGCTGCCGCCGTGCTGGCCTTCGCCGGGGCGAACCTGGCCCAGGCTGCCCAGGTTACCGGCGCGGTCGGTGTCACCAGCCAAGGCGACATGACCTACCGTGCAGGCTTGTCCTTCGACTGGGACAAGCAGTGGTTCGAGACCAGTGTCGGCCACCTGACCGGCTACTGGGACGCGGGCTACACCTATTGGGAGGGCGGTGACGCCAGCGGTGCCCACTCGCTGTCCTTCAGCCCGGTGTTCACCTATGAATTCAGCGGCTTCACCTACACCCCCTACATCGAAGCAGGCATCGGTATCGCAGCATTTTCCAAGACCCGGGTCGGCGACCAGCGCATGGGCTCGTCCTTCAACTTCGAAGACCGCATCGGCCTGGGCCTGAAGTTGCCGTCGGAGCAGAAGGTCGGCATCCGCGCCATCCATTACTCCAACGCGGGCATCCGCCAGCCTAACGATGGCATCGAGTCGTACTCGCTGTTCTACAGCAAAGGCTTCTGATGACCAGCCCGGCTCGGCGGCTGCCTGGCCGCCGAGCCGGTCGAGTGCCTGTCAGAAGGTGTAGGCCACCCCGGCCTGCACCGTACGAGGCGCGCCCGGATAGGCGTAGGTGTTGAACGAGCCTTCGTCATAGCCCTTGTTGAACAGGTTCTTCACGTCCAGGTTCAGGCGTACGTGCTCGTTGACCTTATAGAAGCTCAGCAGGTCCACCACGCTGTAGCGCTCCATGGTGTAGGTGCTGGTTGCGGTCTGGCCGGCACGGTCATCCACGTATTTCACCCCAACGCCCAACCCGAGCCCCTTGGCCAAACCGTCCTGGAACTCGTAGGTGTTCAGCAGGCTGAAGGTGTTGCGCGGGATATTGGCAAGGCGCGTACCGCTGGGCAGGCTGGTGTCCTTGGTGACTTGGGCATCAACATAGGAATAGCCACCGATGACGCGCCATTCTGGGGTCAGGTTGCCTGCCACGTTGATATCAAGCCCGCGGCTGCGCACCTCACCTGCAGCCACCTTGAAGGTGTTGGTAGGGTCGCTGGGGTCGTTGGCCAGGACGTTTTCCTTGACGATGTGATAGACCGCAGCATCCGCGCTCAGCTGGCCATCGAGCGACGCCCACTTCAACCCCAGCTCATAAGACTTGCCCTTTTCCGGATCGAAGCCGCCACCGCTGGCGGGCGTGCCGGTGTTGGGCTTGAACGAGCGCGCGGTGTTGGCGTACACCGCCAGGGTATCGGTCAGGTCGTAGATCAGGCCAAAGCGCGGCGTCACGCCATTTTCGCCTTTGCTGAAGTCGCGGTTGGTCGGCATCTTGTCGTCGTAGTCATGCTCGAAGCGCTCCAGGCGTACCCCGGCCAGCGCCTTGAGGCGCTCGGTCAGGGCCACTTGGTCCTGAATGAAGAACGCCCAGGTCTGCAGGTTTTCCTTGTCCCAGGTGGTCGTGCGGGTCAGGGCAGGGCGAGGCTGGCCCAGTACCGGGTTATAGATATCGATGGGGTAGGTGCCATCGCGCGCCGAGGAGCGCTGAATGATGGAGTTGTAATCGTAGTTCTCGTATTCGACGCCGGTCAGCAAGGTATGGCTGAACGCGCCTGTATCGAAGTGCCCTGTCAGGTTCAGCTGCCAGTCCCGGTCGGTCCACTGCAGCTTGCGCCAGTTGAAGTTGCGCTCCAGGGTGCGACCATCCACCGGGGCCTTGTTGGCTTCCACGGCATTGCCCTGCAGGCTGCCATCGAGGAACTGGAACCCGCCGGCCAGCGTCCAGTCTTCGTTGAGCAGGTGCTCGAAGCGTATCTGGGCCATGTTGTTGTCGTTGTGCAGCAGGTTGTCACTGCCCTTTTCCCAGATGTAGGTGTCCCGCGAGGCGCTGCGCGGTTGGGTAGCGTAGCGGGTCAGGCCGCGATCAAGGGGGTGGTTGTTGCGCATGAAGTCGCCTTCGAACACCACCTTGGTGCTGTCGTTGACCTGCCAGCTCAGTACTGGGGCCACGTCGTAGCGCTCGCCCTGCACATCGTCACGGAAACTGTCGCCGCCTTCGCCCAGCACATTGAGCCGGTAGGCCACAGAGCCGTCCTCGTTTAGCGGCCCGGTGGCATCGAGGGTGGCGCGGTGCATGCCTTGGTCGTCGAACTGACTGCCCAGTGTCACGCTCGGGTCCGACAGGGGTTGCTTGCTGACCACGTTGAAGGTGCCACCCGGATCGCCACGGCCATACAGGCTGCTGGCCGGGCCACGGATGACTTCCAGGCGCTCGACCGTATTGGCGTCTGGCGCATTGGGGTACCCCCGGTTGATCGGGAACCCGTTGCGGTAGAACTCGCCGGTGGTGAAGCCGCGCACCGTGAAAGTGGTAAGACCTTGGCCGCCGAAGTTGTTGGCGCGGCCGACGCCGCCGGCATAATCGAGCCCGTCCTGCAGACGGGTGGCGCCGGTATCCTGGAGGACATCCTTGGGTACCACGCTGACGGACTGAGGCGTCTCGTGCACTGCCGTGTCAGTGCGCGTGGCACTGGCCGAGCGGCTGGCCTTGTACCCCTGGACCGGGCCGTCGGCCCGTTCGGCATCGGCACTGCCGGTAATGCTCAAGGCTTGAAGTTCGATTTGCGCGGCGTCGGGCGGGGAGGCCGGATCGGCAAACGCCAGGGGGGAAACGGCATGAAGTACACAAAGCGAGACGAACGTGCGACGCATCGACAGTACGATCCTGAGTAGGGCGCTGGAGTTGGAGGTGTAACCGCGCCGGGAAAATACTACGAATCATTATCAAATGCATCTATTTCGGTTTACACCTGTGCTCTGTTTGCGCAGAGGGGTAGGCGCAGGTCGCTACCCGCCTGTCATCCATTTGGTCAGGCCATTACGGCCGCTTACGCCTAACTTGGCAGCAGCGCGTTTGAGATAGGTTTCCACCGAGCTGTTCTTCACATTCAACCGCCGGGCGAGCTCAGGGACCGTGCAGCCGCTCAGCAGGCCCACGCACACCTCTTGTTCGCGCACCGAGAGCTTGACTGAAGCCTGCATCAGACGTCTGCCGAACGTCTGTTGCAGTCTGCCGACCTCTGCGTCATCCAGCGCCTGGCCGATCACTTCGGCGCCGTCATGATCGAGCAATTGACCGTGATGTTCGACGAGCGGCAGTAACGTACTCGAGAGGCTCTTGAGCTGCGACAGCTCTGCCAGCGAAAAGCGTCGCTCGCAGGGCAAGCGGTAGGCACTGATCACCCACCGTTTGGTACCGCTGCAGGACACCAGGTGGCATTGATGGGCCGGGCGCAGATTACGCGGATTGCTGCCTTCGGGCGCCTTGAACTCGATGAGCAATGGGTCGTGCATCTGCTCGATCGATTGCAGCAGGGGATGAGGCAAGCGTGAACCCACCTGCCTTGCATGCACACCGGCGCGGCCGAGCACCTCCACGCGGCTGTCCGTCAACTGCGGTGCATCGAGGGTCCATTCACTGATTTCCAACCCGTCGATGCTGACTTGATCCTGTACCAGTCGAAGCATCTGCTCGGCGAAACAGGCGCCTCCGGTCTGCGCGATCAATTCACCCAGTTGCAGATAGAGATGAGGGTCCGGTCGGTAGTCGGAGCGAGCGTTCAACATCATGTCGATGGGTTCCTGAGGGCCTGCTGTAACTGCGTCTGCCCGCGCAATCACATTGCAATCGGGCAGGGTGTATGGGCGTATTCAAGCCCGCTGACTGGAAGACGTCTGTAGCGGGATTCAGGGACAGAACATGCCAGCAAAAGGTGGTAGGCGCAGATCATCGGATGCGTGGGGAACGCTGGAAAAAGGGCCAAATGCCAGCAAATTGGCGTCAGAAGGGTGGCTCCGCAGGGATAAGCGACGCCAATACAGTATGCCGTGAGCCATCGTCGCCAGCCCCGTGTAGGTAATCTCCTACAAGGATTTCAGCAGCCCACGTTGCTTGCGAGGGTGTCCGGGTTTAATGGGCCATACAGGGCAGGCGCCCGGTGTTTGAATCGCACGCTGACCCCTCAGAAGGAACTGACCGATCATGCCTGCCGCCGACCTTTTCGACCTCACCGTTGCCCAGCGGGATATCTGGCTGGAGCAACTCAGCCAAGGCACATCCCCGCTGTACAACATTGGCGCCTATGTCGCGCTGGAGGGGCAGGTGGACAGGACCAGGCTGACGCTGGCACTGCATCACCTGGCCAGCCTCCACGATGCCTTGCGTACCGTGTGGGTACAGGAGGGTGGCTCGGCGCGGCAGCGTTTCGCCCCCCAGCTGCCCGTGACCTTGATGTGGGACGACCTTCAAGCTGACGCCCACCCGACCGATGCAGCCCTGAACCTTCTCGATGCCTGGATGCGCATGCCCATTGCACTGGAGCAAGGGCCGCTTTGGGAGGCCAGGCTGATCAGGATGGGCCCCCGCGAGCACTTGCTGGCCTTGCGCGCCCACCATCTGGTGCTTGATGGGTGGGGCGTTGACCAGTGGTTCAAGCAACTGGCCGACCTCTACCTCACGCTCGAACACCAACAGCCGCTGCCCGGCAGCGCGCCCTCGTACTGCGCCTTTATCGAAGAGGATGCGCGCTACCTGGCCTCGGCGCGTTATCAGCGTGACCGTGAGTACTGGCTGACCAGGCTTGCCCAACTGCCCGACCCCCTGCTGCGGCCTACCCAACCGGCTTTGTCGCCGGAGGATTCACCGAGCCATGCGCTCGATCTGGCGGTTACGCCTGGCCTGATGCGCAAGCTGCGGGCGCTGGCCGACACCCTGGGCGTGTCGCCGTTGCCGGTGTTGCTGGGGGCACTGCACGCCTGTGTCTGCCGCACTTGGCAGCGCGATCAATGGATGGTCGGCTTGCCGGTACGCAACCGCGCCAACGCACAGTTCAAGGCAACCCTGGGATTGTTCACCCAGGTCAGCCCACTGCGCATGGACTTTGGCAGGAACCTGTCCTTCGCGGACCTGATTCAAGCCATCGTCGCTACGCTCAAGCAGGATTTTCGTCATCAGCGCTACCCGTTGAGCGCGCTCAAACGCGACGTCGCCGCGCAGCAGGAGGGGCGCACGCAGTTGTTCGAGCTGCTGGTGTCCTTCGAAGAAGACAGCAACGCGCTGCAAATCGGCGACGTGGCCGGTGCGACGGTCATGATCTGCAATGGCCACGAACCCTCACCCTTGAGCATCCATTTGCGCTGCAACACCCACGCAGGCACCGCGCGCCTGCACTTGGTGCACAGCCGCGCCTGGTTCAGCGACGAACAGGCCAAAGCCCTCGGCGCACGACTGCTGCATGTGCTGGAGCAGGGCCTGGCCCAACCCCAGGCCCTGGTATCGGCCTTCGACATGCTGACCGCACCCGAGCACCAACGCCTTAGGGCATGGAACATGACGGCCATGTCAGCGGCGCACACGGCGCCCTGCCTGATTCAGCAACGCATCGAGCTGCAAGCCCGCACGCAGCCGGGAGCCCTGGCAGCCTGTTTCGGCGACCAAACCTTGAGTTACGGCGAGCTCGATCACCGCGCAAGCGCCTTGGCCCAGCACCTCGCAAGTCTCGGGGTAGGCCCTGAACGGCGCGTGGCAGTGGTCGCCCAGCGAGGGCTGGACACCCTGGTTGGCCTGCTGGCGGTACTCAAGGCAGGCGGTGCTTACGTGCCGGTCGATCCGGCCCATCCGGCAGAGCGCATCGCCTACCTGCTGCAGGACAGCGCTCCGCACGTGGTCCTGACCCTTTCGCGCTTCGCACCGCGCCTGCCCAAGCATGGCAGGCCACAGATCGAACTGGACGACCCGTCGTGGCCGACCGAGCCCGCAGCCACCTTCTCGTTCGCACCGCAAACGCGTACGGATTTGGTCTACATCATCTATACCTCTGGCTCCACCGGCCAACCCAAGGGAGTGATGGTCGAGCAACGCATGCTGGCCAACCTGGTGGACTGGCACTGCACCCAATTCGCGCTTGGCCCAGGCCGCCATCAGTCCAGCGTGGCGGGCTTTGGCTTCGATGCCATGGCCTGGGAGATCTGGCCGGCGCTGTGCAGTGGCGCCACCTTGCACCTGGCACCGGTACGCGAAGGGGCCGAGGATGTACACGCCTTGCTCGCCTGGTGGCGGGCCCAAACGCTTCACGTCAGCTTCTTGCCCACGCCGATTGCGGAACTCGCCTTCGCCCAGGGGATGCCCCATCCAACGTTGGAAACCCTGCTGGTGGGCGGTGACCGCCTGCGACGACTGGGCCGGGAGCTGACGTGCAAGGTGATCAACAACTATGGCCCGACCGAGGCCACGGTAGTGGCCACGTCGGGGCAGGTGCAGCCGGGTGGGCCATTGCACATCGGCGTTCCGGTCGCCAACACCCAGGTGTATGTGCTGGACGGGCAGGGCCAGTTGCTGCCGCCCGGCGCGGACGGTGAGCTGTATATCGGTGGCCAAGGGGTGGCCAGGGGCTACTTCAACCAGCCGCAACTGAGCGCCGAGCGCTTCGTTCAAGACCCGTTCAGTAGCGCGCCTGGCGCCCGGCTTTACCGAACCGGTGACTGGGTGCGCTGGCTGTCCGACGGCACGCTTGAGTACCTGGGCCGCAACGACGACCAAGTGAAGATCCGCGGTATGCGGGTCGAGCTTGCGGAGATCGAAGCCGCCTTGAGCCTTCACCCGGCGGTGAACGAAGGCGTGGTCATGCTCCGCAAGGGTCAGTTGCATGCCTGGTTCACGGCGACCGATCCGGTCACGCCCCGGGCCCTGCACGATCACCTGCGCGATAGCCTCCCAGTCGCCCTGTTGCCGGTCGCCTACATGCAGGTCGCCCACTGGCCCTTGACCGCCAATGGCAAGCTCGACCGACGCGCGCTGCCCCCAGCGGATGACACGGCCATGGTGCGGCACGAGCATGAGCCGCCAGAAGGGGAGATGGAGCAACGCCTGGCCGCGCTCTGGGCCCAGTTGCTGCACATCGAGCGCATCGGCCGGCACGACCATTTCTTCGAGCTGGGCGGGCATTCGCTGCTGGCTGTCCAGCTGATCGAGGCCATGCGCCAACAAGGCCTGCAGGTCGATGTGCAGGTGCTGTTCGGGCAATCGACCCTGGCAGCGGTCGCCGCCAGCGCCAGGGCCACCGAGTGCGTGCACACCCCACCGCCGTGCATCCTGTTGCAGTGCCAGCGCATCGAGCCGGGCATGCTGCCCCTGGCCACGCTCAGTCAGGCAGCGCTCGACCGCATCGTAGCGAGGGTGCCGGGTGGCGCGGCCAACGTGCAGGAAATCTACCCCTTGGCGCCCTTGCAGCAGGGGCTGCTGTACCACCACCTGACGGACACGGTCGACCCGTACCAGCAACAGGCCGTGTTCTCGTTCGCCACCGAGCAACAGGTGCGCGACTTCGCCGTAGCGTTGCAGCATGTGATGCAGCGCCACGACATCCTGCGCACCAGCCTGGCCTGGGAAGGGCTGGAGACGCCGCACCAGGTGGTCTGGCGCCATGCCCGCCTGCCGGTCGAACGCTGGCAGGGGCCTGAAGGTCAATGGCGCGACCACTACCATCCCGGCCGGCGCCCGCTCAGCCTGGACAAGGCGCCGATGCTAGCACTGGTGTGCATGGATGCACCTGAACAGGGCCGTTGGCTGGCCTTGCTGCGTTTTCACCATCTGGTCAACGACGCGGTGTCCTTGCAGGTGCTACTGGGCGAGCTGGAGGCCTGTATGGCGGGGCGGGGCGCGCAGTTGCCAGCGCCAGTGCCGTATCGGGATTACGTGGCGCTCACTAACCGCGCCGAGCGCCAGGCCGCCCACCGGGCATTTTTCACCGAGCAACTGGCGGGGTTGGCGCCGCAGCAGCCGCTGTCGGGCTGGGGCGCAGTGGCGCTCGATCCGGCCGACCTCGAGAACGCCAGCCGTGACCTGCCCGCCGCCACGGTTGCCAGCCTGCGCGCCCTGGCAAGGGCGCATGGCGCCAGCCTTGCGAGCCTGCTGCACCTGGCATGGGCCCACGCACTGGGTAGCCTGAGTGGGCGCGACCAAGTCGTGGTGGGCACGGTATTGCTGGGGCGCAGCATGGCCGGCCCTGGCGCCGACCGGGCGCTGGGGATGTTCATCAACAGCTTGCCGCTGCGCATCAACCTCAATGACTGCACCCCAGCGCAGGCGTTGGTGGATACCCATGCTCGCCTGGCGGCGCTGCTGGCCCATGAAGATGCGCCGCTGATCCTGGCCCAGCAATGCAGCGGTCTGCCGGCCGGCAGCGCACTGTTCGACAGCCTGGTGAACTACCGTCAGGGTGCGCTGCCGTTGGGCGAGGTCATGCCGGGTGTCGCGCTGGTCGAAGCCAGTGAAGTGACGAGCCATGGCCTGGTATTGACGGTGGATGACCCGGGAGATCGCCTGCAACTGTCTGTGCGTGCCCCGCGTGCGCTGGGGGCGCAGCGCATGCTGGACTACCTGGGCACGGCGCTCGAACAGATCGGCCAGGCACTATCGGACCCGACATCCGGCATGCTCCAGCAGCTATGCCCGGTGCCTGCACGGGAGCTTGCGTTGATGCTCGAAGGCTTCAACGCCACCGAAGACCCCACCAGCCCTGTTCAGCAGACACTGCCGACGCTGTTCGAGGCCCAGGTGCAACGTACCCCCTGCGCCATCGCCCTGCAGGCCGACGGCCAGAGCCTGGACTACCAGACGCTCAACGAACAGGCCAACCGCCTGGCGCACTACCTGATCGGCCTGGGCGTGACACCTGACAGCCGAGTGGCGGTGTGCATCGAGCGAGGTGTCAGCCTGATGATCGCCTTGCTCGGGGTGCTCAAGGCAGGTGGTGCCTACGTGCCGCTGGACCCTGAATACCCGCAAGAGCGGCTGCGCTTCATGTTGCAGGACTGCAACCCGGTCACGGTGCTGGTGCACGGGGCCACGGCAGGGCTCTTCGCGCCGTTGCAACAGCCCACCCTGAACCTGGACCGCTGTGATCTGACCGAGCGTCCTTGCACCGACCCTCAGGTGCCTGGCCTTGGCCCGCAGCACTTGGCTTACGTGATGTATACCTCAGGTTCGACCGGCACGCCCAAGGGCGTGATGATCGAGCATCGCGGCCTGTGCAACCTGATGCACTGGGGCTCGCTGATCCGGGCACCACGTGCCGGTGACGCCTTGCTGCAACGCGCCCCGTGCACCTTCGACGGTTCGGTCTGGGAGTTGTTCTGGCCGTTGACGGCGGGGGTGCGCCTGGTCCTGGCTCGCCCCGGTGGGCACCGCGACCCTGGCTACCTGGTGGAGCTGATCAAGGCGCAGCAGGTCAGCATCGTCAAGTTCGTCCCGGCGCTGTTGCAGCAGTTCCTCGATCAGCCAGGGGTGCAGGGGTGCACCCGGCTCACCGACATTTTCTGCGGAGGCGGCGATCTTACCCCCGCGTTGCTGCAAAGCCTTCGCGAGCGCTTGCCCTGGGTGTGCGTGCATAACGTGTATGGCCCCACCGAGGCCACTGTCGACAGTACCGCCTGGTCGTTGCCGGCCCATACGCCACTGCCGGTGCAGACACCGCCGATCGGCCGTCCGATCCCCAACACCCGCGTGTATGTACTCGATGAACACGACCGCCCGGTACCGCTGGGCGGCGTAGGCCAGTTGCACATCGGTGGAGTAGGCGTGGCGCGCGGCTATCTGGGCTTGCCTGAGCTTCAGGCCGAACGCTTCATCGCCAGCCCCTTCGTCGACGGCGACCGGCTCTACCGCACAGGCGATCTGGTGCGCTATCGAGAAGACGGCAACCTCGAATTCATGGGCCGCAACGACTTCCAGGTCAAGCTGCGCGGCCTGCGCGTGGAACTTGGAGAGATCGAGGCCTCGCTCACCGCCCACCCGGCCGTTGCGCAGGCGGTGGTGTTGATGCGCGAAGAGCGCCTTGTGGCCTACTTCACGCTGTGCGACGGTCAGCCTGCGCCGGCCCTCGAGGCGCTGCGCGGTCACCTGCTGGCCTGCATGCCGGAGTACATGGTACCCCAGGCCTTCGTGCGCCTGGCGCAGTTGCCCTTGAGCGCCAACGGCAAGCTGGATCGGCGCGCCTTGCCCGCGCCCGGCGCCGATGCGGTCATCAGCCGCGCCTACCGTGCACCCGAAGGCGAGCTGGAAGCGGCCATGGCGGCCATCTGGGCCGAGTTGCTCAAGATCGAGCAGGTGGGCCGTGACGACAACTTCTTCGAGCTGGGCGGGCATTCATTGCTGGCCGTGAGCCTGGTGGCGCGCCTGCGCCAGGCCGGGCTGCACGTCGATGCCAGGGCGCTGTTCACCCAGCCCACCCTCTCGGGGCTCGCCGCCAGCAGCCAGGCCCAGCCTGAACAGGCCGTCATCCCGCCTACCACCATCCCAAGCCTGGGCAAACGCAGGCGCCTTTGAGGCCAAGCCCGGGGCCCGCCGGCCCCGGCAATCGTTTGCGCGGTTGTCCCCACTTCCCATGTCAGACCGGCCGGTCGCGTTGCTTTAGCGTGTCGGCCATCAACCCTTCCAGGCAAAGCAGGATGCTTACCGATGCACTTCAGCGAACTGATCAACGCACTTTCCACCCGTCCCATCCGTCTGCAGCGTGAAGACCAGGACCTGATCGTCCTGGGTGATGACCAGACGCTGGACGACCCCCTGTGGGAGGCGTTGTCCCGGCACAAGCCGGCCTTGCTGGAGATGCTTGCAAGTCAGGATGACGATTGGCTCAGCCCGGCATTTCGCGTCACCCCCGACATGCTGCCGTTGGTCAGCCTCGACCAGGCGGCCATTGACCGTATCGTCGACAGCGTGCCGGGCGGGGCGGCCAACGTACAGGACATCTACCCGCTGGCACCCCTGCAGCGGGGCATGCTGTACCACCACCTGTCGGCCCAGGACGGCGACCCCTACCTGTCGCAGGTGCAATTGCGTTTCGCCAGCAAGGCGCACCTCGATGCCTTCGCCGACGCCCTGCAAGCGGTCATACAGCGCCACGACATCCTGCGCACTGCCGTACATTGGGAATGCCTGGACGAGCCCGTGCAGGTGGTATGGCGCGAAGCGGCCCTGGTGCGTGAAGCGTTGCCGTTCAAAGGCCACGGCGCACTGACCGAGCTGTGCGACCACCTCGCCCCACGCCGTTATCGACTGGACCTGCGCCAGGCACCCCTGATGCAACTGGCCCAAGCCCAGGGTGAGGGGCAGGCGTGGGTGGCAGTGCTGACCTTCCATCACATGATCATGGATCACACGGCGCTCGATATCGTGCGCCGGGAAATCCAGGCGCATTTGGCCGGTACGGCCGCGCAGTTGCCCGCGCCGACGCCGTTTCGCAACTTCCTGGCGGCGGCCCGCCAGGCCCTGGACGAACAAGCCCACACCCAGTTCTTCGAGCACATGCTGGCCGATATCGACGAGCCGACCCTGGCCTTCGGTGCCCAGGCAAAGCCCGAGCAGCTTCTGCAGCAAGCCCGCCTGACCTTGCCGACCCCTCTGGCCCGTCGCCTGCGTCAACAGGCCCGGCAGCTCGGGGTCAGCCCAGCCAGCGTCCTGCACCTGGGCTTCGCCCGGTGGGTAGGGCAGCTGGCCGGGCGTCAGACGGTGGTGTTCGGCAGCGTATTGCTGGGCCGCATGACCGCCGGGGAGGGCGGCGAGCAGGCATTGGGCATGTTCATCAACACGCTGCCGCTGCGTATCGACGTGACAGAGGTGGGGGTCAAGGACGGCCTGTTGCACACCCACCGTCGTCTGACCGGCTTGCTGGCCCACGAACAAGCGTCCCTGGCCCTGGCTCAGCGCTGCAGCGGGGTGGCTGCGCCCACGGCCTTGTTCAACAGCATGCTCAATTACCGTCACAGCGACGCCGGCGACGCCGCCGAGATCATTCCTGTCGCGCCGGGTATCGACATTGTCGGCGCCGAGGAGCGTACCGATTACCCATTGACGGTGAGCGTGGACGATTTGGGCGACGACCTGCGCCTGACCGTGCAAAGCCTGCCTGAATGGGATGCCGCACGCCTGAGCCAGCAGTTCGAGCAGGTGCTCGCCAATCTCGTGCACGCCCTGGAACACGAGCCCGACACGCCTTTGCAGCACGTGGCCGTACTGCCGCCGCAGGAATTCGATCAGGTGGTGCGTCGCTTCAACCACACCGCCTGCACCTATCGGCAGGGCGACACTGTGCACGCACGGATCCAAGCCCGTGCGCGCGTGGCGCCAGAGGCCATCGCACTGCGTCAGGACGGCCAGGTGCTGAGCTACGCGGCGCTCAACCAGCAGGCCAATCAACTGGCCCACCGGCTGCTGGGAGAAGGTGTGAAGCCAGGCCAACGCATCGCCCTGTGCCTGCCGCGAAATGCCAACAGGCTGGTCGGCATGCTCGCGGTGCTCAAGGCCGGTGCGGCCTACGTGCCCGTCGATCCCGCTTACCCCGCAGACCGCATCGCCTACTTGCTGACCGACAGCGCACCCGCCTGGGTGCTGGCCGAGTCCAGCATCGAAGGCCTGCCCACTGGCGTGCCGCGCCTGGATCTGGACCATCCCCCTACCGACGCCCCGACACACGACCCTGTGGTCACGGGGCTGGATAATCGGCAACTGGCCTACCTCGTCTACACCTCAGGCTCGACCGGCCAGCCCAAGGGCGTAATGGTCGAACACCGTGCCCTGGTCAACCTGGTGGACTGGCACTGCCAGGCTTTCGAGCTGGACGAGCACGGCCACGCCTCGAGCGTGGCCGGGTTCGGTTTCGATGCCCTGGCCTGGGAGGTATGGCCCTGCCTGTGCGCCGGGGCTACGCTGCACCTGCCGCCGGCGGATGTTGGCAATGAGCATGTCGAGGCGCTGCTCGACTGGTGGCTGGAGCAGCCGCTGACGGTGAGTTTCCTGCCAACGCCCGTGGCCGAGCACGCGCTGCGCCGCGAGCGCCAGCACCCGACCTTGCGCACCCTGCTGGTGGGCGGCGATCGCCTGCGCCACTTCGAGCGCGATCCAGGCTTTGCATTGGTCAACAACTACGGCCCGACCGAAACCACCGTGGTCGCCACTTCTGGACGACTGCGCCCAGGCGGTGCCCTCCATATCGGTACGCCGATCGCCAATACCCAGGTCTACGTGCTGGACGCAGGCCTGCAACCGGTGCCCGTGGGCGTCGTAGGCGAGTTGTATATCGGGGGCGCTCAGGTGGCGCGGGGCTACTTCAACCGCCCCGAACTGACGCACTCGCATTTCATCAAGGATCCGTTCAGCGATGACCCTCAGGCACGCCTGTACCGCAGCGGTGACCTGGTACGCTGGAACACCGACGGCACGCTGGATTACCTCGGGCGCAACGACGACCAGGTGAAGATTCGCGGCGTGCGCGTTGAGCTGGGTGAAATCGAGGCGGCGCTCAAGTGCCAGCCTGGTGTCGAAGACGCCGTGGTGCTGGTGCGCGACGGCCGACTGCTGGGTTGGTATACCCAAACTCGGCCTCTTGAAGCGCTGGCGCTGCGCGAGGCGTTGCAGGCCTGTCTGCCTGCGCAACTAGTGCCCGCGGCACTGACCTGCCTCGATGCATTGCCGCTGACCCGCCATGGCAAGCTTGACCGCCGGGCGTTGCCAACCCCGGACACCTCAAGCCTTGCTGCCAGCGCCTTCGAAGCCCCGAACACCCCGACCGAAACGGCCATGGCCGCGATCTGGGCCGACGTGCTGCAGGTCGACCGGGTAGGGCGCCACGACAACTTCTTCGAGCTGGGTGGGCACTCGTTGTTGGCGGTCACGCTGGTCGAGCGTCTGCGCCGGGCGTCGCTGGTGGTGGACGTGCGCATGCTGTTCGCCCAGCCCACCGTCGCCGCCCTGGCCGCTGTGGTTGGCGATAGCCCGGCCTTGCAGGTGCCGGCCAATGGCGTGCCGACGGGCGCGCAGCGCATTACGCCCGACATGCTCAGCCTGATCACGCTGGAGCAGCACCTGATCGACCGCATCACTGCTCAGGTACCAGGCGGCGCGGCCAACGTGCAGGAAATCTATCCGCTGGCACCCCTGCAGCAGGGCGTGCTCTACCATCACCTGAGCGCAGAGCAGGGCGACCCCTACCTCTTGCAGACACGCCTGGCATTCGACAGCATCGAGCGCCTGCTGGCCTGGGCCGGCGCCCTGCAACAGGTCATCGACCGACATGACATTCTGCGCACCGCTGTCCTGAGTCACGGCTTGGCGCAGCCGCTGCAGGTGGTGTGGCGCAAGGCCGAGCTGGGCGTCTTCGAGGTGACCGACCTGCACGAGGATTCGGGCACCTCGCGCATCGACCAGTTGCAGGCGCGCTTCGATGCCCGCCATCACCGCATGGACCTGAGCCAGGCACCCCTGGCGCAGTTGCACTATAGCCTGGACCCTGACAATCACCGGGTGGTGGCCGTGTTGCTGTTCCATCACCTGGCACTGGACCACACGGCCCTGGACGTGGTGCTGTACGAGATGCGCGCCTTGCTGTTCGGGCAAGGGCATACCCTGCCGCCGGCCGTGCCATACCGTAATTACGTTGCCCAGGCTTGCCTGGGCAACGAAGCCGCCCACGAGGCCTTCTTCAAGACCCTGCTGGCTGATGTCGATGAGCCCACCCTGCCGCTCGGTCATGCCGACGTGCAAGGCGACGGTGCTGGCATCGAGCACGCCTTGCTGGCGCTCGACCACGGCCTGGCCCAGGGCCTACGTGCCCAGGCTAGGCGCCTGGGTGTCAGTGCTGCGAGCCTGATGCACGTGGCCTGGGCCCGTGTACTTGGGGTGTTGGCCAACCGCAGCGATGTGGTGTTCGGCACAGTGCTGATGGGGCGCTCGCAAGCCGGCGAGGGCGCCGACCGCGCACTGGGCATGTTCATCAACACCCTGCCTCTGCGTGTCGATACCGCCGCCGGGGTAGAACAAGGCGTGTTGGCCACGCACCGCCACTTGTCGGCCCTGCTGGCCCACGAGCATGCGTCGTTGGCACTGGCCCAGCGTTGCAGCGGCGTGGCTGCCGGGGCGCCGTTGTTCAGCGCACTGCTCAACTACCGCCACAGCGCCGACCCGGCCGCCCAGGCAGGTGACGGCCTCTGGGAGGGCGTACAGCTGCTGGGGGCAGAGGAGCGCAGCAACTACCCGCTCACCCTCAGCGTCAACGACCTGGGGAATGGTTTTACCTTCAATGTGCTGGCGTTGATCGACATCGGCGCGGCGCGGGTCGCCGAGTGGATGGCAATGGCCGTGGCGCAGATGGTTCGGGCGTTGGAGCACGACCCGCAAACCAGCGTTCAGCGCCTGTCCATACTGGACGATGCGGCGCGCGAGCAGGTGCTGGGCGGCTTCAACTTGACCGCGCAAGCGTACCCACAGGGCCAGACCGTACATGCGCTGATCGAGGCCCAGGCTGCCGCGGTGCCCGATGCCACAGCGGTGTGCCAGGGCTCCCTGACCCTGACCTACGCCCAGCTCAACCGACGCGCCAATCAGTTGGCCCATCGGCTGATCGCAGAGGGTGTAGGCAGGGCTGACCGCGTCGCCTTGTGCCTTGATCGCACACTGGACCGTATCGTCGCCTTGCTGGCCGTGCTCAAGGCCGGGGCCGCCTACGTGCCCGTGGACCCGGCCTATCCGGCCAGCCGTATCGCCTACCTGCTCGAAGACAGCGCGCCGGCCCTGTTGCTGGCCCAGGCCGACATTGGCGGCCTGCCGCCGCACGTGCGCCGCATCGACCTCGACCAGCCGGATGCTTATCTGAGCCTTACCGACAACCCGCACGTGGCGGGGCTGACTGCCAATGACCTGGCGTACCTGGTGTACACCTCAGGGTCCACCGGCCAGCCCAAGGGCGTCATGGTCGAGCACCACACCGTGACCAACCTCGTCCACTGGCACTGCCAGGCGTTCGCCGTGCAGGCGGGCACACGCACCTCCAGCGTTGCCGGTTTCGGTTTCGACGCCATGGCTTGGGAAGTCTGGCCCGCCCTGTGCGCGGGGGCCACGCTGCACCTGCCGCCGGCCTACCTGGGCAACGAGCAGGTCGAGGCGTTGCTGGACTGGTGGCTCGAACAACCCCTGACGGTCAGTTTCCTGCCGACCCCTGTGGCTGAACAGGCGCTGCGCCGCCCACACCAGCACGCCACGTTGCGCACCCTGCTGGTGGGCGGCGATCGCCTGCGTCAGTTCGAGCAGGACCCAGGGTTCACCGTGGTCAACAACTACGGCCCCACCGAGTGCACCGTGGTTGCCACCTCGGGTGCGTTGGCACCCGGCGCAGCCCTGCACATTGGCATACCCATCGCCAATACCCGTGTCTACGTGCTCGATGACCTGGGCCAGCCTGTGCCGGTCGGGGTCACCGGCGAGCTCTACATTGGTGGCTCGCAAGTGGCGCGAGGCTATTTCAACCGGCCGGACCTGACCGCAGAGCGCTTCCTGCGTGACCCGTTCAGCCGCCTTCCCAACGCCCGCCTATACCGCAGCGGCGACCTGGTGCGCTGGAACAGCGACGGCACGCTTGATTACCTGGGCCGCAACGACGACCAGGTCAAGGTGCGTGGCGTCAGGGTGGAGCTGGGTGAAATCGAGGCCGCGCTCCGGGCGCAGCCCGGCGTCGGCGATGCCGTGGTGCTAGTGCGCGGCGAACGCTTGCTGGCCTGGTTCACCGAGACCTCTGCTGTCGAGGTGAGTGACGTGCGCCAGGGCTTGCAGGCAAGCCTGCCTGGTCAGCTGTTGCCCCAGGCCTTCATCCGCATCCAGGCGCTGCCCCTGACCAGCCATGGCAAGCTCGACCGTCGCGCGCTGCCCGAGCCACAGCCCCAGGACCTGGTCCAGCAGGGGTATGAGGCCCCGCTGGGTGAAACCGAGGCGATCATCGCTCAGGTGTGGGCCGACGTGCTGGGCCTGGAGCAGGTCGGCCGGCACGACAACTTCTTCGAACTGGGCGGGCATTCGCTGTTGGCCGTGAGCCTGATCGAGCGGCTGCGCGAACAAGGCTTGGCCCTGGATGTGCGCGTGTTGTTCGGGCAACCGACGGTGGCGGCACTGGCCGGGGCGCTGGGCTCAGCCCGCGAGGTCCAAATCCCTGCCAACGGCATCCCGGCCCACTGCACCCGCATCATCCCGACCATGCTGCCCTTGCTGATGCTGGATCAGACTGCGCTGGACCGCATCGTTGCTGCGATCCCCGGCGGTGCGGCCAACGTCCAGGACATCTACCCACTGGCGCCGCTGCAGGAGGGCATTCTCTATCACCACCTCAGTGCAGACGATGCCGACCCGTACCTGCTGCAATGGCGGGTCGCCTTCGATTCGCGGCAAAGGCTGCATGCCTTTGCCCAGGCCCTCGACCAGGTGGTGGCTCGCCACGACGTGCTGCGCACGGCGGTGCTCTGGGATGGCCTGCCCCAGCCGGTGCAGGTGGTGCAGCGTTCGGCGAGCCTGGCGTTGATCGAGGTGACCTCAAACGACGCGATGCTTGCCGGTCAACGTATCGAGCTTGCCTCGGCGCCGCTGATTCGGCTGTTGCATATCCATGACGCGGCAGGCGTGCAGGCCGTGCTGCAGTTCCACCACATCGTGCTCGACCACACCGCCATGAAGGTGGTGTTGGCAGAGATTCGCGATCACTTGCACGGCCAGACGCCGGCAGGGGCGCCGGTGCCTTACCGCAACTACGTGGCCCAGGCCCGGCTGGGTATCAGCGAGGCCGAGCACGAAGCGTTCTTCAGGACCGAACTGGGCGATGTCGAAGAGCCGACGCTGCCCTACGGGCTTGCCGATCTGCAGCATGAAGGCGGTGATTTCGAGCTGGCCAGTACCGATTTGGCCACTGAGCAGTATCAACGGCTGCGGGCGCTGGCCCGCCAGTGCGGGGTGAGCGCCGCAAGCCTGGTGCACCTGGCCTGGGCGCGGTTGGTCGCGGCCACCAGTGGCAAGGACGACGTGGTCTTCGGCACTGTGCTGCTTGGGCGCCTGCAAGGCGGCGAGGGCGCCGACAGGGCCTTGGGTATGTTCATCAACACCCTGCCGCTGCGCCTGGACTTGGCAGGGCTCGACGTACGGGCAGCGGTACAGCTGACCCACCAGCGCCTGGCTGCGTTGTTGGTCCACGAGCACGCCTCGCTGGCGCTGGCCCAGCGCTGCAGCGGCGTGGCCGCACCCACGCCGCTGTTCAGCGCGATGCTCAACTACCGCCACGGCGCGACCGAGCAAGAGCAGCAGGCGCGCGACCAGGCCCTTGAGGGTATCGAGGTGCTGCCGGCCGGCGGGCATGGCAATTACCCGATCAGCGTCAACGTCGATGACCTGGGCACAGGGCTGCGCATCACCGCCCAGGTGTGCAGGCCCATCGGCGCCCGCCCACTGTGCGAGCAATTGGCGCATGTACTGGTCGAGCTGCTGGATGCGCTTGAACGGCGCCCGGCGCTACCGGTGCACAGCCTGTCACTGCTTGACCCTGCGGCGCGCGCAGCAGTACTGGGTAACCATCGCGCCTGTCCACATGACCTGACCCAGACCCTGCACGGTCTTTTCGAAGCGCAGGCCCTGCGCAGCCCGCAGGCCATCGCGCTGGTCGCTGAGGACGGCGAGCTGAGCTACGCCGAGCTCGATCAACAGGCCAATGGTCTGGCTCACCATTTGCTGTCGCTGGGCGTACAGCCCGACGACCGCGTTGCGCTCTGCCTTGAGCGCGGTGTCGCGCTGGTGGTTGGCCTGCTGGGCATCCTCAAGGCCGGCGCGGCCTATGTGCCGATCGACCCTGGCTACCCCGCCGAGCGGATTGGCCACATGCTGCGCGACAGCGACCCACGCGCGGTGCTGGTGCATCGCGCCACTGGCGACCTGGCGCTGCCTACCCAGGCGCCCAAGGTGGACATGGACACCGCCCGGTGGGCGCAGCAAGCGCATTTGGCTCCCCAGGTGCCTGGGCTCACAGCACGCAACCTGGCCTACGTGATCTACACCTCCGGCTCTACCGGGCTGCCCAAGGGCGTCATGGTCGAGCACCGTAACGTGGTGAACCTGGTGCACTGGAGCCAAGGGCAGTGGCCGCTCGCGGGGACCCAGGCTGTACTGCACAAGACGCCGATCAGCTTCGACGCCTCGGTGTGGGAGCTGTTCTGGCCACTGTGCAACGGCTTGCGCCTGGTGCTGGCCCGCCCGTTGGGCGAGCGCGACCCGGACTACCTGGCTCGGCTGATCCAGGCGCAGGGCGTGGCCGTGGTGCAGTTCGTGCCTGCGCTGCTGCAACAGTTCCTCGATCATCCAGGCAGCCGCCTGTGTTCAGGCTTGACAGACATCGTGTGCGGCGGCGGTGAGCTGACCCATGCGCTGGCCACGCAAGTGCGCGAGCAGTTGCCTCAGGTGCGTCTGCACAACGTCTACGGCCCCACCGAGACCACGGTCGATTGCAGCGCCTGGACGCTGCAGCCCACTGCCGCCATCCCCGTCGCTGGCCTGCCGATCGGAAGCCCGGTGGACAATACCCGCCTGTATGTACTCGATGCACACGACCAACCGGTGCCGCCAGGCGTTGCCGGGCACCTGCACATAGGCGGTGCTGGCGTGGCGCGCGGGTATCTGGGCTTGCCCGAGCAGCAGGCGGAGCGTTTCCTCGACAATCCCTTCGTCGAGGGCGAGCGGCTTTACCGCAGTGGCGACCTGGTGCGCCTGAATGCTCAGGGCGAGCTGGTCTTCCTTGGTCGACTCGACCAGCAGATCAAGCTGCGTGGCCTGCGAATCGAACCAGGCGAAATCGAAACCTGCCTGCAGCGCCTGCCTGGCGTGCACGCCGCCGTAGTGCTGGCGGTGGACGGTACGCGCCTGGCTGCCTGGTACACCGGTGACCCGCAGGCACCAGAGGCACTGCGCCAGGGCGTGCTCGAGCACTTGCCCGAGCACATGGTGCCTGCGGTGTTCATTCACGTGGATCGCTTGCCGCTGACGCCGAACGGCAAGCTCGACCGCAAGGCCCTGCCCACCCCGGACAGCGTGGTGCAGGGACGGGCCTTCGAGGCGCCGGTGGGTGATACCGAAGTGCTGCTGGCCCGCCTGTGGGGCGAATTGCTGACGGTGGCGCAGGTAGGCCGACACGATAATTTCTTCGAATTGGGTGGCCACTCGCTGCTGGCCGTCACCCTGACTGCTCGGCTGCGCCTTGAAGGCTTGCAGGTCGATGTGCGCACCTTGTTCGGCCAGCCGACCGTGGCTGCCCTGGCTGCCACGCTCACTGCCAGCCGTCAGGTCCAGGTGCCCGAGAACCGCATCCCAGCCGGCTGCTCGCACATCACCCCCGACATGCTCAGCCTGGTCGAGCTGGACCAGGCTTGCATTGCGCGGATCGTCTCGCAGGTCCCGGGCGGTGCAGCCAACGTGCAGGACATCTACCCCCTGGCGCCGTTGCAGGAGGGCATCCTCTACCATCACCTGTCGGCCGAGGATGATCCCTACGTGCTGCACACGCGCCTGCATTTTAGCGACAAGCAACGGCTGCAGGCATTTGCCGCTGCACTGGACCAGGTCATCGCCCGCCACGATGTATTGCGCACGGCGATCTTCTGGGAAGGGCTGCCGCAAGCGGTGCAGGTGGTGGTGCGCCAGGCGCGCCTGAGCGTGGACGCCGTGGCTGACCTGTCGGCCACTGCCACCCTCGACCTGGCGCGGGCGCCGCTGCTGCGACTGGTGTACAGCCAGGGACAGCACGGCATCGACGCCAGCTTGCAGTTCCACCACATCGTGTTGGACCACACGGCGCTGGAGGTGGTGGGCGAAGAACTGACAGCCTTGCTCAGCGGTGCCCCCGCACCGGCTCATGCTGCGGTGCCTTACCGCAATTACGTCGCCCAGGCCAGGCTGGGGGTCGATCAGCGCGCCCATGAGGCGTTCTTCACCGCGCAACTGGGTGACATCGACGAGCCGACCTTGCCTTATGGCCTGGATGACGTACAAGGCGACGGCCGCGACCTGGACGAGGCCAGGCAGGTCTTGCCCGAGGCGCTGTCCACCGGCTTGCGCCAACAAGCTCGGCGCTTGGGCATCAGTGTTGCTTCGTTGTTCCACCTGGCCTGGGCCCGCCTGCTCGGGGCTGCCAGTGGCAGAACGCGCGTGGTGTTCGGCACCGTGCTGCTGGGGCGCCTGCAGGGCGGAGAAGGGTCCGAGCGGGCACTGGGGATGTTCATCAACACCTTGCCACTGCGTGTGGACCTGGAGGCCATCGGCATGGTCGATGCGGCCAGGGCCGTGCATCAGGGGCTCAGCGACCTGCTGGCCCATGAGCATGCCTCGCTGGCGCTGGCACAGCGTTGCAGTGGCGTCGCGGCGCCGCAGCCGCTCTTCAGCGCAATGCTCAACTATCGCCATGGCACCCAGCCGGGTGCCGATCGCGGCGAAGGCTGGGCGGGTATTGAGGTGGTGGACGGGCAGGAGCGCACCAACTACCCGCTGAGCCTGAACGTGGATGATCTGGGCGAGGCTTTCCGACTGGTGGCCACCGTACCTGCGCAGATCGGCGCGCAGCGCATCTGCGGGCAGGTGCAACAGGTGCTGCAAGCGCTGCTGAGCGGGCTTGAACGCACCCCCACGTTGCCCGTGCAGCAATTGCCCGTGCTCGAAAGCCATGAGCGTGAACGCGTGGTGGCAGGTTTCAACGCTACCGAAAAGGCGTACGGGCTCGATCACACGCTGCATCGACTGATCGAAGATCAGGTACAGCGCACCCCGCAGGCCATCGCCGTCAGCGCCGAGGAGGGCGAACTGACCTTCGAGCAGCTCAACGCCCAGGCCAACCGCCTGGCTCACCACCTCATCGCGCTGGGCGTGACACCCGATGATCGCGTGGCGATCTGCGTTGAACGCAGTTTGTCGATGATGGTGGGGCTGCTCGGAATCCTGAAGGCGGGCGGCGCGTATGTGCCGGTCGATCCGGACTACCCGGCAGAGCGTATTCGCCACATGCTCACCGACAGCGACCCGGTGGCGGTGCTGGTGCACGCGGCGACCCGGCATGTGCCCGAGCACGGCGTCGTGATCGATCTGGACGCGCCGTTGAGCCTGGAACTGCCTGCCACCAAC
>NZ_OCMQ01000003.1:0-9235 GCF_900230165.1 Pseudomonas sp. URMO17WK12:I9 | reverse complement strand
TGACCGCCGAGCGCTTCCTGGATGACCCGTTCGGTCAGCGCCCAGGCGGGCGGCTGTACCGCACAGGCGACCTGGCGCGGCACCTGCCGGACGGCAACCTCGAATACCTGGGCCGTAACGACGATCAGGTGAAGTTGCGTGGGCTGCGTATCGAACTGGGTGAAATCCAAGCGGCCATGACGGCTGTCGCGGGCATCAAGGAGGCCGTGGTCATCGCCCGCGACCAGCGCCTGATTGCCTATTACACCGGAGCCGAACAAAAGGTGGATGCGCTTCGCACGGCCTTGCTGCACCAATTGCCGGACTTCATGGTACCGGCGCTGTTCAGGCACCTTCAGGCTTTGCCGCTAAGCCCCAACGGCAAGCTCGACCGCAAGGCGTTGCCTGCCCCTGACGTGACCCAGGAGCGCGTCTTCGAAGCCCCACTGGGCGAGACCGAAACCTTGCTGGCGGCGCTCTGGGCCGAACTGCTGGGTGTGGACCGTGTGGGCCGACAGGACAACTTCTTCGAGCTGGGCGGCCATTCGCTGCTGGCGGTCACCCTGACGGCGCGCCTGCGTGAGCGGGGGCTGCAAGCAGACATCCGGGTGTTGTTCGGCCAGCCGACGCTGCAAGCGCTGGCTGCCGCGCTGGGTCGTCAGCGCAGCGTCGTCGTGCCGGCCAACGTGATCACGCCTGACTGCACCCGTATCACGCCTGACCTGTTGCCACTGGCGGATCTTTCGCAAGCGGCCATCGACACGTTGGTGACGCAGATTCCCGGCGGCGTGGAGAACATTCAGGACATCTACGGCCTGGCGCCCTTGCAGCAGGGCATCCTCTATCACCACTTGGCCTGCGAAGACCGCGACCCCTACGTGCTGCAGGCGCGCTTCAGCTTCCCCGACCAGGCGCAGCTGGACGCGTTCGCCGCTGCCCTGGACGTGGTCATCGCTCGCCATGACATCCTGCGCACCAGCATCCATTGGCACGCGCTCGAAGAACCTGTGCAGGTGGTGTGGCGAAACACGCCTGCGCTCGCCAGCCAACTTGCCACGCCTGGCGAGGGGCTCACGCTCACCCAGGCGCCGCTGGTGCGCCTGGTGCAAGCGCCCTCTGGGCAAGCGGTGCAGGCAACGCTGCTCATCCACCACATCATCCTCGACCATGCGGCGGTCGAGCAGCTGGTGGCGGAAATCACCACTGTGCTGCAAGGCCAGCCGGTGCTGCACGCCAGCACGCCGTACCGCAACTATGTGGCCCAGGCACGCCTTGGCGCCGATCCTCAGGCTGACGAGACGCTGTTCCGTGAGTTGTTGGGCGATATCGACGAGCCGACTGTCGTGTTCGGCTTGCATGACGCCGATACCGGTACCGGCGAGGTGTTCGAGACCCGCCAGTGGATCGAAGGCGGGGTGGTCTTGCAGCTGCGCGAACAAGCGCGTCGACTGGGCGTGAGCGTGGCCAGCCTGGTGCACCAAGGGTGGGCGCAGGTACTGGCGCAGCTCAGCGGCCGCGAGGAGGTGGTGTTCGGCACTGTCCTGCTGGGCCGCCTGCAGGGCGGCGCAGGCGCCGAACGCGCCTTGGGCATGTTCATCAATACCTTGCCGCTGCGCGTCAGCGCGGGCGCGGCGAATGTCGCCGATGGCGTGCGCCTGACCCACCAGCGGCTGGCCAGCCTGCTGGCCCACGAACAGGCAGCCTTGGCCTTGGCCCAGCGTTGCAGCGCCGTGCCGGCTTCACAAGCACTGTTCACCAGCCTGCTTAACTTCCGCCACAGCGCACCGGCCCAGCAGGGCTTGAGCCAGGCCTGGAACGGCATCGAGCAGGTGGCGGCGGTGGAGCGCAGCAACTACCCGTTGGTGGTCAACGTAGACGATGTGGGCGATGCCATGGCACTTACCGTGCAGGCCGTGGCCCAGGTCGATGGCCAGCAGGTCTGCAGGCTGCTGGGCCATGCGCTGAGCCAACTGGCGCAGGCCCTTAAGCAGGCGCCCGGTACGCCGTTGTGGCAGGTTTCGCAGTTACCGGCGGGTGAATGCGAACGGGTGCTCGACAGCTTCAACGCGACCGTGCGCGACTATCCACGCGATCAACCGCTGCACGCCTTGTTCAGCGCACAGGCCCAGCGTGCGCCTGGTGCCTGCGCCGTGATGCATCGCGAGCAGCAATGGACGTATGCCCAGCTGGAGGGGCATGCCAACCGTCTAGCCCACCACCTGCTGGACCTGGGCGTGACGCCGGGGGGCAGCGTGGCACTGCTGTTGCCACGCAGCTTTGACCTGTTGGCGGCGCAGCTGGCCGTCAGCGCCTGCGGCGCCGTCTACGTGCCGCTGGACAGCTATGCGCCAGTAGAGCGCCAGGCCTACATGATGCAAGACAGTGGGGCCACCGTGCTGCTGACGTTGAGCCACGAGCCCGCGCTGCCGTGTGCCGTACGTATCGACCTGGACCGCTGTGATCTCGCCGGTCAGCCGGCGCAGGCGCCGCGCCTCGAGGTTTCAGCCCAGAGCGCGGCCTACGTGATGTATACCTCCGGCTCCACCGGGGCGGCAAAGGGTGTGCAGGTGCCCCATAGGGCCATTGCCCGTTTGGTCATCAACAACGGTTTTGCGACGTTCACCGCCCAGGACCGTGTCGCCTTCGCCTCGAACCCGGCGTTCGACGCCAGCACCCTGGAAGTGTGGGCGCCGCTGCTCAATGGCGGTGCGGTGGTGGTCATCGATCAGGACCAGGTGCTGGCGCACGACAGGTTGCGCGATGCATTGCTGACCCAGCAGGTGAGTGTGTTGTGGCTCACCGCCGGCCTGTTCCATCAGTTTGCCGAAGCCTTGCTGCCGGCCTTCGCACGCCTGCGCTACCTGATGGTCGGGGGTGACGTGCTGGACCCGCACGTCGTGGCCCGGGTGCTGCGAGACGGTGCACCGGCGCACATGCTCAACGGCTACGGGCCGACCGAAGCCACTACCTTTACCACCACCTTTGAGATGACCCGTGTGGAGGCGGGCAGCCTGCCCATAGGCCGGCCGATCGGCAACACCCGTTGCTACGTGCTGGACACTCACCAGCAGCTTTTGCCCGTGGGGGCCGTCGGCGAGCTGTACATCGGCGGGGACGGTGTAGCCTTGGGTTACCTGGGCCAGCCCGCGCTGACGGCCGAGCGCTTCATCGCCGATCCGTTCAGCGGTCGGCCGCAGGATCGGCTGTACCGCAGCGGCGATCTGGTGGCCTGGCAAGCAGACGGCACCCTGCGCTACCTGGGGCGTGCCGACCAGCAGGTCAAGCTGCGTGGTTTCCGCATCGAGTTGGGTGAAATCGAGGCGCGCCTGGCCACGTGCGAAGGCGTGCGGGAAGCTGTTGTGCTGCTGCGCGAGGACCAGCCCGGCGACAAACGGTTGGTGGCCTACTTTACGGCCCACGCTACCGCGCCGCTGATCGCCGACCTGCACGCCAGTTTGCAGACGCAGTTGCCCGACTACATGCTGCCGGCCGCTTACGTCCAGCTTGAGGCATTGCCGCTCACCGCCAATGGCAAGCGTGATCGGCGTGGCTTGCCAGCGCCTGGCCTCGACGCGGTCGTGACCCGTGGCTTCGAGGCCCCGCAGGGGGAGATCGAGGTGGCCTTGGCAAGTCTCTGGGCCGAGGTGCTCAAGGTCGAGCGCGTGGGTCGGCATGATCACTTCTTCGAACTGGGCGGGCACTCGCTGCTGGCCGTGACCTTGGTTGAAAGCATGCGCAAAGCCGGCCTGGGCGCCGACGTGCGTGTGCTGTTCGCCCAGCCTACCCTGGCAGCCCTGGCCGCCGCCGTGGGCCAGGACCGCGACCTGCATGTGCCTGATAACCGCGTGCCAGCGCACGCCGAGCGCATCACGCCGCAGATGCTCAGCCTGATCACGCTCGATCAGGACAGCATCGACCACATCGTGGCCAGCGTGCCTGGCGGGGCCGCCAACGTGCAGGAAATCTACCCCCTGGCCCCGCTGCAGCAAGGCATTCTGTTCCATCACCTGAGTGCCGAGCAGGGTGACCCGTACCTGCTGCAATCGCGCCTGGCCTTCGACAGCCTGGCGCATCTGCAACGCTGGGCAGCGGCGCTGCAACAGGTGATCGACCGCCACGACATTCTGCGTACGGCCGTGCTCAGTGAAGGCCTGGCGCAACCGGTGCAGGTGGTATGGCGCAAAGCGCAGATGACGGTCAGCGCCGTCGACGGGCTGGACGAGACTGACGTGCTGCAAGCCTTGCAGGCGCGTTTCGATGCCCGCCAGCAGCGCCTGGACCTGGCGCAGGCGCCGATGATGCGCCTGGTGTACGCGCCCGATCCGCGCAACCTGCGCGTGGTGGCCATTTTGCAGTTCCACCACCTGGCCCTGGACCACACCGCCATGGAGGTCATCGCCAGCGAGATGCAGGCACTGATGACCGGGCAGGGTGACACGCTGACGGCGCCGGCACCGTATCGAAACTACGTGGCCCAAGCCCTGCTCGGGGCCGACGAGGCGGGGCACGAGGCGTTCTTCCGCCAGATGCTGGGCGATGTGGACGAACCCACCTTGCCGCTGGGCCTTGCCGACGTGCAAGGCGAAGGACACGCCATCGAGGAGGCGCGCCTGGGCGTCGATGCCCGCGTGGCCCGGGGGTTGCGTGAGCAGGCCCGTCACCTGGGCGTGAGCGTCGCCAGCCTGGCGCACTTGGCCTGGGCGCGGGTGCTGGGCGCACTGGCCAACCGCAGTGACGTGGTCTTTGGCACCGTGTTGATGGGCCGCCTGCATGGCGGCGAAGGGGCCGACCGGGCGCTGGGTGTGTTCATCAATACCTTGCCGCTGCGCATCGACCTGTCCGTGCCGCTGGTCGAGGCCGTGCGCACTGCTCACCAGCACCTGAGCGCGCTGCTGATGCACGAGCACGCGTCCCTGGCGCTGGCCCAGCGCTGCAGTGGGGTGGCCGGCTCGCTGCCGCTGTTCAGTGCCTTGTTCAACTACCGCCACAGCAGCGCCGCCGACGGCAGCCATAGCGCGGCCATGCAGGGCGTGCGTCTGCTCGGGGGCGAAGAGCGCAGCAACTATCCGCTGACCTTGAGCGTCGATGATCTGGGCGAGGGCTTTAGCCTGAGTGTGCTGGCCCAGGCGGGGATCGACGCTGGGCAAGTTGCCAGTGTCATGAATCAGGTACTGGCCGCTCTGGTGGTCACGCTTGAGCAGGTGCGTCAGCCAGGCGCAGACACCGGGGCGGGCCTGCCAGTGGCCATGCTGCCGGTGCTTGACGCTCAAGCGCAGGCGCAGCTGTTGCAGGGCTTCAACGCCACTCACAAAGCCTTCCCTCAAGGGCAAACCGTGCATGGGCTGGTCGAAGCCCAGGCGGCCCGCGCGCCGCAAACCGCTGCGCTGGTGCAGGACGGATGCGTGCTGAGCTATGGCGAACTCAACCGCAGCGCCAACCGCCTGGCGCATTACCTGATTGAGCAGGGCGTAGGCCTGGGTGATCGCGTCGCTTTGTGCTTGGCGCGCAACCCGCAGCGGCTCATTGGCCTGCTGGCCGTGCTCAAGTGCGGGGCGGCCTACGTGCCGATCGATCCAGCCTATCCCGATGAGCGTATCGCCTACCTGCTCGATGACAGCACCCCGAAAACGGTGCTGGTGGACCATGTCACCCAGGGCCGGATGGGCGCTGTGCATTGCACGGTCGTGGACCAGGACGACTGGCAGGGCGAAGCGCATTTCAACCCCTGCGTGAACGGGCTCGATGCGCACCAGCTGGCCTATGTGGTCTACACCTCCGGCTCCACCGGGCGACCGAAGGGGGTGATGGTCGAACATGCCACCCTGGCCAACCTGGTGCATTGGCACTGCGACGCCTTTGGCGTAGGCCCCGGCACCCACACCAGCACCGTTGCAGGCTTTGGCTTCGACGCCATGGCCTGGGAGGTCTGGCCGGCCCTGTGCGCCGGGGCCGTTTTGCACGTGCCGTCTGCGCACATCGGCGCCGAACACGTGGATGAGCTGATCGACTGGTGGCTGCAACAACCGCTGGCGGTGAGCTTCCTGCCTACCCCGGTGGCCGAGCAGGCGCTGCGCCGCGAGCATCAGCACCCGACTTTGCAGACCTTGCTGATCGGCGGTGACCGTCTGCGTCAGTTCGAGCGTGATCCGGGCTTCAAGGTGGTCAATAACTACGGGCCGACCGAAGCCACGGTGGTTGCCACCGCCGGGGCCCTGACCGCTGGCGCGCCGCTGCACATCGGCACGCCGATCGCCAATACCCGGGTCTACGTGCTCGATGCCCATCGCCAACTGGTGCCGCTGGGTGCGGTGGGCGAGTTGTACATTGGGGGCGCAGGGGTGGCACGCGGCTACTTCGAGCGCGAGACCTTGACCCACGAGCGCTTCCTGCCCGACCCATACAGCCCTCAAGGCAATGCTCGCATGTACCGCAGTGGTGACCTGGTGCGCTGGCGAGCGGACGGCACCCTGGAGTACCTGGGCCGCAACGACGACCAGGTCAAGGTGCGCGGCGTGCGTGTGGAACTGGGCGAAATCGAATGCACGCTGGCTGCCCAGCCAGGGGTTGGCGATGCCGTGGTGCTGGTACGTGATGACAGGCTGCTGGCCTGGTTCACCGAAACCGCGCCGGTCAACGTGGAGGCGCTGCGCCAGGCCATGTTGGCCAGCCTGCCCATGCACCTGGTGCCCCAGGCCTTTACACGCCTGGATGTGCTGCCCTTGACCAGCCACGGCAAGCTCGACCGCAGGGCGCTGCCCGAGCCTGCCGTGCTGCACCGGGCCGGCGAAGGCCATGAGCCACCACAAGGTCCTGTAGAAACCGCGCTGGCCCAGGCCTGGGCTGACTTGCTCGGGGTCGAGCAGGTGGGGCGTCACGACAACTTCTTCGAACTGGGCGGGCACTCGTTGCTGGCGGTCAACCTCACCGCGCGGCTGCGCCGCGAAGGCCTGCAGGTCGATGTCCGTACCTTGTTCGGCAAGCCGACCATCGCGGCGCTGGCCAGTACCCTGGGCCAGGCGCGCGGGGTCACGGTGCCGGCCAACCTGATCGCCCCTGGCTGCGAGCAGATCACCCCGGCGATGCTGCCGTTGATCGCGCTCGATGACGGCGCCATCGCGCGCATCGTCGCCCAGGTGCCAGGCGGCACCGGCAACGTGCAGGATATCTACCCGCTGGCGCCGTTGCAGGAAGGCATCCTCTACCACCATGTCAGTGCCGACGGCCACGACCCCTATGTGCTGCAGTCACGCTTCGTCTTCGAGACCCGTGGGCACCTGGACAACTTCGTGGCGGCCTTGAACAAGGTCATTGCCCGGCACGATGTGCTGCGCACAGCCATTTTCTGGCAAGGCCTGCCCCAACCTGTGCAGGTGGTGCTGCGCCACGCTTCGCTGGCCGTGCTACCGGCACAAGACGCCGCAGGCGGGCCTCCACCGGCATTCGACCTTGGCCAGGCACCGTTGATGCGCCTGGTCGTCGGCTCGACAGGCCATGACCAGCAAGTGCAGGCCACCTTGCAGTTCCATCACATCGTGATGGACCACACGGCCATGGAGGTGGTGGCACAGGAGCTGGTCGGCTACTTGCAGGGCGATGACGCGCCCGACCAGGCGCCGGTGCCTTACCGCAATTATGTGGCCCAGGCGCGCATGGGCATGAGCCAAGACGAGCACGAAGCATTCTTCCGGGCGCAGCTGGGCGCGGTCGAGGAACCTACCTTGCCCTTCGGCCTGAGTGATGTGCAGGGCAATGGCCAGGCGCTGGAGGACGCCACGCTGTGGCTTGACGAGACCCTGGCCGCTCGTTTGCGCAGCCAGGCACGCCGCCTGGGCATCAGCGCCGCCAGCCTGTTCCACCTGGGCTGGGCGCGCCTGTTGAGTGCAGCCACAGGGCAGGGCACGGTGGTGTTCGGTACTGTGCTGCTGGGCCGTCTGCAGGGCGGTGAGGGGGCTGAGCGGGCCTTGGGCATGTTCATCAATACCTTGCCGCTGCGCATCGACCTGGCGGGCATGCCCGTCGAGGCCGCTGCGCGGGCGGCCCACCGCCAGCTCAGCGAACTGCTGGCTCACGAGCATGCCTCGTTGGCCCTGGCCCAACGCTGCAGTGGCGTGGCCGCGCCGCAGCCGCTGTTCAGCGCCATGCTCAACTACCGGCACAGCACCCAGGCCAGCGCCGACCAGAAAGCGGCGAGCGCAGGCATCACCATCGGCCAAAGCCAGGAACGCAGCAACTACCCCCTGGGGTTGAACGTGGACGATGTGGGCCAGGCCTTCCGCCTGGTGGCCACGACCACGCCGGCGGTGGGTGCAGCGCGCATCTGCGGGCAGATGCAGCACGTGCTGCAGGCGCTGGTGACGGCGCTTGAGCAAGCCCCTGAACGCTGCGTGCAGCACTTGCCAGTGCTGCAGGCCGCAGAGCGCGAGCGGGTACTGGCAGCGTTCAACGCCACGGCCAGGGACTACGACCTGCACCACACGCTGCACGGGCTGATCGAAGCCCAGGTGCGACGTACACCGACGGCGGTGGCGGTCAGCGCCGAGGAAGGCGCGCTCACCTTCGAACAGCTCGACGCCCAGTCCAACCGCCTGGCGCATCACCTGATCGGGCTGGGTGTGAAGCCTGATGACCGGGTGGCGATTTGCGTCGAGCGCGGTTTGTCGATGGTGGTGGGGCTGCTCGGGATCCTGAAGGCGGGCGGCGCGTATGTGCCGGTCGATCCGGACTACCCGGCAGCGCGTGTGCGCCACATGCTCACCGACAGCGAACCCGTGGCCGTGCTGGTGCATGGCGCGACCCGGCATGTGCCGGAACACCCGGTCCTGATCGATCTGGATGTCCCCGTCTGGCAACATTGCCCGGCTATCGCTCCGTCGGTGACCGGACTGACACCTCGGCATCTGGCCTATGTGATCTACACCTCAGGCTCGACCGGCTTGCCCAAGGGCGTGATGAACGAGCACGCTGGGGTGGTCAACCGTCTGCTGTGGATGCAGGACGCCTACGCGCTGGGTGCCGACGACGTTGTGCTGCAGAAGACCCCGTTCAGCTTCGACGTTTCGGTCTGGGAGCTGCTGTGGCCATTGCAGACCGGTGCGAAACTGGTCATGGCCAGGCCCGGCGGGCACCGCGACCCGCAGTACCTGCAACACGCTATTGAGGCCGAAGGCGTCAGCACGCTGCACTTTGTGCCATCGATGCTGGACGTGTTCCTCTCGGCCATCGAATCAGGCTGGTCCGCGCCTTCGCTCAAGCGTGT
>NZ_OCMQ01000024.1:0-3027 GCF_900230165.1 Pseudomonas sp. URMO17WK12:I9 | reverse complement strand
GGTAGTGTGGGGTTTCCCCATGTGAGAGTAGGTCATCGTCAAGATTCATTTCGCAAAACCCCTATCTGCGTATGCAGGTAGGGGTTTTGTCTTTGCGTCTCAGACAAACCCGCCGGCATTGCTCCTGTGAAGGGCGCGAGGGCCGGCGGTCTGGTATCTGAGCGGGAGCCGTGCAGCGCACCCGGCTGCCCCCAATCGCAAGCCCTTGTCCTATGCAAGGCAATCCCCCATGGCTATCATGCCAGCCTCATTCGAAGTCGAGACGCGCATGCTGAAGTTGTTGAATCTCCTCAAGGATGGCCGATTCCATTCCGGAGAAGCTCTGGGGGCGGCTCTGGGCGTCAGTCGCAGTGCGGTGTGGAAGCAGCTGCAGCACTTGGAAAGCGAGCTGAACCTCAGTATCCACAAGGTACGTGGCCGTGGCTATCAGCTAGCTTCACCGTTGGTGCTGCTGGACGGTGCGGCGATCGCGGGCCATGCAGAGGCGGCGCCCTGGCCCACATTCATCCATGAGTCCATCGATTCGACCAATGCCGAAGGTATGCGCCTGGCGGCTAACGGGCAACTGGCGCCCTTCGTGGTATTGGCGGAGCAGCAGAGTGCCGGTCGCGGGCGACGCGGTCGGCAATGGATCAGCCCTTTCGCGCAAAACCTATACTTCAGTCTGGTGCTGCGCATTGACGGTGGCATGCGTCAGCTTGAGGGGCTGAGCCTTGTCGTGGGATTGGCGGTCATGCGCACATTGCAGACATTCGGGGTAAAGAATGTAGGCGTGAAGTGGCCTAACGACGTGCTGGTCGATGGTCAGAAGATAACGGGCATTTTGCTTGAGCTGATCGGTGATCCGGCAGACGTATGCCATGTGGTTCTGGGAATTGGCATAAACGTGAATATGCAGGCCAATACGCAGGTGGATCAACGATGGACGTCCATGCGTCGAGAATTAGGAGCGTCTGTAGACCGCAACCATTTAGTGGCGGTGCTGAGCCACCACTTGGAGCATGAGCTGGGCCGTCACCGCCGTTATGGGTTTGCGGCTTTTCAGGAAGAGTGGGAGCAAGCGCACCTCTGGCAGGGGCGCAATGTAACGCTCATTGCCGGAGCCACCCAGGTACAAGGAGTGGTCGCGGGCGTGGACGGGCAGGGCGGTTTGCGCATGCGCGTGGATGGCGTGGAGAAAGTCTTCAGCGGCGGCGAGCTTAGTTTGAGGTTGAGTGATGATTCTTGAGCTCGATTGCGGTAACAGCTTCATCAAATGGCGGGTAATTCATCTTCACGATGCAATGATTGTGGGTGGCGGGATCGTGGATTCCGACCAGACACTCATGGACCAGATCAGAGTGCTGGCAGGCGTTCAGATTACGGCTTGTCGTATCGTCAGCGTGCGCAGTGAGGAAGAAACCGATGCCTTGACGACCCTGATTGCCCAGGTATTTGCCGTCCAGGCTCAAGTCGCACAGTCAGCGCCGGAGATGGCGGGCGTGCGCAACGGCTATGCGGATTATCAGCGCCTCGGGATGGATCGTTGGCTGGCAACGCTGGGCGCATTTCACCTGGCCAAGGGCGCTTGCCTCGTCATTGACCTGGGCACTGCGGCCAAAGCAGACTTCGTCGCCGCAAACGGCGAGCATCTAGGCGGCTATATCTGTCCAGGCATGCCGCTGATGCGTAGCCAACTGCGCACGCACACGCGCCGTATTCGCTATGACGATGCATCCGCCGAGCGTGCATTGGTCAGCTTGACCCCGGGTCGCTCGACGGTGGAGGCGGTCGAGCGAGGCTGCGTGCTGATGCTGCAAGGCTTCGTACGCACACAACTTGAGCAGGCGCGTGAAATATGGGGTGAAGATTTTACTGTTTTCCTGACGGGAGGGGACGCCCCGCTAGTCAAGGACTCGTTGCCTGACGCGCGCGTGGTGCCTGACTTGGTCTTTGTAGGCTTGGCCATGGCCTGCCCACTGAATTGAGGTGCCTATGCGCTGGTTGTTCTTGTTGCTGCTGATCCTTAACGGTGTGTACTACGTCTGGAATCAACAGGAGGCGCCGCTCAAGGTCAAGGATGTAACGCCGCTTTCGCTTTATAAAGGCAGTCAGCAGGACATTCGCCTATTGCGGGAAGCAGGCGTGGCGGCACCTGAGCGACGTCGCGAGGAGTGCCTCATAGTCGGAGGCGCAATGACGCCCGATACGCTTGAGTCGCTTCGTCAGCGGCTGACCAGCCTGGACATCGCCACGGCCCAGGTCCGAGGGCAGGTCGCAGGTGCCCAAGGGCGTTGGCTGAAAGTAGAGCCTGCAAGTGAGCGTTTGTTGGACCCAGCGACCCTCGACGCGCTTTCCAATGATTTCAAAGACTTAAAACATCAAATTATTTTCTGCCAGGGTATTGCAACTGGTGAATAGCTTGATAGAATGGCGCCCGCTTCGCAGGGAACACCACTCAGGTGGTTGAGTTGCAAGCAGTGTCACAGTAGCTAAGTTTCAGATTTGATTGAAAAAATTTGAAAAAGCGCTTGACACTAGGGCGGCAGATGAATAAAATGCCGGCCACATCTGGAGGGATTCCCGAGCGGCCAAAGGGGACGGACTGTAAATCCGTTGCGAGAGCTTCGAAGGTTCGAATCCTTCTCCCTCCACCAGTTTTAGCGAGAGCCGCAAGCCTCGCGGGTATAGTTTAGTGGTAGAACCTCAGCCTTCCAAGCTGATGATGCGGGTTCGATTCCCGCTACCCGCTCCAAGTTTGCTGGTTATTGCACAATGTGTTTCGCTCTTGTAGCTCAGTTGGTAGAGCACACCCTTGGTAAGGGTGAGGTCAGCGGTTCAAGTCCGCTCAAGAGCTCCATATAAACAAGGCAGATATGAAAATATCTGCCTTTGTTTTATCAGCGCAAGACTATTTCTTCTGCGGAGGATTGTATCGATGGCTAAGGAAAAGTTTGATCGTTCCCTTCCCCACGTTAACGTCGGCACTATCGGCCACGTTGACCACGGTAAGACCACTCTGACCGCAGCTCTGACTCGCGTCTGCTC
>NZ_OCMQ01000015.1:0-74492 GCF_900230165.1 Pseudomonas sp. URMO17WK12:I9 | reverse complement strand
GGCGTTGAGTTGCACAACCTCTACGGCCCGACCGAAGCCGCCGTGGATGTGAGTGCCTGGCACTGCGTGAGCGCACCCGACAACACCCCAATCGGCAAGCCCATCGCCAACACCACCCTGTACGTGCTGGACGATCAAGGCCAGCCGGTACCGCAGGGCGTGGCCGGCGAGCTGTACATCGGTGGTGTGCAGGTCGCCCGCGGTTACCTGAACCGGCCCGAACTGACCGCCGAGCGCTTCCTGGATGACCCGTTCGGTCAGCGCCCAGGCGGGCGGCTGTACCGCACGGGTGACCTGGCGCGGCACCTGCCGGACGGCAACCTTGAATACCTGGGGCGTAACGACGATCAGGTCAAGCTTCATGGCCTGCGTATCGAGCTGGGTGAAATTCAGGCGGCGATGACGGCCGTGGACACCGTCAAGGAAGCGGTCGTGCTCGCCTGCGACCAGCACCTGGTAGCGTACTACACGGGCCAGCGTCTCATCCCCGAGGCGCTGCGGGCCGTCTTGATGGCGCGCTTGCCAGCGTTCATGGTTCCGTCGCACTTCATCCACCTGGCCGCGCTTCCGCTCGGCCCTAACGGCAAGCTTGACCGCAAGGCGTTGCCAGCGCCCGAGGTGCAGCAGCGCCCGTTCGAAGCCCCTTGCGGGGACGTCGAGCAGCTTGTCGCGAGCCTTTGGTGCGAGTTGCTCGACGTCGATGAGGTGGGCCGCCATGACAACTTCTTCGAGTTGGGCGGTCACTCGCTGGCGGCCATTCGCCTGGTGGACCGCCTGCGCAAGGCCGGGGTACCCGTTGCGCTCACTGACGTCTTCCAGCGTCCGAGCGTGGCGTTGCTGGCCAAGCAGGTGGATAGGCAAGCGCCAGCGGTAGCGACCGTGATCACGGTCCGGCCGGGTTCTGCCCAGGCGCCGCTGTTCCTTGTGCATGAATTTTCCGGGCTGGACTTCTACTTCCCTGTGCTTGCCCACCAGGTGGGAGGCGACTTTGCCATCTACGGCCTGCCGGGATTACCCAGCGATGCCCCACAGCCACGCACGCTGGAATGTCTGGCGCGCTACCAGATCACGCAGATGCGCACCGTGCAACCCCACGGGCCCTACCGTCTGGCCGGGTGGTCATTCGGCGGTGTGCTGGCCATGGAAATGGCCAATCAACTGCGCGGCGTTGACGAGCAGGTGGCATTCATCGGTTTGATCGACACCTACGCACCGCGCTTGGCCGACCAAGGCAAGGCACGCTGGGAGGGCCCGTATGCCTTGGAGCGGCAGTTGCTGCTCAACTGCACGGCGTACTGGCAAACCAAGGGCGAGGCAGGCCGCGCCAAGCGGGCGCTGCTCGCGCGCCTGGAGCAGGACCAGGCCGACTTTGCGACCTTGCTGGCAAGCTGCCGTGAGCACGAGGTGCTCTACGGCCTGTGGGCCAGCATGACGGACGCCGACCTGCGGCATTATTTCTGCCGAGAGCTTGCCCATGGCCATGCCCTGGCCCATTACCGCCCAGCGCCGGTGGATGTGCCGGTGCACCTGCTCTGCGCCGCGCAGGCTGACGAGGCGCCTGAGGGCCTTGGCTGGCGCACGGCGTTGCCGACCCAGGTGCTGGTGACGCACACCGTTCCGGGGGATCACCGCAGCTTGATGCAAGCGCCCCATGTGACGACCGTTGGCCAGGTGCTGACGCAGGCGCTGGCGTGTGCTGCTGCCCCGGCTGTACCACCGCCCTTGGTCCCCGTGGCTATTCAGACCGGCGCTGCCAGGCACACGCCCGTGTTCTGCGTAGCCGGTGCCGGCGACAGTGTGACCAGCTTCATCGGCCTGGCCGAGGCGTTGGGCCCGCAGTGGCCCGTGCAAGGCTTGCAGGCCCGAGGCCTGGATGGCCTGTCGCTGCCGCACACCTGCGTCGAGGCTGCGGCGGCCTGGCATGTGCAGGCTATCGAAGCGGTCTATCCCGAGGGCCCGCTGAACCTGGTGGGGCATTCGTTCGGAGGCTGGGTGGCCCATGCCATGGCCGCGCGCTTGCAGGCCAAAGGGCGTCAAGTGCGCTCCTTGACGTTGATCGACAGCGAGGGCCCAGGCCCAGGGAGCACCTGCGGCCAGCCCCATACCTTCAGCCAGACGCTGCTGCGCCTGATCGAAGCGCTGGAAATGTCCACCGGCAAACCCCTTGGTCTGGACCGGGTGGCGTTTGCACAAGCCAGCGACGACCAGCAACAGCAGCAACTGCACACGGCCATGGTGCGGGCAGGGCTGATGCCCGCCAGATCCAGTGCGCGTGCGCTCGACGGCACGGTGCGCACTTTCGGTGCTGCGCTGCGCACGCCTTACCATCCAGAGCTGCCGTACACCGGCCCGGCAGGGCTGGTGCTGGTGGACGACCCGGGGCTGGACGCCGAAGGCAACGCTGCCGAGCACCGTCTCATGCAGCAGCGCTGGCAACAGTTGCTGCCTGGGCTGAAGGTATGGAAGGCGCCCGGCGATCATTTCAGCATCCTCAAGGTGCCCCATGTGTTCAGCCTGGCAGCGTGGTGGCATGACGGTCAGGCGCTTGCGCAGGCCCAGGTCGTTCAATAGCCGGTTACCTGGCGGCCGGTGGGCGAGCCCGCCGCTGCCAGGTCTCGGTGCAGTCTTGTCAAACAAAGGAATTACGCGTGTCCATGGACAAAACCAAACTGCGCAAATGGGGCATCGGGCTGGGCATTGCCGTGGTAGCGGGCATTGGCCTGTATGCGGTCCAGGCCCCGGCCAAGGCACCGCAGTACATCACCGCCCAGGTCGAGCGTGCCGACATCGAGAATGCGGTACTGGCCACCGGCGTGCTCGAAGGGATCAAACAGGTGGATGTGGGCGCCCAGGTTTCCGGTCAGCTGAAATCGCTCAAGGTGAAGCTGGGCGACAAGGTCACCGAAGGCCAGTGGCTGGCCGAGATAGACCCGCTGGTGCTACGCAACACCCTGCGCCAAGCGGAGGTGGACGAGCAGAAACTGCAGGCCCAACGGCGCTCGACCCTGGCCCAGCTCAAGCAGGCCAAAGGGGTCTATGAACGCTATCGAGAACTGCAAATCGATGCCTCGGTCTCGCGTCAGGAATATGAAAAGGCCGAGGCCGACTATCAGGTCCAGCAGGCTGCCGTGGGCTCGCTCGATGCGCAGATCCGCAGCGCTCAGGTGGAAATTGACACGGCCCGGGTCAACCTGGGCTATACCCGCATCAACGCGCCGATCACAGGCCACGTGGTGGGCATCGTTACTCAGGAAGGGCAGACGGTGATCGCCAACCAGCTGGCCCCGGTGCTGCTCAAGCTGGCCAACCTGGACACCATGACCGTCAAGGCGCAGGTCTCGGAAGCGGATGTGATTCACATCACGCCGGGCCAGGCGGTGTATTTCACCATCCTGGGGGAAGACAAACGCTACTACGCCAAGCTGCGCGGCACCGAGCCTGCCCCACAGCACTACGCCCAGAGTAGCGACAAGGCAGAGGGCGGGGCCGGCAAGCCAACTGGCGCGGTGTTCTACAACGCCCTGTTCGAGGTGCCCAACCCGGACCACCGCCTGCGCATCGCCATGACTGCGCAAGTGCACATCGTGCTCGATACCGCGCAAAAGGTTCTGACCGTGCCGGTGGCGGCACTGGGTGGGCGCGAGGCGGACGGCCGCTTCGCCGTGCGGGTGCTCGACGACAAGGGCTTCGCCGAGCAGCGCAAGGTGGTGGTGGGGATCAACAATAATGTTCGGGTACAGATCGAGCAGGGCCTCGACGAAGGTGACCGGGTGGTGATTGGCGAGCCGATTACCGGCGATTCGGGAGCCTGAGCATGAACATGAACGTGCAACCCACTGCCCCCCTGTGCCAGGCAACGGGGCAGGGCGAACCCTTGCTTTGCCTGGAGGGCATTACCCGCAGCTTCCAGGCCGGCGAGCGGGCCTTTCTCGCGCTCAAGGGCATCAACCTGCAGATTCACCGTGGTGAACTGGTCGCTATCATCGGCGCATCGGGCTCTGGCAAGTCCACGCTGATGAACATTCTGGGCTGCCTGGACAATGCCAGCACTGGCAGTTACAAGGTCGATGGCCAGCAAACCCGGGACCTTGACGTCGATGCCCTGGCCGCCCTGCGTCGCGATCACTTCGGGTTCATTTTCCAGCGCTACCACCTGCTGCCGCACCTGGACGCCCTGCACAACGTCGAGATCCCTGCCGTGTACGCCGGCATGGACCTGCAATGGCGCCATGAACGCGCCCAGACGCTGCTGAGCCGGCTTGGGCTTGGCGAGCACTTGCACCACCGGCCCAGCCAGCTGTCGGGAGGCCAGCAGCAACGGGTGAGCATATGCCGGGCATTGATCAATGGAGGGCAGGTGATCCTGGCGGACGAACCCACAGGCGCGCTGGACAGCGCCAGCGGCAAAGAGGTCATGAAGATTCTGCTGGAGCTGCACGCCTCGGGTCACACCGTGATCCTCGTCACCCATGACCCGCACGTGGCCGCGCACGCCGAGCGCATCATCGAAGTCAGCGACGGCCAGATCGTCAGCGATCGGCGCAAGGTTGCTGACACGGTGCCTGCACGGGCCGTGGCGCCGACGCCGGCACGCAAGCGGGGACATCGCCTGTTGGCAAGCCTGGGCATGTTCCGCGAGGCGTTCAAGATGGCCTGGCTGGCCTTGGTGTCACACCGCATGCGCACCTTGCTGACCATGCTCGGGATCATCATCGGTATCACTTCGGTGGTGTCGATTTCAGCCATCGGCGAAGGGGCCAAGGGGTACGTACTCAAGGACATCCAGGCCATCGGCAGCAACACCATCGATGTGTATTCGGGGAGCAACTTCGGCGACAGCCGGGCCAGGAACATTGAAACGTTGGTGCCGGCGGATGTGGCGGCGCTCAACGCCTTGTACTACGTCGACAGCGCAACCCCTGTGATCGGCCAGGGCACGCTGGTGCGCTATCGCAACCTGGACGTGGATGTGCAGCTCAATGGCGTCAGCGAGCACTACTTTCAGGTGCGCAACATCCCACTGGCAGCGGGCATCGTGTTCAGCGCCGATGATGCGCGGCGCCAGGCCCAGGTCGTGGTCATCGACCATAACACCCGCGAGCGCCTGTTCGGCCCGACCACCGACCCCCTTGGGCAGGTGATCCTGGTCGGTAATCTGCCCTGTACCGTGATCGGTGTGACGGCGCGCAACAAGAACCTGTTCGTGGCCAGCAACCAGCTGAACATCTGGGTGCCGTACGAGACGGCTGCCGGACGGGTGCTGGGACAGCGTCACCTGGACAGCATCAGCGTGCGGATCAAGGACGGGGTGCCCAGCAAGCGGGTCGAGGAGGAGGTCAGCCGTGTACTGCTGCAGCGTCACGGCAGCAAGGACTTCTTCACCAACAACCTGGACAGCATCATGCAGACCGTACAGAAGACCAGTCGATCCCTGACCTTGCTGCTGTCGCTGATCGCGGTGATCTCGCTGGTGGTGGGCGGCATAGGGGTGATGAACATCATGCTGGTGTCGGTGACCGAACGTACCCGTGAAATCGGCATACGCATGGCCGTTGGTGCCCGTCAGGCCGACATCCGCCAGCAGTTTCTGGTGGAAGCGGTCATGGTCTGCCTGTTGGGCGGGGTCGTGGGCGTGGGGTTGTCCTACGCGGTGGGCTACCTGTTCGAGCTGTTCGTCAAGCAATGGGAAATGGTGTTCTCCCCAGCCTCGATCGTGATGGCGTTCGCCTGCTCGACCTTGATCGGTGTGGTGTTCGGCTTCGTGCCGGCGCGCAATGCGGCTCGCCTGGACCCCATCGAAGCACTGGCACGGGACTGAACCACCTGCGATGCCGGTCGACCGATGCCTAGGCGTGCATCCAGCGCATCAGCGAATGCCGCCCGCCGATGCCCAGCTTGATCACGGCCCGGCGCAGGTAACTTTCGACGGTGTTCACGCGCAGGCCAAGCCGGTCGGCCTGCTCGGGGGCCGTTTGACCGGCCAGCAACCCTAGGCAGACCTGGCGCTCGCGTTCGGAAAGCTTGAGGCCTGTTTGGGCCAGGCGTTCGACGAACCGCTGCTCCAGGCTGTCGTGGCTGTTGCGCTGCACGGTGGGTTGCAGGGCACGCAGGTGTTTCTCCAGCATCGGCAGCACCAGGGGCGTGATGGCTTCGAGCCTATTGCGCTCCAGGGGGGAGAAGCCATAGGTGGTGTCGGCGCGCAGTACGCGAATCTCGACCCGCGCGTCACTGGCGCGGATACGGTGCAGGCGCGAAGGGTCATCCGAGGCGGTGGCCGTGGGTTGATCGCACGAGAACACGGTTTCGTCGAGTACGGTGGTTTCGCTAGGTGAGCGTGGCAGCTGGCGGATCTGCGTGGCGTCGATGCACAGGTGAGCCTGAATCAGGTCATGCAGCAGGCGGGGAAACTGGCGGCTGCCGGTGCTGGCAATGATCTTGCCGATCTGCGGATAGATGGAATTGATGCTCATCGAATCGTCCTTGAGGCCAGGGCACAAGCCCGGCTGTAGTGCAAGCCCTCATCCTGGGCCTGCATCGGTGCGTGAGGGGTATGCTAGTACAACGAGCAAGCCTTGGCTAAATCCAGCCTGGATGATGCCATATTGATATCTCCTACGGACGCCATGCCGATCAGCGGGTTTGCTATCATGCCGCCTCCCTGACTAGCACAAGGCCCATTTTCATGCCCCTGAGCGCTGAACAGATTGCCGAGTTCCGTGGATTTGCCGAGCAGTTGGCCGATGCTGCGAGCGCTGCCATCACGCCTTACTTTCGTGCAAGCCTGGAGGTCGAGGACAAAGGCGGCCGGTTGTACGACCCGGTGACCGTGGCCGACAAGGCGGCCGAGGACGCGATGCGCGAGCGGATCCAGGCGCGCTACCCAGACCATGGCATCCTTGGTGAAGAGGCGGGCGTGGCCGTGGGCAGCAGCCCGTTGACCTGGGTGCTCGACCCGATCGACGGCACCCGCGCCTTCATCACCGGCCTGCCGTTGTGGGGCACGTTGATCGCGCTCAACGACGGTGCCCGGCCTGTGGTGGGGGTGATGAACCAACCTTTTACCGGCGAACGGTTCATCGGCACGCCCGAAGGTGCCTGGTCGGGCACGCGAGCGCTAAAGACCCGCGCCTGCAAAGCGCTGGCAGCGGCCACCTTGATGTGCACCACCCCTGACATGTTCGATACGCCTGCGCGCAAGGCTGCGTTCGAGCACGTGGCCAGCCAGGCACGGCTGATGCGCTACGGTGGGGATTGCTACGCCTATTGCATGCTGGCCTCGGGCTTTGTGGATGTCATCGTCGAAGCCAGCTTGCAGCCCTATGACGTGCAGGCACTCATGCCCATCATCGAGGGCGCGGGCGGCGTGATCACGGCCTGGGACGGCAGCAGCGCTCAGCAAGGCGGCTGCGTGGTGGCCTGCGGTGATCCGGACCTGCATGCCCAGGTCGTTGAGCTGCTGCGCGGCGCGATGTAGTTCAGGTAGCTACACCTGCTGGCGCATGCCGCACTTTTTTGGCTTTCGGGGCTCTATGCTAGGCCCAGGCTGCCGCGATCCCCGCGGCGGCCGCCGAAAACGAACCGGTGCCGATGGTAGTGTGCAGTTGCTCCACGATAGTTCGCCTGCTGTTGGCAGGCATCTTGGCCAGCTTGTGCGCCTGCACTCAGCAGCAGGGGCGAGACATCGTCAACCAGCTGGGCGAAGGCAAGCCCAGCGAGCTGTTCCAGACCAGTGTGGACCGCCTGGCGACCTTGTCGATGCGCGACAACCTGCAAAGCCTCTACCTGCTGATGAACAAGCTGTACCTGCGCAATCCCAACCAGTTGCAACGCTCGGGCTACCTGGACGCGGCCACGTCCGAGCGCCAGATCCGGCTGGCCATCGAACAGCGCCAACCCCTGGCGCAACTGGGCAATCGCCGCGACCTGGCTGCCTTGAGCTATGCCTTGAGCCCGGAATTTCGCGGTGATCGAGTGGGTGCGTTCATCTACGCCATCGGCAGTATGCTGATCACAGCCCACGGCGGACGCACCGCGTTCTACATGACCGACACCCTCGACCCGTTGTTCATCAACAACGCCGCGCGCAACATCGAGAAAGCCACCTGGATGCTGAGCCAGCGGCAGGACGCCAACGGTGTGCTGTTGCTGTTCTCCAACGAGATTTCGGAGGAGGGCAGCAACCTGAGTTTTGCCGTGGAATTTGGCAAGGTGGTGGCCCGCCTGGACTTGCTGGCCGAGCTGCTCGACGAGCGCTACCGCCGTATCGGCCTCAATTATGCGCAAAGCCTGCTGTTGATGAATTTCCTGCCGGTACAGTGACCTGCCGCGCCTGGAACAGGGCCTGTATCGCCTTGCGATAACGCTGCCCGGCCAGGCTCATGCTGTTGTTGTGTGTCGCACCTGGCACCAGCAACAGCGTCTTGGGTTCACGCGCGGCCTCGAACAGCTGCTGGCTGAAACGCGAGGGCACGTAGCGGTCGTCCAGGCCATGGACCAGCAGCACCGGCAGGTCGATATCGCCAATTTTGCCCAGTGAATCGAACTTCTGCGACAGCAGCCAGCGCACCGGCAGCGATGTATTGGCGACCACGCCTGCCACATCGCCCAACGAGGTGAACGTGGACTCCAGGATCAGCCCTCGCGCCGGGGCAGGGGTGCGCGTGTCTCGGGCTTCACGGGCGAGCGTGCGCGCCAGGTCGACCGCTACGGCGCCCCCCAGGGAGTGCCCGTAGATCAGACGTTTGCTCGCATCAGGTTGCAGTTGGGCGAAACGCTCCCAAGCCACGCGAGCGTCCTCGTACACGGTGGCTTCGGAAGGCAAGTCCCCTCGGCTGCGGCCAAAGCCGCGGTAGTCCACCGCCAGCACCGCATAGCCCATGGCGTGCAGCTGTTCGATGCGAAACAGCTGGCCGGTAAGGTTCCAGCGCACACCGTGCAGGTAAAGGATGGCCGGGGCATCGGCGCGTCTGGCCGGCCACCACCAGGCATGCAGGCTCTGGTTATCGGCGAAAGTGCGCGGGCGCAGGTCCAGCTCCTGGACACCGCCGGGCAGGCCATGAAACCAACTGGCCTGGCCTGGCTCGATGCGAAATACCAGCTCGCGTTCCTTGTGCTGCAAGACCGAGCAGCCGGCCGGCAGGGCGAGCACCAAGGCGGCGGCGCACAGCCAGGTGAACCAGCGACGGCGTAGGGCGCAGAGCAACCGGGTAGACATACGGATGTTGGGGATCTCGGAAAGGGTCAAGGCTCGGGAAAGTACAAGCAACGTGGCGTAGTTCTATCAAATGCTGCAGCTCAGATGTAAGAAATATTACCGGCCGGCGGACCAGCTTTTTTGCAAGCTGTTTCCAGCGCGGGCCTGCGCACCGTCCGCCGATTGCGCAAGCGCCCCGCAAGCAGGTAGCGTGGCCCAACACCCTCCTGACGAAGGCTTTGATTTGGACTCGATAACCCAAGCTGTTCTTGGCGCTGCGTTGCAAGGCACACTGTTGGGGCGCATTCAGGGCCGTAGGGCCCTGGTCTACGGCGCTGCGTTGGCCACACTGCCGGACTTGGACGTGATCATCCGTTATGCCGACCCGGTCTCGCAGATGACCTACCACCGCGGCTTTTCCCATTCAGTGTTCGTGCTGACCGCGCTGGCAGCGCTTCTGGCGTGGCTGGTGAACAGGACCTGGCCGGACAAAGGCTACACGCTGCCCCGGTTGTTCCTGACATTCTGGCTGGTGTTGGTGACCCACCCCGTGCTGGACGCGTTCACCGTGTACGGCACCCAGTTGCTGTGGCCCTTGCACGTGACCCCGCAAAGCTGGGCGGCCGTGTTCATCATCGATCCGGTGTATACCGTGCCGCTGCTGGTGGCGGTGGCGTACGCCGCCGTGCGCGGCACCCACGCCCGGGCGGTACGGTTCATGGCCGTTGCGCTGGGCTTGAGCACCGCTTACCTGGGCTTAGGCCTGGCTAGCCGTACCCTGGCCGAACACCGTTTCCAGGCCGCGCTCGATGCCAAGGGCGTGACCGTGAACGAGGTTCGGGCAGTGCCCATGGCGTTCAACAGTCTGGTCTGGCGGGTATTGGCCAAGGCGCCGGACGGCGTCTATTACGAAGGGGTCAGTAGCCTGTTGGACCGCGAGTCGCCGGAGATGCTGCGCCTGAACCGCAACCTGCCTCTGGCCCAGGTGCTGGCAAACGATCCGCTGCACCAGCAGCTGCGCTGGTTCACCGACGACTGGCTGCGCTACGACCAGGTCGGCGACCGGCTGGTGGTGACCGACCTGCGCATGGGTACGCCGGGCAACTACACGTTCCGCTTCGACATGGCCCGGCAGGGCGAGCAGGGCCGCTGGCAGGTGCAGCAACCGGCCGTGCACACAGCCAGCGGCCCGCGCGACCTGTTCGACGGGCAGGCGCTGGGGTTGATCTGGCGCCGCATCGTCTTCCAGCAGCCCCCGCTACCCTTGGCCGCCTGGACCGCGCGCATTGCAGCGCCTGGGCAAGGGCAGGGGGAGTAGCGCCCAGTGCGCTCAGCCGGGCTGGACCTGGTCAAATGGCTCGCAATGCTGGCGATGCTCGCCGACCACCTACGCTTCGTCTGGCCGCAGGCCCACGGCCTGTTCGTGGTTGGCCGACTGGCGTTTCCGCTCTTTTGCCTGGCCATGGCCATGAACGTGGTGCGGCGCGAGCCTGACACGCCGCTCGATCGCCACCATGGGCGGTATCTGGGGCTGATGCTGCTGTTCACCGTGCTGTCCGAGCCTGCCTACCTCTGGCTGGACAGCGGTTCGACCACGTTCAGCGTAATGCCGACGCTGTTGTTGGGCCTGCTGGTGGCCTGGAGCGTGCAGCATACCCAGGCAGCCGCGCGGCTGCTGGGGTTGGTCGCGCTGGGCGCGGCTTGGGCTGGCAGCCCGTGCCTGATGTACGGCCTGCCAGGGGTACTGCTGCCCGCCGCCTGCGTACTTGCCTACCGCTGTGGGGGCGCAATGTGGCTTGTGCCGTGCGTGCTGGCGGTGGCCGGCAACTTGACCAACAGCTGGTTGATGACGCACCTGGGCGCCCACTTCACCTGGGTCACCCTGGCGGTTGCCGCCGTGGCCATTGCGGTCGGCAACGGCCTGTTGCACTGCCGATGGCATCGCGTGCCAGCTGTGGGTCGCTGGGCCTATGGTTTTTACCCGCTACACCTTTTGCTGATCAAAGCCTTGAGCACGCTTGGGCTGTGACACACCTGTGCCACGGTTGACCCAGGGTTGACGCAACTGTGTCGAGCATTTGCCCGTATCCAGCCCCTCCCCACTGACGGCTCGAAGGCTCTACTGCGGTATCTGCGGCCGTCAGCCGGCCGTTTGGCACAGCCGTTGCTCTTGTTTGGACTGACGCTCGTCGCAGCGTCGCCATAACAAGAACGGAGAACAGTGCATGAATCGATCAGGCCCCCAACGCCTTGCACGCGGCTGCTTGGCCCTGGCTCTCAGCTGGACACCCCTGGCCTTCGCCGCCGGTGTCGATGGGCAACGCATCATTGATGCGGACAAAGAGCCCGGCAACTGGATGAGCCATGGCCGCACGTACGACGAGCAACGCTTCAGCCCCCTCAAGACCATCGACCAGAGCAACGTGGGCCAGCTGGGGCTGGCGTGGAGCTACAAGCTCGACCTGGACCGCGGCGTGGAGGCGACCCCCATCGTGGTCGATGGGGTGATGTACACCACGGGGCCGTTCTCGGTGGTGTACGCGCTGGATGCGCGCAACGGCCAGCTGCTGTGGAAGTACGATCCGCAGTCCGACCGCAACCGTGCCGGCGAAGCCTGCTGCGATGCGGTCAACAGGGGCGTGGCGGTGTGGCAGGGCAAGGTCTATGTGGGTGTGCTGGACGGTCGCCTGGAGGCCATCGATGCCAAGACCGGCAAGCGGGTCTGGTCGGTCGATACCCGCGCCGATACCAAGCGCAGCTACACCATCACCGGTGCGCCGCGGGTGGTCAACGGCAAGGTGGTGATTGGCAATGGCGGCGCCGAATTCGGCGTACGTGGCTACGTCACCGCCTACGATGCCGAGACCGGGCGCCAGGCATGGCGGTTCTACACCGTACCGGGCGATCCGAAGCTGCCGCCTGAGGATAAAGCCATGCAGATCGCCAGCAAGACCTGGCACGGGGATGCCTATGTCGAGTGGGGCGGCGGCGGCACCGCCTGGGATTCCTTTGCCTACGATCCGCAGCTGAACCTGCTGTACATCGGCGTGGGCAACGGCGCGATGTGGGACCCCAAATGGCGCAGCCAGGCCAAGGGCGACAACTTGTTCCTGTCCTCGATCGTGGCGGTGAACGCCGATACCGGCGAGTACGCCTGGCACTACCAGACCACGCCCGGCGACGCCTGGGACTTCACGGCCACCCAGCACATGATCCTGGCCGAGCTGCCCATCGACGGCAAGCCGCGCAAGGTGCTGATGCAAGCGCCCAAGAATGGCTTCTTCTACGTGCTGGACCGGGAAACCGGCGAGTTGCTGTCGGCCAAGAACATCGTGCCGGTGAACTGGGCCAAAGGCATCGACATGAAGACCGGCCGGCCCATCGTCGACGACGAGGCAGCGGCCTACTGGAAGGACGGCAAGCGCAAGCTGGTGACTCCGGCGTTCTGGGGGGCACACGACTGGCACCCGATGTCGTACAACCCGCAGACGGGGCTGGTGTACATCCCGGCCCACATCATGTCGGCCTACTATGAGCACGTGCAAGAAGCGCCCAAGCGCAACCCGTTCAAGAGCGTCTACCAGTTGGGGCTGCGTACCGGCATGATGCCCGAAGGCGCCGAAGGGCTGCTGGACATGGCCAAGACCTGGTCAGGCAAACTGATTGCCTGGGACCCGGTCAAGCAGGCGCCTGCCTGGGAAGTGCCGTACATCACGATCTTCAATGGTGGCACCTTGAGCACGGCCGGCAACCTGGTGTTCGAAGGCAGCGCCGACGGCCGGGTCATTGCTTATGCCGCCGAAACCGGCAAGAAGCTGTGGGAAGCGCCTGCGGCCAGCGGCGTGATGGCCGCACCGATCACCTATGCCGTCGACGGCGAGCAATACGTCACGTTCATGGCTGGCTGGGGCGGCGCATTTTCCACGTTCGCTGGCGCACTCTCTTTGCGTGCAGGCGTGCAGCCCTATGCACAGGTGCTGACCTACAAGCTGGGCGGCACGGCCAAGCTGCGCGAGCCGGCCCCGCCTGCCGATGCGCCCAAGCCGCCACCTTTGACCGCCAATGCCGAGACGGTCGCTGCAGGCGCTGCGCTGTACGACGGCAACTGCTCCCAGTGCCATGGCATCCATGCTGTCAGCGGCGGGGTCCTGCCCGACCTGCGCAAGCTGGGCGCCGACAAGCACCAGATGTTCCTCGGGATTCTCTACGGCGGCAGGGTGCCCGATGGCATGCCCTCGTTTGCCGACAACCTCAACCCTGAGCAAGTCGAGCAGGTCCATCAATACCTGATCAAGCGTGCTCACGATTTGCAGGAGGAAGGCGAGGTCTGGAAGCGGTTCAGCGCCCGTCCGGCAACCCCTTCATCGCTGGCTGACAATGCCCCACAGGAGTGAAATGCCCATGAACGATTCGGTCTACCAGAACTTCATCGACAACCGGTTCGAACCCGGTGAGGCCCTGCTCGAGGTTCATAACCCGGCCAATGGCCAGTTGCTCGGTCGCGTGCCGGAGTCTTCGCAGGCCCAGGTCGACCAGGCCGTGAGCGCGGCACGCCGGGCTCAGCGCGCCTGGGCAGCCCGGCCTGCGCAGGAACGCGCAGGCTACCTGCGCGCCATCGCGAACCGGATACGGGCCAATGCCGATCAGCTGGCCCGGACCATCACCCTGGAAGGCGGCAAGGTGCCGGCCCTGGCCCAGGTGGAAGTCGGCTTCACGGCCGATTACCTGGACTACATGGCTGAATGGGCGCGACGCCTGGAAGGCGAGGTGTTGACCAGCGACCGTCAGGCCGAACACGTGTTTCTCATGCGCAAGCCCGTGGGCGTGGTGGCAGGCATCCTGCCGTGGAACTTCCCCTTTTTCCTGATCGCCCGCAAGATGGCGCCGGCGCTCATTACCGGCAACACCATTGTGGTCAAGCCGAGTGAGGAAACCCCGATCAACTGCTACGCGTTCGCCCGCCTGGTGGCCGAGACCGGCCTGCCACCCGGGGTGTTCAACATGGTCGGCGGCACAGGCGCCGCCGTGGGCCACGGCCTGTCCAGTCACCCGGGCGTGGACATGGTCAGTTTCACCGGCAGCGTGGCGACCGGTGCGCGGATCATGGCAGCGGCGGCGCCGAACATCACCAAGCTGAACCTGGAGCTGGGCGGCAAGGCGCCTGCCATCGTGTTGGCCGATGCCGACCTGGACCTGGCAGTCAACGCGATCGTCGCCTCGCGGGTGATCAACACCGGACAGGTGTGCAACTGCGCAGAGCGAGTTTATGTGGCGCGCCAGGTGGCCGATCGGTTCATCGATCAGGTGGCCCAGGCGATGGCCGCCACACGCTATGGCGACCCATCGACGCAGCAGGACCTGCACATGGGACCGTTGATCAACCGGGCCGGCCTGGACAAGGTGGCGCAGATGGTGCGCACTGCCCAGACCCAAGGCGCGCAGGTGGTCACGGGCGGGCAGGTGGCTGACCTTGGCAGCGGTTTTCACTATCAGCCCACCGTGCTGGCAGGCTGCACGGCCGACATGGAGATCATGCGCAAGGAAATCTTCGGGCCGGTGTTGCCAATTCAGGTGGTGGAGGACTTGGACGAAGCCATTGCCTTGGCCAACGACAGCGAGTACGGGCTGACCTCGTCACTCTACACCCGTGATCTGAACGCCGCGCTCAAGGCGTGCCGGGAAATCGACTTCGGCGAGACCTACATCAACCGCGAAAACTTCGAGGCCATGCAAGGCTTCCACGCCGGGGCCCGCAAGTCGGGCATTGGTGGGGCGGACGGTAAGCACGGGCTCTACGAGTACACGCGCACGCAGGTGGTCTACATCCAGGGTTGAAGCCCAGCCGTGGCCAGTGCCCCGGCGTGGCGGGGCACTGGGCTCAGTTGCCCTGGCGATTCGGTTGCACGATGCCGTGGCGCTTGATCTTGCGGTACAGCGTGGACCGCGAGATGCCAGCGGCCTGGGCGGCGGCACTCATGTTCCACTGGTTGCGCCGCAACAGCGCCAGCAGGTGGTCGGCCTCGGCCTCTTCCACCTGCTGCCCAAGGCGCGGCGCTGCGCAGATCGTCCTGCCTGGTTCGACCTGCGCTTGCTGCAACTCGGCGGGCAGGTCGGCCAGCTCGATGCACCCGTCTTCGGCCAGGGCAGCGCCCTGGCGCAGGGCATTGAGCAGTTGGCGAATATTGCCCGGCCAAGGATAGGCCAGCAGCGCGGCGCGTGCTTGGGCCGAGAGGTGCAGCCCCGGCGCCAAACGTGCTAGAACACCCTCGATCACCTGCGCCCGATCACTGCGTTCGCGCAGCGCCGGCAGGGTGATACGCATGCCGCAGAGTCGGTAGTAGAGGTCCTCTCGGAACTGGTGGGTGGCGATCCTGGCAACCAGGTCCTGATGCGTCGCCGATATCACCTGGATATCCAGCCTTACCGGCGTGGTCGCCCCCAGCGCAACCAGCTCCCGTTCCGCCAGTACCCGTAGCAGGCGGGTTTGCAGATCGGCAGGCATGTCGCCTATTTCATCGAGAAACAGCGTGCCGCCATTGGCCTGTTCCAGCTTGCCTTTCATGCCCTTGCGGTCTGCCCCGGTGAAGCTGCCGGCCCGGTAGCCGAATAGCTCGCTTTCGATCAGCGCTTCTGGAATGGCGGCGCAATTGAGCGCCACGAAAGGCCGGGCGCTTCGGGCGCTTGCCTGGTGCAGGGCGCGAGCGAACGCTTCCTTGCCCGTGCCGGTTTCACCGCTGAGCAGCAGCGCGATGTCCTTGTCCAGCACCTTGCGCAGGCGCGTCACGGCGTGCTGCAGCTGGGGGTCGCCGCCTGCCAGTTGGTCGAGTGTCGGATGCGCGTTGGCAGATGCCGCCGGTGCGGCCGGGGCACAAGCGCGATAAGCGCGCGGCACTCGCAGGCCCACCTCAAGGCCCTTGACCTGGCTGGCATCGTACAATTGCGCGCCCCGAGCACCGCCCTGCGTCAGGGCCAGCAGCTGGTCGATATCGGCGCTTAACACATGCTCGATGCGCAGGCCTAGCAGGGCATGGGGGTTGTTGCTGAATGCGGCCCGGTTGGCACCGACGATACGGCCACCCTCGTCGAGTGCCAGCAGTTGCTCGGCTACCAGGTCCGCATCGCCGTCGCAGGGCTTGACCGCGAGGGTCAGGCAGTCGCGGTAACGCTGGCGAAAGTGCGCGTTTTCGATCAGGCGGGCGTACAGCGTCACCAACTGCAGGGTCAGGTGCTGGGCCTGCTTGGGACCATCGTCATACAAGCAGGTCGCGTTCAGGCAACCGAGCAGGTGGTTGTGGCTGTCGAAGATCGGTGAGACCGAGCAACTGAGCCGGGCATTGCTGGCCAGGAAATGTTCCTGACGGTGAATGGTCAGTGCCTGTTGCGAGGCCAGCGCGGTGCCTATGCCGTTCGTGCCGGCGATGGACTCGTCCCAGCGCGCCCCCACCACCAGCCCGGAACCTGTGAAGCGCCCGGTGTCGGCAGGTAGGCGAGCATCAAGCGTGATCCCTGCCGCATCGCTGAGCAAGACGGCGAAACCTGCATCCGCTACCCGCCGGGCCAAACCACTCACGCCTTGGCTGGCGAGGGTCAGGTAGGCTTGGTGTTGGGCTTGCAGCTGGCGGATTTCGGCGGCGCTGAGGATGTTGTCCGTTGGGTGCACGCTCGGGTCCAGGCGGTGCTGGGTGACGCTGCGGTACCAGGATTCGGCGATCACCGTTTCCGGGACCAAGCCGCGGTGGCCGAAGTGACTGTCGACGAAGGCCGCCAGTTCCGAGGCAGGATTATGAGCGGGCATGGGCGCTCCACAGTTATTGTTATCGAAGGTGAAGATAACCATAGCTGATGGCGCGCTACCAGCCCGGGCGCAGGGCAAGCCTTGTCAGTGGATCAGTTCGAGTGCCTCGGCGGTGGTGAGCGGGCGCTTCATGCGTTGCGACAACTGCATCATGGCTGAGGCGTAACCCTTGGCGACCACCGCCTGCACCTGATCCTCCAGGCATTGCAGTGCAATGAAATCACCGCTCTCCGGCGTGCCAACGAAGGTGATGGCGTCCCATTGTCGGGCGTGGCCCAGCACTTCGAACCGCTGCCCATGGTGATAGGTCCAGAAAAACGGCACGTCGGCGTAGCGGCGTTGGTCGCCCAGCATGTTTGCTGCCGCGATGACGCCGTGCTGCTGCGCCAGCCGCCAGTGCTCAATGCGCACCGGTTGGCCGGCGAGGGGGAAGGTGGCCATGTCACCCACAGCCCACAAGCCTTCGGTCACCTGCATTTCACCGTTGACCGGCACGGAAAGGTCATCGGCCAGCGCTACGCCATTGAGAAAAGCCGTGGCCGGAGCTACCCCCGTTCCCAGTAGCACCACCTGGCAGTGCACTCGCTCGCCGCTGCCGAGCATGACCGCTTCGACCTGACCATCGCCTTCGATCGCCGTCACCTGGGTCGGGCCATGGAACGTGACGCCCTTGCGCGCGTGCAAGGCACGGATCGCCCGCCCGATACGCTCGCCCAGTTGCTTGGCCAGCGGAACTTCATGCCGTCCAATCACGTGGACCTTGGCACCGTATTCGCTTAACGCCGAGGCTGCTTCCAGGCCGATGAAGCTGTCGCCCACGATCACAACCGGTTTGCCCGGTTCCACGGCATCGAGCAGTTGCGCAGCGTCCGCGCGCGAACGCAAGTTGAAGACCCCAGGCAGGTCGCGCCCCGGGATATCCGGGCGCTGCGCCTTGGCGCCCGTAGCGAGCAAACAGGCGTCATAGTCGATGCGTTGGCCGTCGGCCAGCAGGAGCTGGCGTTTCTGGGCATTGAGTGAACGGACCTTGGCGTGCCGACGCTCCAGTTGACCGATGCGCAGATCATCAGGCTCCAGCAGCATCGGCACCTCATCCGGGGCCATTTGGCCTGCGAGCACGAATTTGCTCAGGGCCGTGCGGTCGTAGGCCGGCTGGCGCTCCTGGTCGATCCACACCAGGCGGCCATTGAAGCCATGGCGGAGCAAGGTGACCACAGCGGCGCTGCCTGCCGCACCGGCTCCCAGCACCACGAAACACCGCGCATCGCTGTGCCTGGGCGAGCGCGCCCTGGGCAAAGGGCGGTCGTCCACCCACGCCTGGTCACCCTTGACCCAGGCCTTGTAGCGGCGCAGGTCGGTCAGGGCAGGGGGCTCGCACACGGCGCCCTCGTCCACGGCGAACGCGGCCTTGTGCCAGGGGCAGATCAGCAAGCCGCCGCAGACGCGGCCCTCGTCCAGCGGCGCTCCTGCATGAGGACAGTTACCCTGAAAAGCACGAACCTGATCACCCTGACGCACGATGATCAGCTCTTCGTTACCGGCTTCCACGCGCAAAGGGGTGTGTTCATCGAGGTCGGCCAGCCGGGCCACGGCGTATTCGGTCATGGTGAATTCTCCAAAGGGGGCCTCTGGAACGGTTCGACGCCGATTTACCCGAACGGGCTGCGTCGAGCTGACGACTGGAGTGCTGTACAGGGAACAAGAGGATCAGCCTTCCTTGCACGGGTCTGGATGACCCAATGCAAGGAAGCGCTGTTGACGCGACCGTCAGTCGGCTATGGCAGGCGCCGGCAGACGAGTACGGGTGGCGCGCAGGGCCACCAGGCTACCCAGCACGATCAACGCCGCCAGGGCGTAGAGGGCAGCGTCGGTCGAGCCGGTCTGGTCCTTGATGAACCCGACCAGGTAAGGGCTGAGAAAGCCCGCCATCTGGCCCACCGAGTTGATCAGCGCCAGGCCTGCCACGGCCGCACCTGCGCTAAGCAACGCCGTGGGCATCGGCCAGAACATGGGTAGGCCAGTGAGGGCGCCCATGGTGGCGATGGACAGGCCAAGGATGGCGATCGCCGGGGTGGCCGCGAAATTCACGGCCATCAGCAGGCCCACGGCGCCCATCAGCATTGGCACTACCAAGTGCCAGCGGCGCTCGTTGCGAAGGTCCGCCGAGCGCCCGCACAGGATCATGAAGACTCCGGCCAGCAAGTAGGGAATGGCGCTCAGCCAGCCAATGAGCAAGGGGTTGTCGAAGCCCATGTTCTTGATGATCGAGGGCAGCCAGAAGTTGATGGCGTACACACCGCTCTGGATGCAGAAGTAGATGAAGCCGAAGGTCCAGATCAGTGGGTTGGCCAGCACGGCCAGGACGCTGTCGCCGGTGGTAGGCGGCTTGCTGTCGGCATCGGCCTGCAGGTCGGCGGCAATCAGCCGGCGCTGCTCATCGCTCAGCCAGGTCGCCTTCTGATAGCCATCGCTGAGCAGGAACACCGCCAGCACGCCGAGCGCAACGGTTGGCAGCCCTTGAATCAGGAACATCCATTGCCAGCCGGCAAGGCCATGTTGCCCGGCGGCGAAGTGTTCGAGGATCCAGCCGGAAAACGGGCTGCCCAACAGACCCGAGACCGGGATCGCGGACATGAACAACGCCATGATGCGGCCACGTCGCGCACCGGGGAACCAGCGCGAAAGGTACAGCACCACACCCGGGAAGAAGCCTGCCTCGGCGGCGCCTGTGAGCAGGCGCAGGGCATAGAACTCGGTGGGGGTCGTCACGAACAGCAAGCAGGTGGACAAGCTGCCCCAGGCAATCATCATCAAGGCGATCCAGCGCCGTGGGCCGAAGCGGTTGAGCGCCAGGTTGCTGGGAAGGCCGCACAGGACATAGCCGATGAAGAAGATGCCGGCGCCGAGGCCGTAGACGGTTTCGCTGAATTTGAGCGCGTCGAGCATCTGCAGCTTGGCGAAGCCGACATTGACGCGGTCGAGGTAGTTGAACAGGTAGCAGATGAAAATGAACGGAATCAGCCGCAGGGTGATGCGCCGGTACAGCGCATTGCGGGTGGTGTCCGTGCCTTGGTCAGGGGCGGGGCTGTGTGCCATGATCGGGTTCTCTGTTGTTATGGTTGTCACCGCGTCGCCTGTTCCGGCGCTCGCCTGAACGAGTCTCGGGGACGGCGGCGTGGCTGTCTTTGTGCTTTTGCACAAGCCATGGGCCTTGCTGCTGTGCCCGAGCCCAACCGCACGCCCCCAAGGACCGTTGAATGTTCGAACTCGACCACGACCTGGCACAGGATATCGTAGACCGTGCCATGGCGATTCTGCCCTGCAACGTCAACGTCATGGACAGCCACGGCCTGATCCTGGGCAGCGGCGAACCAGAGCGCGTCAACACGCGGCACGAAGGCGCCCAGTTGGTGCTTGCCAATGGCCGCATCGTGGAGCTTGACCAGGAAGCGGCACGCTGCCTCAAGGGCGTGCAGCCGGGGGTGAACCTGCCCCTGATGCTCGACGACCGGCTGATGGGCGTACTGGGCTTGACGGGTGATCCGCAGCAGGTTCGGGTGTATGCCGAGCTGGTGCGCATGACCGCCGAAATGCTGCTGGCCCAGCGTCACCTGCAGGCTGACCAGCAGTGGCGCAAACAGCGCTGCGACGATTTGCTGGCCCTGCTGCTGGGCGGAACCGGCGACGCCTCGCGGCTGCTGGACGAAGCGCGCCAGTTGGGGCTCAAGCCGCAACTACCGCGCATTCCCTGTCTGTTCGAGCTGGCCAGTGGGCCCGACGCCGAGGCGCTGGCAAGCTGGCTGATGAGCCGTTACCCGGACAGTTGGTGCGTCAGCCCAGCGCGCCACTCGCTGCTGTGGTGTCGCCCGGCAGGCGTGGCGCTGGAGGCTGCACGGCTGGTCGAGCGCATAGAGCGGCACGGTTGGGCAGTTGAGCGCTTGGCCATGGGTTCTGCCGCGCAGGGTCTTGAGCAGATGCGCCGCGGCTACCGGCGTGTGCGCGACCTGCTTGCCTATGGGCGTGAGGTGGTGCCCCAGGAACGGCTGCTGAGCTTGCAGCGCTACCGCCTGCCAGCCTTGCTCTGGCGCCATCGCAACGATGAGGCGCTGGACGAACTGCTCGAGCCGTTGCTGCGCATCCAGGCCCGCGACAGCAGCGGGCAATTGCTGGCCACGCTGCGCGCCTGGTGCGCCCACGATGGTCAGAGCCAGGCCTGTGCCGAGGCGCTGGGTATTCACCGCAACAGCCTGCGTTACAGGCTTGAACGTATCGCCGAGCTGGGCGAGGTGGACCCGACGCGCCTGGAGGGCCTGCTCAGTTTGTACCTGGGGCTGCAATTGCTGCCTACCCGATAGCGCGCACTGGCTGGGCAGGGCCGCCGGGCGCTGGCATCTGCCCAAACAAACTGTCGGGCGGTTTGTGCATTTGACCGACGCCGCCTTGCTGGTCAGCTGTCAGCATGCCGCTACCCGGACAGGAGAATCATCATGAAGATCGTCATCGCGCCTGACTCGTTCAAGGACAGCCTCGAGGCGGCCGACGTGGCGCGCGCCATCGCCGCCGGCCTGGCCAAAGCATTGCCCGACGCCCAGTTGATCGAGTGCCCCATGGCCGACGGTGGCGAAGGCACGATGCAGGTCATTCTCGCCGCCAGCGACGGCGAGCTGCGCCGGCTTACCGTGCGCGGCCCGTTGGGCACGGCTGTTGAGGCAGGCTGGGGCTGGCTGCCCCAGAGCCGCACCGCAATCATCGAAATGGCCCAGGCCAGTGGCCTGCAACAGGTGCCCACCGGGCAGCGCGACGCTTGCCGCAGTTGCACCTGGGGCACCGGCGAGCTGGTTGCCGCGGCGCTCGACGCTGGCGCGCAGCGCGTGGTGCTGGCGATCGGCGGCAGTGCCACCAACGATGCTGGCAGTGGCATGCTGCGCGCCTTGGGCCTGCGTTTGCTGGATGCAGACGATCAACCACTGGCCGAGGGTGGCCTGGCCCTGGGTGACCTGGCGCGGCTCGATGCCAGCCAGCTGGACCCGCGTCTGGCGCACGTGCAGTTCGAAGTGGCGGCCGATGTCGACAACCCATTGTGCGGCCCACAAGGCGCATCGGCCATATTCGGGCCGCAGAAGGGTGCCAGCGCGCAGCAGGTTCAGGCCTTGGACCAGGCGCTCGGTCACTTCGCCGACCACTGCGCCCGCTTGCTGGGCCAGGATGTGCGCGATTACCCAGGTTGCGGCGCCGCCGGAGGCATGGGCTTTGCGGCCAGGGCCTTCATGGGTGCCCAGTTCCGAGCCGGTGTGGAAGTGGTGGCCGAACTGGCGGGCCTGCAAGCTCATGTCAGGGACGCAGACCTGGTGGTGACCGGGGAAGGCCGCTTCGATGCCCAGACCCTGCGCGGCAAGACGCCGATGGGGGTGGCCCGGGTCGCCAAGCGTCATGGCGTGCCGGTGATCGTGCTGGCGGGCATGCTCGGCGAGGGCTACCAGCAGCTGTATGCTCATGGCGTAGATGCCGCCTTTGCGCTAGTGGATGGGCCCATGACCTTGGACCAGGCGTGCCGCGACACCGCCCGCTTGCTTCAAGCCCGCGCCTGCGACATCGGTCGGCTGTGGGCCTGCCTCAAGCGCGTCTGAGCCAATAAAGGGCGCAGCTCAGGGTGCCAGTACCGGCAGGGGTGTGCTGGGCAACAGGGCCAAGTCACCGAAGCGTTGCGTCGAATCGATGTAACGCAGCGCGGACTTAGCATCCTTCCAGCCCACGTAGCTCATGAGCGACTTGAGCTCCCAGCCATTGGCGCTGGCCCAGGTGGCAAAGCCGCGACGCAGTGAATGACCGGTATACAGCGCTGCTGGCACTTGGGCGCGGGTCAACATGCGCCGCAGCAGGCCCACCAGGCTGTTGCTGTTGAGCGGTTGGTCACCGAGGTTGCCCCAGCGGTCGAGCTTGCGGAACACGGGGCCGTGGGCGATGCCGGCTACCTGCACCCATTGCAGGTAGGCCGTTACCGGGCACAGTGCCTTGAGGGCAGGGGTGCGATGCTGTACGCCCAGTGCCTCGCGGTCGCCTTTACTGCGCGGCACGAACAGCGTGATGCCCACGCCCGCTTCGGCCTGAATGTGTTCGACCCGCAAGCGTGCCAGTTCATCGCCGCGAAAGCCACGCCAGAACCCTATCAGCAGCAATGCCGTGTCGCGCCGGGCGCGTCGCAGCCCGGCCACATCGTGGCTTGCCTGTGCTTGGCGGGCCTCTTGCTCGAAGCAGGTCACGGCCGTTTGCAAATGTTGCAGCAACAAGGGTGCTGCCTGCCTGGGCGGGGTGGGATGAAGCGTGCGGATGCCCCGCAGTACCTGGCGCACCACCGGCGCTTTGGTGGGGTCGGGGAAGCCTTGGCTGATGTGCCACTGGCTGAGGGCCGCCAGGCGCTGGCGCAGGGTGCTGACCGCATGCTGCTGGGCGTGGTCGGCCAGGTATCGGGCGATGCTTTCGGCGGTGGCCGGTAGAAAACCGCCCCATTGGGTTTCGAAATGATCCACTGCCGCCTGGTAGCTGCGGCGGGTGTTGTCACGCGTGGCGGCGCGCAGGTAGCGCTCGATATCGGTCATGGTGCGGGCGTCGGCGGGTGGGTGCAGTGGTACCACCTTAACCCCTGAGGCCTGTTGGCACCAAGGGTTAGCCAGGGGCTTGCATTCAGTGCCTGGCTTCAGTGCAACGCGGCGAGGGGCTGCGCCTTACCCCTGAAGGGCGCGTAGTCACGCAGTTGCGCGGCGGACAGGGGCCGACTGAAATGATAGCCTTGGGCAACATCGCACCCCGCCAGGCGCAAGCACACGACCTGCTCGCGGGTTTCCACGCCCTCGGCCACCACCACCAGGCCCAGGCGCTTGGCCAGGATGATGGTGGAGGCCACGATGGGGCTGTCGTCCGGACTGTTGGAGAGCGAGGCGATCAGGGATCGATCAATCTTCAGCTTGCTCAGGGGCAGTGCATGCAGATGGGCAAAGCCTGCATAGCCCCGGCCGAAGTCGTCCAGGCTGATCCCGATGCCTGCCTGGCGCAGGCGGTGCAGATGCTCGATTGCCGGGCCCTCTGGATCGAGGATGGTGGTTTCGGTGATCTCCAGTTCCAGGTGCTCGGGCCCAATGCCGTGGTCGCTCAGGTGACTGAGCAGACGCGCGGCGAAGTCAGGCTGAAGCAGCTGCAGGGCAGATACGTTGACGGCCAGACGGACCAGTCGGCCTTCCATCTGCCAGGCCGACAAGGCCTCGCAGGCCAGGCGCAGCACTTCCCAGCCCAACTCGACGATAAAGCCGCTGCGTTCGGCCAGGGCGATGAAACGGTCGGGGTAGAGCAGGCCGAACTCCGGATGCTGCCAACGCACAAGCGCTTCATAGCCTGCGACCTGGTGGTCATCGAGATCGATCTGCGCTTGGTAATGCAGGACGAATTGCCTGCCTGCCAGTGCCGTGCCAAAAGCTTGCTCCAGGGTAAATGCCTGGATGTCGGCCACGTTCAGGGAGGGGTCGAAGTAGCGGTACTGCGCGCGGCCTGCCTGTTTGGCCGAATACATGGCCGCGTCAGCGCTGCGCACCAGGCTGTCGATGTCCTGGCCATCGCGCGGGCAGATACTGACCCCGATACTGGGACTAGTATTGACCTCCTGGCCATCCAGGGCATAGGTGGCCGACAGCCTGCGCACCAGTTCGCGTACCCAGGCATCGATCTGCTCCTCGCTGCGCTCGCCTGCGAGCAGCACGACAAACTCATCGCCACCAAAGCGCGAGGCTTCATCGCCGGGTTCGAGCAAGCGCTGGATGCGGCCGGCCACGGCCTGCAACAGCAGGTCACCGACCTTGTGGCCTAGCGAATCGTTAATGGACTTGAAGCGGTCCATGTCGATGAAAAGGATGGCCATCAGTTGCCGCCTGCCACGCTGATGGATCAGCGCAGCACCTGCCACTTCGACGAATTGACGACGGTTGTGCAGGCCGCTGAGATGATCGGTGGCGGCGGCATGACTGCTGCGCCGGTGTGCATCCTCCAGGCGCCCGATCAGCTGCTGGTTGATGTGCTGGGCTTGCTCCAGCGCCGTGAAGGCGTCCTGACGCTTGCGCAGCAGGCGCAGGGTCCAGGCCAGGCTGGCCAGGATCATCAGTGTCATGCCAAGGGTCAGCCAGAACTGCCGGGCATAGGCCGCGTCGACGGCCCCGGTGATCTCGTTCTCGCGCTGGCCAATGATGAGGGTAAAGCCATGCTCGGGCCGGCGCCTGAATACGCTCTGGTAAGCGTCACCTTCCAGGTACTGGGTCAGCACGCCCGCAGGGGGGCCGTCAGTTGGCAGTGGCGGCTGCAAGGCAGCAGTGATCGGCACCAAGCCGCGATCGCCAAAGCGAAGGCGTTCCGTGCCGTCGGCCTGCCAAACACTCACGCGGGTCGAGTCGCCCAACTCCACTTCTTGCAGCAATTGCGCCAAGGGCTGGGCGGCGAGGTGCACTGCAACCGACGTAGTGCATGCTTTGGATTGCTCAGGCGAGGGCCTGAGTACCTGGGAGGCGGTCGCACACGCTGCGCCGTCGGTAACTGCTTGGGCACGGTCGAGCAATTGGCTGACGTTCTCGGCAAGCAGGTTGGCCAGCCGCTGATGTTCGCTGCCACGGTTGATCAGGGCGTCCTGCCGAGCAGTGGATTTCTGCGCAACATGCACCCCCCACAGAAAGGCCAACGAGGCAGCGCACAGCAGCAGGATCAGCAGCCTGAGCAGGCTCGCCGACGAGAGTGAACGTCGTGTCAATTGCAGTGTTTCCCGGCCTTGGGTGAGGCCCGGACATTACGACAGCAACATGACAGGGCCATGACTAATGGCAAATAGCCTGTAGCGATGCCTGTACGAAAGATGACAGCCGCGGGTCAAGTCGGGTATACCTTGCCGCTACCAAGGGGAGCCCGATAACGGGCTGAGAAACCGCTGAGCCTGGTGCAGCGCGGTGACCCTTCGAACCTGATCCGGATAATGCCGGCGAAGGGATGGGGTGCAATTCCACCTGCCTTTCTGCCGGTCTCAAGGCGAGACCCCATTCATGACGATTGTCCAGGTCTCGCTGCCACCTCCACCAAGGACAGCGCCATGACCGAAGGTTTCACCCAGACCCTGCGCCGCCAGAGCGAGGCGACATGGGCCGCCGCCACGGGCCATCGTTTCGTGACTCAACTGTGTGACGGCAGCCTGCCTGACCCGATCATGATCGACTACCTGGTCCAGGATCATCGCTTTCTGGACAGCTTCCTGATGCTGCTGGGCGCCGCCATTGCCAGTGCCGACACCTTCGAGGCGCGCCTGCGCTTGGGGCGATTCGCGGGCATGATCAGCAGCGAGGAGAACACCTACTTTCTGCGGGCGTTCCAGGCGCTGGGTGTCAGCCCGGCGCAGCGTGAAGCGCCGATGGACACGGTGCCCACGGCGGCCTTCAAGGCCATCATGCGCGAAGCGGCCGCCACCCGCTCGTATGCCGCAGCGCTGGCAGTGCTGAACGTCGCCGAAGGCCTTTACCTGGACTGGGCGCTGCGCGCGCCCAAGCCCCTGCCGCCGCGCTTCATCCACGCCGAATGGATTACCCTGCACGACAATGCGGATTTCCAGGCTTTCGTGGCGTTCCTGCACGCCGAACTGGATCGCGTCGGCCCTCAGCAGGCCGCCGTGGCGCAAGACTTTCACCAGCGCACCGTGGCGTTGGAGCTGGCCTTCTTCGACGCCATCTACCCGGAGGCTCAATGAACATGGACATTTTCGATCGGCTCAAGCAGGCCGCTGCACCGCAGTGGCACAGTTACGTGGACCATGCATTCGTGCAGCAGATGGGCGATGGTACGTTGAGTGAAGCCGCGTTTCGGGCCTATCTGGTGCAGGACTATCTCTTCCTCATTCAGTTTGCCCGCGCCTGGGCGCTGGCGGCTTACAAAAGCAGGCGGCCTGCCGATATCCGTGCCGCTCAGGCGGGGCTCGCAGCGATTCTCGACGAAACCGACTTGCACGTGCGTTTGTGCTCACGCTGGGGCCTGAGCCAGGCTGACATCGAGGCCGCCCCCGAGCATCCGGCCACCGTGGCCTACACGCGGTATGTACTGGACTGCGGTGCTGCTGGCGACTTGCTGGAGCTGCACGTGGCGCTGGCGCCCTGTGTAATCGGCTACGCCGAGATCGGGCAGTCCCTGGCCGCACGTATCGGCAACCTGGCCGAGCACCCCTATCGCGAGTGGATCGGCGAATACGCCGGTGCCGGCTACCAGGCCGTCGCAGCAGCTGCACGCACCCATCTGGATTCATTGGCGGCCCGCAGCATGACGGATCAGCGGTTTGCCGAACTGGCCGCGATCTTTGGCCAAGCTTCGCGGCTCGAGGCCGATTTCTGGCAGATGGGTCTGGACATGGCGTGACGGGGCAGCCCCATGCCTGGATCGCCACTGGCTCCGTGCGCCATTGGCTGGCAAGCTGTGGTGCACAAGGGCTGGGTGCGGATGAACGCCGCGACTGGCCCGCAGCGCTCGAATACGATCCAGGACGAGGAAGGACAGCATGAACATCATCAATGCACGGCTGCGTGGCAAACCTGGCCTGTTTCGCATCGAGCTGGCGGGCCAGCGTATTGGCGCGATCACCGCGCAGGACGCGGGCGTGCTGCCCGTGGCCGGCGCTGACCTGGATGCCGGCCAGAACCTGGTGGTACCACCCTTCGTCGAGCCCCACATCCACCTCGACGCGACCCTGACGGCCGGGCAGCCTGAATGGAACATGAGTGGCACGTTGTTCGAGGGGATCGAGCGCTGGGCCCAGCGCAAGCAGAGCACCACCCATGAAGACATCAAGACCCGGGCCAAGACCACCCTGGACATGCTGGTTGATCATGGGATCCAGCATGTGCGCACGCATGTGGACGTTACCGAGCCCGGCCTGGTGGCACTCAAGGCCATGGTCGAGGTCCGCGATGAAGTGCGTGATCACGTTGACCTTCAGATCGTTGCCTTTCCTCAGGAGGGTATTGAATCCTACCCTGATGGCCGCGCATTGATGACCGAGGCGGTGGCCATCGGCGCCGATGTGGTTGGCGGCATTCCCCATTTCGAGAACACCCGTGAGCAGGGTGTGTCGTCGATCCAGTTCCTGATGGATTTGGCAGAACGCACCGGCTGCCTGGTGGACGTGCACTGCGACGAGACCGACGACCCGCAGTCGCGATTCCTGGAGGTACTGGCCGAACATGCTCGGGTCCGGCAGATGGGGGCAAGGGTGACTGCCAGCCACACCGTGGCCATGGGTTCGTACGACAATGCCTACTGCTCGAAGCTGTTTCGGCTGCTGAAGCTGTCAGGCATCAACTTCGTGTCATGCCCCACGGAGAGTATTCATCTGCAGGGGCGCTTTGACACCTATCCGAAGCGTCGCGGGGTCACCCGCGTAGCCGAACTCGACCGCGCGGGCATGAACGTGTGCTTCGGCCAGGACTCGATCGTCGATCCGTGGTACCCCTTGGGTAACGGCAATATCCTGCGGGTACTGGAGGCGGGCCTGCACATTTGTCACATGCTGGGCTATCAGGACCTGCAGCGCTGCCTGGACCTGATCACCGACAACAGTGCGCGCGCCTTGAACCTGGGTGAGGGCTATGGCATCGAGACCGGTCGCCCTGCGAACCTGCTGCTGCTCTCGGCTCCGGACGACTACGAGATGGTGCGCAGCCAGGGCCACGCGCTGGTGTCGGTGCGCAATGGAAAGGTACTGATGCGGCGCCGGCCTGCGCAGGTACAGCGCGAATTTTGAACCCGGCGCTTTCAGGCGCCGATGGCCGCCAGCACACAATCGGCGATCTGCGCATCCTGGATGGCGACGCCGGTCAGGTCGGCCAACGTGATCTGGTCATCAGACTCCCGGCCATGGGCTCGGCTTGCCAGCAGCGTTCCAAGTTCGACCAGTTGGCTAGCTGTGATCAGGCCTTTTGCGATCGCATGGGACACTTCGCCGTACTGGGTGCACTGAGTGACGGAGTCGACGACCACGCGGTCGGCCCTGGCGACCAGCGCAGGGTCCAGCTCTTGCTTGCCAGGCCCGTCCGCACCCACAGCGGTAATGTGAGTGCCTGGTTGTATCCAGTGCGCCTGCAACAGCGGCTGGCGCGAAGGGGTGGTGCAAACGATGAGATTGGCAAGGCCGGCCAGTTCTGCGGCATCCAGTGTACTGCGCACGGTAAAGCCAAGTCCTCGCGCCATCGCGATGTAAGCGCCTAGTGCCTCGGAGTGACGCCCCCAGACGATCACCTGGCGGCAGTCGGTGACGCTGCGCAACTGCGCCAATTGCATCCTGGCCTGCATGCCTGTGCCCAGTATGCCGATGGCCTTGACTTGAGACGGCGCGAGCAGCCGTGCCGCGATCCGCCCCGCCAGTGCTGTGCGCATCGCCGTGAGCCAGCCTTGGTCCTGGAGCAGGGCCAGCGGCTGGCCGGTGTGGGCCGAAAAGACCATCATCAGCCCGTCGTTGCTCGGCAAGCCGTTGGACGGGTTGTCGTAAAAGCCGGTGGACACTTTGACAGTGAACGTGGGGCTGCCGGCTTTGTAGGCTGACTTGATGCAGCAATCCCCGTTGGTTTCGGCGAAGGTGAATGCTTGCACGGGCGGTACCTGGACGTTGCCAGCGGAATAGGCGATAAAACCCTCTTCGATAGCCCTCAGTGCTCGCTCGGTGTCCAGGCTCGTCAGGATCTGGGGCTTGGCGATCAGCTTCATTTCACGGCCTCGAGGAAGGTATCCAAGGCGATGTTACGCCCACACAGCACCACGGCCACACGCTTGCCCTGGTATCGGTGCGCGCATTTTTTCATGGCGGCCACGGCGACAGCTGCCGCGCCTTCGATGATCCAGCGCTCGCTGCTGGCGATGTCGCGCATGGCGGCGCGTATTTGCGCTTCGCTGACCAATACGGTGTCGGTGAGCAAGGCCTTGCACAGGGGCAGGGTGATGGCGCCGGGCTCGACACCGCCCGCCGTGCCGTCGGACAGCGTGGCGCTGGCAGGGACCTCGACGATCTTGCCGGCCTTGAGCGACTGCTCGAGGGCTGGATCATTCTCGGGCCAGCAGCCGATGATATCGACACCCGGTGCCAGGGTACGCAGGGCAGCGCCGATGCCGGCGATCATGCCGCCACCCCCCACCGCGACGAACACGGCGTCCAGGTCCGGCGCCTGCTCGAACAGCTCCATACCGATGGTGCCCTGGCCGGCGATCACCTGCAGATCGTTATAGGGCGATACGAAAGGCACACCCTTGGCCTGGGCTTGCCTGGCCGCTTCCAGTTCCGCGCTCAAGGGGTCGGTCGGCAGGCAGATCACTTCAGCGCCGAGGTTGCGCATGGCTTCGACTTTATAGGTGGACGCCGTCGTGGTGGTGTAGAGGGTCACCGGAACCCCGGCGGTCTTGCCGGCCAGGGCCAGCGCCTGGCCGTGGTTGCCGGACGAGGCGGCGATGACGCCGTGTTCACGTGCACTTTCTGGCAAAAGCCTGACTTTATTGCTGGCCCCGCGAAACTTGAAGGAACCTGTGGGTTGCAGGTGTTCGCACTTGAGCCATACGTCCACGCCGGTCGTTGCCGATAGAGGCTGGCTGCGCGTCAGCGGGGTTGTGCTCACGGCTGGCCGCAATGCGGCATGAGCATGCTTGATTGCCTCGAACAGAGCATCAAGGTCAGTTTCGCAAACGGTTGGCGTTGCAGGGTTGGACATGAGTTTCAAGCTCCGTATGGAATCTCCGTCTACGGTAGACCTGTTGTCTATATTCTTGCAAACACTTCTTTTAGCGCGGAGCAGGCCTCGGCATCGAATTCGTCATGCCTTGAGCGCCTTCAGGTATTTGTAAACCGTCGCACGTCCCATGTTCAGCACATTGGCCACATAGTCCACGCCAGTTCGGCCTTCGAATGCGCCTTCGGCGTGCAAAGCCTGAACAAGACTGCGCTTGTCCTTCATCTGCAGTGTCTGCAGAGACAACGTGCGCGCCTTGAGCCAGGCATGCATGAAGGTATTGATGCGCTCCTGCCAGTCATCACGAAACAGCGCCTGGGGCTGCTCGACCAAGCGTCCCATCTGAAAGAACGCTTCCAACGCTTGGCGGGCGTTTTCAAGCACCGACAGGTCTAGGTTGATGCACAGCAAGTGCCGCGCGTCACCTTGCTCATCACGCAAGACCGTACTGATGGAGCGAACCTTCTGACCGTTCCAGTTCACCTTTTCATAAGGGCCCAGCTTGGCACCGCCGAGCAGGTCGTCCAGATCCTCGGCGATCGCCGAGTCATCACCCAGGCTTCGCTTGGAGATGTTGTTGGCGATATGCACCACCGTCTGGGTCTGCAGGTCATGGACGACGACTTCAGCGTGTGGATATAGCAGCAGGGCGATGCTTTCGGCGATGGCCTGGTAGTTCTCGAGCGACATGCGGGACCACTGTGCATTTTTAGGAAGCGCTTATGGTGGCCCTGGGAGCTCGCTCGCACAAGGCGCCGTATGGCACGCGAGCACAGGGTGTACGCCAACCTGCGCTGATTACGCTCAAGATGGGCTGAAAATCGATATCACATTCGATAAGCCGTGATTATTCCATGTTAGCTAGGTCTTGTGTTTCCGGCTAATAACTAACAAAATCAGTATGTAATTACATATTACATACAACATTACGAAATCGTAGGAGCGCGCATGGCACGTGGCGGGATCAACAAGGTGGTTGTGCAACAGGCCAGGCAGGCACTGATCGCAAGGGGGGAGAACCCCAGTATCGATGCCATCCGCATCGAGCTAGGCAACACGGGCTCGAAAACCACCATTCACCGCTACCTCAAGGAGCTCAACGGTCAGCAACCAATGCCCTCCGAGGGCGGCGCGCCAATCAGCGAGGTGCTAAGCCGCCTGGTAGGGCAGTTGGCGACGCAGCTGCAAGACGAAGCGGACTTGGTGATCGAGCGCGCTGAAAGCGTGTTCACCGAGCAGCGTGAAGCGCTCGAAGTGGCCTTGGCGAAAGCCCAGCAAGCGCTTGCAGCGGCTGAACAACAGCACGAAATCGATGCAGCCGCCTTGCGCGCGGAATCGGAGAAACTCAGCAGCACCCTCAGTACGCTGCAGGCTGAGCAGCTGCGCAGCGCCAGCCTCAACCAGTCCTTGGGGGAACTGCAGGTGCGCCTTGCAGATAAGGATGAGCAGGTCAAATCCCTGGAAGACAAGCACCGGCACGCCCGCGATGCGCTTGAGCACTACCGCACGGCAAGCCGCGAGCAGCGCGAGCACGAGCAGCGTCGTCACGAGGCTCAACTGCAGCAGATGCAGGTCGAGGTACGGCAGTTACAGCAGGCCATGATCGTCAAGCAAGACGAGCTCACTCGCCTGCACCGTGATAACGAGCGCCTGCTGGGCGAGAACCGCCAGGCGAGCAACGAACGGCGGGCTCAGGAGCAGCTGCTTGAGCAGCGCGACGCCCAGATCCAAGGCTTGCGCACGATGCTGGCGCAGGCCCAGGGGGGGAGCGACGAGCTACGCCGCCAACTGGATGTGCAGGCCAGAGTGCTGGAGGACAGTAGGGCGTCGTGTCGGGACCAGGCGCTCAAGCTTGAAGCGCTGGAGCGGGCGTTGGCCGAGAACCAAGCGTCGCTGCGCCTGTGTCAAGACCAGCTACGGGATGGCGAAGATAAATAAAACTTTCTGGCGCACCGGCTTTCTTCCCTAGACAGCCATTTGGAGAAGACCGCATGAGCGAACAAGGCACAACCCACGGCACGCAGCACGGGCCTCACTCGACTGACGATGCCGAGAAACCGGATGATCTTGGCTTTGACCCTGACTCTCCTGACCTCGATGATCCTCAGGTGGACCCGCAAGGCCCCGCTAAACCGCCACGGGATGTAGAGAAGAACACCTGAAAGACACGTACCAAACAAAAGGCCCTGGTCGCTAAGATCAGGGCCTTTTACATGATGCGTCCATATCAGGGCGGGCTTTGCCGGCGGTTACCGGTGAACGTCAGGCTTGCGCCTGTTTGTCCACTTCAGCCTGCTTGGCCGCCTCGACACCCTTGGCCGAGAGCTTGATCGGGTAGTTGAGCGTCACCTCATGATCAGCATCGACACTTACGCTACCATCGTGGATCAGGCCATCGTCCTGCAGCGATTTCAGCATGCCGGCAACGGCTTTTTCACCGCGGTAGTTGTCCAGCAGCTCCTTGCCCAGGCCATGAGGGTGAGCATGGTTGAGTCGAGTCAAAATTTCGCTTTTCAGTGCGTCGTTACTCATGCTTGCCTCACTTGCCGTGATGGGTTTGCAGTGCCTTGGCTTCTTCCAGGTGCTTTTCAAGGGTAGGCAAGGTCTTGGCAGCGAATGCCTTGAGCTCAGCCTTGTCCGAAGAAGCGGCTTCCTTCTTGAACAGTTCGACGGTTTTCTCGTGAGCATCGACTTGATTGTTCACGTAGGACTTGTCGAAGGACTCGTCACGCCATTCCAGAATCACTTTCTTCACTTTGTCGGTAATGGCCGCGTCATCGGGTACCGAGATGTCCAGCTTTTTCGCGATGTCTGCCAGCTCCTGGTTGGCCTGGGTATGGTCGGTCACCATATGCTGGGCAAAGGTCTTGATCTCAGCGTTCTGACTCTTTTCCAGGGCAAGCTTACCGGTCACGATCTCTGCGATGCCGGCTTCGGTAGCCGCGTCTACGAAGTCGTCCGAGCTAGCAGCAAAGGCGTGAACCGAAGCCATGCCCAGCACCATGGAAAGGCCGACGCGCTTGATGAAGAGATTGCTCATGTTTCACTCCTTAAACGATGCCGCGACATCAGTGTCGCGTACTGTTGAGGGCGCGCGCAGGCCAAAGGTTTCATCTTTTTTGCATCATCAGGGTGTGGCAGTGGTCAACTGCGTTGACGAAGAACGTGCAGGGGATGTGCATGCGAAGCGCCAGGCAGACCGACGAAGAAACAGCCCTTGCGCTGGCGGGCCAGGGGCGAGCGGTGGCCCTGTTTCGTCTGGTGCTGGCGTTCATGTTGGTGGTCATGACGACGTTCGCAGCCGTAGAGGGCTGGCGAATCTGGCGTGATTACCGGGACGCGTTCCACAATGCCGCGAACATGGTGACCAATTTGGCCCAGGCCACCGCACAGCATGCCGAGGACGCCATTCGCCAGGTCGATTCAATCAGCGCGGCGCTGGTGGAGCGGGTGGAGGGCGATGGGTTCGAGCACTTGGATCGCAAGCGCCTGCATGGGCTGCTCAGCCAGCAAGTACGCATCATTCCGCAACTTCACGGCCTGTTCATCTACGACAGCCACGGTCGCTGGCTCGTCACGGACCGGTCGACAACGCCACCAGCTGCTAACAATGGCGACCGTGATTACTTCATCTATCACCGCGACCATCCTGACAGCGCCATTCGTATCGGTGCAGTGGTGCGCAGCCGCTCGACGGGTGACCTGATCGTACCTATTTCAAGGCGTCTGAATTACCCGGATGGACGTTTTGCGGGGGTACTGCTTGGCACCATCAAGGTCGACTGGTTCGTGCGTTACTACGGAGAATTCAAGATCGACGAGCGTGGTGCGCTGGTGTTGGCCAAGCGCGACGGTACGATTTTGGTGCGGCGTCCATTCGTCGAGCCGCTGCTTGAACGCAACCTGGCCAACAGCGACATTTTCAAACACCACCTGCCATACGCTCCCCAGGGGTTGGTCGAAGCGGTAGCCGTTGTCGACGGCACGCCGCGCCTGTATGCCTACCGAGCCTTGGCCAGCTACCCACTGGTGGTCGAAGCGGGCCTTTCTCGCGAGTCGATCATCGCCCCCTGGCGCCAGGACGCGATCAAATCGCTGCTCGTGTTACTGGTGCTGGTCATGGTCCTTGCGTTGTTCGGTTGGGTGGTCCTGCGCCAGGTGCGCGAACGCATCGTGATCGAGCGCGCCCTGCACCAGGCACACCAGACGCTCAAGACCCTCGCCTTGACCGACAGCCTGACAGGGTTGGGCAATCGTCGCAGGTTGGACGCGGTGTTCGAGGCCGAGCTGCGCCGTGCCCGACGACAGGCGTACCCAGTGTGCGTGGTGATGCTCGACCTGGATCACTTCAAGGCCTACAACGACCGTTACGGACATGGGGCAGGCGATCAGTGCCTGCAGCGCGTTGGCGAACTGCTGCGCCAGGCTGCCCAGCGTCCGGCAGACCTGGCGGTACGCTACGGGGGCGAGGAATTTACCTTGCTGTTGCCCGACACGGATGTACGGGGAGCGAAGGCGTTTGTCGAGTCGCTGCAGCAAGCCCTGCGCAAGGAGATGATGGTGCATGCGGGCAGCCCACTTGGGATTGTTTCATTCAGTGCGGGTATTGCGGTGGCGGAACCCGCGCGCAGTGAACAGAGTGCGCAGCAGCTATTGGAAGCGGCAGATGCGGCCCTGTATGAAGCCAAGCGCCAGGGCCGGGACCGCTACGCGGTTGCTGATCCTGAAGTACGGCATGGGGATGCGGGCAGCCCGGCCTAGCCCCGGCAGGCACTGGCCTCACGCCTGAAGTTGCCAACGTACCGAACTGACGCCTTTCTCCAAGCTGACCCGGCTGACCAGCCGCTCCAACTGGGCTGGCGCCTGTGAGGTACCCAGTAGCTGGGCGCGCACCTCCAGCCGGGCCGGTTCTGCCAAGTCCTCGCTATGCAAGGACTGCAGGCGCAGTTGAGTCTCGCCGAAGCTGTGCAGCATCAAGCTGCGGACCTGAATTTCATCCTGGGCTCGACAGACGATACGCACCTCGAACTGCTGCTCCACCTCCGTGGCAGGCACAACCTCCTGGCGGTCGAGGCGCTGGGCAATATCGCGCAGCAAGATGTTGGCGCACAGCACGACCACTGCACCCAAGGTTGCTTCGAGTAGCAGCCCCAAGCTGCACAACACGCCAATGGCCGCGGTGCACCATAGCGTTGCGGCGGTGTTCAGCCCACGCACGTTGAAGCCGTCACGCATGATGACGCCGCCGCCCAGAAAACCGATGCCCGACACCACATAGGCCGCCACCCGGGAGGCATCGGTAGGTGCCATGCCCGGGACCGTCTGGGTCATCAGCACGAACAGGCAGGCACCCGTGCTGACCAGGCCATTGGTGCGCAGGCCAGTCAAGCGCTGACGCAGTTGACGCTCGGCGCCGATCAAGGCCCCTAGCAGCAGGGCGGTGCTGACACGCAGCAAGAATACGTTCCAATCCATAACAAACCTCTTCCGCGGGCACAGGCCCGCTTCAACGCCATCACTCAGGAGGGCGCGGTGGTAACAACCAGAGATGCGAAAGGACCACGGGAAAGGAGGGGGCGATGCTGTGCATCGGCTACCTTGGCAACTCGGCCAGGCAGCATGGGAGACTGACTGGCTAGCGCGCTGCGTGGGCCTGTCGCAAGCGACTGGGGCTAGTGTCCAATGGAGGGCTCCTGTTGATGAATGCAAAAGTGCGGCGCGGACGATAAGCCCGACCCTTGATCAGGTCAAGGGTAAAAACATGACAATGGCTTCATCCGGAAAAGCCTGACAAGCCGGCGGGTACGATGGAAAAATCCACGTTCAATGGTTAACCTTTTGCTTTTTACGGACCGTCGCGGGCTGATTCATGCTGTTCAATATCCTCGTCCTGCTTGGCACACTGGTGGCCATGGAGGGTGTCGGCACCTTGGCGCACAAGTACATCATGCATGGCTGGGGCTGGTGGCTACATCGCTCGCACCACGAACCCCACCTGGGCGTGCTTGAAACCAACGACGTTTACCTGCTGGCACTGGCGGTCATTTCGCTGGCACTGGTGGCGGTTGGCAAGGCCGGGCACGCGCCATTGCAATGGGTCGGAGGCGGGGTGGCGGCTTACGGCGCGCTGTACGTGATTGCGCATGATGGCTTTTTTCACCGTCATTGGCCGCGCAAGATGCGCCCGGTGGGGCGCTACCTGACGCGCTTACACCGCGCCCATCGGTTGCACCATGCCGTCAAAGGGCGCGAGGGTGGTGTGTCGTTCGGTTTTTTCTACGCACCTCCGCTAAAGCGCCTGGTGCGCGAGCTGCGGCGCAACAGGGACGCCGGTCACTGAGATCTCACGCGCACAGGCGCTTTAGCTGAGCGAGTTCCCCCGCGATCCTACCGGTTCGGGCATACATTGCACTGTCTGGGTCTGCGCAGTAGCATGCGCGCTTTTCAGCCCAGGACTCGCTCTTCATGTCGTATCAGCAAGGTCTGCTTGCCACGCCCGTGCCGGTGCACGCGCGTCACCTGTTCTTTTCCATCGAGTCAACCGAGGCCGTGCCTGCGGCGTTAGACGCCTTGCTGGGCCATGTCGACGGCCTGCGCGTGACACTGGGTGTGGGCGCGCCGTTGGCAAAAGCGCTGAACGCTCACGTCGAAGGCCTGACCCCGTTCCCGCTGCTGGACGCCGCGGTCGAGAACCCCAGTACCCAGCACGCGCTGTGGCTATGGTTGCGGGGTGACGAACGCGGGGACCTGTATCTGCAGGCCCAGGCGCTGGAGCGCCTTCTAAGCCCGGCGTTCGCGCTGGTTGATCACGTTGATGGTTTCCTTCACCAAGGCGGCCGGGATCTGACCGGCTACGAAGACGGCACGGAAAACCCCAGTGGCGATGACGCCATCGAGGCCGCCATCCTGGGTGAAGGTGCGCCAGGGTTGCAGGGGTCGAGCTTCGCCGCATTTCAGCTGTGGAAGCACGACATGCAGTATTTCAAATCGCTGCCTCAGCAGGTGCAGGACAACATCATCGGCCGTCGCCTGAGCGACAACGAAGAGCTGGATGATGCGCCCGAGTCAGCGCATGTGAAGCGTACTGCCCAGGAAAGCTACGCGCCCGAAGCTTTCATGGTGCGTCGCTCGGTTTCCTGGGCTGACACCCGCGGTGCGGGGCTGGCATTTGTGGCCTTGGGTACGTCTTTCACCTCGTTCGAGGTCCAGTTGCGCCGCATGAGTGGGATGGAAGACGGTGTGATCGATGCTCTGTATCAGTTCACCCGCCCGCTAACCGGAGGCTATTACTGGTGCCCGCCGATGACGCACGATGTTGTGGATCTGCGCCTGCTGTTGCAGGCTGAGCGTTAAACATCCAGATACACAAGATGATCGCAAGGCGTCTATGAAGAACTAGCATTGGATATTTCCGCTGTGTTACCGGAGAGTTCCTATGTATGGACGTCGGGAAGTCCTACGTGCAGGCGCTGCGATCGGTCTGCTGGCCGCCAGTCCCTGGCTGAGCGCAGCTGCACCGGCGAGCATGCTGTCGCGCCCCATCCCGTCAACGGATGAGCGACTGCCGGTGATCGGCGCTGGCACGTCAGGCAGCTTCGAAGTCGCGGCAGGCTCAGCGGACTATCGGCAGCTGTATCAAGCGCTTGAAGCCTTCTTCGCAGGTGGCGGGCGGGTCATCGACACCTCTCCCAATTATGGCGGAGCAGACAGTATCCTGGGGCAGTTGCTCGACGAAGGCGGGTGGCACCGCCAGTGCTTCATTGCCACCAAGATCGCCGCCAACAGCCGCGCAGATGCCCAGGCCCAATGGGCCGGCACGCTGCGCAGCCTGCGCACGGACAGCGTGGACCTGCTACAGGTGCACAACTTGCGTGACTGGCAGCAGCAGTTACCTTATGCACGTGAACTCAAGCAACAGGGCAAGACGCGGTATGTGGGCATTACCCACTATCTGAACGCTGGGCACGATGAAGTGGCCGCAATCGTGCGCAGCCAGGCCCTGGACTTCATCCAGATCAACTACGCGGTCAATGCCCCCGGCGCTGCGCGTGAGCTTCTTCCCCTGTGCCGTGACAAGGGTGTGGCGGTGCTGATCAACCGCGCCTTCGATGACGGTCGTCTGTTCGCCACGGTCAAGGACCGCGCGCTTCCAGAATGGGCACAGGAGCAGGGCATCGGTAGCTGGGCACAGCTGTTCCTGAAGTTCGCCCTCAGCCACCCGGCGGTCACCGCCGTCATACCGGCTACTGGCCGACTGGACCGTCAACTGGACCAGCTCAAGGCAGGGCAGGGCCCGTTGCTTACCCAAGCGCAGCAGCAAGCGCTCATCGAGCAGTTCTCCTGACATCATGGTGACGTGGCGGCAGCGCCTGCAGCGGATGCTGGACATGCGGCCCGGGGAGGCGCCAGCCGTCCTGGCAGGCAGCCTGCTGTTCTTCATGCTGTTCACGGGCTATTTCATGCTGCGGCCCGTGCGTGAAACCATGGGCGTTGCCGGTGGTGTCGAAAACCTGCAATGGCTGTTCACCGGTACCTTCATCGCCACTGTGGTATGCCTGCCTGTGTTTGGCTGGCTGGCCTCCCGTGTACGACGCCGGTACATACTGCCTTGGACCTATGGCTTCTTCATCTGCAACTTGCTCGCCTTTGCAGCGTTGCTGGCACGCCACCCCGACGGGCCTTGGGTGGCACGAGCGTTTTATATCTGGTTGTCGGTATTCAATCTACTGAGTATCTCACTGGCTTGGAGTGTGCTTGCCGACCTGTTCAGCACCGAGCAAGGCAAGCGCCTGTTCGGTGTAATGGCAGCAGGGGCAAGCCTGGGCGGGCTGAGCGGGCCGCTGCTCGGCACACTGCTGGTGGCGCCTCTTGGACACCCAGGCTTGTTGACGCTCGCGGCGTTACTGCTGCTGGGCAGCGTACTGGCCGCCTGGGTGTTGCAGCATTGGCGTACGACTAACCCTCTACCGACCCGCGAAGCCCCCCATGAAGGCCGCGCGCTGGGTGGCAATCCGTTTTCAGGCGCAGCGGCGGTGATGCGTACGCCGTATTTGCTCGGGATCGCCGTGTTCGTCGTGCTGCTGGCCAGTGTCAGTACATTCCTCTATTTCGAACAGGCCCGCATCGTCAGTGAAACCTTTGCCGACCGCACTCGCCAGACGCAGGTGTTCGGCGCCATAGATGCAATCGTTCAGGCACTGGCTATTCTGACGCAGCTGTTTCTCACCGGTCGACTCGCCCGACGCCTGGGTGTGAGGGTATTGCTGGTGGCAGTGCCCCTGGCCATGGCCGCTGGGTTCGTATGTTTGGCTTTGTCACCTGTCTTCGTTTTGTTCGTCATCGTGATGGTCGTACGGCGTGCCGGCGAGTACGCCCTGGTACGGCCAGGACGCGAGATGCTGTTCACGGTGGTCAGCGCCGAAGACAAATACAAGGCCAAGAACTTCATCGACACCGTGGTGTATCGAGGCGGTGACGCGGTCAGCGGCTGGATAAAGCGGGGCCTGGACCTTATCGGGGACCATCCACAAGTGGCCATGTTGATCGGGGCGACACTCGCCGTTTGCTGGGCCGCAACCGGTCATTGGCTAGGTGGCCAGCAGGGCCGACGGGACAAAACGCCAGGCCGGTGACGGGGGCGCGAACTATTGGGCATACCCTTGTTTAAGCCGTTTGTCCGAAGCCTTCTCGATAATGCGAATCCTGGCGGACGTCCGGACTCCCAATTCATGTACGGCATTGGCGCCGTGCATTCCGAAGTCATAAGAGGTTTCAGATCATGGCCACTAAAGACAATAGCCGTAGCGGTAACCAGCAGGGCAGCCAAGGCGGTAGCAAACATTCGGGCAACGTCGCCAATGACCGCGAGAAGGCTTCCGAAGCCGGCAAGAAGGGGGGCCAAGCAAACGCTGGCCACTCCAGCGAGTCGGGCCGCAAAGGCGGCAAGTCATAAGTGAAGCCTTGCAGTGCGAGGCCCGCCTGGCACTGCGTTTACTCGAGCAAGGAGCCTGCCATGCGCACATTCCCACTGATCATACTGATTGGTGCCTTGACCATCGTCGGCGGTTGTTTTGACCGCGACAATAATCACCCCGGCAAGGATTCCGATGCCAGCAAGCCGTCCTTGCAGATGCAAAAACCCGATGAAAACGCTGCACCCCGTTCTGCGCCAGCCCCTGAGCCGATGACAGGGCAGAAAGCCAATCAATAATACGCGCACGAGGAATATGCCATGACGGTCATGACCCGCCAGACCGCCGCGATGGTCCAAGCCCCATCTGTCGCCCCCAGCCTGAAGGACCGTTACCACGCCTTGCTCGAGGGCCATGACACCAGCAGCCGGGCCTGGCTTGATGCCCAATTGGAGCAAGCTCAGGACATGCCTGACGACTTGCCAGATGATCCGGCGCAACTCGACGCCTGGAGCTTGCAACACGCTGCCGGTGTGGCCGAGGGCTACAAGGCCTATCTGGATCAGCGCAAGCAGGGCGGCCCGCGGCGCTTTTTTGCTAACCGGGCCCAGGCCTTGTGGTTCCTGCAACAAGTTGAGCCCACCAAGGTTGTAGACGGTGCCTGGCTGTTCAGTGCTTTGCGGGAATGGCAAGATCCACGCTATCACGGTCTTATCCGTACGTACCTCGAAGAACTGGGCAGCGGTGATCCTCGCTGCAACCATGTATTAATCTACCAGCGCCTGATGAGCCGGCTCGGCTGCCTGGAGCGTCCGGACCTGGAGGATGGTCGCTACTTGCAGGCATCCTTGCAATTGGCGCTCGGCGAGTATGGCCAGGACTATCTACCCGAAGTGATTGGCTACAACCTTGGCTATGAACAGCCGCCTTTGCATCTGCTGATTACAACGTACGAATTGGCAGAGCTGGGTATCGACGGATTTTACTTCCAGCTGCATGTCACCATTGACAATGCCGCCAGCGGGCATGCCCATCTGTCGCTCCAGGCGCTGCGCCAATTGTGCCCGGCCGATGACGTGGCGGGTTTTTATGAGCGCGTCCGTCGGGGCTACCAGCTCAATGATCTGGGGATCAGCACCCCTGCGCTCATCGCACGTTTCGACTTGGAAGCAGAGCTGCTCCAGGCCCTGGAACACAAGCGCAATTTCGGTCAGTTCATGCATTCGGACCACTGCCGTCTGCAAAAGCGCACCATTAATCAGTGGCTGGCCGAGCCGGGCGCCATGCCGGCCTTTCTTGAAGCCATGCAGGCCCAAGGCTGGATTCGCCGAGGCGAGGCTCCCGAGCAAAGCCGCTGGTGGAAACTGATCGAGGGGCCGACCGCGCCCATGTATGGTGTATTTACCGCCTACGAGAAGCAGTTGTGGCACGACTGGATCGCCGCAGGGTCGCAATCGCGCATTCGCCGGGTGCTACCGGGTACCTGGGAGGCAGCCCTGCAATTGCAGGGCCAGACGTCAAGTAATCGACGGCCGTGCACTGCGGACTACGACATGGATACGCTGATCGGTGCCATGTCCGGCAACAAACATGCGACGCCCGAAGGATTGGTCGCGACCCGGGCTTACATACAGGCCACTGGCCTGCTCCAGGAAGGATCTCACTGATGCCCCTCGATTCATCTCAGACAGCCGCAGACCAGGCCTTACTCCAGTTGGGTAAGCGCCTTCGCGCCGATGGTTATCATTTTACCTGCGTGACACCCGCAACCCATGCTTTGGTCAACGCCCGGCCAGGCGCCGAGAAGGCCTGCACCGTCCGCGATGTGTTTGGTTGGAGTCGGCCGTTTGCCGCCTCGATGCTGTCGGACGATGAGCTCGACCTGATGAAAACCGCCGGCGTAGTGAACACTCATCGAGACCTGCTGGCCAGCACCGTCCGTTGGTCGACCCTGGACGGGGTGATGCTGGTGCACTCGGCTTACCCTACGCAGGCCAGCGATGCGGTGTTCTTTGGCCCTGACAGCTATCGTTTCGCCCATGTGATCCAGGATCACCTGCAATCGACCCTCAAGCGCATTGAGCGTGCGGTGGACATCGGCTGTGGCACAGGGGTGGGCGCATTGGTGATCGCCCGGGCTGCGCAGCATGCACAGGTAACCGCTGTGGACATCAATCCCAATGCATTGCGTTTTACTGCGGTCAATACAGCCCTCGCCGACGTCAGTAATGTCTCTGTTCAACACAGCAATATTCTTCAGGACGTGACGGGTCAGTTCGACCTGATCGTGGCCAATCCTCCCTACATGCTTGATGACGGGGAACGCACGTATCGTCATGGCGGAGGATCGCTTGGGGCTGACTTGTCGCGTCGCATCATCGAGCAGAGCCTTAAGCGACTGACCGTGGGGGGATCACTGTTGCTCTATACCGGCGTTGCCATCGTTGAGGGGCAGGACGCTTTGCTCGAAGGCGTTCGCGAGCAACTGGCCGGCCCTGAATTTTCCTGGGTCTATCGAGAGATCGACCCTGACGTGTTCGGCGAGCAATTATTGGAGCCAGGCTATGAGCGAGTCGAACGTATTGCGGCTGTGGCACTGACGGTTACGCGTAATCGGTGATGGTACAGGATTGAGCGATATCCAGATGTGCCCCATGGGGCGCACAGCGGTCTCCGGGGTTCGGTATCACATCACACATTTCATCTTTACCGCTGCTTGCAGGGGCGCTCTGGCCGGGTGCCTCTTTGGCAGTCCGGCCTTCGTACGTAGGTGTTTGATTTCACCACCGGTTCAATGAGAATAGCGGGATCCATCACCGTTGTGCCAAGGACCGTAACCATGATGCTGACCCCGCTGTTCCCACGTGTAGCCCTTGAAGACACGCTGTTCGTCTTCGCCTTGGAGGCAGAGGCGGGTGGTTTGTTCGGGCATATGAATACGGTCTTCACCGGCATTGGCAAGGTCAACGCGGCGATTGCACTCACCCGCGCCGTTACCACGCGCAGGCCCAGGCTCATCGTCAATCTCGGTTCGGCAGGCAGTCGGCTGCATGGCAAGGGCAGCCTGGTGTGCTGCACACGGTTCGTCCAGCGTGACATGGACGTCACGCCCCTCGGGTTTGCGCGCTACGAAACACCGCTGTCCGACATCCCTGTCGTGCTCGAGCATGGGCTGGCCATTTCAGGTTTACCCGTAGAGACCTGTGGCACCGGGGACAATTTCGAGATCAGCCACGGTGATGCACCTTATGACGTGGTCGACATGGAGGCCTACGCGCTGGCGCTCATCGCACGCTCCGAGAACATCCCGTTCGTGTGTCTGAAATACATCTCGGACGATGCCGGGAGTGATGCGGCCAGCGACTGGTCCGTGCAGGTGCACTTGGCGGCCGAAGCCTTCAAGCGGGTGCTCTTCAATCCTGGCTGAGTTTCTGTCCAACGGCTGTGTTAGCCATCCAGCGCTGCGGTTAAACCTTTGCCTAAGTAGCGCAGTCACTTGAGGTATCAGCAGATCACTCAGGGAGCATGTCAATGGCCAGGGCAATCTGGAAAGGCGCCATCAGTTTCGGTTTGGTACACATACCCGTGGCGCTCAATTCCGCCGTCAGCAGTGAACGCGTTGATTTCGACTGGCTGGACAAGCGCAGCATGGACCCGGTGGGCTACAAGCGCATCAACAAGGTCACTGGGAAGGACATTGACAAGGAAAACATCGTCAAGGGCGTGGAGTACGAGAAGGGCCGCTATGTGGTGATCAGTGAACAGGAGATCCGCAAGGCGCGCCCGGAAGCCACCCAGACGATCGACATCTTTTCGTTCGTGGATGCGGGGGACATTCCCCTTCAGCACTTCGATACCCCTTACTATCTGAGCCCTGACCGGCGTGGGGGCAAGGTCTACGCGCTCTTGCGCGAAACGCTGGCTACCACCGGCAAAGTGGCCTTGGCGACAGTCGTACTCCACACCCGCCAGCACCTTGCACTCATCCGGCCCCTGGACGAGGCCCTGGTGATGATCACGTTGCGCTGGCCAGATGAGGTGCGTGGGCTCGACACGCTCGAACTGGACACTTCAGTGACCAAGGCCAAAGTGGACAAACGAGAGCTGGATATGGCCAAGCGTCTGGTTGAAGACATGGCCGGCACTTGGTCACCGGACGAGTATCATGACGCGTTTCGAGACACGATCATGGAACTGGTTGCCGAAAAGGCCAGCAAGGGCAAGATCGAGACGGTGGAAAAAGGCGAGGACACCAGCGGCGAGAAGGGCGCAGATATCATCGACCTCACCGAGCTGCTCAAGCGCAGCCTCGGCGGCAAAGGCCCTGCGCCTTCCAAAAAGAAACCTGCTGCCGCGAAGAAGCCCGCCAAACGCACGCGCAAGGCTTCCTGACGGCAGTCACAAGTGCTTGGCCTGCAGCTGCTCCTGCAGGCCGGCCAGGTAATCGCCAAACCCTTCGCGTGCGCGACACTCGCGTCGGCTGCTGGTAGCCACACTGTGCCCGGCTGACCAACTGATCGGTACCCCCAGCGCTTCCAGGTCCCGGACCAGACGCACATCCTCGTGGGCCGCCAGAGGCTGGAACCCGTCGACGCTCTGATAGGCCTGTGCGCTCACGCCGAGATTGGCACCATGGATATGACGATGACCATCACGTGCCTCGTAGCGGCTCAGATAGAGTTTGCGCAACGCAGCGGTTTGCCAAGGCTGCCAGTGGCTCACATGGACCGTACCGCACACGACTTCAGCGCCGCATTCGAGCTGTGCCGTCAGCCAGTGGGCAGGGACCTGGCTGTCTGCGTCTGTGCAGGCAAGCCAGGTCGCACCGCGCGCGAGCATCCATTCGGCACCCGCGCGCCGGGCCATACCGACGTTGCCAGCTTCGATCGCGAAGGTGTGTGCTCCGTGGCGCTGTGCGACGGCGGCGGTGCCGTCGGTACAGCGATCCAGAACCACCAGAATGGCGACGTGATGACCTGCCGCCGCAGCGTATTGGGCAGCAGCCGAGGCGGCCTTCAGGCATCGCCCCAGACGCCGGGCCTCGTTGTGGGCCGGAATGACGACGCCGATCATACGCACGTCTCGTCAAGGTCTACCACGCTGGGTTGGTTGGACCAGTAGGCCATGATGAAGTCGGCCTCGTCGTGGCAGAACACCGGGTATAGCGGCAGGTGTTTGGACAGCATCCGATGCACCTCGCGCCCGTCCTGCGGACACCCGGCGATGGGATGCTTCCAGTGGCACGCCAACAGGCCTCCATCATAGGACAGGCTGGCAACAGACTGCTCGATCACCTGCAACCAGTCGGTGGGATCAAGGTAATACCCCACTTCGCTGAGCACGATCAGATCGAAACGCCCGCCCGGCCAGTCGGCAGGCAGGCGAGCGCGTTCTACCCGTGCGTGGCGGATATCGGCCAGGCGATCGGTGGCCAGGCCCACGGCTTTCGGGTCGAGGTCCTGGCACACCAGCTCGGCACAGCGCTCGGCGAGCAGCACACTGAGTTCGCCATTGGCGCAGGCCGGCTCGAACACACGCTCGTAGCACTGCCGGGGGAGGCTGGCCATGACCAGGTCGCGCTTGCGTTTTTCATACCAGCGGGTACGAAAAGCCCAAGGGTCTTCATTGGCGGCATACAGGTCGGCAAAATATTGGGCATCGATACTCATGGCAGATCCTTTTACAAGAAGACCAGTTCGAAGGGCTGTAGCACGCAGTCCAGCAAGTTGGGGCGTAGCACCGGCGGTGTACAACCGTCAGGTTCGAACTGGCTGACGTGTGCAGCGATGGCTTTGCGCTTGCGCCCCACCTGATCCTCATTGAGTTGCAAGCGGTGCGCACGTTCCCAGGGCAGACGTGGATCCTCGGGTTGGCCCCAGTGCCATGCCCATACGGGGACTTCCACCAACTGGGCCTTACGCGCCAACGCTGCCTGCGCGCCGGCCCGGCCTACCGCCTCGTGATCGCAGTGGCCGTCACCGCGCCAGGTTGTCATCAGCACATCTTCCGGGCGCAGCAGCTGAGTCAGGTGGCTAACCAGAAAGGCTTCCTCCCTGGCCAGTTGACTGTCCTTCAGGTGCAGGCGGCGCCAATCGATGCGCTTGGGGTCCAGCCCGAGCTGCTCGATGGCCTTGCGGCTTTCTTGCGGCCGGTCGCGACGCAGGCGATGCTCTGTCCAGCGAGTCGAGCCAGGATGGCTGCCTTCGCCGTCGGTCGCCGAGATCAGCACCAGGTCCTCTTCGCGCCCTGCAAAATCGGCCAGCAGACCACCGGCCATGAGAATCTCGTCATCTGGATGTGGGGCGATCAGTACCAGGCGTCGACCCGGTGGGCAGAGCTGCTGGGCAGAGACCCAGGTGGCCCGGGCCAGGTGGGCCGAGTGCTGCCACGCTGACCAGGGCGTGCCGTCATTGGACTGGATCAGGTCTTCACTCATAGCTGCCATGCTCCGGAAGAAAGCTGTGCGATCTGCGCGCCGAGTGCTGCAAGGTCTCGTTCGGCGTGACTCTGACGAATGAACACTGGCAGGTCAGCGCTCAACCGCGCAAAGTGTGCATTACGGCAAAACGGTGTTGCGCCCAACGCGCGGCCTACATGTCGCATGACGTGCTCCACGGCGTGTTCGACGTGGGCGCGCACGCGCTGCACGATGAGACTGGCATCGGCGCGTGGATTGCGATCGATCCAGGCGGCACATTCACGTAATGCCGCCCGAGCGCCGCACAGGGCGGCATCCACGGCGCCCAGGTGCGCATCGGCGTGGGGGTCCGGTTTGGGCTTGCGGCAATGCTCGCGCAGGTAGTCGGCCAGCGCTTCGGCCGCCCCATACCAACAGGCGGCAATGCCCGCGCCGCCGTGCCAGAAGCCAGGCCTTGATAAATACTCGCCCGCCGTACCGACCAGCACACCCGGCGTGTCGTTGAATTCGACCTCGACGCTGGCGGTGCTTGCCATGCCTACGGCCTGCCAGTGCTCGATATTCAGACCCAGGGTTGGGTCGGCCAAGCGGATGGCAACCAGCTGCGGTTGACCCGACTCGTCCCAGGCGGTGATCAAGGCCTGGTCGATTTGCAAGGCGCCCGAACACCACGCCTTCTTCCCGGCAAGGCGAACGCAATCTCCGTCTCTGGATGCAACGACGGCGCGAGCATCCGGCGGCTCTGCGGCCCACACACCCCAGATCCCATCGCCTACAAGATGGCCAGCGCCACATTCGGCCAGAATCGCCAAAGCGTCAGTGTGGCCCTCATAGAGCTTGGCCAAAGCCAGGTCACAGCCGGCCACGCGCGACAACGTCTGCCAGCGCTCCAGCGTCCTGCCGTGACCCGGGCGCGGTAGGACGTCCAGGCACTGGGACCGCAAGGTTTTCATCAATTCGAGTGACTGGGTATCGACATTGAGGGGCTGCAGCCGCTCCTCGTAAGTGCGCAACAAGCGGTCCAACGGGGTGAGGTCGTGGTCCTGAGGCATGCTCATGCGCGAAACTCCCTGTAGCGGTAGACGTCGGCCATCACGTGAGGCCAAGTTGTTTGCGCATCCGCGCCGTGATGGATTGACGGGTCTTGCTCATGTCGGCCCAAGGGTCCTGGGCATCGGCCAGTCGCTCGCCAACGGTGGCGATGGTCCACTGGTTGGCCCCCTTGAGCTGCGCCAGCTCTTCACGCCAGACGGGCACTGAAACCGGCAAGCCCTCGCGAGCACGCAGCGAATAGGCGCACACCGTGGTGGCGCCTTTGCCATTGCGCAGGTAGTCGATGAAGATACGGCCCACACGGTTCTTGGGGCCGGACACCGCGGTGAGCCGATCAGGGAACAGTTTTGCCAGGTAGGTGACGATGGCGTGACTGAAATCCTTGACGTCGTCCCAGCTCGCTTTTCTCGTCAGCGGGACAACGAGGTGGATACCTTTGCCCCCGCTGGTCTTGATGAACACCTTCAGACCCAGTTCGTCCAGCAGGGTCAAGGTCAGCTGCGTGGCCTCCAGCATCGCTTTCCAGGGCAGGGCCGGGTCAGGATCCAGGTCGAGCACGAAACGATCTGGCCGGTCGAAGTGCGTGTCCGTGGCGTTCCAGGTGTGCAGTTCGAGCATGTTCATCTGCACAGCGCCCAGCAAGGTGTCGGGGCGGTTGATCACCATGGCGGCTTGGCCGGCCTGCTCTTTGTCGTATGTACGCACGTTTGGAATGTGCAGCTGACCAGCGTTCTTCTGGAAAAACAGTTCCCCGGCGAGGCCGTCTGGCGCGCGTACGAGCGCAACCGGCCGGTGCTTGAGGTGCGGCAAGATCCATTGGCTGACCTGGGCGTAGTATTCGACGACGTCGCGCTTGGTCATGCCTGAGGTGGGATCGATCACGCGATCAGGGTGGGTCAGGCGCAGGTCGCCCAGCGTCTCGGTGTCCTTGGCCGCCTTGCGCTTATGGACGGTCTTGCTCGGCATGGCGCGCTCCAGGTCGATAGCAGTGGCCGGCTTGTCGTCGCGCAGGCCGTGAAATACCGCGTGGCGTACTACACCGTCACGCGTCATCTGGGCAAAAGCGATCTCGGCCAGCAAGGTGGGGTTGAGCCAATGTACACCGCGGGCCTCGGCTCCAGTGGGGGGGTTGGCCACAGGGGGGCTGGCGGTCTGCAGGGGTTCGAGTCGTGCGTGCAGCGTATCCAGAGTGGTGGTACTGAAGCCGGTGCCGACCTTGCCGGCGTAACGCAGCGTGCCCCCGTCGCCCTCGTGCAGAGCCAACAGCAAGGCGCCGAACCCATTGCGGCTCCCCTTGGGGTCGGTATAGCCCACTACCACGAACTCTTGCCGCCGCTTGCACTTGAGTTTGATCCAGTCGGCGCTGCGCTTGCCTGTGTAGCTGCTGTCGGCGCGCTTACCTATCAGGCCTTCAAGGCCCAGCGTACAGGCGCTTTCAAGCAACGCTTCGACCGGCTTGTCGAAGTCTGCGGAGTAGTTGAGGTTGTCCGCAGTGTTGTGCTCGAGCAAACGCTTCAACGCGTCGCGTCGCTGCTGCAAGGGAAGGGCGCGTAGATCCTGGCCGCCCAGGAACAGCAGGTCGAAGACGTAATAGGTAATTTGTTCATCATGAGCGGTATCGAATGCATTCTGCAGGGCCTGAAAATCTGCAACCCCTTGATCGTCATTGACGACCATCTCGCCATCGAGCCACGCAGAGTCCACGCCTAATGCGCGTAGCGCAGCGACCTGGCCGGGCATTTTGGCGCTCCAGTCATGACCATTGCGGGTGTAGAGCCGTACATCATCGCCCTCAATGCGCGCAAGGATGCGATATCCGTCGTACTTCACCTCATACCGCCACTCCCCGGAAGGCGGTGAATCGACCAACGTGGCTAACTGCGGCTGTAGGTGGTCTGGTAGTTTACCGGACTTGGACTTGGACTTGGACTTGGCGGCCTGCTTGGCCGGGGCAGGCTTACTTTTAGCCTGTTTGGCCGTCTTCGCAGAAGGCTTGGGGGTCAATGTCCGGTCGCTCAGCACGCTGTCGGGCTGTTCCTCGACGATACTGTACTGCGCCTCACTGCGGGCCTGGCTGTCGTTTGACTTGACCAGCATCCACTGCTCTTTCTTGCCTGCCAGCCGTGTTCGGAACAGGTTCCACATGCCAGCGAGCTTCTCGCCTTGCAGACGAAAGCGTAGCTTTCCTTTCTCGTACCCCTCACGCGGATCACCGTCCGGCTCCCAGACGCCACGGTCCCAGACGATGACATCGCCGCCACCGTAGTGACCTTGCGGAATATGGCCTTCGAACGTGGCGTAATCGAGCGGATGGTCTTCGACATGCACGGCCAGGCGTTTGACTTTCGGATCCAAGGAAGGGCCTTTTGGAATCGCCCAACTTTTAAGCGTGCCGTCGAGTTCCAGCCGGAAATCATAGTGAAGATGGCTGGCGTCATGCTTCTGAATGCAGAACTGTAATGCGTGGGCCGCTTTGGTGCGGCCGGATTTGCCGCTCGGCTCAGGCGTGGCGTTGAAATCGCGCTTGCGCGCGTATTCCTCGAGGGGCTTGGCCATGGGAACTCCGGAACCTGCGCTGTCTTGATCTTGGGAGGTGGCGAACAGCGCTGGAGTTCAAAAAACCACCGGTAGCCGCGTAAAACTCTGAATCTTCCTGGGTGCAGAGCAGTCGACTTTGGGTAAGCCAACTGATGGAGAGGCGTAATGTCCAGACCCGATGAACCCAAAGCCTATACCCCGACCGAGATCGATGACATCGAGGATCGAATGGGCAGCGTGCATGAGCTGAACTTCAGTGATCGCCTTGATGACCGTCAGGGACGGGTAGGTGATGAGCGGCCAGAAAGTGAAGTGGAGCAGGAGTTTCCGGAAGAACGGGTGCGCCAGAGCGGCTTGACCGGCGGCGAGGCACTGACCGACAGCCTGCATGAGGACGGCGTCACCGATGACGACCTGAGCCCGGACACGCTGCTGGATGAGACCGGCGCCCGAGATCCTCATGAGCCTGGATATGGCGGCCCTGCCGATCAGGCCCTGACCGAAGTAGACGCGATGGAAATCGGCGGCGGCCGTGGCCTTGACGAAGCAGAACTGGCCCGCACCAACCCGCTTGACGGGAAACCGTGGACTGATGATGCAATTGAAGAAGACGAAAGGAGCTGATCATGAGCGAATTACGCTGCGCTTGTACCGAGTGTTCCTGCACGGTGAGCACCTTGCCGCAGAATGGCAAGGCCTACTGTTGCGAGGCGTGTGCAACCGGACACCGCAACGGCGAGCCATGCCGCATGCCAGACTGTACCTGTGGCAAGGTCGAGCAAAAGAAGGAAACCAGTGTGGACAATGCACTGGATGAGACTTTCCCTGCCAGCGATCCTATTTCGCCGTGAGGGATATTGAGCCGGGTCTGCTCGGGCAGACCCGGCCTGTTCAACCTGCTTTGCATTGTTTGTGATAGCTAGCGAATTTCCGTGTGTGGGCGCGGCCTCGCCGGCGCCCCGGCAAGACCGCTCCAAGGAGCTGAGCTAAGTCGGGATCTGCGCTATCCCTGCTCTACTTACCTGTCAATCACGTTGGTGCTGCCGAGTCTTGCCGGCGCATGGCCTTGGCGCGCTTCTCCAGCACGAGGTAGGTGATGACCGCCAACACCAGCGGTATCAGGTAGTACAAGGTTCGATAGGCCAATAGGGCTGCAACCAGGCTGCCTTGTGGAATCTGTCCTTGGAGCAAGCCTAGGAATACCGTCTCCAGCACCCCGAGCCCTGCCGGTATGTGGGCCACTACACCGGCCACGCAGCTGATCAACAGCACCCCCAGAATGGAGGGATAGAATGCCTGATCTGGCAGCAGCCAGAAGATCAGCAGCGCCATCATTGCCCAGTTGCTGGCACCCAAGGCCACCTGGCATAGCGCAAGGCGCAGCGAGGGTAACGTCAGTTCATGTTCGCGCCAGCGCCAAGTGCGTTTTTTGGCAAAACCGCAGGCTAGCAGGTAGCCGATCGAGATGGCCAGCAACGCAAAGCCAATCAGCTGCAGCCCGGTGGTGCCGACGGCCCAGTTTGCCGGCAACTCAACCAGGCGCATTGCAAACACGCCGCCTGCCAGCAGCATGTAGCCCATCCAATTGGTCAATAGCCCCAAGGTCAGGATGCGTGTGATGGTGGGGGTATCGAGCCCGAGCCTGCCATATAACCGATAGCGCAACGCGACCCCGCCTACCCAGGTGGTGAAATTGAGGTTGAAGGCGTAGCACACGAAAGCGATCGGCAGCACTTGACGCACCGGCAACTTGTGACCGGTATAGGCACGAGCCAACAGGTCATAGCTGGCGAAGATCAGGAAGCTCATCAGTGCCATGACCAACCCGACAGCCAATGTGCCGGGCTTGTAGGCCAACAGCGATTCACGTACCTCGTTCCAGTCCAGGTTGCGCGCCAGCGTGAACAACAACGCCGGGATCAGCATCAGGAACAGGACCGTGAACAGACGCTTGGCCCACACTTGCCAACGTTTTCGTTCCATCAGGTGTTGCCCTCGTGCAGGTTGCCTTGGGTCTCCACCGCTTGCCCTGGCGTCTTTAGGCGCTTGCGATGCGCAGGTAGCCAGCCGGCAATGCGCGGGAAGTGACGTATGACATGGAAGCTCAAGAAGATCAGCGGCGCCCGCCACCAGTAGCCGCGGATCATTCGCTCAAGGGTGACCGTCTTGCACTGTTCGCTGGCCAGCGACTGCAAATGGTCGTGGAGCTGTTGGTTGAAGGCGCGGCTGCGGATGAACAGGTTGGCTTCAAGGTTGAACGACAGGCTCAGCGGGTCGAGGTTGCTCGAGCCGACCGTGGACCATTCGTCGTCCACCAGCGCGACTTTGCCGTGCAGGGGGCGTCGGCAATACTCATGGATCCGCACCCCATCGCGAAGCAGGTAGTTGTAGAGCAGGCGAGCCAGCGTACGCACCCACCACATGTCCGGCTCACCTTGCATGATGAGGGTCACTTCAACCCCTCGACGCGCGGCGTTACGCAGTTCGCGCAATAGGCGATAGCCTGGGAAAAAATAGGCATTGGCTACCACTATGCGCTTACGAGCGCCACGCAGGGCTTCGAGGTAATACGCTTCGATCGCTGTGCTGCGTTGGCCGTTGTCCCGCTCTACCATCACGGCGGTGATGTCGCCAGTGGGGTCGGTAACCGGGCGCACCTCGCTTGGGGGCTCCAGCACCGGCGACATCAGTCGACGGCTCACGGCATGCACCTGGGCGACCACTGGACCGGTGACCTCCACGGCGTAGTCCTGCTTGGCCATCGGCCCATAGTCGCCGAGATGATCGGCGCTATAGTTGATGCCGCCAATGAACGCACGCTCCCCGTCGATCACGACGATTTTGCGATGCAGGCGGCGGAACAGGTTGGTGCGCAGGCCAGCCAGACGAGGCTGGGGATCGAACAAGTGAAACCTCACCCCCGCTTCGGTCATCGCTCCGATGAATTCAGCTGACAGGTCAGCGGTGCCATACCCATCGGCAACCACTTCGACACGAACCCCACGTTGCGCTGCCTCGATCAGGGCACGCTGCAACTGATGGCCAACCTTGTCCTCGTAGATGATGAATGTCTCAAGGAGAATTTCATCGCGCGCCTGGCCCATGGCCTCGAAGACTCGCGGGTAGAACGCCTCACCATTGATCAACAGCTCGACGCTGTTGCCATCGACCCAAGGTCTTTTCACACGTTGATCTCCGCAGCCAAGGGGGCGTGGTCGGACAGGTGCGACCACGGATAGTTGGATAAAACCTTTGCAGCATGGGGCATGGCATTGCGCACGTAGATCCGGTCGAGCCGAAGCAGCGGCAGGCGCGCGGGAAAACTGCGGGCTGGCGAGCCGAAACGCTCCCCGAATGCCTCAATCAGTCGCTCTGACAACACGGCATCTGCCTTCAAGCGCCAGTCATTGAAATCCCCGGCGATGATCACGGGCGCCTTGGCAGGCAGGCGGTCGAGCAACTCAAACAGCAAACTCACCTGTTTCTGGCGGTGTGCCTCCCGTAGCCCCAGGTGTACACAGATTGCATGCACCTCGTCATGGCCCGGCACCTCCAGTTGACAATGCAGCAGACCTCGCTGTTCGTTTCCCTCGACCGATACGTCGAGGTTCTCTGAACGTACGATTGGGAATTTGGAGAGCAAGGCGTTGCCGTGATCGCCATGGGGGTAGACGGCGTTGCGCCCATAGGCGAATTGCGGCCACATGCTGTCTGCCAGAAACTCGTACTGGGGCGCCTCCGGCCAGGCGGGATGGCTGATCGCATGCTGCTGGTGGCTGCCATGCACTTCCTGGAGAAACACTAGGTCGGCGCCTGTGGCCCGTACCGCATCGCGCAGCTCCGGCAGGATGAAGCGGCGGTTGAAGAAGGTGAAGCCTTTGTGCACGTTGAGCGTCAGCACGTTCAGGCGGTGCACGGCGGTGATTTTGTCGATGATGCAGTTTGGCGCGGGGAGTGTAGGGTTCACAGCTTAACCTCCGGCTCGGCGCCCGGCTCGGTCATCAATTCGTGGTCCAAGTGCATCTTTTCCAGCAGTCGGCGCGCGTCGTAAGGGGCATGGACTTTCTGATCGTTATCGAAATAGCAGTACACGTCACGCGTTGGGCACCGGGGTGGCGGCCCTTGTACGATCAGATGTGCGTCGTCGGGCTGGCTTCCCTCAGTCCACTGTTCGATACGTTTCTTCCAGCGGCGAAGCGCGCTGACGGTATACCCGCTGCTATAGAGTTCGACATCGCCATGCAGGCGCATATACATGAAGTCTGCGGTGACGTCTTCGACGTAAGGCCACTTACCCGCGCTGTCGGCCACCACCAAGGCAACGTTGTGCTGGCGCAGCAGTTCCACGAAGCGATCGCACAGGAAGCTTTCGTGGCGTATTTCCACCGCATGGCGTAGGGGTGCATTCCCGCTTATCTGCGTACCGCCGTTACCTTGCAGGCGTTGCTCGCAGCCATTGGCGCTACGTTTGGCAGCGGCTCGGTCACGCGGTAGCAGCTGCAGAAATGCACCGAATCGCTCAGCGTCGAAGCGCATGTTGGCAGGGAACTGCCATAAGAAAGGGCCGAGCTTGTTGCCCAGAAGAAGCGGCCCGGAAGCGAAGAAATTGGCCAATGGCGTATCGATGTCCTTGAGTCTGCGGATGTGGGTGATGTATCGCGGTGCCTTGACGGCGAAGACGAAGTCATCGGGTGTGGCGTCATGCCAGGCTTGATAGCGTTCGGGCGTTTGCAGGCTGTAGAACGAGCCATTGATCTCGATGGTCGTGACCGCCCTCGATGCGAAGGCCAGTTCGTCATCCTGGCGCAGACCCTTGGGATAGAAATCCCTGCGCCAGGGGCCGTATCGCCATCCTGAAATGCCAATGCGTACCTCGCTCACGCTGCCTCCTATCGCATCTCCATTCCATTCACCATTGCGACCAGCGCAGCGGCAGGAGGGTTCAGGCGCAGTTGATCAATGGCGGTGGCCGGGGGGTGGAATTGAACTTTGCAGATGAGCTCGATTCCATTTTTAGACAGGCAGGGTGGTGACCGACGCTCTGTATCGACACTTCTTGGAGGTGCGCATGGCCAGACACATCATCCATTTCACCGGCCCTATCAATTCTTCTACCTGCGGCAACCTGATCAACACCTGTACCAAGGCTGTGAACCAGGGGGCCGAGGTGGTGCAGCTGAATGTCGCCACCATGGGCGGCGAGTGCAGCTACGGGTTTACCTTGTACAACTACCTGCGGACTTTGCCTGTCACTGTGCACACGCATAACCTTGGCACGGTCGAGTCGATGGGCAACATCCTGTTTCTGGCCGGCGAGCGCCGCACCGCGTGCACCTACAGCAAGTTCCTGTTCCATCCCTTCCACTGGACGCTGCACGGTTCCATCGACCACTCTCGGATGGCCGAATATGCAATGAGCTTGGATTATGACTTGCGCCTGTACGCCCAGATTGTGGCTCAGCGCACGGAAGGCGCGGCGCAGGCGCTTGACGTGCCCCGCTACCTGATGGCGGCCCCACGGATCCTTGGCCCACAAGAGGCTCTGGACAGCGGGATGATTCATGCGATCGACGATTTGCCGATTGAGGCGGGCGACTGTCAATGGAGCGTGCACGCCTAAAGCGGCACGCCTGTACTCCAGATAGCAGCCAGTCGAGGAGGGCGTCAGCGAACAGACGCCGCAGTAGCCGCGTCACACTCGAGCAACGAGCGAATCAACTTCCTGATGTCTTGCTTGAGCGTGCTGACGTGTTCGAAATGCGCGAACTGAAAGTCAGCGATCTCATGCAAGGCGCAAGGCTGGGGCGCTTCATCAAACTCGGCCTCGAAGACATAGTGCATGCGCTGGGGCGTCTCGTGGCGCATCAGCAGCGTGAAATTGTGGGCCTGCAGACCTGTCTCCTCTAGCAATTCACGCTGTGCCGCCTCAAGCGGCGTCTCACCAGGCTCAACTTTGCCACCTGGCAGCGTCCAAGGGGCGTTTTGCTTGCGAACCCATAGCCATTTATGAGCGTGTTTGCCATGCCGACAGATAATGGTTGCGCGGGGCTTGGCAGATTTCATGGGTACTCCGGCGAATCACATTCCTATGAGGAGTTAGTCGCCGAGAACCGTAAAAAAGTCATAAAACTGTAACAATTCACCGACGAACGGTCAGTAGAGAACCGAACCGTGCAGGCTTTCGATGGCCTCTACCAATTCGTCATAGCCGACGGGCTTGTTCAGGTGGCGATCAAAGCCTGATTGCTTCGACCGGTGCTGATCGGCGCTCGCCCCATAGCCAGTCAGGGCGATGGCCGGCGTGTGCTGCAGGTGCTTCATGTTTCGCAGGGCCTTTATCAGTGCATGGCCGTCCATGACTGGCATGCCGATGTCCGACAGAATGACGTCGTACTTCGTGTCCCTGGCGACCTCGAGCGCCTGGCGCGGGTCAGCGAATGCGCTTACCTGCGCACATTCCATTTCCAGGAGCTGTTGCATGACGTCGAGCACTTCGGGCGAGTCGTCCACCAGCAGCACGTGCAAGCCATCAAGGCGACCCATGCGCTCAGGTTGCTGGCAGGCAAGCTGCTCACCTCTACCACTCTGGGACAAGGGCAGAGTGACGCTGAACGTACAGCCTTGACCGAGGCCTGCGGAGTACGCGCTTACGCTTCCGCCATGGGCCTCCACTAACTGACGGACCAGCGACAACCCTATTCCCAGACCCTCTCGAGCCGCGTGCCCGAGCGGCGACGCTGCCTGGCTGAACAGATCGAAAATGTGCTCCAGGCTGTCTGCCGTGAGGCCGATGCCCTGGTCTATCACGCTGAGCGACACCTGCGTGTCATCGTGGCTGAGCGACAACCGAATGGCGCTACCGGGCGGGCTGAACTTCAGGGCGTTGTTGAGCAGGTTCCAGATCACTTGCTCCAAGCGTGTGCTATCCCCGTCGATGAACAGCGGTAGACGGTCAGCAGGCAGCTCCAGCACCACTGCCGAGTCAGGCTGCTCGCTGACGACAACCCCATGGATACCCTCGACGATGGCAGCCACGTCTACTGCTTCGGTCTTGAGCTTGAGCTTGCCGGTTCGGATACGGGCCACGTCCAGGAGATCGTCGATGATGCGCGCCTGGCTGGCGACAGCCTCGCGGATGGTGGCTACCGCCTTGCTCGCAGCGGCGATGTGGGCGATCGAAGGCAGACGACGCAGGATCTCGGCGTTGAGCTGTATCAGGTTGAGCGGGTGTTTGAGCTCGTGGGACATGATGGCAAAAAACTCATCCTTCATGTGGCTGCTGCTTTGCGACTCGGCCAATTGCTTGCTCTGTTCATCGTGCAGGCGCTTGTGCCCGGTCAAGTCACGAGCGATCTTCACGAAACCACGCAATGAATTGCCTTTCAAGCGCGAGATCTCACCGCTGGCATAGAAGCGGCTATCGTCATTGCGCATGTGCCAGCGCTCATCCTGGCTACGGCCGTTGGTGCGCGCCCTTTGCAACTCCTGCTCGGGAATGCCGTGCTGGCGATCTTCCTCGGTGAAGATGAGCTGGTAATGCCGGCCCACCACATCGGCCTTTTCATGGCCGAAGATCAATGTGGCGCCTGTGTTCCAATCAGTGATCAAGCCCTGCTCATCCAACAGGATGATGGCGAATTCGTGGGTACTTTCAGCGACTACTCGCATGCGTTCCTCGCCAAGTCGCAGACGCTCCTCGGCCGCGCGGCTCTTGCTGATGTCGATAAAGGTAAGCACGGCCCCGTCGATCTTCTGTTCGCTTGAGCGATAGGGCAGCAACCTGGCCAGGTACCAGTGGTAGGCCTGGCCTCCGATTTCGCGCTCGATGATGTGCTCGCCATTGACCACGGCACGCGCATCATCTGCCAGAGCGGGGTAATCCAAGCGATGAGTGATGTCGAGCAGAGAGCGGCCTGTGTCCACCGGCAGCATGTTGAACAGGTCGGTCGCACGCGGGGTGAACCAGCGAATGTGCAGGTTGCGGTCGACGAACACGGCGGCGATGTCAGTGCTGGCAATCAAGTTGCGCAGGTAGTCATTGACCTTGTCGGTCTCCTCGACCTTGTTCTTGAGCTCGTAGTTGACGGTCAACAGTTCTTCGTTGATCGACTGCAGCTCTTCCTTGCTGGTTTCAAGTTCTTCGCTGGCCGAGCGAAGCTCTTCGTTGATGGTCTGCATCTCTTCATTGGAGGCGGTGAGCTCTTCACTGGAGATCTCCGACTGCTCGATGGTCTCCTGCAATTGCAAGCGCGTGCGCTGCAACTCTCGCTCCAGGTTGTTCAGCACCATGCTGTCGGTCTGGCGAATGGCACCGACCAAGGGCAATGACGGATCGGGCGCGCGCTCTTCGAACACTACCAGCAGGTATTCGCCGGCTGTCTGCTCATCCTTATGCGGTTGCACCGTAATCTCTACCTGGCAGCGCTGGTCATCCTCGCCCAGGTCCACAGGGCGAGAGGTGACCGCATGGGTGCCCTGGCGCGCCTGGAACAGGGTGCTGCGAAGCGCCAGTCGCAGGCTGGGCAGTACCAGGTTGAGCAAGTTACGGCTCAATTCACCGCTGCCCAGTTGCATGAAGCGCCCGACCCCTTCACTCAGATGAAGGATGGTACCCTCACCGTCGATGATCAGGCTCGGCGGGGTTCGGCGCGCCAGTGCGCGGTGGTGCACCTCTGCATAGGAGGGCTTGCGCTGGGCTCTGCTTTTGGCGGTGGCCGGCTGCTTCAGAGCGCCTAGATCACCCCCTTGCAGCTGACGCCCCGGACGCGTGCCGGCACCGGCGACCTCGCGCGCCCGGTAGATGCGATTACGCTTGTCCACCACTGCAAACAGCTCGCCAGCCAGCTCTGCCGATTCGGACGAGCCCAGGAACAGGTACCCACCCGGGCGCAGGGCGAAATGGAACATGCGCAGGATGTCACGCTGGATTTCGCGGTCCAGGTAAATCAGCAGATTGCGACAGACGATCAAGCCCAATTGCGAGAAGGGCGGATCGGACAGCAGGTTATGCCGCGCGAAAAGCACTTTCTCGCGTATTTCCTTGCGTACTCGATAATGCTGGTCTTCCTTGACGAAGAACTGGCGCAGCCGCGATGGCGGCACGTCGGTGATGATGGACTCTGGATACAAACCCGTGCGGGCATGGCCAATGGCGCGCTCGTCAAGATCGGTGGCGAACACCTGTACGTTATTGGCACGTTGGTCCACGGCCAACTGCTCGCATGTCAGCATGGCCAGGCTGTAGGACTCCTCTCCTGTCGAGCAGCCGGCGGACCAGATGCGAATCTCTGCCGGGTTGTCAGCCGAGTCCGGCTCGCCCACCAGTTGGGGCATGACAATTCGTTCCAAGGCTTCGAACGCTTCACGGTCGCGGAAAAAATTGGTGACGCCTATGAGCATGTCCGCCAGTAAGTCGGCGGATTCCTCCTTGTGGTTTTCGAGGTAGTGCAGGTAAGCCCGCAGGTCGGCCTGCCCCGTGACATGCAGGCGCCGCTCAATCCGTCGTAGCACGGTGGCGCGCTTGTAGTGCTGGAAGTCATGCCCGGTAGCACTACGCAGTTGCAGCAGGATCTCTTCCAGCAAAGGTTCGCATGACTCCGGGTCGCCCGCCCGGGTACCCAGCGCAGGCGGCAGGCTGTCATCCTCGATGCGTGGGAGGTTGACCTGCCGTGCGTTATGCCACAGCTCCATCAGCTTTTGGGCAAGCTCTGCCGCCGGGAGCACAACGTCGACCAGCCCGGTTTCGATGGCCGCCCTGGGCATGCTGTCATACTGGGCATCATCCGGGCTTTGCACCAAAGTGACGCCGCCTTGCTCCTTGACGCGCGCCAACCCTACGGCGCCGTCTGCGCCGGTGCCGGACAGTACCACGCAAAAGGCATGGTCCTTGTGTACGTCGGCCAAGTCACGGAAAAACAGGTCGATCGCCACATGGTCACCGCGTCGCCTGTTGGCGGGTGCCACACGCAGATAGCCGTCATTGGTCGACAGCCGATTGGCAGGGGAGATCACGTATACATGGTTGCGTTCAATCGGTACCGGCGCCGTTACCTGGCTCACCGGCATGCCGGTGGTCTCCTGAATGATTCGATCAGCGACACTCTGATGGTCTGGAGACAAGTGCAGCACGATGACGAATGCCATGCCAGAGTCGGCAGGCATCTGCCTGAACAGGGTACAGATGGCTTCGATCCCCCCTGCAGAGGCACCAATACCCACCACCGGGAAATTGAGATGACTAGGACTCAGGTTCGAAGGATGGGGCGCGGCGGGCTGGTTAACGGTCGACTTCATGGCGGTGCCCTGTACAGACCTGACGGACAGCCCATCGACATGTCGCGGGGCAGGAGGAGCGACATTATAGGCAACGCGCGAGGATATTCGCGAGCGCCTTTACGAGGCGCTAATGGCTGGCCCGCAAGTGTTCGGCCAGAGAATCCATTCGCGCCACCGATCTGCAATCCATGCCTTGGGACTGAGTAGCCTGTCATCGCACGGGTTCTGATGAAGGGCGCGGCTTCGTGCCATGCGCATTTCCAGAACCGCAAGGAGAAACGATATGGCTCGTGATCAAAAATCGACCGGTCAACGTGGCGGCACCAAGGAAACCAACCCGGGCAATTTCGCCAATGACCGCGAAAAGGCCTCCCGTGCTGGGCAGAAAGGGGGTCAGGTTTCAGGTGGAAACTTCGCCAATGACCGTGAGCGCGCTTCGCAGGCTGGCCGTAAGGGTGGTCAGAACAGCCACGGCGGCGGGCGTAGTGCAACGAACGAAGCGCGTGGCTGAACTCATCCTGGGTGCCTGCCAAAGGCTGTGCCAGGCACCCCTTGGGAGCAATGACGCATATTCGATTGAATCTTTATCGCCGAGCTGCACTCCATCGCAGGGTCATCCACGCAAAAGAGGAGGGTGCAGCGATGCCTAGTCCCCAGTTGTACATCATCGATTATCGGCTCCATGGCGAGCCCCGCACCTTCATCATTCGTCTTGAACGCCTGGATAACGCCGAAGCCTGGCACTGGGCGAGCTGCGATGCAGGCATTGGCATCATTCCGAAATTCGGGCGCGAGAAAATCCGCAAGGTCAGCCGGCCCATGGCCGAACGCTACGGCGTCACGGACGTGACCTGGCGCCTATCAGGCAGCAAGCCTGGACAGTCCCTGGAAGACCCTGCCACCACCGCCTGATTGCGCAGCCTGCATCATCAACCGATCACGCACCCGCCTCGGGATCGCTGGCAGGCACGCCTGGCCGATCCTGGTCTTCATCGGTCAGACCGGGATCAGTGTCCGGGTCATCGACCTTATCATTGCGCTGCTCTTGCTCAAGCTCGGGCCAGTCGTCCTGGACATTGCCGCCCCCCATCATCAGTTTCTGCATCATTGCGCGCGCCTCCGCTGGTTCTAAAAAAAGGCCCGCCCTGACGGCGGGCCAACACAGGAGTGAGGGGCACAGCCATTGCCAGGCCTCTCACTTGTTCAGAGCACCACCGCACGCGTAGAAGTCCGTCTAGGCAGGCGCAGGTCTGACCAACGGTGCTACCCGGCCGAGTACTTGACGGCAGCAGCGGTACGCGAGCTGACATTAAGTGCCTTGAGCAGTGACGAAACGTGGATGCGCACCGTGAAGGGCGAGATATCCAAGGCCTTGGCTATCTCCTTGTTGGTCTTGCCCTGAGCGATCAAGCGCAGCACGTCTTGTTGGCGTTGAGTCAGGTGCTCGGTACCCGAGTCGGCATTGGCGACCGGCAGCAGCCCTGAGGGCGCGAAGCGCACCAACACTTCTCCGGCTCGAACGGCAAGGATCGCAGCGCCCATTTGCTCGGCGCTCAGGCTTTTGCCGATGAAACCATCAACGCCGCAAGCCATGACTTGGTCGATGATGACCGGATCATCCACCATCGAGACGACGATCAAGGTCGTGCGCGGCAGTTGGCGTTTGAGCTGGGCGAGGCGGCTGACGGAATCCAGGCCCGGAAAACGCAGGTCAAGGATCAAGGTGTCGAGGGCCTCGCCGACGCTGGCAAGCTGCAGTACCTCATCCAGGCTGCCGGCCTCAGCTACATGGGCGCTTGGCAGCACACGGTAGACGGTACGCACCATGGCTTCCCTGAAAAGCGGATGGTCGTCCGCCACGATTATTCGACTGGTCACGCTTGGCAACTCCCTTTGGCCGCAGGTCGATCGGGCCATGTTAACGTAGCAGCCCTGGCAAGTGCGTGCCGCCCCGTCACGGGAGCAAAGCCGCCTGATGAAAAGGATTCCGGCCATGGCCCTGGATAAAAACAACGAGCTCGATCAAGCGAACTTGCGTCTGGTCGTTGGCAGTTGCGCCTTCGCCTATGTGGCGATGCTGGTCTTTCTGCTGGACCGTTCTGCTGCGCTCTACGTGCCGGTGGTCGTCTACATTGTCGTCTTTCTCCTGGTATCGGTGCTTCTGCGCCAGGCCATCGCACGCTGGCCGGGGCACTATCCGTGGCGCCGGGTGCTGGGCATGGTGCACGACTACACAGGCACCTGCTTCGGCCTGGTAGTCGGCGGTGAGGCGGCGCTGCCCCTGTATGCCGTGATGGTGTGGGTCAACCTGGGCAACGGCATGCGTTTCGGCTCCCGGTACCTGGCCATCGCGACCGGACTGGCGCTGATCGCCTTGGTTGCGGTGTACCAACTGACGCCTTACTGGCAGGCCAACCCTTTTCTGGTGCTGATGTTGCTGACCACCAGCACCGTGATCCCCGTCTATGCGCACTTGCTGCTCGAACGCACGCGCCGAGCTTCGGAGCAGGCCGCTGCAGCCAATCTCGAGAAGTCCCGCTTTCTGGCCCAGGCGAGTCACGACCTGCGCCAACCCATTCACTCCATCAGTCTGTTCACCGCTTGCCTGCGCGAGGCGCGGCTGGGCGAGGAGGAACGCAGGCTGGTGGACAGCATTGATCGATCGCTGCTGAATGTGTCCCAGCTGTTTCGTTCGATTCTGGACCTGTACACCTTGGACAACGGGCGCGTGCAGCCGCGCCATGAGAGCTTTGCCCTGGGCGATTTTCTCGAGACCCTTGCGCGTGAGCACGCCGAGGCTGCTCGCTGGGCGGGGGTGGAGATACGGGTGCGGCCTTGTGCCTACTGGACGCGTGCAGACCGCGGCATATTGACGACTATGGTCCAGAACGTCCTTTCCAACAGCCTCAAGTACGCACCGGGACGGCCACTGTTGATGGGTGTCCGACGCTGCCAGGGAGGTCTTGCCATCATGGTCTGTGATCAGGGGCGAGGCATCGAACCTGCACACCAGACGCTGGTGTTCGAGGAGTTCTACCGGGTCAGGCAAGTGCGCGACAAGGACGTCGAGGGCGTCGGATTGGGCCTGTCGATCGTTCGTCGGCTTGCACGGCTGATGGACGTGCAGGTGCACCTGCAATCTCGACCCGGCCACGGCACTACCGTGAGCCTGAAGGGGTTCGCGCAGATAACGCCTCAACCTACACTGCCAGCGCCTGAGCACGAGCTTGCCGCTGCAGGTTTGCTCAGCGGCCTGCGAGTCTGCCTGATAGAAGACGACCATAACGTGCTCAGGGCAACGTCGGCCCTGTTGCAGCGCTGGGGGTGCGAAGTGGATGGGCACAGTTCTGCTGCCGCTTCGAATGAGGACTGTGACGTCATCGTTGCCGACTATGACCTTGGCCAGGACGCCACCGGAGTCGATTGCATCGAGCGGCTGCGCAGCGAGCGGGGCTGGGCTGTACCAGCCTTGATCATGACGGGGCATGATCCGGACCGAATACAGGACGCGGTACAGGGTCGCGATATCGCAGTGCTGTCCAAGCCTGTGCGCCCGGCCGAATTGCGAGCCATGCTGCGCACGCTCTGTGGTGAGCCCACATTGCCTCCCTGTTGAAAGCGGCCGCAGCCCTGGTCACAGGCGGCCGGTCTGGCCTTCTTTCACGCAGCTGGGGGTGGGTTGATAAATGCCCATGCCCGCCGCAGCGACAAGTGCACCACTGGGCATCTGGCATTCGAACCGCCCTTTGCCAGTCGTGGCGGTGTAGTAGGTGATGGTGCTGTCGCTGCGCACATCTTCCACTTTCGACACTTTGGTGTTGAGCACGAACTCGGTACGCTTCTTCAGGGTGTCATCAGACGGCTTGACCGTTTGGCAGCCGGCCATGGCCAATAGAGCCCCGGTAATGGCGATCAGCTTGAAGGGGGTCATGGGGATGGTTCCTTAGCGATGAAAGAACCGAAATATAGCGTGGGCGGGATGCAGGATCGATTAGGGCAGATGTGCTAAATGGCATTTAGCTACTCAGTATCCGACAGGCAGATATCAAGGCCGCTATTGGTGTATCGCCGCACCTGCTGCGCAAGGTCGAGCAGGGGTCGCCTCACGTCGACTTGCGCTCCTTCATGCTGGTGCTATGGCGGCTCGGCATCAAGGATACCGTCCTGGAACATCCCGAGAGCGGCCAAGTGGTCACCCTCGGCCGCCTAACCCTGAAGGGCAAACTGGGCACCTGCGCTTCGCGATCACTTTGCCACCTTCCTCGCGGATGTCGACCTAGACAGCGCGTGCGCAGCGGCGAGCAGTGATCGGATGCCCAGTTGAGCCTCAGACCATAAGGGCCAACAGCGCTGCGGCTAGAGCTGGCGGCATGACCAGCAGCCCCAGGCGCAGAAATTGCCAGGCGCTGACAGACTCGCCTTCACGTCGAATCGCCACCAGCCAGAGCAAGGTTGCAAGGGATCCGGTAATGGACAAGTTCGGACCTAGGTCGACCCCAATCAGCAACGCGGCGGTAGTTTGCCGAGGGAGGTGGGCGATATCGACCATGGAGCCGGCAATCAGCCCACTCGGCAGGTTGTTCATCAAGTTGCTAGCCACGGCTACACCCACCCCCGCGGTCCAGCTCGCAGCGGTCTGAGACGTCTGCTCCAGGGTCATGAGCGCATGCGCCAGCTGTTCGATCGCGCCTGTCTGAGCCACAGCTTCGACCAACACGAACAAGCCCGCAACCAATGGCAGCACACTCCAGGCGACGTGTCGCAAAACTGGCATCGGACTGCGCCGCTGGCGCAAATGGATCAGCGCGGTGGTCGCAATACCAGCGCTAAAGGTAGGTAGGCCTAGTGGTACGTCCAGCGCCGATGCACCCAGCAGCACGCAGGCAGTCAGCGCAATGCCCCATGCACACAGGCGCGCACCGGCTGGAAGAGGCTGTATTTGCACGGTCAACGCAAGCGGCTGGCAGATCTGACGGCGTTGGGTGATACGCAAAATGACATAGGTCGCCGCGATGGCTGCCAACGAAGGCAAGGTGAACTGCTTTAACCAGTCCAGCAGAGGAGGCATCTGGCTGCCGAATACCACCAGGTTGGCGGGATTGGAAATGGGCAGAACGAAGCTTGCGGCATTGGCGATGAATGCACAGATGAACAGGTAGGGCAGAGGCTCAGCCTTGGCGGCCTTGCAGGCGGCATACACTGCTGGCGTCAGAACCACGGCAGTGGCATCGTTCGAGAGAAAAACGGTCACCAGGGTGCCGACCAGGAAAACCAGATTGAACAGCCGTTGACCAGACCCTTGGGCATGGCCTACGGCATAACGAGCCACCCAATCGAAAAGTCCCTCCTGGCGGGCCACTTCGGCCAGAACCATCATGCCGATCAAAAACAGGTAGACGTCGCTCCCCTTGACCACCGCCGCCAAAGCGTTCATCGGGGCAATCAGCCCAAACAGCACGAGTACGGTGGCACCGCCTAGGGCCCAGATGAATTCGGGCACCTTGAAGGGTCTGAGTATGACGCCAGCAGTGGCCAGGGCCGAGACGATCCAGATGATCAACGATGTTTGGCTCAGGTGCATCACGGGTTCAGTTTCCGGCGGCTGACGGCATAGAAGAGGAGGGCGCATCGCCCTGGCGTGGGTGCGTTTCGGGGAGGGCGACCAGCACAAGAACAAATGCGCAGGCTGCGATCCCGGCCAGCGTCAGGAACGCGGCATTGTAGCCCGCCGCTTGGACGACGAACCCCGCCAGACCAGGGCTCAGCGCAGCACCAAGGCCGAACACGGCGGTGAGCGCGCCAAGGCTTACGTTGAACCGCCCGGTACCCTCGGTGAGGTCCTTGACGATGATCGGGAACAGCGCCCCGAAAATGCCCGCGCCAATGCCATCGAGTAGCTGCACGCCTACGAGCCAGAAGGGGTTGTCAGACAAGGTGTAGAGCGCGCCGCGCAGTGGAAGTATCAGGAACCCCACGAGCATGAACGGCTTGCGCCCCCATTGTTCGGCACGCGCCCCGACCAGCAGCGCCATGGGCACCATGACCAACTGGGCTGCCACGATGCAAGCCGAGGTCAATGGCGTGGCCAGGCGCAGGTCGACTTGAGAGAGTTTCTGGCTTACCAACGGCAGCATGGCCGCATTGGCCAGATGGAACAAGGCACAGCAGATCGCGAAGAGCAGCAATGTGCGGTTATGCAACAGCAGCGCCAAGCCCGCCGGATTGTCCTGATCGTTCGGGCTATGGGTCAGGCCTCGAGCCACGTGATGGTCAATCTCAGCGCCCGGGACGCAGGCTACCGCGATGATGCTGGCCACGGTCAATGCAGCCATCAGATAGAACACCACCACCGGCCCATACAGGTAGGCGAGGCCACCGGCCAGTAGTGCAGAGAAAGCATTTCCAGCATGGTTGAAGGTCTCGTTGCGCCCCACGCGTCGCGTGAACGCCTTCGGTCCGGTCAGCCCCAGAGAGATGGCTGCGATCGCCGGCGCGAACACGGAGCCGGCCAAGGCGCTGATGGTTTGCGTTACGGCAACCCAAATGAATGATGTGATGAAAGGCAGTAACAGACAGCTCCCGGTTACCAGGACTGCCGCTATGACCACAACGGCACGTTTGGCGGGCGTACGGTCAATCAGGGCGCCGGCGGGCGTCTGAGCGAGCAGGGCAGTAACACCGGCAATCGTCATGACCAGCCCTATGCTCGCGGGCTGCCATTGATGAACGGCGAGCAGATAGATGGCAAGGTACGGTCCAAGTCCGTCACGTACATCGGCAAGGAAGAAGTTCAACCAGTCAAGCGAGCGATGCGGGGCGGATTGCCTAGGATTTTCCAAGGACGTGCTCTCGAGAGGGCCACGTAGCCATCGCTGGCATGGGCCAGGGTATGAGCGGCGGGCGAGTGGTGATGCTGGGGTATCTTTGGCAAAGACTGTGCACGGCGAGGATAGGTTCCAGAGGCGGATTTAAGTTATCTGGATGAGGGCCGGGAATTCGGCGAGGGATGGAATGGCGGGCTCGGTCGGCACGCATCGCCCAATGAAAACCTGGTACGGAAGGGATGGATAGGCGACGACAACCTAGGTCAATTATATAACTAAACTAAATGAATATTTAGTGTAGTTATTACTGAGAAGAATATTGAGTTAGGGTAGGAGACGCCCTAGCCATACTGTCAGTCCCCCGGAATCCGGATCTTCAACAACGTGATCAAGCACCTCGAACCCGTTGGCGTGTAACTGATCGACGTATTCATTGGTACTCAAGCTGGCGTGATACAACGTCTCGCCCTCGAATGTACCCAAGGCTTCGCCATGGGAGGGCCCACTTGTAAACATGAGCAACGCCCCTGGGGCCGCATGGCGACGAAAAATCGGGAACATCAGGCGCTGATCGGTGGGCTTTAGGTGGAAAAAGCTGTTCCAAGCAATGATTGCGTCGAACTGACAGCCCAATGTAAGTGTGCGCATGTCTGCGTGAATCCATTGCTGCTCAGGAAACTGTGCATTGCACAGGATCAGCATCTGTTTGGACGAATCAACACCCACAACGCAGGCGCCGATTTCGACCAGGTGTCGCGCCACAGGTTGGCCAGAGCCGCAGCCCAGATCCAGAACACGTGCTGACGGCTTCAGCATGGTCCCGAAATGCGCAATCCATTTGCGATCAGTGAAGTGATTGGCGCGCTTTTGGTGCCAAGTAAATGCATGGCGGTCGTAAAGGTCGATGATGTGGTCTGCTGATGGATGGTGGGACATGGGAGGACGGTTTCCTTAAACGATCTTACGAGAGGACGCTGTGAGCGATTCGTGGCTTCAAATGTACCCCGGGTTGGTATCGAGCAGGAAATTCCTGGGTGCGCATAATGTGTATTATGTTAAATCATGTATAAGGCTTCTGGGGCTGGATCTGTCACCAGCCCCCGAAAACCAGACTTTGCCTCGATTGACCATACAACCCTCGAATCAAGCCGTTACGTCCCATCCCTTCTGTCAGGATGCCCTAAAAAAAGTAATCGGCCCTTAAAAACAATAAACCAGAATAATCAATGAGTTATCCTGAATCTTCTCCCCTAGGCAAACTCTACGAATCGCAATCGGTCCGTAAAAAAAATAGGACGCGTGCCACTCCAGCGCTATAAACGCCATATTGCCTATCCTTAAAAAAGTAAAACCTTAAAAAGAATAATTTTTTTAAGGGTTGATCTGATCACTCTCCCGACCGATTGTCTGGGGGTAACTACGTGGCTGTTAGGGATCCGCAAAAAGGATAAATACTCCTAAAAAAGAATAATTACCGCACATCAGTTGCTTGAAATGCTCCGTCGCCGCTCTCGATAGCGACACACTACCGCCAGTATTTTTAAAAGGATGGATTCACAGCCCCTAGGTCCGCTCTGCGGAGCCCTCAAAGAAGATAAATATTTTGAAAAAAGATAACCTGTTTTAGAGGCACAGCGCGGAGCAGATGTGGCTAGTCTTCAGCGAACCTGGCACTACTAGGCTCAACCCTCCTTCAGGCCTAGTTCTGCATGAAAAGCTAGGCGCTGACCTTGATACGAAAAAGTTCCACCGTGGAACTCAAGTACTTTTGGTTCAGGGCCTCTGGGGAGCTAGCCCATACTCAGCGCCTGAAGGCGCTTTGCGCATTCTCGTAGGGATGCATAGGTTCCATCGCTTATTTTCTCCAGCGGAGTGCTTCCCTCAAAATAATCGTTGTCATTTTTCATGGACATAAAACCTGCGATATTCTTAGGATTCTCAAAAATCTTGTTCAAGTAGCTATTCATCTCAAAAATAACGCTTAGGCGGAGCTTGATCTCTTGAGCGGCACAATCGGGCATGCCGATTATACTATGTGCGACTTGCTCTTCAGCGCCCCAAGACATCAATAGTGACAGCGCTGACAAACAAGCCTGAAACGACTCACTCCCGGTTGTATCAGCCACGACTTGCTTCCGTCCTCTGCTGCATGTTGAACTGCTCATTGATCAGTTCGCCTAATATCCTCGCAATCCAGGCTTGGTATGCACTCAGTACTGGATCGCTCGAATTAGCATTTGATGCTTGGTAAATGCTTCTCTCGCTCCTCACAACCTTGAGAGGTATTTCATTACCATCAACATAATAGCGCCCACTCGCAATACGGTAAGCATACGAATCTAAGGTTCTCTCGGGCTGCGCCAATATAACCCTTGCGAAGTCGACAACAGGCTCTACCGTCCACTTTTGGTTAGGACTCAACCGCGGCGGCAATGCGAGTTGAAGACCTACCACGCCTCTAGTGGCATTGGGCCTGTCGAGCTCGTTCAAGAAGTCCAATGTGCTCTGGCCCGTTTCAAAAATCCTGATGTCAATAATCTCTTTTTCTTCCAAAAGGTCCAGCACGCAAACGATTAGAAATGTGGATCCTGCCCCTAGGGATGCTACTTCTGAGAAGCTTTCAGGGTTTACTCGCAAGGTCGTCATAGCTCTCTCCCAACGAAAATGAACACTATAGATTGTAGCACTATAGGATTCAAAGAGGCTTCATCATTCCTTTTGTGGATCAAATACGCAAATGGAGCTCAAAACAGCCCTCGCTCAAGCGCTACGCAAAACTAGGACTAGCCGAGGCCTGACCCAGGAGGATTTTGGCGATGTCAGCAGCCGTACCTATGTAAGCTCTCTTGAGCGCGGCCTCAAGAGCCCCACCCTCGATAAGCTGGTCGAGCTGGCGACACGTATGGACGTGCACCCGCTATCCCTACTTGCAGAGGCCTTTTTGCTGATCGACAATGAGCCCGACATCGAAATGCTGTTCTCCCGAATCCGTCAAGACCTACATCGGCAGTGAACCGATGGCAAAGCAAAGGCCTCTACGCACGCAATATCCGATAACTGTCAGACCCGGATATTGCATAGCACCTCATTCGAAAGCATCCTTGATAGATCTGCAACCTCGTCTGAGTAGCCCATGCGCGTAGATCCACAACATCTTTTTGATACCTTTGGGAAATTTAACCAACTCAGTTTTCTCGGGGTGCATCAGGAACTACCATTGGTTCTTGATTATCTGAAACGATTCGCTCCTGATTGTAAGGCCTTAGAGAGCTACCTTGTGGTGCGAAGTTTTTTACGCTCATATGCCGGCAACCAGACGACATTCAACTCGTTTCGCACACATGTCGAGCGTCTCTTGCTCTGGTCCCAGATCATAGCGAAAAAATCCATTCTTGATATTCGTCGTGTAGATGCTGAAATGTTCATGGAGTTTTGCCTACAGCCTCCAGCAGAATGGGTAGGACCAGTAGTGAAATCGAGATTGTTCGTCTGGGGGGCGAAAACGACTTGAGTCAGATGATTATGTTGTGAACAAAGACTGGAGGCCGTTCAGTAGTACGGCTAGCAAACGAGATCGTAAAATCGCTGTAGAGTCGTCGAAAGACCTTCCAATTCGCCCCTACCAGATGGCGCAAGGATCGATTGCGCAGGTGGTAGTTTTTTTCAGCATGCGATGGACGAAGGCTTGACCGAGTCGAATCCTTTCCGCGCAATAAAACAAAAGTCCATCATAAACAACGTGCGGTATTGGACGTTTCCGCACAATCGCTTACAGAGCTTCAGTGGAGTTTCGTTATCGACTGTGCAGAGCAGATGGCTGCGGAGGATCCGAGACACGAACGCACTTTATTTATTGTGGCAACTATCTTTTCGATGTATCTCAGGATCTCTGATTTATTCGGCAGAGAAAACTGGCGCCCCTCAATGGGTGACCTGCGCTGAGATACTGTTGGCAACTGGTGGTTTCATGTTGTCGGAAAGGGAAATAAAGCAGCCCGAATTAGCGTGCGCGATGACTATGTTGATTGTTACTTAACTCGATATCGCCGCTATTTAGGACTTTCTCCCCTGCCCTCACCTCAAGACGTTTGCCCCCTAATTGGAACGCTAAATGGTCGCGGCGGCCTGTCTGATCGCTACATCCGATCTTTGCTTCAAGTAGTGTTTGTCCGTGCACTAAAACGAATGCAGGAGGAAGGCTGGAGCGACGATGAAATTGATCAACTTCGCTCGGCATCACTACACTGGCTTCGTCATACATCCGCTACTTTCGATGCGCCTTTGCGAGATATGAAGGACTTGCAGGCAGACCTTAGGCACAACAGCCTAAGTACTACCCAGAATATTTATTACAATAGCCTGGATGAGCAGCGAGCTTCGTCTATGAAAGGGCTTAAAATTCGAAAATAGCCGATCGGTCATTAATCAAACTCGAACTGCTTGCCTCAGGTCGTCGCAACCGAGCACCGGTTACGGCTACGGCTACGGCTACGGCTACGGCTACGGCTACGGCTATGCTTGTGCTCAAGATGAGTATTTTGCTAGCACTCCAACTGATTAAGTGGACCGGTTGAAATGAAACCCTGCAAAGGTTCCCGGCGGGAGCTTGACCAAATCTGGTCCTGCAGAGAACTTAGCTCGCAGTCCGCTGGAATCGACCGAAGCGCCTGCGTCGTCTGATCATATACGTAAACGTGAAAGCCCAGCTGCAGTGCACGAGACATCTGCCGATGCCAGTAGAATTTCCCATCGCCTGTGATCGCGTCCTCGCCTAATAGCAGGTCATAGCGCGGGAGGATGTAGCCGAAAAGCACAGTTCGCGAAATTTCGGAAAGCGCTAGAGAATGACGCGTACTTGCCGATCGCCAGACCCGATGTCTCGCAAGGTATCGGCTACTGACTTCAGGAGCGCTGAGCAGTGTGACTTTGGTGTAAAAAGCCACGGAAGCCTCGGCATCGTCTACCAAAGCGATCTCGAAATCGTTGGCACTGCCTTCATGCGGCCGATGGTCGACGCGTATCAAACGGTAGCCAGGCTGAGCACTGTAGCCCGCGGTTTCACCGATATCGCTGATCCCGTCGACCCGAGTAAGGCCGGCGTAAAACGCAGAATTACCGGCAGTGCGTGTGAGCAGCTCCGGCAGTTCAGGGAGCGCTTTAGTAGCAAGGTACATAGTGGTGTCTCGATGAGAGCCTGATTCCATCTGCAACCCTAATGGAAACTCCAAGACTTCACAAACCCTCACGATGGGGTACGTACTGGTGTTTCTGGAATCCCATTATTGAGTGGCTCAATTCAACAGTCCAGGCTAGCGCGCTCATGCGATGTCCAGGCCAAGCCGCTCCCTCAGCACTTGCTTCCCGTACGCTTTTCCGATTTCCAGCATCACTGCCAAACTCACCCCTCCGGCTTTCTCAGCGCCAGCTTTGGTGAGGCGCCACACCTCGGTGTCCCGAATCGTGTCTAAGTATTCGTGCCCTCTGATGGTCAGGCGCTGGGGGCGCCAGTCGAAGTCATCCATCGCGGACAGATCCTTTGCAGCCAATAAGCCAGCCTCATGCAGTAACATGACGTGATAGGAAACTACGCTATGGGTCTGATCATCGAACTCAAGATCAATCCACGAATCAGGTGTCTGGTCGCTCTCTTCCACTGCAAGCAGAATCTGACGAATCAATTCTTTATCTAATCTCAAGGAATCGTTCCCCCGTCTCCTTTTTCCTGGTTGTGAACAGCTGGCATTCTAAATCGGATGGCATCGTAAATGCGCAATGCCTCTCCACTGGTCTTGGCATGCACGATGTAATGAGCGTTAGTCACGGTTCCCAGTAAGGAATAATGGATTGTCCTGGCTTATCAAGCACAATAGCGACGCTCTGCTGTGCCCGGGTTACCGCCACGTAAAACGTCGCCGCTGGGCCAGGGTCAAGCGACTTACCTCGCTGCAGAAAAGTTGCGATTGGGCCTGTTGCGATGATCAGCACGCGCTCGTAGGTTGCACCCTTGGCGACCTTGAAGTTGATGTAATTCAGGTCGAACGCAGTGCCCGACCTTACGTTCACGCGTAGACACTGAGGGTTAAATCTCTCCACATATGCATGAACGTTACGCTTGGCGAGCAGAAATACACCGTCATGATCAGTCGTAACCTCGTTGAGTGACTCCGTTCTAGGGAAGCCCCACACGGGATTGAAGATGGTGTCTGAGAAGCTCGCAATACCAGGTGTACAGCGCCACGTCGTGTTTCGAAATTGAATCTCGAGCTCTCCTCGTCTCTGCTTGCTGAGGAACCACGCTAGGGCCTTGGCGTAGGCATATTGCTTGTTCTTCCGGCTTCGAGGGCTTGTCGATAGCACTGATTGCCGAATATCGCCAACCATCCGGATGTCGATACGGGACGTGAACAGTTTCTCTAAAAGCTCCCAGTCCCAGCCGCTGAGATCTTGAACCTCATCCACTAGGATTTCGTCGTATAGGCTCTCCAATCTGTAGAACAGAGCACCGTTGCTTTGCTCCACAAGAAGGTTGGCTATGTAGTGGTCTACTAACCCCGGACACCCATTTAGGCGAGAATGCTCGCCACAGAGAGGTGTCCGATGACCAAGCAACGCCGTACCTTTACCCCTGAGTTCAAGCGCGAAGCTGCCTGCCTGGTGCTCGATCAAGGCTACAGCCATGCCGAAGCGGCCCGTTCGCTCGGCTTGGTCGAGTC
>NZ_OCMQ01000004.1:114721-383941 GCF_900230165.1 Pseudomonas sp. URMO17WK12:I9 | reverse complement strand
GACCATATAACACCCAAGCAATTTGCTTCTGCAGATTGCGGTGGTGAAGATGACATGAACCGAAAGTTCGCAACGCATCACAAACATCACATATCCGAATTCGCTGGGCTGTCCAACAGGACATTCTGGCTACAGAATTTCTTGACGACCATAGAGCATTGGAACCACCTGATCCCATCCCGAACTCAGTAGTGAAACGATGCATCGCCGATGGTAGTGTGGGGTTTCCCCATGTGAGAGTAGGTCATCGTCAAGATTCATTTCGCAAAACCCCTATCTGCGCAGGCAGGTAGGGGTTTTGTCTTTAGGCTGGAAAAAATGACGTACTCGTGTTTGTACCGTCAAACGAGCAACCGCCGTGGGCGAGCCGGGGCAGGCGCGCGACTGCCTACCCCACACCAACGCCTCGAAACATCTCTACAACCCCGCCCTCGACCCGCTCCGTGATATCGTTCCTCCCCAAGTAAACGCGCCCGAAAGAGACCTGCCGATGTCCAGTACCCACCTCCAGCCTGGCTTCATGATCGTCCACGGCAATCGCCCAGACGACCTGCGCAGCCTGGTGGTGAGCTGGATGCGCCGTTACCCTCTGGCGCCTTTGGAGAATGAAATCGCGCTGGTCCAGAGCAATGGTATCGCCCAATGGCTCAAGCTCGCCTTGGCCGAGGATCCTCTAGAAGATGACCAGGGCGGTTGTGGCATTGCCGCTGCCATCGAGATGCAGCTGCCGGGTAGCTTCATGTGGCAGTTGTACCGCACCGTGCTGGGCCGCGATCAGATACCGGAAGTGTCGCTGCTCGACAAGGCGCCGCTCACCTGGCGCCTGATGCGCCTGTTACCCGAACTGGTCGAGCGGCCGCACTTCGAGCCCTTGCGGCGTTTTTTGACTGACGACAGCGATCTACGCAAACGCTACCAGCTCGCCGAGCGCCTGGCCGATCTGTTCGACCAATATCAGGTGTACCGCGCCGACTGGTTGAAAGAGTGGGCCGCAGGGCGGCATGTGCTCAACACTGCCCGCGGCGAACGCAAGCCATTGCCTGTCGACAACTGCTGGCAGGCAGAACTGTGGCGTGCCCTGCTGGAGGATGTAGGCGAGGAAGGCATGGCCCAGAGCCGTGCCGGCGTACACCAGCGGTTCATGGCCTGCATCGACGACCTGGAGCAGGCTCCGGCAAACCTGCCCGCACGGGTGATCGTGTTCGGTATCTCCTCGCTGCCTGCCCAGACGCTCGAAGCGCTGGCCGGTCTCGCCCGTTTCAGCCAGGTCCTGTTATGCGTGCACAACCCTTGCCGCCATCACTGGGCCGACATTGTGGCCGACAAGGACTTGCTGCGGCACCAGTACAAGCGTCAGCAACGCCGGCCCGGCATGCCATTGGAACTGGATGACCAGTCGCTGCACCAACATGCGCATCCCCTGCTGGCAGCCTGGGGCAAGCAAGGCCGCGACTACATCAACCTGCTCGACAGCTACGACGACCCAGGCAGTTACCAGGGTGTCTTCAGCGATGGACGAATCGACCTGTTTACCGAAGGTTCACCCATCACGCTGCTCAACCAGCTACAGGACGATATCCTTCAATTGCGTCCGCTGGCCGAATCCCGTGAGCAATGGCCGCCGGTCAATGCACGCCGCGACCGTTCGGTGCGCTTCCACGTTGCGCACAGCCCGCAACGGGAAGTCGAGATTCTCCACGACCAGTTGTTGGCCCGCTTCAGCGCAGATCCCACGCTGCGCCCACGTGACGTCATCGTCATGTTGCCCGACGTCGATAGCTACGCACCGCACATACGGGCCGTCTTCGGCCAATTGCAGCGCAAAGACCCTCGCTACATCCCGTACACCTTGACCGACCAGGGCCAACGTGGCCGCGAGCCGCTGCTGATCGCCCTGGAGCACCTGCTCAAACTCCCCGAAAGTCGTTTTGCCGTCAGCGAAGTGCTGGACCTGCTGGACGTACCGGCAGTGCGGGCTCGGTTCGGCATTCGCGAAGGTGACTTGCCAACCCTGCACCGCTGGATCGAAGGTGCCGGCATTCGCTGGGGGCTCAATGCCGAGCAACGGGCCAGCCTGGGCTTGCCGGACGGGCTCGAGCAGAACTCCTGGCGCTTTGGTTTGCGGCGGATGCTGCTGGGTTATGCCGTGGGTGTGGGTGATGCCTGCGATGGCATCGAGCCTTACGACGAGATAGGCGGGCTGGACGCTGCACTGATTGGGCCGCTTGTCGCGTTGCTCGATGCGCTTGAAGTGGCGTGCCAAACCTTGTCTTGCCCGGCCAACGCCGGCGAATGGAGCGAACGCCTCAATGCCCTGCTGCACGTCTTCTTCCTGGCCGAGGATGAGCAGGATGAGTTTCTGCTGATCCAGTTGCAGGACCTGCGCGAATCTTGGCTGGATGTCTGCGAAACCGTGGACCTGCAAGACCCACTGCCGCTAACGGTGGTGCGCGAAGCCTGGCTGTCGGGCCTGGACCAAGGCAAATTGTCCCAGCGCTTCCTGGCCGGCTCGGTGAACTTCTGTACGCTCATGCCCATGCGCGCCATCCCGTTTCGCGTGGTCTGCCTGCTGGGCATGAATGACGGTGATTATCCACGCGCGCAGCCACCGCTGGATTTCGATCTGATGGCCACCGATTACCGCCCAGGTGATCGTTCGCGTCGGGAAGATGATCGTTACCTGTTGCTCGAAGCCGTACTGTCGGCCCAGGACCAGCTCTACGTGAGTTGGGTGGGGCGCAGTATCCGCGACAACAGCGAGCGGCCTGCCTCGGTACTGATCGGCCAGCTTCGCGATCACATCGCTGCGGGGTGGCAACTGGCCGATGCGCAAGCCGATGTCAAACACGATCCGGGCCAGCAACTGCTTCATGCCTTGACCCAGGAACACCCCTTGCAGCCCTTCAGCCTGCGCTATTTCGAACAGGGCAGCGCGCTGTTCAGCTACGCACACGAGTGGCAAGTGCTGCACCAGGCCCACAGCGATGTCCCACACGACCTGGCCGAGCTGCCGCCCTATCAGGATGATGAGCCGCTGACATTGAATCAGCTGGCCGATTTTCTCAGGCATCCGGTGCGGCATTTCTTCAGTCAGCGGCTCAAGGTCTATTTCGAAGCGCTCGAAGCGCCCACGCCGGACGAAGAGCCTTTCGTACTCGACGCCTTGCAGCGTTATGGTGCAAGTGAGGCGTTACTCGGCGCAGCCTTGAGCACACCCGAGGATGTTCCGCGCGCCCTGCATCAGCAGGCACGTCGCCTGCAGGCCCAGGGCTTGCTGCCCTTGGCCGGTTTTGGCGAACTCTTGCAGCATGACCTGATCGAGCCGCTGCCCGACTTGCTGCAACGCCATGGGCAGTTGCTCGAGCGCTGGCCGCGGCAGGTTGAGGGTGCACTGCCTGTGCATTTCGAGCACGGCCCCCATCGGCTGGAGGGCTGGCTGGGTCGCGTGTTCCAAGGCGATGACCAGAGCGTGCTGAGCATCAACACGGTCCCCAACACCATCAGTGCAGGGCGCAACAGCCTAAAATGGCATCGCCTCATCGCGCCGTGGGTGACACACCTTGCCGCCTGCGCGGCAGGTTACGCCTATCACAGTGCGCTGGTGGCCAGTGACGTGACCCTGCTACTGGCGCCTGTTGACCAGCAAGCGGCAGCGGACCTGTTGGGAGAACTGCTGGTGGCACGACAGGCGGGCATGTGTGCACCGCTCCCGGTGGCGCCCAAGACGGCATTCGCCTGGCTCGCCCAGGACGATCCGGACAAAGCCATGGCTGCGGCCGCCCGTGCTTACGAAGGCGACGAACGCACCAGTGCCGGCGAGCGCGGTGAAAGCGTTGCCCTGGCCCGACAGTTCCGCGATTTCGCCGCGCTCACGGCCGACGAAACCTTCGTGGGGTGGTGTGAGGCCTTGTACCGCCCCCTGTTCGACGCCCCCTGGCAAACCCTGGGCAACCCGGAGAAAAGCGCATGACCCAGGCTCGGCCACTGGCCCTGAATTTTCCCTTGCACGGCAGCCAGCTGATCGAGGCCAGCGCGGGAACGGGCAAGACGTTCACCATTTCAGCGTTGTACCTGCGCCTTATCCTCGGCCACGGTGGCGAGCAGGGTTTCGAACGAGAGCTGCTGCCGCCGCAGATTCTGGTAGTGACGTTCACAGACGCTGCCACCAAGGAGTTGCGCGAGCGTATCCGGACTCGGCTGGCTGAGGCGGCGCGGTTTTTCCGCGGTGAACTCGAAGCCGTCGACCCGCTGCTGGCGCAATTGCGTGACGATTATCCACAGCACGCGTGGGCCAGCAGTGCCGCCCGGCTGGAAACCGCTGTGCAGTGGATGGACGAAGCAGCCGTATCGACCATTCACGGCTGGTGCCAGCGCATGTTGCGTGAGCACGCATTCGACAGCGGCAGCCTGTTTACCCAGACCCTCGAAACCGACCACAGTGAACTGCTGGGGCAGGTGGTGCGCGATTACTGGCGACGTTTCTGCTACGGCATGCAAAGCCAGGCCCTGACGTGGGTGCGTAGCCACTGGGTCAGCCCTGCCGCGCTCTTGCCCCGCATTCGCCCGCTGTTTGGCAGGGTGCGTGCCGCCCACCAAGGGCCCGAGCCCGAGGCACTGATCCTTGAGGCGTTGCAGGCCCGCGACGAGCAGCTGGCCCGGCTCAAGGGGCCCTGGGCGGCCTGGGTCCAGGAGCTGCGACAGCTCTGTCATGACGCCGTGGCCGCCAAACAGGTGGACGGCAGAAAGATGCAGGCCCGCTACTTCGAACCCTGGTTCGACAAATTATCCCAGTGGTGCAACGACGAACAGTGCGTGGAACTTGACCTGGGTACAGGCTTCACCCGCCTGACCCCTGCGGGCCTCGCCGAGGCCTGGAAAGTCGGCGAGCCGCCAGCGCACCCTGCACTCGACGCCATGCAAACATTGCAACAAGACCTGCAGGGCCTGGCCAGCCCGGACGCAGCGCTGCTCGAACATGCCGCCAGCTGGGTTTCGGCGCAGTTCGAAGTGGAGAAGCGGCGCCGCGCGGAGATGGGGTTCGACGACATGCTGCTGCGGTTGCAGCAGGCACTGTACAGCGAGGCAGGCGAGCGACTGGCCGGATTGATCCGTGAGCAGTTCCCGGTGGCGATGATCGATGAATTCCAGGACACCGATCCGGTCCAGTACGGTATTTTCGAACGCATCTACCGCATCAGCGAGAACCACGGCGACACCGGCCTGTTCATGATCGGCGACCCCAAGCAGGCGATCTACGCCTTCCGGGGCGCCGATATCTACACCTACCTTGCGGCCCGGCGCGCGACCCAAGGCCGCTTGCACAGCCTGGACACCAACTACCGCTCCAGCGAAGGCATGGTCGCGGCGGTCAATCAGGTCTTCCAGCAGGCCGAGGCGCGTCCCAGCGGGCGTGGCGCCTTCCTCTTTCGGGAGGCGGACGACAACCCTCTGCCCTTCGTTGCAGTGCGCGCCCAGGGCCGCAGCGAACAACTGATGCTCCAGGGTCAGCCCTGCGCCGCACTCCAGTGCTGGCAACTCCCCAGCGACGAGCCGGTTTCGATGGGCGTTTACCGGCAGCAAATGGCCACCAGTTGCGCGAGTCACATCGTGGGCCTGCTCAACGCCAGTCAACACGGCACGGCAGGCTTTGCGCACGCCAATGGCCATTTGCGCCCGTGCCTGCCATCGGACATCGCCATCCTGGTGCGCGATGGCCACGAGGCGCAACGTATCCGCGCAGAGCTCGCTGCCCGAGGCGTGCGCAGCGTCTACCTCTCCGACAAGGACTCGGTGTTCGCCGCCCAGGAGGCTCATGACCTGCTGGCCTGGCTCAAAGCCTGCGCAGAGCCGGACTCCGAGCGCCTGCTCAAGGCGGCGTTGGCCAGCTTGACGCTTGACCTGTCGCTGCCGGCGCTTGATCGCCTGAACCAGGACGAACGGGTGTGGGAAAGCTGGGTGATGCGGTTTCGCGCCTACCGCGACACCTGGCAGCGCCAGGGCGTGCTGCCCATGCTGCGTCAGTTGCTGCATGACTTCGAGCTGCCGCGAACGCTCATTCGTCGCACGGACGGCGAGCGCGTGCTCACCAACCTGTTGCACCTGGCCGAGTTGCTCCAGCAGGCCGCAGGCGAGTTGGACGGTGAGCAGGCGCTGATCCGCCACCTGGCCGATCATCTGGCCAGTTCAGGCCAGGCCGGCGAGGAGCAGATCCTGCGCCTGGAGAGCGACGAGCAACTGGTCAAGGTGGTCACCATCCACAAGTCCAAGGGCCTGGAGTACCCATTGGTCTATCTTCCGTTCATCTGCTCCAGCAAACCGGTGGACGGCAGCCGCCTGCCGCTCGCCTGGCACGACAGCCAGGGCAATGCGCACCTGACCCTGACGCCGGACGCCACGCAGGTCGAGCGCGCCGATGACGAACGCCTGGCCGAAGACTTGCGCCTTTTGTATGTGGCGCTCACCCGTGCCCAGTATGCCTGCTGGCTGGGGGTGGCCGACCTCAAGCGCGGTAATCACAAGCGCTCGAGCCTGCATCGCTCGGCGCTCGGCTACCTGCTAGGCGGCGGCGCCGAACTTGCCGATTCCAAGCAACTGACAGGCTGGTTGCAAGCACTGGCCGATACCAGCGCGCACATAACCTGCCCTGGGCTTCCGGAAGAGGACCGAGCGCTCTACCACACCCCGCAGTTGCAGCACCAACTGGTCCCAGCCCGTATGCCCCGGCGCGCGGCGGCCGAACAGTGGTGGATCGCCTCCTACAGCGCGCTGCGGATCGGTGAGCAGGCACTGGGCGTCGACAGCTCGCTGGCGCAACAACTGCTCGACGATGAGCCCGTCGATACCCAGGTACTGCGCGAGGTCCCCGCGGACAGCGGAGACATCCACCGCTTCCCGCGCGGCCCAAACCCCGGCACGTTCCTTCACGGGTTGCTGGAGTGGGCCGGGCGTGAAGGCTTTGCCCAGGTACACGATAACCCGCAAGCGCTGGCCCGCACCGTGGGCCAGCGCTGTAACCGGCGCGGCTGGGAGGGCTGGATACCGACGCTGACCCAGTGGCTCACAGGCCTGCTCGACACACCGATGCCCGTGGCACAAAACGGCCTGACCGTGACCCTCAGCCAGCTCACCCGCTACCAGGTCGAAATGGAGTTCTGGTTTGCCAGTCACCAGGTCGATGCCCAGCAGCTCGACCGCCTGGTGGCCCACTACACCCATCCAGGACTACTGCGCCCAGCCGCGCAGCCGACGCTGCTCAACGGCATGTTCAAGGGTTTCATCGACCTGGCGTTCGAGCTGGAGGGGCGCTACTACGTGACCGATTACAAATCCAATTGGTTGGGCCCCGACATTCAGGCGTATGACCCTGCCGCGATGCAGCGGGCCATCCTTGAGCATCGTTATGACCTGCAATACGTGCTGTACCTGTTGGCCCTGCACCGACAGCTGCGCGCCCGCCTGGCGGACTATGACTATGACCTGCATGTCGGCGGGGCCCTTTTCATTTTCCTGCGAGGGGCCAACAGCAGCGGGCATGGTATTTATCACGCCAAGCCCCCGCGCGAGCTGATCGAAACCCTCGATGCCCTGTTTCGCGGCGAGCACGCACCTGTTGCGCATGACCTGTTTGCCGGAGACGCCCCATGAGCCGAAGCCTCGTCGACCTGCTGCCCACCCCCCTGCAGGCCGAGCACCTGCTGGCCCTGGCCCCTCAACACCGCAGCAGTGACCTGCTGCAACTGCTCGATCGCTGGGTCGAACGCGGCTGGTTGCGGGCGCTGGACCGTGCTTTCGTATCCTTTCTGGAGACGCTTGCGCCGGGCAGTGACCCGCTGTTGCTGTTGGCAGCCGCCCTTGCCAGCCATCAACTGGGGCATGGGCACGTCTGCCTGGACTTGCAGCAGACCTTGGCCGAACCTGACTTCGCGCTCTCGTTACCGCCTGAGGGGGATGCGCTGACCGGCCCGCTGCTGTTGCCCTCCCAACTGCTGGCCGGCCTTGACCTGGACGCCTGGCGCCAGCGCATCGCCGCAAGCCCGCTGGTGGCAGCCGCCGATACGCCAGGGCAGCACACCCGGCCCTTGGTCCTCAGCGGCGAACGCCTTTACCTGCGCCGCTACTGGAGTTATGAGCGGCGCATCGACCGCACCCTGCGCCAACGCCTGACCCAGGCCGACGCCGTACCGTCAGACCTGACGAGGCGTCTGGATGCCCTGTTCGAGGGCGGCAGCCTCGCAGGGCAGGTGGACTGGCAGAAGCTTGCCTGCGCCCTGGCCACTCGCGCCGGGTTCAGCATCATCACGGGTGGGCCTGGCACCGGCAAGACCACCACCGTGGTACGCCTGCTTGCCTTGCTCCAGGCCCCGGCAGTGGAAGCGGGCAGGCCGTTGCGCATTCGCCTGGCGGCGCCCACGGGCAAGGCAGCTGCTCGCCTGACCGAATCCATTGGCCAGCAAGTCGAACGCCTGCATGTCAGCAGCGACGTGCGTGGCCATATCCCCACCGAAGTCAGTACCGTGCACCGCCTGCTCGGTAGCCGTCCAGGCTCGCGACACTTCCGTCACAATGCCGCCAACCCCCTGCCTCTGGATGTACTGGTGGTCGACGAAGCTTCGATGATCGACCTGGAGATGATGGCCAACCTGCTCGATGCCATGCCGCCAAAAGCACGACTGGTGCTGCTCGGTGACAAGGACCAGCTGGCCTCGGTGGAGGCCGGGGCGGTGCTGGGTGATTTGTGCCGGGATGCCGAGCAGGGCCGCTACTCCCCAGCGACCCAGGCATGGCTGGAGCATATCGGCGGGCAATCGCTGTCTGAAAGCGGTCTTGAGCCTGGTGATGAACAGCGCCATCCGCTGGCTCAGCAAGTGGTCATGCTGCGTTTTTCCCGACGCTTCGGCGAAGGCAGCGGCATCGGTCAGCTCGCCCGATTGGTCAACCGTCAGCAAAGCCATGCGGCGCGCGACTTATTGGCCATGCCGCCGCCCGACGTCCACAGCCTGGCCCTGAAACAGGAGCATGACCGCGCCTTCGATCGCCTGCTGCTCGACGGCCTGGACCGCGGCGCGGAAGGCCCCCAGGGCTATCGCAGCTACTTGCGTACCTTGGGCAGTCAGCGTCCGGCACTAGACACTCCATTCGACGACCCTGCCTGGGAACGCTGGGCCGCCAAGGTCCTGCACCGTTTCGAGGATTTCCAGCTGTTGTGCGCCGTGCGCCGTGGCGCCTGGGGTGTAGAGGGGTTGAACGAGCGGGTGGCGCGGGTGCTGCACAGCGCCGGCCTGATCGACAGCCAGCAGCCTTGGTACGAGGGCCGGCCGGTGTTGGTCACCCGCAACGACTATGGGCTGGGTTTGATGAACGGCGACATCGGTATCGCCCTGTGCCTGCCGGATGAGCAGGGCAAGCCATTGCTGCGCGTGGCCTTTCCCCGCAACGATGGCAAGGGTGGCGTACGCTTCGTGCTCCCCAGCCGCCTGAACGAGGTGGAAACCGTGTTCGCCATGACCGTGCACAAGTCCCAGGGCTCGGAATTCGGCCATACCGCACTGGTCCTGCCCGACGCGCTCAACCCGGTCCTGACCAAGGAACTGGTCTACACCGGCATCACCCGTGCCAAGCACTGCTTCAGCCTGGTGGAACCTCGCCAGGGCATTTTCGAGGAAGCCGTGGGGCGCAAGGTTCGACGTATTTCGGGGTTGATGCTCGAGCAGGTGTGAGGGCGACGCTCGTCAGCGCCGTCAGGCCTGGTTGCAGGCCTTGGTAAAGCGCATCACCGTGTCCTGCCCCATCATCAGTGGGGCATTGGCTTCGGTCACCTCGCGGATGTAGTCCCACAACAAGGTGATGCGCTTGAGCTTGCGCAGGTCTTCGCGGCAGTACATCCAGAATTGCCGCGTCACTTCCACCTGCTCGGGCAGCACCGTCACCAGCCGCGGGTCCTGCGCGGCCAGGAAACACGGCAAAATCGCCAGCCCGCGGCCTTGAAGCGCAGCGGTGTACTGGGCAATCACACTGGTACTGCGCAGGTGAGCCGTGGCCCCAGGGATCAGGTTGGCCAGGTACAGCAGCTCGGAGCTGAAGGCCAGGTCGTCGACATAACTGATGAAGGGATGCCCGGCCAGGTCGGCAACGGCCTGGATCGGCGCATGGCTGTCCAGGTATGCCTGCGTGGCGTACAGGCGCAGTCGGTAGTCGCACAGCTTGCAGCATACGTAGGGCCCGTGTTCCGGGCGTTCCAGGGCGATGACGATGTCCGCCTCGCGTTTGGAAAGGCTGATGAAATGCGGCAGCGGCAGGATATCCACTGAAATCGCCGGGTAGGCATCGACGAAGTGGCTCAGCTGCGGGGTGATGAAGAAACTGCCGAAGCCCTCGGTGCAGCCCATGCGCACATGCCCCGACAGCGCCACCCCCGAGCCGGATACCTGCTCGCACGCCATGTGCAGCGTGCTTTCGATGGCCTCGGCATAACTGAGCAGACGTTGACCTTCTGCCGTCAGCACGAAGCCGCTGGTGCGCGATTTTTCGAACAGCAAGGTGCCAAGCGCGCCTTCCAGCGAAGTGATGCGCCGCGAGACGGTGGTGTAGTCCACGCTCAGCCGTTTGGCCGCGCTGCTGGCCTTGCGCGTGCGGGCCACTTCGAGAAAGAACTTCAAGTCGTCCCAGTTGAGCGCGCTCAGGGATGTGAGGTCTTTTTGCATGATGATCCGGAATTTTTATGCGTTCTTGTAGGATGTTTGCACATCTATACTCGAAACATGCCCTCTTACGCCACCCCGCGTTAGCGACGGCGCTGGCGATCTCGTCCTGACAATAATTCCAAGGAGAACGCAGATGAACGCACCCCAGTCCCCTGACCAGACCAAGGTCGAGCAGGCCAAGCTGCTGATCGATGGTCAATGGGTGGAGTCCCGAACGAGCGAGTGGCGCGATATCGTCAACCCGGCCACCCAGGCCGTGCTGGCGCGTGTTCCGTTCGCCACCGCTGAGGAGGTGGACGCCGCCGTGGCGGCGGCCCAGCGTGCCTTTCTGACCTGGCGCCATACGCCGATTGGCGCGCGCATGCGCATCATGCTCAAGCTCCAGGCGCTGATCCGTGAACACAGCAAGCGCATTGCCCAGGTGCTGAGCGCCGAACAGGGCAAGACCCTGGCCGACGCCGAGGGAGATATCTTCCGTGGCCTGGAAGTGGTCGAGCACGCGGCTTCCATCGGCACCCTGCAAATGGGCGAATTCGCCGAAAACGTGGCAGGCGGTGTCGATACCTATACCTTGCGTCAGCCGATTGGGGTATGCGCTGGCATCACGCCGTTCAACTTCCCCGCGATGATCCCGCTGTGGATGTTCCCCATGGCCATCGTCTGCGGCAACACCTTCGTGCTCAAGCCCTCCGAGCAGGACCCGTTGTCGACCTTGTTGCTGGTCGAGCTGGCCGTGGAGGCCGGGGTGCCCGCCGGTGTGCTCAATGTGGTCCATGGGGGCAAGGCCGTGGTCGATGCCCTGTGCACACACCAGGACATCAAGGCGATTTCCTTCGTCGGCTCGACCGAGGTAGGTACCCATGTCTACAACCTGGCCAGCCAGCATGGCAAGCGCGTGCAGTCGATGATGGGCGCCAAGAACCATGCCGTGGTGCTGCCGGACGCCAACCGTACGCAAACCGTGAATGCCCTTGTAGGGGCGGCCTTTGGCGCTGCAGGCCAGCGCTGCATGGCCACCTCGGTTGCGGTGCTGGTGGGCAAGGCCCGCGAATGGCTGCCAGACATAAAGCAAGCGGCGAGCAAGCTCAGCGTGAACGCCGGCAGCGAGCCAGGTACCGATGTGGGGCCGGTGGTGTCCAAGCGGGCCAAGGAGCGTGTACTGAGCCTGATCGAGAGCGGCATCCGAGAGGGCGCCACCTTGGAACTCGATGGCCGCGACGTCAAGGTGCCGGGCTATGAGCACGGCAACTTCGTCGGCCCCACGTTGTTCTCGGGCGTGACCACCGACATGCAGGTCTATACCCAGGAAATCTTCGGTCCGGTTCTGGTGACGCTCGAGGTCGACACCCTCGATGAGGCCATCGCCCTGGTCAACGCCAATCCGTTCGGCAACGGCACCGGTCTGTTCACCCAGAGCGGCGCGGCGGCACGCAAGTTCCAGAGCGAGATCGACGTCGGGCAGGTGGGCATCAACATCCCGATCCCGGTGCCCGTACCGTTCTTCAGCTTCACCGGCTCGCGCGGCTCCAAGCTGGGAGATCTGGGGCCGTACGGCAAGCAGGTGGTGCAGTTCTACACCCAGACCAAGACGGTTACCGCCCGCTGGTTCGATGACGACAGTATCAACGACGGCGTGAACACCACCATCAGCCTGCGCTAAGGAGCACGTCATGCGTATCGCATTCATTGGCTTGGGCAACATGGGCGCCCCCATGGCCCGCAACCTGATCAAGGCCGGTCACGCGCTTGCCCTGTTTGACTTGAACAAGGAGGTACTGGCAGAACTCGGCGCCCTGGGTGGGCAGGTCAGCGCCTCACCACGCGAGGCGGTAGCCGAAAGCGACCTGGTCATCACCATGTTGCCGGCAGCCGCGCACGTGCGCAGCGTCTACCTCGATGACGATGGGGTACTGGCCGGGATCCGAGCTGGCACGCCCACCGTCGATTGCAGCACCATCGACCCACAGACCGCGCGCGAGGTGTCCAAGGCGGCGGCCGCCAAGGGCGTGGACATGGGCGATGCGCCTGTCTCCGGAGGCACGGGTGGGGCGGCGGCCGGTACGCTGACCTTCATGGTTGGAGCCAGCGACGAACTGTTCGCAGCGCTCAAGCCGGTGCTCGAGCACATGGGCCGCAATATCGTGCACTGCGGCGAAGTGGGGACGGGGCAGATCGCCAAGATCTGCAACAACCTGCTGTTGGGCATTTCGATGATCGGTGTGTCCGAAGCCATGGCGCTGGGCAATGCTCTGGGTATCGACACTCAGGTGCTGGCAGGCATCATCAACAGCTCCACCGGACGCTGCTGGAGCTCCGACACCTACAACCCCTGGCCTGGCGTGATCGAGACGGCGCCGTCCTCGCGTGGCTACACCGGCGGCTTCGGCGCCGAATTGATGCTCAAGGACCTGGGGCTGGCCACCGAAGCTGCGCGTCAGGCCCGCCAGCCCGTGATCCTCGGCGCCCTCGCGCAACAGCTGTACCAGGCCATGAGCCTGCGCGGGGAGGGTGGCAAGGACTTCTCGGCCATCATCGAGGCCTACCGCAAGCCACAATGATCAAAGGGTGCACGTCATCGTTGTACAGGGGGCGGCTCATTGCGCCCCCTGCGTCTGCCAATCAGGCGAAGACGAAGTATTTGCGCACCGTCTCGACCACTTCCCAGGTCCCCTTCATCCCTGGCTCGATCACGAACACGTCACCTGCCTTGAGGTGTTTCGGTTCCTCGCCTTCCGGGGTGACGATGCAGTAGCCATCGAGGAAGTGGCAGTATTCCCACTTGTCGTAGTTGACTTCGAACTTGCCCGGGGTGCAGATCCAGGTGCCCATGATCTTGCTGCCGTCGGCCGACAGGTAGGCGTTCAGGTTCACGGTGTGCGGGTCGCCGCCGATGCGTTTCCACTTGGTCGCGTCCACGACCGGGGTGGGGCAGGTTTCACGCAGCACGGTGATGAAATCGGACATGGCACAACTCCTGTGACTGGTTGAATGACCCGTCACCATAGGCGTTGAAGCGCCCGCGCAGTTGCCTGAAGTCGACGTCCAGGTGTCTGGCCGCGCTGTTCGCGCAGGGTCAGCCCAAACTACCGGCTAACGCGCTACCAGGCCTTGGCGCCGTTTCAAGCCCACCAGTAGCGCACGAAGTGGAAAAACACCGGTGCAGCGAAGCAGACCGAGTCGATGCGGTCGAGCATGCCGCCATGGCCTTCGATCATGTGCCCCCAGTCCTTGACGCCACGGTCGCGCTTGATCGCCGACATCACCAGCCCACCAAAGAAGCCCATGGTATTGACCGCCAAGGCCATCAAGGCGGCCTGCCAGAAGCTGAACGGCGTGATCCAGCACAGCAGCGCGCCGATCAGCGTGGCCAGTGCCACGCCGCCGACCAGGCCCTCGAGGGTTTTGGAAGGCGACAAGTTGGGCGCCACCTTGCGCTTGCCGAACAGCTTGCCGCACACGTATTGCAGCACATCGCTGAGCTGCACCACCACGATCAGCCAGGCGATCAGCAGCAGGTTGCGCCCCTCGAAGCCGGGGATCTCCAGGGTCATCAGCGCCGGCACCGACGATACGCAGTACACCGCGATCATCAAGCCCCACTGGACCTTCGAAGCCCGCTCCAGAAAGCGCGTGGTGTCGCCCCCAAGGCTGGCGAGGATCGGCAGCAACAGGAACAGGTAGACCGGAATGAAGATGCTGAACAGGCCATACCAGTCCATGGCGATGAGCACGTACTGGACGGGCAGCGCGATGTAGAACGCCGCCGCCAGGGCGGGGTAGTCACTGCGCCGGGTGGGCGTGAGGGTCATGAACTCGCGCAAGGCATAGAACGACACACCGTAGAACAGCACGATCACGCCGTATTTGCCGAAGACGAAGGCGATGCCGATTACCAGCACCATGACCCACCAGGCATTGATGCGGGCGTTGAGGTTGTCGATCACCGCATGGGGCCCGGGGCCTGCGCGCCACTTCAGCACACGGCCGATCACACTGGCGAGCAGCAGCAGGGCGCCGATGCCGGCGAACAGCGCGAGGGTATTGTCGTGCATGTCAAACGTCCTTGGGGGCTAGATCGAGCAGGGCTTGGCCAGCCCGCTCCAGAAAGGCTTGCTTGCTTTCGTCGGCCTGCAGGTGCAAGGGTTCGCCGAAACTCAGGGTGCATAGCAACGGCAACGGCAAGGCGCGTCCCTTGGGCATCACCCGATTGAGGTTGGCGATCCATACCGGCACCAGCTCGACCTGCGGGTGGGCCGCCGCCAGGTGATACAGGCCACTTCGCAACGGCAACAAGGGCTCATCGCTGAGGTTGCGCGTGCCTTCCGGAAAGAAGATCAGCGAATCGCCCTGGGCCACGGCGTCGAGTACCGGTTGCAAGGGGTGGCCCTGGCCTTCGTCGCGATGTCGCTGGATCAGCACGCCATTGAATACCTTGCGGATGAGAAAATCGCGAATCCCCGGCTTGGCCCAGTAGTCGGCACCGGCTACCGGCCGAGTGCGACGCCGCAGCGTCTGGGGCAGCGATGCCCATAGCAGGACGAAATCGCCGTGGCTGCTGTGATTGGCAAAGTACAGGCGCTGCACCGGAAGGGGCGTGCACCCCAGCCAGAGGGCTCGCGCCCCGGTAATCAGGCGCGCGGCCGAGGTGATCAGGTAGGCGGTCAGGTTGGCGAGCATGGAACGTTCATCATCCTTTGATAGACAGTATCAGCAGGGTAGCCAAGGCCACCGTGAGTTGCAGGCCCAGGCACAGGCCCTGGCGACGCAGCAGAGCAAGCGCCGCCCGGCTGCGGACCGGCCAGGTGCGCGCATCGACTGGCTGCGGCTTGAGCCCGTGGTCGAACAACGCGCGGTCCAGTGCCTGGGTGTCTGCTGCCAGGTCCTGGCTGTTGGCCAGGTGCGCGAACAGGTCGGCATCGAGTGCAACGCGGATGGCCCAGTACTTGTGCAGCATGCCCAGGCCGATGAGCAGCAGGCACGGCACAAGCGACCAGGGTGACAGCGTCGCGCCAAGCAGCGGCACCAGGCCGAACCCGAGCGCCAGCAGGGTCATGCCGTCCGAGAGCCCTGCCAGTTGCCGGCCCCGGCGCAGCAGGCTAGCGACCAACACAAGGTCCACTCAGCGCACCCGTTGAGCGAGGCTGACACTGAAAATCCCCCACTCGTCGATGCGCTGGGTCACCTTGCGAAAGCCTGCCGCCTCCACCAGCTGGTCCATTTCTGCCTGGCTGCGACGACGCATCACCCAGGCCTCGCCACCCCGGTGGCTGGTCAAGGCACGCGCAATCATCTCCAGTTGCGGGTGCCACGGTTGACCGGTGTAGACCAGGTAACCGCCATCCTCCATTGCCTGTGCCAGGCCAGCCAATGAGTTGCTCACCAGGGTGTTGCTGGCGAACAGTTCGTACAGGCCTGATACCACTGCCAGCGTCGGAGGCTGTTCCAGCGTCGCCAGGCTAGGGCGGTCGAAGGCATCGCCCTGGACGAAACGGGCAATGTCCCCCAGGCCCTTTTCCTGGATCAGCGCGGTGCCTTGTTGCACGTTGAGCGGGCTGTAATCGCGCAGCAGGATTGATTCTGGGCGTTGATCGACCTGTTGCAGGGCTTCGAGAATGTAGCGGCCATGGCCGGCTGCGATATCCACGATGTGCACGGGTCGGCCGGCCTCGCGTAGACGATCCATGGCCAGGCGCAGCAGTGCTTCCACATTCAGCTTGCGCTGGCGAATGCCACGCCAGCCGATGGCATTGAGGTAGTTCTGGTCGACCAGGCGGCCCAGCGCGCCTTTGCCTGCAGGCTGGTTGCGGTACACGTAGTCCAGTGTGCTGCCCGAATCGAAACCCGTGTCGAAGCCTAGCCGCACGCCGTCCGCTACCTTGCTGCCCAGGCGCAGACCGGCTCGGGTGGCGCGCCAGTAAAGCCCGCGCAGCGAGTGGCGGGGCAAAGGCGCGGCCAAGCTTTCGGCCTCGGCGCAACTGGCGCCGGTCTTGTCCGCATCGAGCAGCGAAGGCCGCTCGGCAGGGCAGGCGAAGCAGTGCTCGACGAAACGCTCGATACGCCGTAAAGCGTGTGCTCGCTCACGCTCGCCCAAGGTGTCGTGGAAGAACCCCGGCAGCACGTGCATCTCCTTGCGCGCACTGCCCAGACGGTCGAAGAAGCGCTGCTGGGGTGCTAGCTCGACCACCAGGTCTGTACCGGAGACCAGCAGTTGCGTCGGTAGCTGGATGGCCTGGGCGTCGGCCACCACACGATCGGCGGCTTCGTACAGCCCTAGCAGCATGGTCACCGAAATGGGCCGGCTGATCAGCGGGTCTGCCTTGTACGACATGACCCGTTCCGGGTCATGGGTCAGCAGTTGTGGCTTGACGTAGCTGTTGACGAAGAAATTGCCGCGCACGGCCTTGAGCAGCTTCAGGCCAGGGCGTGCCAAGGGGACGTACAGCTTGACCTTGAACGCCGGAGACGCCAGCACCAGGCAACGCACCTTGGGTGCATAGTCATGCGCCCAGGTGGCCACCAGCACCGCGCCGACGCTCTGCGCCAGCACCACCAGGTCCTGTTCGGCCAGCCCGTGACGGGCCTGAATGTGCTCGATGAACGTCTGCACGTCGCGCACGCTGGTCGCGAAGCTCGGGCTGTCCCCGCGTGCGCCGGGCGACAGGCCATGACCGCGGGCATCCCAGGCGAAAAAGTCATAGCCCGGCATGTCCAGCTCATCGGCCAAGTGGGCGATGAGCCCGCCGTGTTCATGGCCACGGTGGAACATCACCACCGCCCGACGCGGCTGGTGTTCGTTGCGCGTGGCGGGCCAGTGGCGGTAATGCAGCTCGACACCGTCATGGGTGGAAAAATGCAGGCTTTGCGCTTGGCGCATGGTCGATATCCTTATGCGACGGGCGAAGACTCAGCGGGTTTCAGCCAGCCCGCGACGCACCCGGTTGTAGAGGGTATAGAGGCAGAGCGCCAGGACCACAAGCAGCAAACCATTGATCCAGGTACCGTCAAGCACATCCAGGGCGACACCGGTACCCAGTACACCAAAGGCGAAGGCGCGGTCGCTCTTGCCCATGGGCCCGTCATAGCGGCGCGAGGCACCTGCCAAGGGCCCCATCACGCCAGCGTATTCGCTGATCGTCGCCAGTAGCACCACCATCACCACCAGCGGCGGCCACACGCCTACCAAGAGGGCGAACGGCAGGTACAGGGCGGCATCGGCGATCACGTCGCACAGCTCGTTCAGATAGGCGCCAAGGGTGGATTGCTGGCCAAATTCCCGTGCCAGCATGCCGTCGATGGCGTTGAGCGCCATGCGCAGCAGCATCCATATGGGCACCAGGATGAACAACCCGTGAAGGTGGGGCAGGGCCGCCAGCAGCAGCCCTAGCGCAACGGAGATGACGGCAGCGGTGAGCGTGACCTGGTTGGCCGTCACGCCCCTGTCGTACAGGCGCTGCACCAGAGGCCGCAGCAGGGCCTGGAAACGGGGTTTGAGCTGGTAGATCGAGGCCACTGGCAAGTCCTTTTTGGTGGGGCGTTGTCGCGCATTCTGTTGCAGTCTTGGTGGCCGGTAAAGCCGCAGGCACCGGCGCTCTTGCCACTGACCTGGCTGCGCGACAAGAAGTTTCAGGCACACCCGGCGAATACGCTGACCAATGCCGCTGCGTAGCCTGGCAGGGCCGCAAAGTCGCGCGCGCACAACAGCAACTTCCGGTTAGCCCAGGGTTCCTGCAGTGCCATGGCCCGCAGCGGCAACACCCCTTGCCAGCGCTGCACCGCCGCCAAGGGCACGACCCCGACGCCGGCACCTCCTGCGACCATGCGCAACACGCCTTCGAAGCCCTCGGCACGAACCCTGACGCGCATGCGCTGGCCTGCACGCAGCGCCTGCTCTTCCAGGTAAAGCGCCAGGGCACTGGCCGGCCCGAGGCCGACGTGACCATGGGCCAGGCTGTCGACGAAGCGCGGCGAGGGAAGGTTGACGAGCGGGTGATCCGTTGGCGTCACCAGTACCAACGGGTCGTCGCGAAAGGGCTGCGTCTGTAGATGCTCGCTAGGTGCTGCGCTGGAGATGATGCCCAGGTCGGCCATGCCCTGGGTGATGGCCTGCACGATGCGCAAGCTCGGGTACTCCTGCACATCCACGCTCATGCCTGGGTTCTGGGCAAGGTAGGCCGCCAGCAGTTCGGGCAGGTATTGGGTCAGGGCCGCGGTGTTGCTCAGCAAGCGCACCTGGCCTTGATGCCCCTGCGCGTACTGACCCAGGTCGAATTGCAAGCGCTCGACCTGCTGGGCGATGAGCCGGGCATGTTGCAGCAATGCCTGCCCGGCGGGCGTGGGGCTGACACCTCGGCGATTGCGCAGCAGGAGTGCAACGCCCAGGGACGCCTCCATGGCACGAATCCGGGCGCTGGCTGCTGGCAGCGACAAGTGGCTACGCCCAGCACCGGCGGTGATGTTTCCACACTCGACAGCGTGCCGGAATAGGGTCAGGTCAACAAGATCAAAATGCACGTGGCTCTGTCCAGGCAAGAGGCTGACCACGAATATGACAGATGTTCAGCGCGTCATGCATTGGCCATGATGGGCACATGATGACATTTACAGCGTTTTACCAAGACCTTGGCCTACTGCTGACTGCGCTGGTGTTTGCCACCTTTGTTCTGGCAGGTGCCGTCAAGGGCGTGATCGGGCTCGGCCTGCCGACCGTGGCCATGGGGCTGCTGGGCATGGCTCTGCCGCCCGCGCAGGCTGCTGCGTTACTGATCGTCCCATCCACCGTCACCAATCTCTGGCAATTGGCGGCAGGAGGGCATTTGCGAGCGTTGCTGCGCAGGCTGGGCCCGATGCTGGCCATGATCTTTATCGGTACCTTGCTGGGCAGTGCGTGGCTGGGCATCAGCAGTGGCCCCTGGGCCGCGCATGCACTGGGAGGCGCACTGATTCTCTATGCCGTTTATGGACTGGCTGGGCCGGCCTTGCGCATTGCCCGGAAACGCGAAGGGTGGCTCGGCCCTGTCTGCGGCCTGGCTACCGGAGTGATCAGTGCGGCCACGGGTGTGTTCGTGATGCCGGCAGTGCCGTACCTGCAAAGCCTTGGGCTTAGCCGTGACGAGATGATTCAGGCCCTTGGGCTGGCATTTACGGTGTCCACCCTGGCGCTGGCTGTGGGCCTTGCCGGGCAAGGCGCACTCGGCGGCCCGGCGCTGGGTGCTTCTTTACTGCTGGTGGTGCCCGCCCTGCTTGGCATGCAGGCGGGCCAGTGGCTGCGCCGACGCGTCAGCGCACAGGTGTTCCGCCGCTGTTTCTTGGTGGGCCTGATGCTGCTGGGCGTGCATTTGCTGATCAACGGTTAGCGGATGAGTCGCTGAGCATGTCGACCCGTTGGACCTCGAAGTCGCGCTCCAGGTAATCCATGCGCCGGTCGAAAAAAGCAGCCATGTGCGGCAGGGCCGAGTGCACATCCAGTGCCGCCTTGTTCGCCCAGACTTCGAAGAACACGAACAGGCTCGGGTCCTGCTGATCGCGCAGCATGTGGTATTCGACACAGCCGGGTTCTTGTCGGCTGGGCTCGACATAGGGCCGGAACAGTTGCTCGAAGGCTTCTGCCATTTCCGGGCGTGTCTTGGCTTTGAGAATGAAGGCGTATTGCTCGTTCATGAGGGTCTCCTGCTTCGTAAGTGCCAAAGATTAAAGCAATAATCCCGGTCGATTCGTGATCTTGAGTCAAATGTATTTTGCTGTTGATTGGCTGTTTCCCAACTGCGCCTGACCTTAACCTGCCTGCAATCAGTGATCAGGTCCGGGAGGCCCCCATGAAAAACATCTTGCTACTCAACGGCGGCAAACAGTTTGCCCATTCCGCAGGCCAGCTCAATAGCACCCTGCATGAGGCCGCACTGGCGCACCTTGACCGTGCAGGTTTCGACGTGCGCCAGACCTTCATCGACGGGGGCTATGACGTCCAGGAGGAGGTGGAGAAATTCCTCTGGGCTGACGTGGTGATCTACCAGATGCCAGGCTGGTGGATGGGCGCGCCCTGGACCGTCAAGAAGTACATCGATGAGGTCTTCACTGCCGGGCACGGCAGCCTGTATGCCAGCGATGGTCGTACCCGCTCGGATCACACGCAGAAGTACGGCAGTGGTGGGCTCATTCAAGGCAAACAGTACATGCTGTCGCTCACGTGGAATGCACCGCAGCAGGCGTTCGACGAGGCTGACGACTTCTTCGAGGGCAAAGGTGTGGATGCGGTGTACTTCCCCTTCCACAAGGCGCAGCAGTTCCTGGGCATGAGCGGCTTGCCGACCTTCCTGGCCACCGACGTCATGAAGCGCCCGGATGTCCCGGCAGCGCTGGCGGCCTATCAAGCGCACCTGGAGCGGGTGTTTGGCAAGGCTCGGTAGACATCTGCCTTGATGGCACTGCTGGACTTCCCTTGCGCAAGCGGCTATCTAGACCCTGGCAACTCTACCCGCAGGCCTTGATGTGAAAACCCGATCCGAAGAACTCCAGGTGTTCGTCGCCGTCATCGACTGTGGGTCGATCTCTGCAGCGGCCGCGCAAATGGGCCAGACGCCCTCGGCGGTCAGCCGAACCCTGGCGCGCCTTGAGGCCAAGCTGGGCACCACGCTGGTCAACCGCACCACCCGGCGCATGGACCTGACCGAGGAGGGGCGGTTCTTTCTCGAACAGGCAAGGCAGGTGCTGCGGCAGATGGACGAGCTGGAAGAGCGCCTGGCGATGAACCGGCAGACGCCCATCGGTCGCCTGCGGGTCAACGCGGCCACGCCATTCATGCTTCACGCCATCGTGCCCTGGATAGGCGAGTTCCGGCAGCAGTACCCCGGCATCGACCTGGAGCTCAACACCGACGATTTGATCATCGACCTGCTTGAGCACAGTACCGACGTGGCCATCCGCATCGGTGAGCTGGCCGATTCCAGCCTGCACGCGCGCAACCTGGGTTGCAGCCCGGTGCAGGTGCTCGCCAGCCCGGCTTATCTGGCGCGTCACGGCACCCCCCAGCGGGTCGAGGATCTGGCCGATCACTGCCTGCTTGGCTTCAGTCAACCCGAGACGCTGAACCAGTGGCCCCTGCGCCATGCCCAGGGCGAACACTGGACCATTCGGCCTACGCTGGTCGCTTCCAGCGGCGAGACGCTGCGACAACTGGCGCTGGCCGGGGAGGGCATCGTCAGCCTGTCGCACTTCATGACCCACGAAGACATTCGCAGCGGCCGCCTTCAGGTCGTGCTGCCCCAGGCCAACAACGGCCATCGTCAGCCCATCCATGCGGTGTACTACCGCAATACCCAGCTGGCCCTGCGCATTCAATGCTTCCTGGATTTCATCCAGCGCAAGTTGGCCATCTACGCCTGTTCAGTTGCCTGAACGCGACATCTGCTGCCTAGGGGCGGCGCGTCATGGACGATGAGATTGCACAGGCCTGACGCTTGGGTCTTACTGACGGTCCCACAAGAACAACACCCAAGGAATGTGTCATGCGTAGCGTCCCTTTCCAGTACCTGGCTCTGGCAGCCGCGCTGTTGGGCAGCTCATCGGTGTACGCCGTTGCCCTGGAGGGCGGGGCTGTCGCCGCGCCTGATCAGTACGGCGCCCAGGTAGCCGCCGATATCCTGAAAAAAGGCGGCAACGCGGTCGATGCCGCGGTAGCCACCGCATTCACGCTGGCAGTGACTTACCCCGAAGCCGGCAACATTGGCGGTGGGGGCTTCATGACGTTGTTCGTGGACGGCAAGCCCTACTTCCTTGACTACCGTGAAGTGGCGCCCAAGGCGGCCACGCGCAACATGTACCTGGATGACAAAGGCGAAGTGATCGAGAACCTGAGCCTGGTGGGTGCCCGTGCTGCAGGCGTGCCAGGCACGGTGATGGGCTTGTGGGAGGCCCATCGCAAGTTCGGCAAGCTACCGTGGAGCGAGCTGCTGACACCGGCCATCGGCTACGCCAAAAACGGCTTCAAGGTCGCCGACAAGCAGTATCAGTACCGCAACGATGCCCAAGGCATGTTCAAGACCGCCACCAACTTCAACGACTACTTCGGCAGCATGAAGGTGGGCGAGCTGTTCAAGCAACCCGAGATGGCCCAGACCCTCGAGCGCATCGCCGACAAGGGCGTGAGCGAGTTCTACCAGGGCAAGACCGCCGACCTGCTGGTGGCGCAGATGCAGGCCGACAAGGGGCTGATCACCAAGCAGGACCTCAAGGACTACAAGGCCGTGTGGCGTGAGCCCATGGCCGTCAGCTGGCGCGGCAATGTCGTGTACACCGCGCCCCCGCCCAGTTCCGGTGGCGTTGCCCTGGCCCAGCTGCTGGGCATCAAGGAGGACCGTGCCGCCGATTTCAAGGGTGTGGCGCACAACTCTGCGCAGTACATCCACCTGTTGGCCGAGATTGAAAAACGCGTTTTCGCCGACCGGGCCGACTACCTCGGTGACCCGGCTTTCACAAAAGTGCCCGTGGATCAGTTGGTGGCCAAGGATTACCTGGCCAAGCGTGCGGCTCAGGTCAATCCCAAGGCCATTTCCGCTACCGATCAGGTCAAGCCCGGGCTGGAGCCGCACCAGACCACGCATTTTTCCATCGTCGACAAGGCCGGCAATGCGGTCAGCAACACCTACACGCTCAACCTCGACTACGGCAGTGGCGTGGTGGTCAAAGGTGCCGGGTTCCTGCTCAATGACGAGATGGACGACTTCAGCGCCAAGCCGGGTGCCGCCAATGCGTTCGGCGTGATCGGTGGCGATGCCAATGCCATCGAGCCGGGCAAGCGCATGCTGTCTTCCATGAGCCCCAGCCTCATGACCCGTGACGGCAAAGTGGAGCTGGTGATCGGCACACCGGGTGGGTCGCGCATTTTCACCTCGATCTTCCAGGTGATGAACAACCTGTATGACTACGGCATGCCGCTGGACAAGGCAGTGGCTGCGCAGCGGGTCCACCACCAGTTGCTGCCCAAGGACACGATCTATTTCGACAGCTATGCGCCGCTAACCGGGCAGGTGGCTGCTGATCTGAAAAAGATGGGTTACGTGCTGGAGGACCAAGGCTGGGAGATGGGCGACATCCAGGCCATTCGGGTCAACGGACAGACGCTTGAGACCGCGTCCGACCCGCGTGGCCGTGGAGTAGGGATGGTGGTGAAGTGAAGGGCTGATGGCGCGCCGGTTGCTGGCGCGCCGAAGTGCGAGCACTCAGCCAATGGCTGAGGCTTGCGGCAACAGCAGAGGCCGTTGTGCGGCCTCTGCTACGGGCCACCACGCCCAACCCACTGCCTCAGGTCAAACGCGGAACCGGCTGACCAGCATCTGCAACTCGCCCCCCAGGCGCGCCAGCTCAACGCTCGACGCCGCCGTCTCGTCGCTGGCAGAGGCCGTCTGCTCCGACACATCACGCACATTCAGAATGCTGCGGCTGATCTCTTCGGCAACCGCGCTCTGCTGCTCGGCTGCGGCGGCAATCTGCTGGTTCATCGACTGGATGCTCGACACGGTGCCTGTGATGTTCTCCAGCGACTCACCGGCCTTGCGCGCCAGGTCGACACTGCTGTCGGTCAAGGCGCGGCTGCCCTGCATGGCATTGGCTACCTGCTGGGTGCCGTGCTGCAGGCTGGCGATCAGCTCCTCGATTTCCTCGGTCGACTTCTGCGTGCGCTGAGCCAGCCCGCGCACTTCGTCTGCCACCACGGCAAAACCGCGTCCGGCTTCGCCTGCACGTGCCGCCTCGATGGCCGCGTTGAGGGCCAGCAGGTTGGTCTGCTCGGCCACCGATTTGATCACGTCCATGACGCTGCCGATCTTCTGGCTTTCCTGCTGCAACGCAGTCATGGCCTCGGTGGAGCGGTGCATGTCCTGCGCCAGGCGCTCGATCTGGCTGATCGCCTCGCCCACCACCCGATCCCCGGCCCGCGCCTCGCCATCGGCACCTGTCGCCGCCTGCGAAGCCTGTTCGGCATTGCGTGCCACCTCCTGAACCGTGGCGGCCATCTCATGCATTGCGGTGGCCACTTGGTCGGTCTCGACTTTCTGGCTATTGGCACCGGCACTGGTCTGTTCGGTCACGGCCGACAGCTCCTCGGCAGCGCTGGCGATCTGGGTCACACTATCGCGAATGCCCCCGATCAGCTCGCGCAGGGTCGTGCCCATGCGGGCAATGCCTTGCTGCAGCACCCCCAACTCGTCGCGGCGGGTGACATGCAACTGTTGGGTCAGGTCGCCGCTGGCGATTTTCTCGACCGCCGCCAAGGTGTCCTGCAACGGCCGGGTGATCTGCCGGGTGATCAGGACGGCGGCCACGATACCCACCAGCAACGCCAGCAGGGTAGCGATGGTCTGCAAGGTGCGCGCCTGGCTGCTTTCGACATCGCGACGCTCCAGCTGGATCTTGTACAGCGCATCGCTGTGCTTGACGATGTCCGCGCCCTGGACCGTCATCTCGGCGCGAGCACCGGTAATGGTGGTCACGGCATCGCGGAATTGACGCGTAGCTTCACGGTAGTCGGTGACTGCGCGCTCGAGCTGTTGCACCCGGTCGCTTGGGCCGGACAGCTCGCGCTTGAGACTATCGACCACCGCGAGCGCCGCATCGAGCTGGCGCAGAGCCGCCTGTTCATTGTCCGCCGTGTTGTCGGCGATGTAGCCGCGCACATCGATGCGCACCTGCATCAATTGCTGGCGGGCCTTGCTGATCAGTTGGTACTGCGCAAGGCGCACGCTGTCGGCCTCGGGCCGAGCCATGACTTCCTGGCTCAAGGCTTCCATGGCCTGGTCCGCCTGGCTACCGGCGCGGGTCATGGCGGCGCGTGCGGCACGACTGGCGTCGTAACCCTGGCGCATCTTGGACAGCGATACCTTGTAGGCACTGATGATGTCGCCCAGTTCGCCCAGCAGCTTGACGTTTTCGGGGCTCTTGAACGTGTGCTCCAGGTAAGCTTGCTGCTTGCTGAAGGTATCGAGCTTGGCCAGGGTATTGGCAGCCGCGGCATCATCGCCGTTGGCGATCATGTATTGCAGGCGGGCGATACGCAGGTCGGTAAGGTCCTTGTTCAACTGGCCGATGTCGCTCATCCAGTTGCTGCGGTCGATGAGACCGCCCAGGCTCGTCCAGCCCACCAGGGCCAGCAGGCCGGTCAGGATCAGCACCAGGGCGAAGCCCAGGCCGAGTTTGAGGTTGACGCTGATATTGGCAAACCAGCTGTTCATGCACGCACTCCAGAAGTTGTTTTCGCTCTCTTGATCTCCGATCGCAAGGCGTTGTTATTCTGGCTGCCCGCTCAATCGTGCTGGAGTTATCGGCCGTTGGCGAGGAAGCTGAAACGCTTTTTCAGCCGTAGGGGCGATACGGCGCGTTTCAGCGACCACAGGTGCTGCAATGGACGAATCAATCAGGACGCAACGCTGAGCACCTTCAGAGAGTACGCGCGCTGAAGGTGTCGCAGCTGTCGACGTCGCCTTCGGCGAACCCGGCCTTGAACCAGCGCACGCGTTGGGCCGAGGTGCCATGGGTGAACGAGTCCGGCACCACGCGCCCTTGACCCTGCTGCTGCAGTCGGTCGTCACCGATGGCGTTGGCGGCATTGAGCGCTTCCTCCACATCGCCAGGTTCCAACCAGTTCAGGCGTTTCTGTGCCTGGTAGGCCCACACGCCAGCAAAGCAGTCGGCTTGCAGTTCCTGGCGCACCAGTAGGCCATTGCTGCCTTCCATGCGCTGGCCGCTACGCCGTGCCGCGTCCACCTTGGCCGACACGCCAAGCAGCGTCTGCACATGGTGGCCGATTTCATGGGCGATCACGTACGCCTGGGCGAAGTCGCCAGCAGCCGAGAAGCGTGTTTCCATTTCACGGAAGAACGACATGTCCAGGTACACCTGCTGATCCGCCGGGCAGTAGAACGGCCCGACCGCCGCTGTGGCAAAGCCGCACGCAGAATTCACCTGACCGTTGAACAGCACCAGCTTGGGGTCCTTGTACTGTTTGCCGGACTGGGCGAACAATGCTTGCCAGGTGTCTTCGGTGTCGCCCAATACGGAGGCGACGAATTCCGCCTGCTGGTCATTGGCCGGAGGCGCCTTGCCATCGGTCACGGCAGGCGCTTGCTGCTGCATCTGGCCGGTCAATTGACCAAGGATCTGCAAAGGGTCCTGGCCCGTCAGCCAGCCGATCCCGACAATCAGCAAGATGGCGCCAAGTCCCAGTCCTTTGCCACCGCCAAAGCGCATACCACCGCCACCGCCACCTGCACCCCGTGCATCGACCACATTGTCGCTACGCCGGCCTTTTCGCCATTCCATGAGTGCTCTCCAGAGCGTGAAACAAGAAGACAAATATTAGTTCAACACAGCCTCAGGTGTCAGGGCACCTGCGGCTGTCTAGCGCATTGGAGATGGCCGGGGCGCCTGAATTCAATTTCATCGTCCCCGGCCTGCACAGGGTCCAGGCTCAGCGCCGCACCAGCAGCACACCGCTTTCCATGTGGTGGGTGTAGGGGAATTGATCGAACAACGCGCAGCGTTCGATCCGGTGGGTGTCGTGGAGCTGGGCAATGTTCGCCGCGAGTGTTTCCGGGTTGCACGAAATGTACAGGATCCGCTCGAAACGTCGGGTCAGCTCGCAGGTGTCCGGGTCCATGCCGGCGCGCGGCGGATCAACGAAGACCGTGCCGAATGCGTAGCTTTTCAGATCGATGCCTTCGAGGCGGCGGAAAGGGCGCACTTCGTTCAGCGCCTGGGTCAGCTCTTCAGCCGACAAGCGCACCAGGCGCACGTTATCCACAGCGTTCTCGGCCAGGTTGCTCAGTGCGGCGTTGACCGAGGTCTTGCTGATTTCGGTAGCCAGCACCTGGCGCACCCGGGTGGCCAGCGGCAAGGTGAAGTTGCCGTTGCCGCAGTACAGTTCCAGCAGGTCGTCATCGCGATCGCCCATGGCCTCGAAGGCCCAGCTCAGCATCTTCTGGTTCACGGCGCCGTTGGGCTGGGTGAATGCGCCTTCAGGCTGGCGATAGCTGAACACACGGCCGGCCACGTCGAGCTTTTCAACCGCATAGTCACGGCCGATGACCAGGCGCTTGCCCTTGGAGCGGCCGATCAGGCTCACGCCCAGATCTTGGGCCAGTTGCCGCGCGGCCACTTCCCACGCTTCGTCCAGTGGGCGGTGGTAGCACAGCGTGACCATCGCATCACCCGCCAGGGTGGTGAGGAATTCCACCTGGAACAGGCGATTGCTCAAAGCCTCGCTGGCCTGCCAGGCCGCCTTCAGGCGCGGCATCAGGTCGTTGATGCGCTGGCTGGCAATCGGGAAGTCGTCGATCAAGATAGCCTTGTGCTTCTCGCCCGGGGCGAACATCGCATAGTGGCGCTGGCCGTCCTCGCGCCAGAGGCGGAATTCCGCACGCAGGCGATAGTGCGCGCGCGGCGAGTCGAAGACGGCGGGCTCCGGCGCACCGAAAGGTGCGAGCAGCTCGCGCAGGCGGGCGGTCTTATCCTGCAGTTGCGCGTCATAGGCGCTAGGGTCGAATGCAGCACTCATGCGTTGAACCAACCCAGTTTGATGACGAACAGGATGGAAAGAATCACCAGGGCCGCGTTCAGGTCATGGCGACGCCCGGAAATGAGTTTCACGGCGGTCCAGGCAATGAAGCCGAAGGCAATGCCGTTGGCGATCGAATAGGTCAGCGGCATGGCCAACGCGGTGACCACCACTGGGGCTGCTTCGGTGACGTCGTCCCAATTGATTTCTGCCAGGCCCGAAGCCATCAGCACGGCGACGAACAGCAACGCCGGCGCGGTGGCGAAGGCCGGTACGCTGCCAGCCAGCGGTGCGAAGAACAGGGCCAGCAGGAACAGCACGGCGACCACGATGGCCGTAAGGCCCGTACGCCCCCCGGCGCTCACGCCAGCCGCCGACTCGATATAGCTGGTGGTGGTCGAGGTGCCCAGCAGCGAGCCGGCCATGGCGGCGGTGCTGTCGGCAATCAGGGCACGGCCCATCTTCGGCATGTGGCCATCCTTGCCCATCAGCCCTGCACGTTTGGCCACGCCGATCAGGGTGCCGGAGTTGTCGAACAGGTCGACGAACAGGAAGGCGAAGATGACGCTCACCAGGCCCACGTCCAGCGCGCCGGCGATGTCCAGTTGCAGGAAGGTCGGCGCCAGCGAAGGCGGCATGGACACGATGCCCCCGAAGGGCGTGACGCCCATGGCAATGGCTGCCACGGTCACGGCCAGGATGCCGATCAACACGGCGCCGCGCACCTTCAACGCTTCCAGGCCAACGATCAGGAAGAAGCCCAGTGTGGCCAGAATCGGTGCCGGCTGACGCAAGTCGCCCATGCCCACTAGGGTTGCAGGGTTATCGACGACGATGCCCGCATTGTGCAGCGCGATCAGCGCTAGGAACAGTCCGATGCCCGCAGCAATGGCCGAGCGCAGGGGCAGGGGAATGCTGTTCACGATCCATTCCCGGATTCGGAAGATCGACAGCAGGAAGAACATCACCGCCGACAGGAATACCGCACCCAGGGCCACTTGCCAGGTGTGCCCCATGTGCAGCACCACGGTGTAGGTGAAGAACGCGTTCAGGCCCATGCCCGGCGCCAAGGCGATCGGGTAGTTGGCGATCAGGCCCATGGTGGTCGAGCCAATGGCCGCCGCCAGGCAGGTGGCGACGAACAGCGCACCCTTGTCCATGCCCGTCTCGCCGAGGATGCTCGGGTTGACGAAGAGAATGTAGGCCATGGCCAGGAAGGTGGTGACGCCCGCCAGTATCTCGGTGCGCACATTGGTGTTGTGTGCTTTTAGTTGAAACAGCCTTTCCAGCATGCCCGCTCCCCGAGGCGCCCCCGGCGCCATGAATATGTCGACCCCATCAGCAAAGCACAGACCGTACCGGCTGCCGTGATTTCTATGGGGCAGAAAAAAGCCGCGCATCATACCAGCATGCCGGGCAGGGGCCTATGGCCGTCTGGGAATAGGCTGGCCGCGCCCGGTGCGCCTGGCGTACAGGGCCGCTGGGGCGGCCTTTCAGTCTTCGTGCAAACGGTCCCGGTTGGCCAACGTGGGGAACAGTTTTATCCACACTCCCGTCACCACCAAGGTGCCCACCCCACCCATGACGACGGCTGGCACCGTACCAAACCAGTGCGCGGTGACCCCCGATTCGAATTCGCCGAGCTGATTGGAGGCACCGATGAACAGCCCGTTGACGGCGCTGACGCGCCCGCGCATTTCGTCCGGGGTATGCAACTGCACGAAAGCGCCTCGAATGACCATGCTGATCATGTCGGCAGCGCCCAGTACCACAAGGACCGCCAGGGAAAACCAGAAGGATGTGGACAGGCCGAACGCGATAGTGGCCACGCCAAAGACGCCCACCGCCGTGAACATGGTTCGGCCCACCTTGCGCTCGAAGGGAAAGCGCGCCAACCACACCGACATCAGCAACGCGCCTACTGCGGGCGCCGAACGCAGCAGCCCGAGCCCCAGCGGCCCTGTCAGCAGGATGTCCTTGGCAAATACCGGCAGCAGCGCTGTGGCCCCGCCCAGCAGCACGGCGAACAGGTCCAGCGAGATGGCGCCCAGGATATCCGGCCGGCTGCGAATGAAACGAATGCCGGCCAGCAGCGACTCGACGGTGGCACGGCCCCGTTGAACGACTTGTCCTCGCGCCTGCAGGCTCAGGGTCAGCACACAGGCTATGGCATACAACGCCACGGTCGGGCCGTAGACCCAGCCGCTGCCGAATGCGTACAGGAAGCCGCCCACGGCGGGCGCCACAATGGTAGCCGACTGGGTCGCAGAGGCCGACGCGGCGACCGCCCGTGGAAACAGGCCCGCGGGCACGACGTTGGGCAGCAGCGCCTGGGTCGCCGGCATCTCGAACGAACGGGTGGCGCCGAGCAGAAACGCCAGCACGAAAATCAGTTCGCGGCTGACCTGATCCGTGGCGCTGCCCAGCGCCAGGGCCAGTGCGATCAGCCCTTGCAGGCATTGGCACAGGGCGGCAACCTTGCGCCGGTCATAGCGGTCTGCCACATGGCCGGTGTGCAGCATGAACAGCACACGGGGTGCGAACTCCACCAGTCCGACAAGTCCCAGGTCCAGCACGTTGCCGGTCAGCTGATACAGGTGCCAGCCAATCGCCACGGTCAACATCTGGAATCCGCTGGCGGTGAAGACCCGTGCCAGCCAGAACGCCAGAAAAGGGCGATGGTGACGCAACAGCGGCGGTTCAGTCTCGGACATCGGACACCTGTGACCTCGATGCAGGGGAAGCTCCGCAGCCTATCATCTGTATGTAACAAATAGTTGCTGTTTACCGTGTCCGACACCGTTTCGGTGCCGCTGAACAGGGGGTGGGGCAACCGGTCACGCGGCAAACAACCACACCTCGCACCGGGCTATTCGGGGCTATGCTTGATTCATATCGTTGACCTGGATCAATCGTTGCGTTTGCAACGATCCCCGACGATTTCGGCCTTTGGCCGCAATCCCTGCACATCGAACAGAACAATTCCAACACGCCGTACTCGACTATGTGGGGGCAGTGGGCGACAGGGCCGAGTGCCCGACCGCCGGATTATCTGATGAGGTAGCACCTATGTTCGGTCTGGAGGCACTGGATCTTGCCCGGATCCAGTTCGCGTTTACCGTGTCCTTCCATATCCTGTTCCCTGCCATCACTATCGGCCTGGCCAGTTACCTGGCGGTGCTCGAAGGGTTGTGGCTCAAGACAGACAGGCAGGTCTATCGGGACCTGTACCACTTCTGGTCGAAAATCTTCGCAGTCAACTTCGGCATGGGCGTGGTCTCGGGCCTGGTCATGGCCTATCAGTTCGGCACCAACTGGAGCCGTTTTTCCGAGTTCGCAGGTTCGGTCACCGGGCCCCTGTTGACCTACGAGGTGCTGACCGCCTTCTTCCTCGAGGCAGGTTTCCTGGGGGTGATGCTCTTTGGCTGGAACCGCGTAGGCCGTGGCCTGCATTTCTTCGCCACCTGCATGGTGGCGCTCGGAACGCTGATTTCCACTTTCTGGATTCTGGCCTCGAACAGCTGGATGCATACCCCGCAAGGTCACGAAATCATCGATGGTCGCGTGATTCCGGTCGACTGGTTCGCGGTCATCTTCAACCCTTCGTTCCCGTTCCGCCTGATGCACATGGCCACGGCGGCATTCGTCGCCACCGCCTTCTTCGTGGGGGCATCGGCTGCCTGGCACCTGCTGCGTGGACGCGACAACCCCTCGGTGCGCAAGATGCTTTCCATGGCCATGTGGATGGCGCTGATCGTCGCGCCCATCCAGGCAGTGATCGGCGACTTCCACGGGCTCAATACCCTCAAGCATCAACCGGCGAAAATCGCTGCCATCGAAGGGCATTGGGAGAACCCTCCTGGCGAGCCTACCCCGTTGATCCTCTTTGGCATCCCGGACATGCAAGCTGAAACGACACGGTTCAAGATCGAGATCCCGGTGCTCGGGAGCCTCATTCTCACCCACAGCCTGGACAAGCAGGTGCCGGCATTGAAGGAGTTCCCGCCTGAAGACCGGCCCAACTCCACCATCATCTTCTGGTCCTTCCGCATCATGGTGGCGCTGGGCATGTTGATGATCGCCGCTGGCGTGTGGAGCCTTGTATTGCGCAAAGGCGGCAAGCTGTACACCTCGCGGCCGTTCCTGCATTTCGTGACCTGGATGGGGCCTTCAGGATTGCTGGCAATCCTCGCCGGCTGGTTCACCACCGAAATCGGCCGCCAGCCCTGGGTGGTCTACGGGCTGATGCGCACGGCCGACGGCGTCTCCAACCACAGCTATGCCCAACTGGGGTTCACCCTGGTGGCGTTCGTGGTGGTGTACTTCGCCCTGTTCGGCACAGGGTTCGCCTACATGATGCGCCTGGTGCGCAAGGGCCCGCATACCGGCGAAGGCGATCAGCAGCGTCCGGGCGGTCCTGGCCGCAAACGCACGCCGGCGCGGCCATTGTCCGCCGCCGACGAAGGCAGCGATGCCACCACTGCAGACCTGAGCAAGGGGAACTGAGCCATGGGTATCGATCTTCCACTGATCTGGGCCGGCATCATCATCTTCGGCGTCATGATGTACGTGGTGATGGACGGCTTCGACCTGGGCATTGGCATGCTCTTCCCCTTCGTCAAACACGAGCGTGACCGCGACGTGATGATGAACACGGTCGCACCGGTCTGGGACGGCAACGAGACCTGGCTCGTGCTGGGTGGCGCGGGGCTGTTCGGCGCGTTCCCGATGGCGTATGCCGTCGTGCTCGAGGCGCTCTATCTGCCACTGATTCTGATGCTGATCGGTCTGATCTTCCGGGGCGTGGCCTTCGAGTTCCGCTTCAAGGCCACCGACGCTGGTCGCCATCTGTGGGACAAGGCGTTCATCTGGGGCTCTCTGGTGGCAACGTTCTTCCAGGGCGTGGCGCTGGGCGCCTTCATCGAAGGCTTCAAGGTCGTGGATCGGCATTACGCCGGTGGCTCGCTGGACTGGCTGACACCCTTCAGCCTGTTCTGCGGCTTGGGGCTGATCGTGGCCTACGCGCTGCTAGGGTGTACCTGGCTGATCATGAAGACCGAGGGGCCGCTTCAGGAACAGATGCACAAGCTTGGACGGCCGCTGGCGCTTGTGCTGCTGGCTGTAATGGGTGTGGTCAGCCTGTGGACGCCAATCGCCTATCCGCAGATTGCCGATCGCTGGTTCAGCATGCCCAACCTGGTGTGGTTCATGCCGGTGCCGATCCTGGTGCTGTTGACCTTCTACAACCTGTTCAAGGCAGTAGCCCGTAGCGCGAACTACATGCCGTTTTTGCTGACGCTGGGGCTGATCTTCCTGGGTTACAGCGGCTTGGGCATCAGCCTGTGGCCCAATATCATCCCGCCATCGATCTCGATCTGGGAGGCTGCCGCGCCGCCGCAAAGCCAGGGCTTCATGTTGGTGGGAACGCTGTTCATTCTTCCGCTGATCCTGGGTTACACCTTCTGGAGCTACTACGTGTTCCGTGGCAAGGTCACCCATGACCAGGGCTATCACTAGGAGGCTGCACCATGACCCATGAGCAGGACGTGGCAGGCAAGAAACCGCTGTGGCAGCGCCTGGGCTGGTTGGTGTTGATCTGGGCGTTGAGTGTGGCCGCGCTGGGTGTGGCGGCCTGGTTGATGCGCCTGTTCATGAGCGCAGCCGGGTTGACTACCCACTGAGCCCTGGCATCGACAGGTAGCGCGCTATACGCGTCTGCTGACCCTGACGCCGTGCGGTGCGCTACCTGTGGACAGTTACTTGCGTGCCTTGAGCACCACGAACTTGGGCGTTGCCGCCACCTGCTCCACGCCTCGGAACAGGCGGGCAAGCTTGCTGTGATAGCCCAGGTGGCGGTTGCCCACGATATACAAGGCGCCACCGACCACCAGCGCCTCGCGGGCCTGCTGGAACATGCGCCAGGCCAGCACATCACCCACCACTTGCTGCTGGTGGAAGGGCGGGTTGCACAGCACTACGTCCAGTGACTGTTTTTCGATGCCGGCCAAGCCGTCTACGGCCAGAAAATCGGCTGGCCGATCGCCCAGCGCAAGCTGCCAGTTTTCCCGTGCCGACTGTACGGCCATGTAAGACTCGTCCACCAGGGTGTACTGGGCGTCTGGATTTTTCAGGGCGCTGGCAATGGCCAGCACGCCGTTGCCGCAACCCAGGTCTGCGACCCGGGCATTGCCCAGGTTGTCCGGCAAATGCGGAAGAAACGCCCGCGTACCAATGTCCAGGCCTTCACGACAGAAGACATTGGCATGGTTGAGCAGTTCCAGCGGTGGCGATTCCAGGCGATAGCGGCTGGGGTAGGGCGAGGTGAAGGCGGGACGCGCCTCCACCGTGGCGGTCAGCAGCCGGGCTTTTTTACGTGCCAGCGAGGCTTGCATAGGTCCGACATACTTCTCCAGCAGGTCGCCGGCGGCATGGGGAAGGTGCTTGATCATGGCCCCGGCGATCACCAGCGCTCCTGGGGCCAGGTGCCCTTGCAGCCGAATGAGTTGCTCTTCGAGCAAGGCAAGCGTCTTGGGCACTCTGATCACTACCCGATCGAAGGGGCCTTGCCAGGTGTGGCAGGCAGGCACGAACGAAACGCTGTCCGCAGGCAGGCCGTTACGTGCCAGGTTCTTGCCTAGCGCGAGTTGAGCAAGGTAGGAGTCGCCGCTGCTGGTCACCTGCATGTGTCCGGCAAGGCTCACCGCCAGCGCCCCGAAACTGTCGTTGAGCACCAGCACACGGCTGCCGCCTGGCAATGCCTGGGCATGCAATTGTTCGAGCAGGTACTCATCGGCGGCGTCAAAGGCCTGCAAGGGGTCGTTGGCCTGGTCTGGCTGGCGGATCAGATCGAGTTCGGCGAAGGGCGTGGTCAACAGGGGCATGGCAATCTGGCTCGGGTACAAAGCTGCCCGCAACCGTTCGCTGCAGGCCTGGTCGAGCGATTCTACAGGGCTTTGGCTGGGCTCGCAGGCCCTGGCGTCAGATCCAGCCGCGCAACGCGGCAATGGCGACGGCGCCTGCCTTGTTGGCGGCATTGGTCTTGGTGATCACGCTGCGAATATGAAAGTTCACCGTACTCTGCGACAGCGACAGGATGCAGGCGACATCGGCAGCCGTCTTGCCGGCCGCAGACCACTTCAGCACTTCCAGTTCCCGTTCGCTCATCTTGGGTTGGGATGGGCACAGTGCATCGAGGTGATGGGCGCTCAGCACCGCATGTACGGTATGGCACAACCACTGGATGGCACCGGCTTTTTCGAACAGCTCGGCGGTCTCGACCTTGCGTAGCGGCCGGGACACACTCATTTGGCTTTCGTTGTGCTGCAGATCATGCAAGGACTGGGTCCAGCCATGACGCAGGCCATGCTCGCAGGCCGCTTCGCGAAAATGCGGTGCCTCGCGGTAGACCTCGTCGCTCCATACCACAGGGTTGGTCGAGTTGTGGCTGAGCGCAGCCGCGGCGTCCTGCTTGTAGAACTCTTCGTGCTGGTAGCGTTCGATCCAGGCCTTGGGATAATTGCTGTACAAGTAATGGCGAGGTGTCTGGGTGGCGATCTGGATGCGAAGCTTGAGGCCCAAAAATTCGAAATCCATGTCCTGAGCGAGATGCACCGCGATGTCGAACAGCTTCCGAGGACTACGCTCGCTCACCAGGGCGTGCAGGTGCTCGGGGTTCCAGTGAAACATGCCAATCTCCAAGGGCGACGCGGCCCAGTCCATATGGGTACGTGACCAGTGTAGATAGATCCAGATCACTGTGTTCATCTTTTTCGCTATAACTGTGCTGTATTTCTGATTACCTTTGTACAGCTCTTGAAGCCGCAAAAACCCAGTGGTTTTTATCCCGGGCGCTTTGCGCGACACTGTAGGGACCCAAGACATGGAGCCCGACATGACCGCCAGCGACGAAAAATTCACCCGCCAGACCTTGCTCGATGTTCAGCCGCTCACGCCGAACCTCTTCAGCCTGCGGGTTACCCGGGATGCGGGTTTTCGCTTTCGCTCCGGTCAATTTGCACGCCTGGGCGTGGCCAAGGCGGATGGCAGTGTGGTTTGGCGCGCCTATTCCATGGTCAGCGCACCCCACGATGAATACCTGGATTTCTTTTCAATCGTAGTGCCGGGCGGTGAGTTCACCAGTGAGCTTAGCCGACTGGGTGAGGGCGATACGCTATTGGTGGAGCGTCAGGCCTTCGGCTTTCTCACCCTTGACCGCTTTGTCGACGGACGCGACCTGTGGTTGCTGGCCACGGGTACAGGCATTGCGCCTTTCATGTCGATTCTGCAGGACTTCGAAGCCTGGGAACGCTTCGACAACATCAAACTGGTGTATTCGGTGCGAGAGGCCAGGGAGTTGGCCTATCTGAATGAAATCGCTGGCTTGGAACAGCGTGAGTACCTGGCCGAGCATGCCGGCAAGTTGCAGTTCATCCCGGTCGTGACGCGTGAGCGACATCCAGGCGCCCTGAATCAGCGCATCACCACATTGATCGAAAACGGCGAGCTGGAAAAAGCCGCGGGGCTTGAGCTGTCACCCGAGCACTCGCGAATCATGCTGTGCGGCAACCCTGAGATGATCGATGAAACGCGCAAGGTGCTCAAGGCCCGCGACCTGCAGTTGAGCCTTAGCAAACGGCCGGGCCAGGTGGCCGTCGAGACGTACTGGTAGCCGACGTGCCGCTACAGGCTACAGGGGTGAAGCGGTGCATGGAGGTTCGCCGCTTCCTGCAGCCTGTAACGGTGAGCTTCAGGGCCGGTTCTGAGCCTTGAGCAGGTCGCGGATCTCGGTGAGCAGGGTCTGCTCGGGCGACGGCGCCGGCGGCACGCTTGGCGCCACGGCCTCTTCGCGCTTGAGCCGATTGATGGCTTTGACGCCCATGAAGATCGCAAAGGCGATGATCACGAAATCGATCACGGTCTGGATGAACTTGCCATAGGCCAGCACCACGGCCGGGACGTCGCCTTGCGCCGCCTTCAAGGTGATGGCCAGGTCGCTGAAGTCAACGCCGCCGATCAGCAGGCCCAGTGGTGGCATGACCACGTCGCCGACGAAGGACGAGACGATCTTGCCGAAGGCCGCGCCGATGATGATACCTACCGCCATGTCGACGACATTGCCTTTGACCGCGAAGGCCTTGAACTCACTGATCATGCCCATGTTTCGATTCCTTTGTAACAAATGGTGAGGTAAACGCAGTGTAAGCCACTTAAACGCTTCATGCGCTGCATTCAGGGGTAGTGACTTCTGTCGCACCGAATAGTTTTGTCGCATCCCAAGGCATTCGGGACACGGTCAGGCTCGGGTATCATGCAGGTTTTGCCCGGAGGCACTCACCCATGGCCAAGGCCAAGCGCTTGTATGGCTGCACCGAGTGCGGCGCGACTTTTCCGAAATGGGCTGGCCAGTGTGGCGAGTGTGGCGCCTGGAACACGCTGGTCGAAACCATGATCGAGAGCGGCGGCGCCGCAGCCCCCAGCACGGGCCGCGCCGGCTGGACAGGGCAGCAGGCGCAGATCAAGACCCTGGCTGAGGTCAGCGTCGAGGAGATACCGCGCTTCACCACCAGCAGCACCGAGCTCGACCGTGTGCTGGGCGGTGGCCTGGTCGATGGCTCCGTGGTCTTGATCGGTGGCGATCCAGGGATCGGCAAATCGACGATTCTGCTGCAGACCCTGTGCAATATCGCCGTCGGCATGCCGGCGTTGTACGTCACTGGCGAGGAATCCCAGCAGCAGGTGGCCATGCGCTCCCGGCGTCTGGGCCTTCCCCAGGACCAGCTCAAGGTCATGACCGAAACCTGCATCGAAACCATCATCGCCACCGCCCGTCAGGAAAAGCCACGGGTAATGGTGATCGACTCCATCCAGACCATTTTCACCGAACAGTTGCAATCCGCCCCGGGCGGGGTGGCGCAGGTGCGTGAAAGTACGGCGCTGCTGGTGCGTTATGCCAAGCAAAGTGGCACAGCGATCTTCCTGGTGGGCCACGTGACCAAGGAGGGCTCGCTGGCAGGCCCGCGGGTGCTGGAGCACATGGTCGATACCGTGTTGTATTTCGAGGGCGAATCCGACGGTCGCCTGCGGCTGCTGCGAGCGGTGAAGAACCGCTTCGGCGCGGTAAACGAGCTGGGCGTGTTCGGCATGACCGACCGGGGTTTGAAAGAGGTCTCCAACCCCTCGGCGATCTTTCTCAATCGCACCCAGGAAGAAGTCCCTGGCAGCGTCGTGATGGCCACTTGGGAAGGTACCCGGCCGATGCTGGTCGAGGTCCAGGCCCTGGTCGATGACAGCCACCTGGCCAACCCGCGCCGCGTCACCCTGGGCCTGGATCAGAACCGTCTGGCCATGCTGCTGGCCGTTCTGCACCGGCATGGGGGCATCCCGACCCACGATCAGGATGTGTTCCTGAACGTGGTGGGCGGTGTGAAAGTGTTGGAAACGGCTTCGGACCTGGCGTTACTCGCTGCGGTCATGTCCAGCCTGCGCAATCGGCCGCTGGCCCATGGCCTGCTGGTGTTCGGGGAAATCGGCCTGTCGGGTGAGGTGCGGCCTGTACCCAGTGGCCAGGAGCGGCTCAAGGAGGCTGCCAAGCACGGCTTCAAGCGTGCCATCGTGCCCAAGGGCAATGCACCCAAGGAGGCGCCTGCAGGGTTGCAGGTCATCGCTGTGACGCGCCTTGAGCAGGCGCTGGATGCCTTGTTCGAATAGTTCACAGGCGAAAAAAAGGGCCGACGATGCGCATCGGCCCGGTACAACACCCACGTGATAGGTCAGTGCTCGGCGACTGCTGCGCGCTTGACCGGCTCACTGCCATGCTCGTCCTGGCCCCTCATCGGCACCTCGTGGCCTTCGGCATCGAACAGCCTGCCATCCTTGAAATAGTCACCGTCGCGCAGTGCGGAGATATCCGAATAGCGAATGGTGCGTTCGTAGCCGGCAGCGAACACCGACTGCTGGTCCGAATTGCCTGCCGTGAAATGGTTGAAGATCAGGTTCAGCAGGATGGCCATGATCGCCGCCGAACTGATGCCTGAGTGGAAGATGGTTTCGAACCAGGTGGGGAACTGGTGATAGAAGGCCGGTGCGGCGATCGGAATCATGCCAAAGCCCAGGGAAGCGGCAACGATGATCAGGTTGACATTGTTCTGGTAGCTGACCTTGGACAAGGTGCGGATGCCGCTGGCTGCCACCGTGCCGAACAACACGATGCCCGCGCCGCCCAGCACGGGGGTAGGCACTGCGGCGATGATGCGCCCCATGATTGGCAGCAAGCCCAGTACGACCAGGATCAGACCGCCGGTGGCCACCACGTAACGGCTGCGCACGCCAGTAACCGCCACCAGGCCGACGTTTTGGGCGAACGCACTTTGCGTGAACGAGCCGAACACCGGTGCCAGGATGCTTGAGGCCATGTCGGCGCGCAGGCCATTGCCCAGGCGCTTGGAGTCGACCTTGGTACCGATGATCTCACCCACGGCCAGGATGTCGGCCGAGGTTTCGACCAGCGTCACCATGATGACGATGCACATCGACAGGATGGCCGCGATGTGGAACTCCGGCATGCCGAAGTGAAAGGGCGTGGGGAAGGCGAAAACAGGGCCTTCGGTAACCTTGCTGAAGTCGGTCATGCCCAGTGCCCAGGCGATAAGCGTACCGACCACCATCGCCAGCAGGATGGACAACCGGGATATCGTCGCGCTACCCAGTTTGCTCAGCAGCAGCACGATGGCAAAGGTAAGCGCCGCCAAGCCGATGTTGGCCATGCTGCCGAAATCAGGTGAGGCGCTGTTGCCACCCATTACCCAACGCGCGGCCACCGGCATCAGCGTCAGGCCGATGGTGGTGATCACGATGCCGGTTACCAGCGGTGGGAAGAACTTGGTGATGCGCGAGAATACCGGGGTGATCAGCAGCCCTATCAGCGAGGCGGCCATTACCGCGCCGAGCACCCCCGGCAGCCCGCCCCCACTTTCACTGCTGAGAATGGCGCCCATGGTGGCGACGCCGGCAAACGACACCCCCTGTACCAGAGGGAGCTGGCAGCCGAAAAATGGCAGACCCAGGGTCTGAAGCAAGGTCGCCAAGCCACCTGCAAACAGCGAAGCGGCGATAAGCATGCCGATTTCTGCGCCATTGAGGCCTGCGGCCTGCCCCAGAATCAAGGGTACGGCGACAATTCCCCCATACATGGTCAACACATGCTGCAGGCCATAGGCCAGGTTGGCACCCAGGCCGAGGTTTTCGTCCTCTGGTCGCTGGGCGGGAGACGTGCTTGTGGACGTAGTCATGGCGCAGGCTCTCTGTTTATTGTTGTGGAGCTACTGTAGTCAGTTATTGCCTACAGGTACTACACAAATTGTATACAATATTTTGATCCAAGCGCCGCAGGGTAAAGCCTCAGGGCGTATGCATCCTTGTTGCAGGAGGCATACCAACCCGAAGCGCTTATGAGAAAAGGGTGTATACAACGATGCCTGCACTAGGCAGGAAGCTGTCTAGATGGACAGGAAAGGACTAACGGTCAAGAAGATAGCCAGCTAATAGATCCTGTTATTCGATCAATTCGCGCAGCTCACGCATCATTTCGGTGCTGTCGGCAATGTTCAGTTCCACAAGACGGTGCAGGTGGCTCATGGAGTCGATGTCGATGTACAGGCACACGAAGCCCAGCCGCGTGGGTTCTTCATGGCGCAGTTCGACCTGCATTTTCACCCAGGTATCGGCGTCGAGCTGAATAACGGCCTCGTAGTTCTGGGTAGGGTCCGGGGTCCAGTCGGTCGGGCGCTCGACCAACAGGCCTTTGAGGGAGAGATCGATGAGTCTGGCAGGCCAGCGCTGTTCGCCTTGGCGAAGTTCGGCAGGTGCGTCGAAATCGATGCGTTGGAAGCGGCGGCGTTCGGAAGGTGGCGGGGTCATGGCGAGTCCTCATCTGATGTTCAGACTATAGACCAGCCATGATCCCCGGATTCGTCCCTACGTTACTTGACGATATTCACGTCGCTGCAGTTGTAGAAACCCTCACCTGCAGCGTCATCGCGTTGCCAGCGGGTGTAGACCACGCGTCGGCCAGTGTGCTCCTTGAGATCGACGTCGAACTCGTAGTAGCCATTGACAGGCTGGACATCTCCGATTTCCTGTACCAGCTCCAAGTCATCCCATTTCAAAGGCTGCTGGGTGGGGTTGTAGTCCGGCTTGGACACATAGATTTCCCAGTAGCTAGGGTTGTGCGGCGCCATGATTTTGTAGCGCATGTGGGCTTTGTTGTCGTCATCTTTTTTCCAGTCCTGGACGTGCCAATCGGCAGGGACGTCCAGGCCGCTCTTGTCATTGACCTGCGCAGCCTTCGTTTTCGTGTCCGTCAGGCTATTGCCTGCCGAGCACAGCTGACCATCTGGAATGGCTTTTTTGACAGCCTCCTTATTGCGGAAATCAACGACGTTCTTCGACACCTCATGCCATTGATTGAACTGGTAAACAGCCTGTTGCGCATTGTTGCCAAACTTTTTATAGACATGTTGGTAAGCAGCCTTGCACCCAGGGCTCTTGATGTTGGAACCGTCGACTGGCCAGTTGTAGTCACCCTGTTGATAACAGTAGTACTGCCTGGAAACAGGCATCTCCACTGCGCCATGCATCGGCTCCACAGGTGCGGCATTGACGTGCACACTGCCCGCCGCAAGGCTGGCTGCGATGATGAGATGAAGTGAGTTCATGGCGACTTCCTCGCTAGAGTTGGAAGTACCAAGGTCGGCCAATCGGCCCTGGCTCGACAACTGGCAGAACTACCAGGTAGTCGGTGGTGCAGTACTGCTCTACCACGTGAAGTTGCGCTGTAGATCGGCATGCAATTGGAGATGGTAAAGGCGACCAGCAGGCCCTAGACTCAGTGTGCTGACCATTCCAACCTCTCAGCTGGAAGCCAACTATGAACAATAACAACAGCCTGCTACGCCACCTCCCGTGGCTGGTGCTGGCAGTCCTGGGAGCCTGCGCGCTGGGTGTCGTTGCCCTGCGCCGTGGCGAAGCGATCAATGCCTTGTGGATCGTGGTCGCGGCAGTGGCCATTTACTTGGTCGCCTACCGCTATTACAGCCTGTTCATCGCCACCAAGGTGATGCAACTCGATCCACGCCGCGCCACCCCTGCGGTGCTCAACAATGACGGTCTGGACTATGTTCCAACCAACAAGCACATCCTCTTCGGCCACCACTTCGCGGCCATCGCCGGCGCAGGTCCCTTGGTCGGGCCAGTACTGGCGGCGCAGATGGGCTACCTGCCCGGCACCCTGTGGCTGATTGCCGGTGTGGTACTGGCCGGTGCCGTCCAGGACTTCATGGTCCTGTTCCTGTCCACCCGCCGCAACGGCCGTTCACTGGGCGACATGGTGCGTGAAGAGATGGGCCGCATACCGGGCACCATCGCCCTGTTCGGCTGTTTCCTGATCATGATCATCATCCTCGCGGTGCTGGCGCTGATCGTGGTCAAGGCCTTGGCCGAGAGCCCCTGGGGCATGTTCACGGTGATGGCGACCATCCCGATCGCCATGTTCATGGGCGTCTACATGCGCTATATCCGCCCCGGCCGCATCGGTGAGATTTCCATCATCGGCGTAGTGCTGCTGCTTGCTTCCATCTGGCTGGGCGGCCAGATTGCTGCGGATCCGGTCTGGGGCCCAGCTTTCACCTTTACCGGTGTACAGATCACCTGGATGCTGGTGGGCTACGGCTTCGTCGCCGCCGTGCTGCCGGTCTGGCTGGTGTTGGCCCCGCGTGACTACCTGTCGACCTTCCTCAAGATCGGCACCATCGTGGGCCTTGCCATCGGCATCCTGATCATCGCCCCTGAGCTCAAGATGCCAGCGTTGACCCAGTTCACCGATGGCACCGGCCCGGTCTGGAAGGGCACGCTGTTCCCGTTCCTGTTCATCACCATCGCTTGTGGCGCGGTATCGGGGTTCCATGCCCTGATCTCGTCGGGCACCACGCCCAAGCTGCTGGATAACGAAACCAACGCCCGCTACATCGGCTACGGTGGCATGCTGATGGAATCGTTCGTGGCGATCATGGCCATGGTCGCGGCTTCGGTGATCGAGCCGGGCGTGTATTTCGCCATGAACAGCCCGGCTGCCGTGGTAGGTGCAGACACGGTTTCGGTGGCGCAGACGGTCAGCAGCTGGGGCTTCTTGATTACGCCTGAGCAGCTTGAGGCGGTTGCCCGTGACATTGGCGAGCACACCATTCTGGCCCGCGCCGGCGGTGCGCCGACATTGGCCGTGGGTATCGCGCAGATTCTTCACCAAGTGTTGCCAGGCGAGAACACCATGGCGTTCTGGTACCACTTCGCCATTTTGTTCGAGGCCTTGTTCATCCTCACCGCCGTGGACGCCGGTACTCGTGCCGGGCGCTTCATGTTGCAGGATTTGCTGGGCAGTTTCGTGCCGGCGCTCAAGCGCACCGAGTCGTGGGGCGCGAACCTGCTGGCTACTGCCGGTTGCGTGGCCATGTGGGGCTACTTGCTCTATCAAGGCGTGATCGACCCACTCGGGGGTATCAACACCCTGTGGCCGCTGTTCGGCATTTCCAACCAGATGCTGGCCGGTATCGCATTGATGCTGGGCACCGTGGTGCTGATCAAGATGAAGCGCCAGCGCTACATCTGGGTCACCCTGCTGCCAGCCACCTGGTTGCTGATCTGCACCACGGCGGCCGGCCTGATCAAGCTGTTCGATCCCAACCCAGCCGTGGGTTTCCTGGCCTTGGCCAAGAAATACAGCACCGCGCTGGACGCTGGGCAGGTACTGGCACCGGCCAAGGACATCGGGCAGATGCAGCACGTGATCTACAACGCTTATACCAACGCCGGGCTGACCATCCTGTTCCTGCTGGTGGTGTTCAGCATTCTGTTCTTCGCGATCAAGGTGGGTTACGCCGCCTGGGGTCGCAAAGAGCGGACCGACAAGGAAACCCCGTTCCAGGCACTGCCTGACGCTTGAGAGGACTGCTGCGATGTTCAATGACCTGGGTCGGCTGGGCAAATACCTGGGGCAGGCTGCACGCCTTATGGTGGGCATGCCTGATTACGACAATTACGTCGAACACATGAACAAGACGCATCCGGACAAACCGGTCATGACGCACGAAGCGTTCTTCCGAGAGCGCCAGGAAGCGCGTTATGGTGGCAAGTCCGGGCCCAAATGCTGTTAAGCCACAAGCGTTGAGCTGTACCGGCCTCACCGTCGGCAGCCTGCGTTCATCGACCAGCCTGCTCCCCTTGGGGGCAGCCACTGGCGATCAACGCAGGCCTGTCGCGGTGGGGCCTGTGTTTTTTCCGAACAGGAGATGTTCTGCGTGCAGACCCCGATTCCCGTAACCGTACTGACCGGCTTTCTCGGTGCCGGCAAGACCACGCTGCTCAAGCACATGCTCAAGGCCGAGCATGGCCTGAGGCTGGCCGTGATCGAAAACGAGTTCAGCGAAGCAGGCATCGACAGCCAGTTGCTCGGCGACGAGCCGGTGCAGGTCATGACCCTGGCCAACGGCTGTGTGTGCTGCAGCATTCATGGCGACCTTACCCGTGCTCTGTTCCTGCTGCTGGAGCGGCTCGACGCCGGCGAAATCGCGTTTGATCGGCTGGTGATCGAGTGCACAGGGTTGGCCGACCCTGCGCCAGTGGCACAAACGTTCTTCATCGACGAAGAGCTGCGCGAGCGGTACATCCTGGACGGCATCATCACCCTGGTCGACGCCGCCCATGCCGACGTCCATCTGACCCAGACCATCGCCCAGGCCCAGGTGGGCTTTGCCGATCGCCTGCTGCTGAGCAAGACCGACCTGGTGGAGCCGGCCACCGTGCAAGCCCTGCGCGAGCGCCTGGCCCGCATCAATGGGCGGGCAGCCCTGCATGTGGTCGAACAAGGCCGCATCGACCTGGGTGCACTGCTCGATGTACGCGGCTTCAACCTCAACCCAGATCTGGGCGCCAACCTCAAACCCACCCTGCGTCCAGTGCTCAAACCCGCCACCCCGGACCGTATCGCCACCTTGGTGTTGCGCACCGACAAGGCGCTGGATATCGACCGCCTCAGCGACTTCATGAACGGCTTGTTGGAAACCCATGGCACGCAGCTGTTGCGTTACAAGGGCGTGCTCAATATCGCGGGCGAGGACCGCAAGCTGGTGTTCCAGGGCGTGCTCAAGCTCTACGGGTTCGACTGGGACGCTGAATGGGCAGAGGCCGAACCGCGCGAGAGCGTCATGGTGTTCATTGCCGACGACCTTCCCGAAGCTACGATTCGGGCCGGCTTCGAGGCGCTGACGGCCGAGTGACGGGCTGAGCCTGGGCGCCGAACCAACCCGGCCAGGAGCTTCGATGGCGGGTGTGCTGCTCCACGCAAGGAATCAGGCGCTGGGTCAGCACGTCGGTTTGCCGCACCGCCTTGGCCGTGCGGTACTTGGCACTGTGGATGCACTCACGATCGCCAAACTCGCACCGGTTCAACGTGGTACCGCCGCAGGGCCCGTTCGCCAGGCCCTTGGGGCAGGTCTCGGGGCAGGTGTACAAGGTGTCTTCAAGGCGGCAACGACCGCAGGTGTCGCAGCCGAGCAGGGGCCGCTTTACGGCCCGCTCCAGGCTGTGCAGCACCTGGGCGCCCAGGCCTGTCGTCCACATCGGCTGGCGAACCGCCCACCCGAACAGCTGACTCACCGGATTGCTACGGCTGAACAGCAGGCCATGCATGCCATGCATGGCGTGGTAGCGGGCTTTCTGCCCAAACGAAGCCACGACACGTGACTCCCCCTCGCGCCACGCCGCCTGCGGTGGATGGAACGTCACCGCCGGTAGGCCAGGCATTTGCCAACTGGCCTGCCAGGCAGGCGCCCATTGCTCCAGCGTGGTCACGTGCGCCTGCCAGTGCTCAAGGCGTGCCTCCAAGGCAAGCAGCTGGCTGGGCTCATGAATGCCCGACAGGTGCACGCCGGCGTAGCCCATCAGCTTCACCCCAATGACCTGCAGGGCCAGGCGGTCGATGCTGCGCGCCTGGGCAAAGGCCTTGGATTGCGCCGTCTCGGCTTCCAGCATTTGCCGCATCGACGGGGTGACGGTCACGCCTGCGACATGATCGAGCATGCCCGCGCGGCCTTGGGTAAGGCTCATGAGACAGGCCAGCAGGGGTTTAGGCGCGAGTTGGCGGCGCATCCAGTGCATGGCCTCCTGATGCTTGGCGGCATCGAAACCTAGCTGCAGGATGAAAAAGTCGGCACCGGCTGCCAATTTCTTTTCAGCCTTCAGGTACTGAGCGGCACCTTCCTCCTCTCGGTACTTGAACGGGTTGAGTGCTGCGCCCAGCCACCAGTGTGGATAGGCCTGGCGGGCGATCTGCAACGCTGCGACCGATTCCAGGTACCGCACCGGGCGCTCGCCTGGCGTATGGCCTGGCAGGCGATCCCCTGTCAGCATCAGCAGCTGGTGCTGGCCTGCAGCGTCCATGCGCCGCATCTGGGCGAGCAAATGGTGGCGCTCCCGGTCCTTGCCGGAGAAGTGAGGCAGGGCGGGCACCGGGTGCTCGAAACAGGCCAAGGCGTCCAGGGGAGACATGTCCAGCGGGCTGCTCACTCGGTCACCGATGGCAAGTGTCATCGGCCAGCCACACACTTGCCCACGGGCCATTATTGCGTCCATCGCCGCAAAACGCTCTGCTGACGGTTTGGGGACGAACTCCATGACGCAAGCGAATTGCTGCTCTTGCAGGGCGGTTTTGAGCACGCTCATGACGGACACCGGGTGTTGGCAGGCTGGCATTGTGCGCCAGCCCTGCGAGCGGGTCATGCCCGGGTGCGCAGGGCACTGATCTGATCAAGACATGGCAATGAGCCGCGGGCGCGCCCAATGTGAGTGAACATGAGAAAAACTTGGGTTGATCTCAAATTTATTGAGTTTGTCTCAAACGCCAATCGATCTGAAAATGCCGCCATCATTTCTGCACACTGGGGAACACACATGGCACTGGCGCACAACCTGGGCTTTCCACGCACTGGCAACGACCACGCGCTGCGCGCACGTCATTGGCAAATGCAGAAAGACGCCGGGATCGAGCTGTTGCCTGTGGGCGATGTGGACTGGCAGGGTGGGGCCGTGCGCGACCCTCGCACGCCAGTGACGCAGCCTTTCACCCAGCTTGCCGATCAGCTGCTGAAGGAAGTGGCCCAGGCCAGTGCGCTTGGCCACACCGTCAAACCTGTTCTTGTCGGCCCTTTGACCTATTTGTGGCAAAGCGCGGCGCAAGACGGGCACAGCCTGGTGCTGGAATGTGTAGACGAACTGCTTCCGCACTATGACGACGTTCTCAATCGTCTGGCCGAACTAGGCGTGCAGTGGGTGCAGATCGATGAACCGATCCTTGCCCAGGCGCTGCCGCAGGACTGGAAAAACGCCTACGAGCGGGTTTACAACATTCTGCAGCGTGCCCCGTTGAAGAAGCTGATCGCGACATGGGCCGGTGGCTTGCAGGGCAACCTTGGCCTGGCCGCGAACTTGCCGGTGGACGGCTTGCACATCGACCTGGTGAGTGACCCTGAACAGCTGACGACCACCCTGGACCGTCTGCCTGCCTACAAGGTGCTGTCGCTGGGCCTGGTCGATGCAGAAAACGATGCCCAGCATGCCCTGGACAGCAAGTGGCACTGGCTGTGTGAAGCCAATGAGCGTCTGGGGGAGCGACTGTGGATCGGTACGGCCTGTTCACTGCTGCACAGCCCGCTGGGCGTCGCCGTGCAGGCCTGTGAGGATGTCGCCCGGCTGGCCAAGGCGCTCAATGACCCGATCAAGGCGACGCCACCCACGTTCGATGCCCTGCAGGTGGCCAGCGCCTGATCGTGCATGGCAGGTGCCGCTGCGCACTGGCGTGCTTAGCGGCCCCGGGTGCCCGTGGCTCGGTTGATCAGCGCTCGATCGCCAGGGCCACGCCTTGTCCACCACCGATACACAGCGTGGCCAGGCCTTTCTTGGCATCGCGCTTGATCATCTCGTGCAGCAAGGTGACCAGCACGCGGCATCCGGATGCACCGATGGGATGACCCAGCGCAATCGCCCCACCGTTCACGTTGACCCGCGAAGCATCCCATGCAAGCGCCTTGCCAACCGCCAGCGCCTGGGCCGCAAACGCCTCGTTGGCTTCGATCAGATCCAGGTCGGCCAAGTGCCAGCCTGCCTTGCCCAGGCAGCGTTCAGTCGCAGAGACAGGGGCGATCCCCATTACGGCAGGGTCGACTCCAGCGCTGGCATAGGCCGTGATCCTGGCCAGCACGGGCAAGCCCAATGCCTGGGCCTTTTCAGCGTTCATCAGCAGCACTGCCGCAGCCCCATCGTTGAGGCTGGAGGCATTCCCTGCCGTCACGCTGCCATCCTTCTTGAAGGCAGGACGCAGTTTGGCGAGGGATTCGACCGTGGTGTCCGAGCGTGGCTGTTCGTCTTGGGCGAAAACCTTGGGCTCGCCTTTTTTCTGGGGCAGCAAGATCGGGGTGATTTCAGCCTCGAAGCGGCCAGCGGCGATGGCTGCCACCGCCTTGCGCTGCGACTCGGCCGCAAAAGCGTCCTGCTGTTCGCGGCTCAGCCCGTACTCTTGCACCAGGTTTTCGGCAGTGATGCCCATGTGGTAATCGTTGAACGCGTCCCACAGGCCGTCGCTGATCATGCTGTCGATCAACTGACCATGGCCCATGCGCTGGCCGGTGCGGGCAGAAGGCATGACATAAGGGGCGAGGCTCATGTTTTCCTGGCCGCCGGCGATCACCACCTCGGCATCGCCGCAGCGAATGGCCTGGGCGCCCAGGTGCAGTGCCTTGAGCCCCGAGCCGCAGACCTTGTTCAGGGTCAAGGCAGGCACGCTGAACGGCAGGCCTGCCTTGATGGCTGCCTGACGAGCAGGGTTCTGCCCGGCGCCGGCCGTCAGCACCTGGCCCATGATCACCTCGTCGACCTGCGCCGGATCCAGCCCGGTTTGCTCCAACAGACGCTTGATCACGGCTGCCCCCAGGTCGACGGCCGGGACGCCAGCCAGGGCGCCCTGGAAGCTGCCGATGGCGGTGCGGGTCGCGGCGACGATCACCACTTCGTTCATGTTGTTGTTCTCCGTCTGAAGGTGAGGGCACCCAGCATCGGCGCATTTTGCTCATTTGTTAAGTTTGTTTTTGTTGCCTATTGATAGGAAAACCGAATCAATGCCTAGGCGCAGGAAGAGGGCGTCCGGACAGGGCGCTCTGTCGCCAGTCGGCCACCGATTTTGCATCGCTGCGCTCAACCCTTAAGATGTGTCGCCTGACCTGCGGGGTGAGTCTTACCCCTCAGTCCACTTTTGAAAACGCCCTGCGTGGCGTTATCGTGCATAAACCAGACGAGGTACAGACATTGGCCATCATTCATCCTAAGGTCCGCGGTTTCATCTGCACCACGACTCATCCCAAGGGCTGCGAGCTCAACGTCCGTGACCAGATCGAAGCCACCCGCAAACGGGGCGTACGCGAGGATGGTCCGAAGAAGGTGTTGGTCATCGGTGCCTCCAGTGGCTACGGCCTGGCGGCGCGCATCACTGCCGCCTTCGGTTTCAAGGCCGACACCCTGGGCGTGTTCTTCGAAAAGCCAGGCACCGAAACCAAAGCCGGCACCGCCGGCTGGTACAACGCGGCGGCGTTCGACAAGTTCGCCAAGGCCGAGGGCCTGTACAGCAAGTCGATCAACGGTGACGCCTTCTCCGACGAAGCGCGGGCCAAGGTCATCGAGCTGATCAAGAACGACATGGGCGGCAAGGTCGACCTGGTCATCTATTCGCTCGCCTCACCGGTGCGCAAGCTGCCACAGACAGGCGAACTGGTGCGCTCGGCGCTCAAGCCGATTGGCCAGCCGTACAAGTCGACGGCCATCGACACCAACAAGGACGCCATCATCGAGGCCAGCATCGAGCCGGCCACCGAGCAGGAAATCGCCGACACCGTGACCGTCATGGGTGGCCAGGACTGGCAGCTGTGGATCGATGCCCTGGCCGGTGCCGATGTGCTGGCCGAAGGCGCCCGCACCGTCGCCTTCAGCTACATCGGCACCGAAATCACCTGGCCCATCTACTGGCACGGCGCCCTGGGCAAGGCCAAGCAGGACTTGGACGACACTGCTCTGCGCCTGGACCAGAAGCTGGCGGCTGACGTGAAGGGCGGCGCCAATGTGGCTGTGCTCAAGTCGGTCGTGACCCAGGCCAGCTCGGCCATCCCGGTGATGCCGCTGTACCTGTCGATGGTGTTCAAGATCATGCAGGAGAAGGGCGTCCACGAAGGTACCCAGGATCAGCTTGATCGCATGTTCCGTGACCGTATGTATCGCACCGACGGCGCGCCAGCGCAGGTCGACGAGAAAGGCCGTCTGCGCCTGGACGACTGGGAACTGCGCGACGACGTGCAGGACGCCTGCAAGGCCATGTGGCCACAGGTGACTACCGAGAACCTGTTCGAGCTGACCGACTATGCCGGTTACAAGAAGCAGTTCCTGAACCTGTTCGGCTTCGAGCGCACTGACGTCGACTACGACGCAGATGTGGCGACCGACGTGCAGTTCGATTGCGTCCAGCTGTAATCGAGCGCTCAGAGTTCAGATTACCGGGGCTGCCAGGCAGCCCCGGTATTCATGCTGCGATGCCGACCTCCAGGGCGCAGTCCACTCGATGGCAGCCCCTCATCAAGCCTTGCGCGACAGCGGCAGTGTCTCGAACTTGACGCCTGCCAGGCCATACGCGATCAGCGCACGGATATTCCCATGGTCATGGCCCTCGGGTGTGGCCTGCACATCTCGATAATGCTCGCCAAAAGCCAGCAGCGCTTCACGATCACTCAATCCCTCGAGCAACGCCAGGCCCAAGGTCTTGCATGAACCTTCGTTCTGCCCGGCTGCGTTTTCGACGTCACCGTTGCTGAAGGCCCGGGGCTGATAGGCATAGTGTTCGGCAATGAATGCCAGGGTGTCAGCGAACACATGTTCACCACTGTCCAGGCTGGCGCGCAGGGTAGTCAGATCAGTCACGGGGTTTTCCTTGTTCGAATGCGGCCTGCTGCTGGGGGCTGGCCTCTTTCTGGTACTGGGCCTTCCACTCGCCGTAAGGCATGCCGTAGACGGCTTCGCGCGCCTCGTCCAGGCTCAGGTCCAGCTGGCGCTCGTCGGCTGCCGCCTTGTACCACTTGGACAGGCAGTTGCGGCAGAACCCGGACAGGTTCATCAGGTCGATGTTCTGCACGTCGGTGCGTGAACGCAGGTGTTCCACGAGCCGGCGGAAAGCGGCGGCCTCCAGTTCAAGCTGTTGCTGTGGGGTCATGGGCTTCTCTCAAATGATGCGGTTTTTCAGGTGGCGGCCACCATTGATGACCACTTGGCTGCCGGTGCTGTACTGACTGGCAAGCAGGTACTTGACCGTCTCGATCAGCGGCCCGGCGCCCGGTTCGAATTCCAGCAGTGCCTTCTTCAGTGTCTGTTGGCGATAGGCTTCGTCGCCGCCCTCCTTGAGGATCAGCAGCCCAGGCAGAATACCGTTGACGTGCACCGTGGGCGCGTACTTTTCGGCGAACGACAACACCATGTTCTGCAGCGCGGCCTTGGTGGCGGCATAGCCGATGTGGCTTTTGCTGCCGCGCGAGGATGTCTCGTCGCAGACGTGGATGATGTCAGCCTTGTCGACCTTGGCCAACAGCTCGCCCAAGGCCAGGTTGAGATGATAGGGCGCTTCGACATGAAGGCGGAACATGGTCTCGAGGTTGGCCAGGCCATCGTCGAGCCACAGCGAAGCGTTGTGGATGACGGCGCGCAGGCCATCGTAATGGCTGTAGAGGTAGTCGACCAATGCCTGGCGATCGGCCACCTGGCACAAGTCTGCCGTGAACGGGATGATGTTGGGGTGTGGCGATTGCGGCTGGACGCTGCGGCTGGCACTGACCACCGTATGGCCGGCCTGGGCCAGTTCCATGGCCAGGGCCAGCCCGACGCGTTGGCTGGCTCCGGTTATCAGGATAGGGCTGTTCATGTTCGGGGCGGTCAACTGTATCTGTCGAGGGTTGCCGCCCAGCATACCCCAACTGCCCAGCGCGTGTGAGGCCTGCGCCTACCGGCTACGCCAGGCGTGTTCACGTGTTGACGAACCCTGCAGCCAGCCCGCCAGCAGGTGCGTTGAAAGGGGGATGAACAGGTACACCATCAGGGGGGTGAGCGCCAGGGTGCTCAAAAGCACGCGTGGCAACAGGTCCATGCCTGCCAACCAGTGACCGAACAGCATATTGAAAGCCAGTGACACCGGAAAGAACGCCAGCCAGATCGCCGTGGCCTGCTTCCAACGGGGTGGTTTACGCACCAAGGCAGTGCCGAACCAGTCGTTTATGCCACTGACCCGTGCCTCTCTGGGGCGCTCGAACAGCCCGTTGCCCCGCTTGAGCCAGGCGCGCCGGGAAGCCGAATGTTCCCAGGCATGCAGGGTCGGCTCGTCACTGAAGCGGAAGATGATCTGAAACTCATCGCCGTCGCGCGGCGGTGCGAGAATCCCTGAGCCCAGGTAGCCGGGGAAGTCGGTGGCCAGCTGTTCGCCCTCATGGAGCCAGGCCAGCAATTCTTCGTAGCGGCCGTCGGCGGCGCGCCGCGACACCATCAAGGTGACGGGGGATCTAGACATCGTGTATCTCCTGACGACGAGGCTGGCGGGTAGCTGGCCCCTTGGCTGTGTCGGCCGGGGTGGTGGTCGACTCAGTTAGGCATGCAAGAAGTGGGCGCGGATTATGGCGTATCGCCCGGGCAGGCGTAAGTCATAGGGTGGGTAAACACGGCGCGTTCGTCGGGTGTGGGCTTCAGCCGGGCATTTGCGTATGCAACTCAGGGTGAGCCAGCCGGTGCTTGTGGAGAATGAAATCGCGCAGGCGTTCGATGTCTTCCTGGGCAGTGCCACTCAGGTCATAAGCGGCCTTCGATCCGTCGATACGCCGGCCGAGCTTGCCATGAAGCTCGATTGGGCAGACCCCGTCCGGGGCGAATCGGAGCGTGAAGACATCAGGGGCGTCAGGTAGGTCGCGCACTTGCACAAGCACACCTTTGACAGAAATGTCACACACCCAGAGCCCGCTGTCGTCACCATGGGCGTCGAGCAGCGCACAGGGCGGATCAAGGGTCAGTCGCCAGGGTCGCAGCCTGGGGCCTATCTCGAAAATGTCGGGCGCGCCCAGTTGCAATTGCAGCGTATGGAACTCGTCTTCGATCAGCTGCAGCGGAATGCTGATTTGCTGGTTGTCGACATGGGCCTGCAAGGTGACTTGCTCATGCGCGACCAGGCGCGTCAACAGGCCCTGGATGCGGCTGTCCCCATTGACCAGGAGGCTCGTCATGGCTTCGGCCATGTCGAACTGCGGGGAGTGCTGGACATCCTGGATATAGTCCAGCTCATCCTGGGTCAAAAGCGTGTCGGGGGGCATCTTGAAACTCGATGTGGAGGGTTCTACAACCCAGTTGACTCCAAAAAACAACCGGGGTTCAGGTCTGGTCACCGGCTTTCTGACGAACGCGCAGCTCGGCCAATTCGCGTTCCATTTCCACTTGCCGGGTAACGTCCTTCTGAATGCCGATGAAGTACAGGCGCTGGTCAGCCGCATGCCTTAGCGGGGTAATCGAAAGCTCGTTCCAGAACGCGGTGCCATCCTTGCGGTAGTTACGCAGCACTTCACGGCAGGCCCGGCCCTCTGCCAACGCCTTGCGGATGCGCGCGCGGCCCAGTTGGTCGCGGTCGTCTCCCTGCAGGAATCGGCAGTCCTGGTACAGGATTTCATCTCGGCTGTAGCCGGTTAGGCGCTCGAAAGCCGCGTTCACGTAGATGAGGATGGTGTCGTCGCCTTCCTGTTCGGCGACCACGATACCGTCGTCCGAGGCATCGACCATCGATTGCAGCAACTGCGCAGTGATCATGTGTAGGTCATGCAGTGAAGGGATGAGGGCCACGGGCATTACCACGGCCTTGTGCCAGCGCTGGGTGCTAGTATCCTACGATTTCACTCAGTATCGGAAACCTTTTCCCTGATGAAAGTCGTCATTATTTCCGGATCGGTGTACGGCACCGCCGAAGAAGTCGCCCGTCACGCCGAATCGCTGCTCAAGGCTGCTGGCCTGGAGGCCTGGCACGCCAACCGAGCCTCTTTGCCCGACCTGCAGGCGTTCGGCCCGCAGGCAGTGCTGGCGGTGACCTCCACCACCGGCATGGGCGAGCTGCCCGACAACCTCATGCCCCTCTACAGCGCCTTTCGCGACACCCTGCCGGCCGCCTGGCGTGGCCTGCCGGGTGCAGTCATCGCCTTGGGCGATTCCAGTTATGGCGATACGTATTGCGGCGGCGGCGAACAGATGCGCGAACTGTTTGCCGAACTTGGCGTGCACGAGGTGGTGCCCATGCTGCGGCTCGATGCCAGCGAGAGCGTGACACCGGAAACCGATGCCGAGCCGTGGCTGGCTGAACTGGCCCAGGCACTGAATGCCTGACGTTTTGCAGGACGGGAACGCAGCCGGCAACCAGGCAGGCTGCGCCTACCGCTGGTGCAGGTGACTCGCTCAGTCATCAAGCTGGCTGGCAACGCAAGTTCAAGCGCCTCGGCCGCTGGCTAGACTGTGTCTCGACATAGAGAGCACATGCAAGTGCCGAGGTGACATGCAATGACAGCAGCCTTGCCCTATCGCGTCCATATTCCTTAACCCGGTGCCTTCCGATGCCCATGGCCGAAATTCCATTGTGCGTCTGGCGTACCCGGGGACAGAGTTTCACATTCCGGGGCCAGAGCATCCGCTACTGGACCGCAGGGCAAGGAACGCCCCTGCTTTTGCTACATGGTTTTCCTACAGGGAGCTGGGACTGGCATTACCTGTGGGGGCCTCTGGCCCAGCGCTATCGGGTGGTGGCCTGCGACATGCTAGGGTTCGGCGATTCGGCCAAACCGGTTGATCACGTCTATAGCCTGATGGAGCAGGCCGACTTGCAGCAGGCCTTGCTGGCTCACCTGCAGATCGAGCAGCCGGTGGATGTGCTGGCTCATGACTACGGCGGTAACGTGGCTCAGGAACTGCTGGCTCGGCATCATGAACAGCGTGCCAGTATCGCCAGCTGCGTCTTTCTCAACAGCGGCCTGTTTCCTGAAGGCTGTCGCATGCTGCTGCTGCAGAAGCTGCTGCTAAGCCACCTGGGGTGGTTGGTGGCGCGTTCGTTCAGCCGTGATGACTTGGTGCGTCACCTGACCCGTGTCTACGGGCCGTGTACCCACCCGAGCGAAAGCGTGCTCGACGACTTCTGGAGCATGCTGGCTGCCAATCGCGGCACGCGCGTGCTGCACAGGCTTGCCGGTTACGTGCCTGAACGCATGCGCCACCGTGATCGCTGGACACAGGCGCTGCAAGGGACGGTGCCGTTGCGTCTGATCGCTGGCGCAGTCGATCCCCTTTATGGCGCGCGCATGGTCGAACACTACCGTCGGCACGTACCGACCGCCGATGCCGTGCTGTTGCAGGGTATTGGTCATCATCCGCATACCGAAGCGCCGCAACAGGTGTTGCGTCATTACCTGGCGTTCAGGGAGCCCGCCCAGGCGTTCGGCTCGCTCAAGGTGGCCCAGTCCTGACCCGTTGAAGCGGCAACCAGGCCCTTGAGCACTAAATCGCAGGCAAAAAAAACCGCTGCCTTTCGCAGCGGTCAATCGAGACGTCAGATCAAGGAGCTTCAAAATCTACGTCGATACACCTGGCTGACACCGCGAGCGGGGGGAGAGCCCTCGGTGGCAGCCAGTGATCCGATAATAAGCAATTGAATCCGCTGGAAAAACCGCATACGGCGACATTCACCGTTACATACCAGGCAACAGTCTGCAGTACTCAAGGCGCTGGGCAGTGCCCCATGCGCCAGCTTGTCTCGCGCGTGGCAGCCAGTAGCCGCTGCGCCGCAGGGCCTTGTTCATCGGCCTGGAACATCGACGTGGGCCCCACCACCGTCATCACCGCAGCGATCTGCCCCATGGCGTTGAAGATCGGTGCTGACAGCGCATCCACACCCGGCATCAGCAGCCCGTGGATGTGGTGCAGGCCGCGTTCACGTATACCTGCCAGTACCTGCTGATAATCATCAGGCCGCTGCTTGAGCTGGGTCAGCTCGCGCGCCATCAGGTCCACGGTTTCCCGCTCAGGCAAATGGGCCGCGAACACCAGCCCGGTGGACGAGGTCAGCAGCGGCAATACCGAGCCGATCTGCGTCACCACGGTGACGGCGCGCACGGCCGGTTCGATGCTTACCACGGTCGCCCCCTGGTTGCCCCACACCGCAATGAAGCAACTCTCGTTCAATTCATCACGCAGCTGGGAGAGCGGCAACGCGGCGACTTTCAGTACATCGATGCTGCCCAGCGCGGCCATGCCCACGCGCAATGCTTCGCGCCCCAGACCGTAATGATTGGTGGCCGCATTCTGTTCGGCGAACCCGCTGGCAATCAAGGCTTGCAGGTAACGATGCACCTTGCTCGCCGGCATCTGGACATGCTCTGCGAGCCTGGACAGTGACGTAGAAGGCGAGAGTTCGGCCAATGCCTTGAGGATGTCGGTGCCCACCTCGGCTGAGCGGACCTTCTGCTTGCCGTTGTCGGTAGGGGAGCTGGCTTTGGCCATCGGTAGGATCATCCGCGAGTCATCGAGTCGCGCCTTTATAGCTTGACGCCTGGCGCAGAGCAAATTACGTTATTCGTAATCTGATTACGATAAAAACAATGCAGATGCGCCGCCGTTCCCTCGGGCAGCAGCAACTGCTCCCACAGGCCGCCCCGGCCCGGAGGCATCGATGAATCGCGACCCTGCACCTGACCTTCACTACCTCAGCGGTTTCGGCAACGAATTCACCAGCGAAGCGTTGCCAGGCGCATTGCCGGTCGGGCAGAACTCGCCTCAGAAAACTCCCTATGGGCTCTATGCCGAGCTGCTCTCCGGCACAGCGTTCACCATGGCCCGTCATGAGCTGCGCCGCACCTGGATGTACCGCATCCGGCCGTCGGCCGCTCACCCGCGTTTCGAGCGCCTTGCGCGCCAGCCTCTGAGCGAGGCGTTGGGTACGATCACGCCCAACCGCCTGCGCTGGAACCCGCAGCCCATCCCGCAAACGCCGACCGACTTCATCGAGGGTTGGGTGCCCATGGCGGCCAATGGCCCTGCTCATGCGCCTGGCGGTGTGAGCATCTACATCTACTGCACCAACCGCTCCATGGAGCGCGTGTTCTTCAACGCCGACGGCGAGCTGTTGCTGGTGCCTGAGCAAGGTCGCCTGCGCATCGCCACCGAGCTGGGTGTCATGCAGGTCGGCCCGCTTGAAATTGCAGTGATTCCCCGCGGCATGAAATTTCGCGTCGAGCTGGTCGATGCCCAGGCGCGTGGCTACCTTGCCGAAAACCACGGCGCGCCCCTGCGCCTGCCGGACCTGGGGCCCATCGGCAGCAATGGCCTGGCCAACCCTCGCGATTTCGAAACGCCGGTGGCCGCTTATGAACAAACCACCGGGCCGGTGCAGCTGGTACAGAAATTCCTGGGGGAGCACTGGGCATGTGAACTCCAGCATTCGCCGCTGGACGTGGTGGCCTGGCACGGCAGCAACGTGCCTTACAAATACGACCTGCGCCGCTTCAATACTTTGGGCACCGTCAGCTTCGACCACCCGGACCCCTCGATCTTCACCGTGCTCACCTCACCGACCAGTGTGCACGGCCTTGCCAACATGGACTTCGTGATCTTCCCGCCGCGCTGGATGGTGGCCGAGAACACCTTCCGTCCACCGTGGTTCCACCGCAATCTGATGAACGAGTTCATGGGGCTGATCGACGGTGCCTACGATGCCAAGGCCGAAGGCTTCGTGCCCGGTGGCGCCTCCCTGCACAGCGTCATGAGCGCCCATGGCCCGGATGCCGAGACGTGCGACAGGGCCATCGCCGCCGAGCTTGCCCCGCACAAGATCGAGAACACCATGGCGTTCATGTTCGAGACCAGCCAGGTGCTGCGCCCGAGCCAGTACGCCATGGCCTGCCCGCAGTTGCAGACCGACTACGACAGCTGCTGGGCCACCTTGCCCAGCACCTTCAACCCGAACCGGAGATAACCCATGAACCAACACGCTATCGCCCGCAGTTGGGTGAGCCATGCCAATGGGCACAGTGACTTCCCGCTGCAGAACCTGCCCTTGGGTATCTTCAGTCGTGGCAGCGAGGCCAGACGCTGTGGCGTGGCCATCGGCGATGCCATCCTCGACCTTGAGGCGGTGCTGGGCTTGGGTTTGTTCGAAGGTCAGGCCAAGGCGGCGGTACTTGCTACGCAGGGCGGCACCTTGAATGGTTTCTTCGCACTGGGGCGCGGAGCGCGCGTGGCGCTGCGTGAACGGCTGCTCGAGTTGCTCGGTGAGCAGTCCGAGCACCAGGCAATGCTGGAAGGGGCGCTTTACCCCGCCAGCACTTGCCAGATGCACGTGCCGGCCCAGATCGGCGATTACACCGACTTCTATGTGGGCATCGAGCACGCCCGCAACATCGGCAAGTTATTCCGCCCCGACAACCCCTTGCTTCCCAACTACAAGTACGTGCCCATCGGCTATCACGGCCGTGCATCGACCATTCGCCCCTCCGGGACGGATGTTCGCCGGCCCAAGGGCCAGACATTGCCCGCCGGGCAGAGCGAACCGAGCTTCGGCCCCTGTGCGCGGCTGGACTACGAGCTGGAGCTGGGCATCTGGATCGGGCAGGGCAATGACATGGGCCAGGCCATCCCCATCGGCGATGCCGCCGAGCACATCGCGGGCCTGTGCCTGCTCAACGACTGGTCGGCGCGAGACATCCAGGCGTGGGAATACCAGCCACTGGGGCCGTTCCTGTCCAAAAGCTTCGTGACCACGATTTCGCCCTGGGTCGTCACGGCCGAGGCGCTGGCGCCCCTGCGCTGCGCTCAGCCGGCCAGGCCGCAAGGGGATCCCCAGCCGCTGTCCTACCTGCTCGACAAGCGTGATCAGGCAGCCGGTGCATTCGACATCGAACTGGAGGTGCTGCTGCTCACCGAGCGCATGCGCGAGGACGGTGCTACACCGCACCGCCTGGCCCTGAGCAACACCCGCAGCATGTACTGGACGGTGGCCCAACTGGTGGCGCACCACAGTGTCAACGGTTGCCAGTTGCAACCCGGCGACCTGTTCGGTTCCGGCACCCTGTCAGGTGCCACCCCAGGGTCCTATGGCAGCTTGCTGGAAATCACCGAGGGCGGTAAGCACCCGGTGGAGTTGCCCAATGGCGAAGTGCGCAAGTTTCTGGAGGACGGCGACGAAGTCATCCTGCGGGCACGGGGTGTGTGCGACGGCGAGGTGAGCATCGGGTTCGGCGAGTGCCGTGGCCGGGTCATCGCGGCCAACTGAGGAGCGCAGGCATGGAGCTGTATACCTATTACCGTTCCACCTCGTCCTACCGGGTGCGGATTGCCTTGGCCCTCAAAGGGCTGACCTTCCGTGCACTGCCCGTCAATCTGCTGCAAGGCGAGCATCGGCAAGCCGGTTACCTGGGTATCAATCCCCAGGGCCGGGTACCCACCCTGCGTACAGACGGTGGCGAGCTGCTGGTGCAATCCCCAGCGATCATCGAGTACCTGGAAGAGGCCTACCCGCAGCCCGCCCTGCTACCGGAAGGTGCAGCGCAGCGCGCCAAGGCCCGCGGGGTGGCGGCGATCATCGGCTGCGACATCCACCCCCTGCACAACGTCAGCGTGCTCAACCGCTTGCGTGAAGCGGGCCAGGATGAAGTGCAGATCAACCAATGGATCGGTCATTGGATAAGCCAGGGGCTGGGGGCTGTCGAGCAGGTGATCGGCGAGGGTGGGTATTGCCTGGGCGATACCCCTGGCCTGGCGGATGTCTACCTGATACCGCAGCTTTATGCCGCCGAGCGATTCGGGATCGACCTAGGGCGTTACCCGCGCATCCGCAGAGTGGCGGCGTTGGCGGAGCAGCATCCGGCGTTCATGCAGGCTCATCCTTCGCGTCAGTCCGATACACCGCGGTGAGCGCACCAAGCCGCGGTTGATCTGAGAAGTCGTTCATTGCCTAGCGTGGCTTGGATGACTGCTCAGGCGCCTCATCATGCGCATCGGCTTTGCGTTCCTTGGTTGCGCTCCTGTAGGCCCTGTCGTTGAGCGACTGCAGGAGGATTTGGTTAAGCGATAGCTGAGCTGCAAGCTGAGCCTGTTGCATAACCATGCTTTGAGCCTGTATTTCCTTGAGCTCCTTGAGTGTGGCATTGGCTTCCACAAGTTGACTGGCGATCTTTCTGAGTTGAACGTTAGACACTTTCGGCTGTTCGCTCTGTGTCGTCTGTCCGCACCCTGGCAATCCCATGAAAGTCAGCGTCAAAGTGGTTATGGCAGTTATGCGAGTCGGTATGTTCAAAGCTTGCTTTCCTTGCTAATGGGTGCGCTGAGCCTGTGAGGTTGCGCATTGCAGATAGTCCGTTGTGCCAGATCATCACTAATTCTGGTGATCCAATCCAGTTACTTGTACCCCTGCGCCATTACTTTTAGAAAGACGTTAGCCCCCGCTCATCTGCCGTCAGTGAATCGAGCGATTGATCGAAGGCAGCTGACCCAGTCGCTCGCTCACTGCCAGTCGCTGCACAGGGTCTTCCGTGAGCAGCAACGCATGTTCCAGGTCGAAGCGTTCGGCGTGTGGGCAATCGAGCTGCCTGTACAGGCTTGCACGGGCCAGGTAGTCGCCAACCTGAGCGGGGCCCAGTTGCATGACGCGCTCGGCATCGATCAGCGCCGCGAGTGGGGCATCATTACTGGTGTGCAGGTGGCGCAAGTTGCGTGACAGCCGTTGCAGCATCTGCATCGCGCTGGCCGGGCGCAGGTGCTCGGCGCTCAACGCGGTGCCAGGGCCGTACTGGCGGATCAGCAGCTCCCGGCAATCATTGGGGTAAAGACGCCGACCGCCGCAGGGGTCGAGCAAATGGTCGGCACCCGGCACGCGCAGTAGGAAGTGCCCCGGGAAGCTGACACCTTCGAGTGGAATGGACAAACGTTGCGCAAACTCCAGTGCCAGGATGGCCAAGGCCAACGGTTGGCCGCGTCGCCTTGTCAGCACATGGTTCATCAAGGCAGCGTGCGGACGCAGCGGCAGGTATTCATCCTGTTGGAAACCTAATGCGTTGAGCTGGCGCAAAAGCGGCTGGGCAAGTTCAGTGGCCGCCACCATGGGCAGATGAATGCTGATGGTGTGCTGCATGTTCTGGCAGACGGCCTGGCAGGCATCAGGGTCGACGCTTGGGTCATGTTCGGCGGCGATCCACAGCGCAGCTTGCAGCAGGGCGGCAGGCTTGTTTTCAAGGCAGGCCAGGCAGGCTTGACGTGGCTTCATGGGCTTCTCCACTCACCCTTGAGTAATAGCCGGCCAGAGCGGTTTCGTCCAGTTGTCCGGTAGCCCGGCCTGCCCGGTTCAGGTGCCTATACTGGATGCTGCACCTCATGGGGGAGCCAGGCCATGTTCGCACTGATGCAAAGCACCCGTACTCAGTCACTGCATGTGTTCAACGATCCGCAGACAGGCCTTGAAGCCGTCGTGGTCATTCACAGCGAGCGGTTCGGGCCGGCCATGGGCGGTTGTCGCTACCTGGCCTACACCGATCATGAGAGTGCCATCACCGATGCAGTCACCCTGGCCCAGGGCATGAGCTACAAAGCGGCAATGGCGGGCCTGCCGTTCGGGGGCGGCATGGCGGTCATTTTGCGCAGTCCGCATGTGAACGACCGCGCCGCCCTGTTCGAGGCACTCGGCCGCTGCATCGATAGCTTGCAAGGGCGACTGCTCATTGCCCTGGACAGCGGCACCTCGACGCTGGACATGGATTGCCTGGCGCAGGGCACCCCCCATGTTGTCAGCACGACGGCGCTGGGTGACCCTGCCCCACATGCGGCGATGGGGGTATTCGCGGGCCTGCGCGCCACCGCCCATGCACGGCTGGGCAGCCACAACCTGGAAGGGCTGCGTGTTGCCGTTCAGGGACTGGGGAGCGTGGGGTATGCGCTGGCCGAACATCTGCATGCATCCGGTGCAGACCTGCTGGTCAGCGACCTGGAGCCAGGCCGGGTGCGACTTGCAGTGGAGCAGTTCGACGCACAACCGATTGCCCACGATGCGCTACCCAGTACACCGTGCGACATCTTCGCCCCATGCGGCGTAGGCCCGGGATTGAATGGGCAAAGTGTGATGCAGTTGAGGTGCGCGGCGGTGGCAGGCGCTGCGAATAATCAGCTGGCATCGCTGCATGTTGCCGATCAGTTGGAGGGGCGAGGAATTCTCTATGCGCCTGATTACGTGATCAACGCAGGCGCCCTGATCTACTCGGCGTTGGCTCACAAGGGCGAAAGAGCGGAGGCGATCACCGCCCATATTGCCCGTATACCTGCCCGACTCACCGAAGTGTTCGGCCATGCCCAGGCTGAAAAGCGTTCACCTGCACGTGTGGCGCAGGCGCTGGCGGAACGTTTGCTGTACGCGTGATTTCCGCGCCCTTAGGCAATCAAGGCACCAGCGATCGCTATTGAGCAGCATCGCTCTCGAGCAGTTCACCCAGCGCGTCAGGCTGGCTCTTGAACGCCCTGGCAAACACGTCGCGGTTCTTCGCCATGTAGATACCAGCTTCTTCTACCTGCTGCTCGCTCAATGATGGCACGGCCTTGTGCAGCACTTCTGCCAGGCGCTCAGCCAGTTCGAGCATCTTGTCGTGACGGTCTGCTTCGGCTTTATCCATGAACAAGCGCTCCGGGTCGCGGCTGCTGCGATACACCACTTCGACGGCCATTCATCACCTCTATGCCTTTTTGCTGTTAACGATTTACTGTATCTATATACAGTAATGGCATTCTCCGAATCGCGCAACCCTGAATTTCCCGGGTGCTGCGCGTGTCCTGCGTCACTCGACCACCTTCCAAGCCCCTGTGCCTGGCCCTTTAACTGCATGGCACAAGCGTCATACGGGTAGCGCATCATTTTTTGGATAGCTTTGGGGAGTCGTTGATCGTGAACATCAAATGGGCAGAAAAACTGCGCAAAGGCTTGCATGGTTCAGCCGATTCGCTGGGCAACCTGTGCGTCGAAGGCTTTCACTACCTGGCCTTGTTCGGCATCGGTGCGATAACCGCCTATGCCGCTGTGGTGACCTTCCTGGACATGCTCGGCAAGGGTGGGATAAGTGTGGATGACATCCTGCTGCTGTTCATCTACCTGGAGTTGGGCGCCATGGTAGGCATCTATTTCAAGACCAACCACATGCCCATCCGCTTTCTACTGTACGTGGCCATCACGGCGCTCACCCGCCTGTTGATTGGCGACGTGTCGCACCACAAGGCGCCGGATGTAGGCTTGCTGTACGTGTGCGGGGGCATTCTGCTGCTGGCATTGGCCATTCTGGTGGTGCGCTACGCGTCGTATCGCTATCCGTCGACCAAGGCCCTGGATGCCAGCGGCAAGGATGTGGAAGAGGGCAAGTAACCCTCAGTTGGCCACGACGTTGCGTGCTTGGCCGCCACCGGGGCGCGTGAGGGCGGCGAGCACTTGCATGGGGTTCTGGCTGCGGTCTATCGCCAGACCCAGGCGGATGCTGTCGATGACCCGTTGCAAACGAGCAGGGTCGTTGCGTTGCGCCTGGCTGATCAAGCGTTTGGCGGCAATGCCCGCCTCGTCAGACAAGGTGAGCATGATGCTCCCGTCTAGCGCCTCGATGCTCAGGTTGACCCGGTACTGGGGGCTGAACGCTGCACTGATCTGATCGAATGGGTTGGTCATGATGGCGCTTCTGCAACGTGATGATGCAGAAATTGACTGGCGGGGGCGGGAGCAGGTTCCAACCGTTTATCGGTCGTGACAGGCGCAGTAGTGCAAGGCTGAGCCCCTGCGGCTGGATAAGGCAAGGGCCGCTGCGCGGCCCTATTCTGGTCAGGTGATCAAGCCTCCGGATCACTCAGCTCCAGCACGCCACGCTTGCTGCGCAACTTGCCGTACAGATGCTCCAGCGCGTGGGTCAGCTTAATAGCCGCGCCTTCCACCGCCTGGTCAAGCGAATTGGCCGTATGGGTCACCGAGATCGGCTGATGGCCTTTGGGGCGAGCCTCCATCTGGCAGCGCTTGTCCTGTGGTCCGGGTTTGCCGCCGTTTTCATCGCGCAGGTGTACCTCGATACGGGTGAGGTCTTCCTCGTAGCGCTCCAGCGTGTCTTGCACCGTGTTGCGGACCCACTCGTCGAGCCGGGCATTGCCATCGATGTGGTTGCTGCTGTTGACCTGGATTTGCATGATTCAATCCTTATTCAGCTTGCTCGCGTGGAGACGCCAGGCCCTTGAGACCCTTGGAATTTCTGCGCCTCTTGACTCTAAGGTCAGGCAAGCGAACAGCGAATTCAACCCCCGCGAAAAAATAAATGTCTTGTAGCAAAGCCGATTGCTCACTTTTGCCCGGCATGCTGTCGGCCAGGCTTTGCATATGAGAATCCATATCATTATTATTGCTGGCCTGACCCTTTCCGGACTTCGTCATGACCCGTAAACCCGCCAGCCTCACGCCCAGCTATCGCCTGGCCGTGGCTTCACGCAGCCTGGCGGCGTTGCTCGGCGGTTACCTGTTGGCGTCTACGGCCAGTTTCTGCGTGGCAGTGTCGCTGCCCGTGGCGCCGGTTGACGCCACGCTGATCGGCCTGATGCTGTCGTTCGTGTTCTACGTGCTGGCATTCATCGGTTGCTTTGCCTGCCGTGATGCCTGGCGAGCGTGGCTGGGCGTGTTGATACCGAGCCTGGTGCTCGGGCTGCTTGGCGCACTGGTCCATTGGATGAAATTGCCATGAAAGAAGGCTTCCGCCAGGCGATGGCCTGGCTGCATACCTGGACGGGCCTGCTGTTCGGCTGGCTGCTCTTTGCCATCTTCCTCACCGGCACCCTGTCGTACTTCAAGGAAGAAATCACCCACTGGATGCAGCCTGAGATAAGCCATCACGCCGCCAGCCCGCAGGCCGCACTGGAGGCGGCGCAGCGCTACCTGCAACGTCAGGCGCCCGCTTCGCAAAGCTGGTTCATTCGTTTGCCCAATGAGCGCGAAGCAGGTGTGAAGGTCGGGTATCGGGATGCGAACGGCGGGCCGCGCGGTTTCGTCACCCAGACCCTCGATGCCAAGACCGGCGAGCCCGTCACGGCGCGCGACAGTCGTGGCGGTGAGTTCTTCTACCGGTTCCACTTCCAGCTGCAGATGCCTTATCCGTATGGCCGCTGGCTGTCGACATTCTGCGCCCTGATCATGCTGCTGGGGCTGGTCACCGGCATCATCACCCACAAGAAGCTCTTCAAGGAATTCTTCACCTTTCGTCCTGGCAAAGGCCAGCGTTCCTGGCTGGACGGTCACAACGCCATTGGCGTGCTGGTGCTGCCGTTTCACCTGATGATCAGCTACAGCAGCCTGGTGCTGTTCATGTACCTGGTCATGCCCGCAGGGCTGATGGCGCATTACGGCGATGACACCTCGAAGTATTTCAATGATCTGTTTGGGGGAGGGGAGGCACCCAAGGCAGCCCAGGTCGCCGCGCCGCTTGCACCACTGCCGGGTCTGTATGCCCAGGTCCAGGCGCTGCAACCAGGGGCGCGGGTGGGCAACATTCGGGTCGAGAACCCGGGCGACAGCAACGCCCGGGTCACCTTCACCCAATCTGCCGCCGACCACGTTGCCTATCGTCGCAGTGCCAACTGGACCTTCGACGGCGCCACAGGCGCGCTGCTCGAACAAGGCAAGCCCGAAAGTGGCGCCATGCTGACGGCATTCAGTTTCGCCGGGTTGCACATGGGCAATTTTGCTGGCCCTTGGCTGCGATGGCTGTATTTCTGCTTCGGGCTGGCGGGCACCGCTGTAATCGGGACCGGCCTGGTGATGTGGTTGGACAAGCGCCAGCTCAAGCATGCCAAAGCCCCACGCGTTCCACGTGAGCTGCGTCTGGTGGAAGTGCTCAATATCGTCAGCATGAGTGGGCTGCTGTTGGCAGTGGCCAGCTTTTTCTGGGCTAACCGGCTGCTGCCGGTGGCGCTTGAAGCCCGTGCCGACTGGGAGGTCAACGCGTTTTTCATCACGTGGGGCCTGGCGCTGGCGCATGCCATTGCGCGTAGCGGTCGCCGGGCCTGGGGTGAGCAATTGGCACTCGGGGCGCTGGCCTTCATGCTGTTGCCCCTGCTCAACGCGCTGACCACGGCGCACGGGCTCGACCACGCCATCATCGATGGCGACTGGAGTATGGCGGGGTTCGACCTCACCGCACTGGGCTGCGGCGTATTCCTGGCCTGGCTGGCAAGCAAGAAGCTGCGCCCTGCGGTGGCCTCGGCCAAGCTTTCCCGTTCACGCGCCAGCCAGGTTGGCCATGAAACGGCGCAGGCCCGATGATGTTCGGTATCGCCTTGATCGCCTTTGCGGGTTTCGCCGCCTTGTGCCTGGCCATGCCCAAGCACTTCGAAACGCTGTTGGGGCGCACGCCTGGTCCAGGACAACCGCAGCTATTACGCGTGACCGGCTGGCTCATGCTGCTGGTCTCGTTGGCCCTTGCTGTGCAGTCGCGGGGCTGGGCTCACGGCTTGGTGGAGTGGACGGCCGTGGTGATGGCAGGTGTGACCTTGTGGGTGTTCGCGTTGCCGTATCTGCCGCGCTTGCTGGTCGGCATGGCCGCCGTCAGCGCATTGCTGGGGCCGTTGCTGGTCCTGTCAGCCGGGTGATGCCGTGAGCCCCACGACGCAGAACGATGGCTCGGACGGTGAATCGATCGCTCGTGCCCGCTTTATCCAGGTCTTCATGGCCCAGCGCGCGCGCATGGAGGCGCTGGTCAGTCGCCGGGTAGGCTGCCGGGCCACCGCGTCCGACCTGGTCCAGGAACTGTTCTTGCGCTTCTGGGGGCGTGCGCAGGTCAAGGTCGAAGCCCTGGACACCTACTTGATGCGCTGCGCCGGCAACCTGGCCATCGATCACTTGCGCAGCGAGAGCAGCCGACAGCGTGCTGTCGCTGATGCTTCACAGGACAGCGCGCACCTTGTGAGCCAGACGCTGGAGCAGACCCTGGAGGTGGATGACGATCTGCAACGTATCGAAAACGCCTTGCGTGCGTTACCCGAGCGTACCCGGCAGATCTTTCTGCTCAACCGTGTCCACGGTTGCACGTACAGCGAAATAGCACTCGCCATGCAACTGTCCCAAAGCGCCGTGGAAAAACATATGATGCGTGCCCTGCAAGCCTGCAAGACCAGTGTCGCCCTGGCCGCGCCGATTCCACGACGACCACGGGGCACGCCGTGACGACCACGTTAGCTGCTGTCACCCAGGCACAATCCGATGCCGCCCTGCAGTGGCTTGTACGCATCAACGGGCAGCCCGAGCAGGCCCGCTGCGCGGCGTTCAGGCGTTGGCTGCTGGCCGATCCCCGGCACCCGGTTGCGTACGAGCAGGCGCAGGCGCTGTGGAACCACAGTGCTCCCGCTGCCGCGACCCTGGCCGATGAAGACCGGCTGGCCCTGCAACACTACCTCGACCGGATGACGCCGCCTGCTACGAGGCGCCCCAGGCGTTGGCGTGCAGGGGCGCTGGCCATGTCCGCTTGCCTGATCATGGCCATTGGCATGCTCCTTGGGTGGCAGCCCGGGCACTGGCTGCTGGATCTGCGCGCCGACTACAGTACGTCGGCCGAACGGCGCGAAGTGACCTTGCCGGACCACTCGGCGGTCACGCTGGACGCCCACAGTGCAATTGCCGTGCATTTCGACAAAGGCCAGCGACGCGTGCGGTTGCTGCACGGCGCCGCGTTCTTCAAGGTCACCCACACTGGCGAGCCCTTTGTGGTGCAGGCCGCGGATGGGCAGGTGCGAGTGCTGGGCACCGAGTTCGAAGTACGCGAGCAGGGCGCCGCCACCCAGGTCACCGTACGCGCCGGTCGCGTAGCGGTCCGCCCATCCAAGGGAGCCGTGGCCCGTGAGCTGATTGCCAACCAGCAGGTGAGCTACAGCGCGGGGCAGGTCAGCCACACGTTGTCGGTCGACAGCGAGCAGCGTCTGGCATGGCGCGAGGGTTGGTTGACCTACTCCCAGGCGCCGCTGGCGCAAGTGGTCGAGGAGCTGGGTCGCTATTACCCCGGTCACATCGTGCTGCTCAACGAAGCATTGGGGCACCGTGAAGTCAGTGGCAGTTTCCCCATTGCCGAACCGCTGCAGGCGCTGGACTCACTGGGTGCAGTGTTGGGCTTTTCGCGTCAGACGGTGCTTGGGCGGTTCACGGTTATCCGTTGAATGCTGGTCGTTATGCACCTGATGCCATGCTCTCAAAAAAACTTCATCCCGCAGGTGAGGTATCAGCACCCCTCAACCGTGTAGTGCGTGGAAGTGCGATTCATTCGCACTCAACACCCTCTCTCAGGTCAGCGTCCATGAAGTCTACCTTGCGTTGCGTTCCCCTCTGGCTCGGTCTTGCAGTACTCCCGCCGTTCGTCTACACCCCAGCGGTGAGTGCGGCGCAACGCGCGCAAGCTTACACCTTCGACCAACCCGCCCAGCCACTGCTCCAGGCCCTGGACGCCTTCAGCCGCGTCACCGGGCAGAGCGTGGTCCATACCCTGACGCTGCCTGCCGTGCAGGCGCCTGCGCTGCGCGGGGCCTTGAGCGCCGAGCAAGCGTTGCAACGCTTGTTGGGTAATGCCGGGCTGATCTGGCGACGGGTCGATGCCCATACCTTCACCCTGGAGGCGCTGGACACCGCAGGTGCCTTGAACCTGCAGGCCACCACCGTGACTTCGCAGCTCGACAGCTCAAGCTATCAGCCGCCGGACACCACCTCGATCATGCGTGGCCAGGGCCCCACTCAGGACATCCCCCAGGCGATCAACGTGGTGCCTGCCCAAGTGCTGCGCGACCAGGCGCCGCGCAACCTTGACGATGCCCTGGCCAATGTCAGCGGCATTACCCAAGGCAACAATTTCGGCGGTACCTCCGACACCGTCATGAAGCGCGGCTTTGGCGACAACCGCGACGGCTCGATCATGCGCGATGGCATGCCGTTGGTGCAGGGCCGCAGCCTCAGTGCCAGCACTGAGCGGGTCGAGGTGCTCAAGGGGCCGGCTTCGCTGCTGTACGGCATCCAGGATCCAGGCGGCGTGATCAACGTGGTCAGCAAGCGGCCGCAGTTGCAGGCCTACAACGCCCTGACTGCACGCGGCTCGACCTATGGCGATGGCAAGAACGGCAGCGGTGGCGGGTTCGATAGCACCGGCGCGCTGGGGGACAGCAACATGGCCTACCGCCTGATTGCCGACCATACGGACGAAGACTACTGGCGCAACTATGGCGTGCGCCGCGAGACGCTGCTGGCCCCCTCGCTGGCCTGGCTGGGCGAGGATACCCAAGTGGTGGTGGCCTACGAGCACCGTGAGTTTCTCTACCCGTTCGACCGCGGCACGGCCTTCGGTAACGACGGTCATCCGCTTGACATCCCAGCCACTCGGCGCCTGGATGAGCCGTTCAACGATATGCAGGGCCGCTCCGACCTCTACAGCCTGCAACTGGACCATCAGCTTGCCGACGACTGGAAACTGCACCTGGGCTACAGCTTCAACCGGGAAACCTATGACGCCAGCCAGGTACGCGTGACCGGGGTCAACCCGCGCACCGGCACACTGTCGCGCAGCATCGATGGCACGCGCGGTGCCATGAGCCGGGACCAGTTCGTCACGGCGAGCCTGGCTGGCACGGTCCAGTTGGCAGGCCTGCAGCATGACCTGCTGGTGGGCCTGGACCATGAAGACCGCAAGGTGTACCGCGCCGACTTGATCCGCCAGACGCCGCGCACCTCCTTCAACTACCTGAACCCTGTGTATGGGCGTGAAGTGGAAGGCACCACGCTACGCGCCTCCGACAGTGACCAGACCGACAAGCTGCGCACCGACGCCCTGTTCATGCAGGATGCGCTGCACCTGGACGATCACTGGATCCTGGTGGCCGGTGGGCGCTTCCAGCAATATGACCAGTACGCCGGTCGCGGGCGCCCGTTCAATGCCAACACCGACATCAGTGGGCAAACCTGGGTTCCCCATGCGGGGGTGGTGTACAAGGTCGATGAGCAACTCTCGTTCTACGGCAGCTACAGCGAGTCGTTCAAGCCCAACTCGACCATCGCGCCACTGGCCGGCAACGTGGTGCTCGACGGCGCCATCGCCCCGGAAGAGGGTAAGTCGTGGGAGCTTGGGGCCAAGCTCGACGTGCCGGGGCGTATCACGGGTACCCTGGCCTTGTTCGACATCACCAAGCGCAACGTTCTGGTGTCCAACTTCGATTCGAGTACCCGCGAGACGGTTTACAGCAATGCCGGTGAAGTGAACTCCCGGGGCGTCGAGCTGGACCTGACCGGCCAGTTGAGCGAGCGCTGGAGCCTGATCGGCAGCTACGCCTTCACCGATGCCAAGGTCACCCAGGACCCGGCCCTCAAGGGCAACCGCCTGCAGAACGTGGCGCGGCACGGCGCTTCGTTGTCCGCCGTCTACGATTTCGGCAGCCTGTTCGGTGGCGACAGCCTGCGCGCCGGTGCCGGGGCTCGTTATGTGGGCGAGCGTACCGGCAATGCGACCAACACCTTCGACCTGCCGTCCTACACAGTGGCCGACGCCTTCGCCAGCTACGAGACCCAGCTGGACGAGCACACCGTTCGCCTGCAACTGAACGTCAAGAACCTGTTCGACAAGGTGTACTACAGCTCGTCGGTGAACCAGTACTTCGTGGCGGTGGGCGATGCGCGGCAGGTGAGCGTATCGGGCACCTTCGAATTCTAGCGACCGGCCCTTCGGCCCAGGGCTTGGCGATACTCCCCAGGCGTGGCCGCCAGCACCTGGCGGAAGCGATTGCTGAAATGGCTGGCACTGGCGAACCCGCAGGCCAGGGCCACCTCGCCCAAGGGCGCATGGCCCAGCCGCAGCAGCAGGCACGCCCGGTGCAGGCGCCGGGCCAGCAGGTATTGATGGGGTGGCAAGCCGAAGCTCACGCGAAACATGCGTGCGAAATGGTACTCGGACAGGTTGCACCGCACGGCCAGCTCGCCAAGGGTAAGGGCATGCTCCAGGTGTGCCTCGATGTAGTCGATCAACTGGCGGCGCTGGCTGGGCGCCAGCCCGCCCTTCAGGCGCAGACCTTGGCGCAGGCCCACCTGGCTGAGCACGGCATGGTCGACGATCTCGTGCGCCAGGCTGCTGGCCAGCAAACGCTCGGCCGGCTCGTTCCAGTCAAGGCCTGACAACTGGCGAAAGCGCAGGGCCTGCCCGGGGTCGTCCAGGAAGGTCGCCTCCTGCAGTTGCAGCGCCCGCGGTTCCCGGTCGAGCAGGCGTACGCACCCCAGCGCAAACTGCGCTGGGCTCACATACAAGTGGGCCATGCGGATGGCCCCGTTGATCACCCAGTTCGACTCGTGCTCGGCCGGCAATACGCACAGCTTGTCCGGAGCACCTTTGTCGGCCGGGCGTTGGCGTCGAAAGGTGCCGGTACCGTCGGCCAGGTAGCAGGACAGGGTGTGGTGGCTGGGTGCCTGGTAGTCGCGGGCATCGTCGCGGTTGCGCCACAGCGCAGCCGCCAGCCCATCGCCCAGGTGCGCGCTGAGCTCCAGCCGGGCGTTGGGTGATGCATGCATGACATTGAACACTTGCAGCTGGGTGAATGGCGTCATCGGGGCCTACCTCTGCTGCACATGCTACTGCGGCCAAGGACTGGTGACAGCGCCCTGATGCGCAAAAGCGCAAGTTTATGCAAGCAGGGCAGGGACACCGAGCGAAATACTGGCGATGCCCGGTACCCAGGCATGCCTGCCTTGGCCGGGACACCCGTGGACGGCCCAAAGGAAACACACCATGAACCTGTCGCTCTACCTGCTCACCGTGCTTATCTGGGGTACGACCTGGATTGCCCTGAAATTCCAGCTGGGTGGGGTCGCCATCCCGGTATCCATCGTCTATCGCTTTGCCTTGGCAGCGCTGATCCTGTTTGCCGTGCTGTTGCTCACCCGGCGCCTGCAGCCCATGGGGCGGCGCGGCCACCAGATTTGCCTGGCCCAGGGGTTGTGCCTGTTCTGCATCAACTTCATCTGCTTTCTCAGCGCCAGCCAATGGATCGCCAGCGGCCTCATTGCCGTGGTGTTCTCCACCGCCACCTTGTGGAACGCGATCAATGCCCGGCTGTTTTTTGGCCGGCAGGTAGCCCCGCATGTACTTGGCGGTGGGGCCCTGGGTTTGCTGGGCCTGGGCCTGCTCTTCTGGCCGGAGCTGTCGCACCATGCGGCCAGCCGCCAGACCCTCTATGGCCTTGGCCTGGCACTGCTCGGCACCTTGTGTTTTTCGGCAGGCAACATGCTCTCGAGCGTGCAGCAGGCGGCCGGGCTCAAGCCCATGACCACCAACGCCTGGGGCATGGCGTATGGGGCAGGCATGCTGGCGATCGCCTGCCTGTTGGGTGGGATTCCCTTCGAGATGGAGTGGAGCACACGCTACGTGGGCTCACTGCTCTACCTGGCGGTGCCGGGCTCGGTGATCGCGTTCACGGCGTATCTGACCTTGGTCGGTCGCATGGGGCCGGAACGCGCGGCCTACTGCACGGTGCTTTTCCCGCTGGTGGCCCTGAACGTGTCGGCGGCCGTCGAAGGCTATCAATGGACGCCCACCGCCTTGCTTGGCCTGGTGGCGGTGATGGCGGGCAATGTGCTGGTGTTTCGCAAACCCAAGGCTGCGCGTAGTTCCGAGGTGCCACGGCCTGCCTAGGCCTGGTCATGAAGCCGGGCCGCACCGGTGGCGGCCCGTGCGCTCAGCAACGCCCGTGCTCAGCCTTTCCCCACCTGAGGGTTGACCAGGTCCCTCGGCCGCTCGCCCAGCAGCGCCGCGCGCAAGTTGTCGATGGCGCGGTTGGCCATCGCCTCGCGCGTCTCGGCGGTCGCCGAACCAATGTGGGGCAGGGTCAGGGCATTGGGCAGGCTGAACAGCGGGGAGTCGGTCAGGGGTTCCTTTTCATACACGTCCAAGCCGGCACCTCGGATCGTGCCGTCCTGCAGGGCCTGGATCAATGCCGCTTCGTCCACCACTGGCCCGCGGGCGATGTTGATCAGAAACGCCGAGGGCTTCATCAGCTTCAGCTCGCGGGCGCCGATCAACTGGCGCGTGGCATCGGACAGCGGCACCACGATGCAGACGAAGTCGGCTTCGCCCAGCAGTTGCTCGAGGCTGCGCATCTGCGCACCCAGTTCCTGCTCCAGGGCCGTCTTGCGGCTGTTGCCGCTGTAGATGACCGACATGTTGAAGCCCAGACGACCCCGCCGCGCGATGGCGGCGCCGATGTTGCCCATGCCGACGATGCCCAGGGTCTTGCCATGTACGTCACTGCCGAACAGCGCAGGCCCTACGCTGGCCTGCCAATGGCCGGCCTTGGTCCAGGCGTCGAGCTCTGCGGTCCGCCTGGCGCAGCCCATGATCAAGGAAAAGCCCAGGTCGGCCGTACTTTCAGTGAGCACGTCCGGTGTATTGGTGAGGGCGATGCCCCGTTCGTTGAAGTAGTCCAGGTCGTAGTTGTCGTAGCCCACTGACACGCTGGACACCACTTCGAGCTTGCCAGCCCCTTCGAGCTGGGCACGCCCCAGCTTGCGGCCCACCCCAATCAGGCCGTGGGCATGCGGCAGGGCTTCGTTGAACTGCGCGTTGACGTCACCGCGTTTGGGATCGGGCATGATCACGGTGAAATCGTGCTGCAAGCGCTCGGCCATGGCCGGGGTGATCCGGCTGAAGGCAAGGACGGTCTTTTTCATCGTTCACCTGAAGGCAAAACCCTGAAGCTACAGGTTGTGCGCAGCAGGCTGCAACCCTTGCCGGTGGTGGCTCAATGCGCTTTCAGGTCGGCTTCATGGGCCGCGAGGATTTCCGGCAGCGAGTTGCGCAGGTACTCCACCCAGGTCTTGATCTTGGCGTCCAGGTACTGGCGCGACGGGTAAATGGCATACAGGTTGAGTTCCTGCAGCCGGTATTGCGGCAGGATTCGCACCAGGGTGCCGTTGCGCAAGCCTTCGATGGCCGAATAGATCGGCAATACCCCCACCCCCATGCCACTGCGAATGGCCGTGCGCATCGCATCGGCCGTGTTGACCATGAAGGGTGAGCTGGTGATGTTGACCATTTCCTGGCCTTCGGGACCATCGAACAGCCATTTTTCAAGCGGTATCACCGGGCTGACCATGCGCAGGCAGGCATGCTTGAGCAGATCGGCCGGCTTCTGCGGCACGCCATGACGGGCAATGTAGGCCGGCGACGCGCAGACGATGCTGTAGGTGATGCCCAGCCGTTGTGACACGAAGCCTGAGTCCGGCAGCTCGGTGGCCAGCACGATGGACACGTCGTAACCTTCGTCGAGCAGGTCGGGCACGCGGTTGGCCATGGTCAGGTCGAAGGTCACGTCCGGGTGCGATTCGCGGTAGCGGGCGATCGCATCGACCACGAAATGCTGGCCCACCCCGGTCATCGAGTGCACCTTCAACTGCCCGGCCGGGCGGGCATGGGCGTCGCTGGCCTCGGCCTCGGCTTCTTCGACGTAGGTCAGAATCTGTTCGCAGCGCATCAGGTAGCGCTTGCCGGCTTCGGTCAGCGCGATGCGGCGGGTGGTGCGGTTGAGCAGGCGTGTTTGCAGATGCGCTTCCAGGTTGGAGACGGCCCGCGACACGTTGGCGGTGGTGGTATCCAGCTGGCCCGCTGCGGCCGTGAAGCTGCCGAGCTGGGCCACGCAACTGAAGGCACGCATGTTTTGCAGGGTGTCCATGGGTCACTCTCGATCTAGAGGACAAAATTGTGTCACGAAGTCGCGCAACCAGGATGAAAAGTTGCCTTCGACCAAAGGCTGATTATCGCCGTTTCAGTAACAAAGATTCGCAGGAATCAGCGCTTATCGCCAGTGTGGCCGCCCCCTAGAATTGCCCAGCCCCTCCACCTCTTCCTCGGGATATCGCAGCTGTGCCGCGTTGCATCATCGGAACGCTCCAAGCGTTCAGTGCCTGTGCCCTTGCCCTCACCTTGAGCGGCTGTATCGGAACCTGGGGCATTGCCCCGCAGACCCAAACGCTGCAAGCCAACACCCTGAGCCCCAGTGCAGCCATCGAGCAGGCCGCCGCCGATGCCCACTGGCCCGACCAGCAATGGTGGCGCGCCTACCGCGACCCCCAACTCGATCACTGGATAGCACTGGCGCTGGCCGCCAACCCCAGCCTGGCCATCGCCGCAGCACGGGTGCGTCAAGCGCGGGCCCTGGCTGGCCTTGCCGAGTCGGCCGAACACCTGCAAGGTACCGGTCGGGCGACGCTCAACCGGCACAATTGGCCTGACGATCCCTTCTATGGCCCGGGTGATTTGTCCGGTGCCACCACCTGGGATAACAACGCAAGCCTTGGCCTGAGCTACGCCCTTGATCTGTGGGGGCGCGAGCGCAATGCCAGCGAGCAGGCCGTGGACCAGGCCCATCGACAGGCCGCAGAGGCCAGGCAGGCCCAGTTGGAGTTGCAGCACACGGTGGTGAGCGTGTACATCGAGCTGAGCCTGCACTACGCCCGGCGCGACATCATCAAGGCTCAACTGGCGCAGCAAGAGCAGATTCTGGACCTGGCCCAGCGTCGACTGGACGCGGGCATCGGTACCCATCTGGAGGTCAGCCAGGCTCAGGCGCCGCTGCCGGAAACCCATCGCCAGCTCGACAGCTTGGACGAGGATATCGCCCTGGCCACTCATCAGCTGGCGGCCCTGGCGGGTAAGGGGCCAGGGGAGGGCGCGCAGCTGCAGCGCCCCAGCCTGACCCTTGCCGCACCCTTGACGCTGCCTTCCAGGCTACCCGCCGAACTGGTCGGCCAGCGCCCCGATGTGGTCGCCAGCCGCTGGCAGGTCGCGGCCCAAGCGCGGGGGATCGACATGGCCCATGCCGGCTTCTTCCCCAACGTGGACTTGGTCGGCAGCCTGGGTTTCGTGGCCACCGGCGGCGGCCCGCTGGCATTTCTCACCGGGCGCAAGTTCAACTACACCGTCGGCCCGGCCGTCACCCTGCCGATCTTCGATGGCGGGCGTCTGCGCGCGCAACTGGGGGCCGCCGCCGCCGACTATGATGTGGCCGTGGCGCGCTACAACCAGACGGTGATCGGCGCGCTCAAGGACATCTCCGATCAGCTGGTGCGTCGTGAGTCGATGCAGGCGCAGGCGCACTTTGCGGCCGAGTCGGTCGCCGCGGCGCAGAAAACCTACGACATCGCCATGGTCGCCTACCAGCGGGGCTTAACTGACTACCTGAACGTGCTCAACGCGCAGACGCTGCTGTTTCGTCAGCAGCAGGTTCAGCAGCAGGTGCAGGCCGCGCGCCTGATCGCTCACGCCGCGCTGGTGACTGCGCTGGGCGGCGGTCTGCAAGCCGGCTCGGATGTGCCGGACGAAGAACGCCAGGCGCCGCCAGCCACGCCAGCACCTCTCGCCCTACTCAACGCCAAGCCGAGTGAGCGCCCATGAATACCTGGGGTTTACCCCTGCGCTGGTTGCAGAGCCTGCAATGGCGGCGCGGTTTCCAGGCCTGGGTGCGGACCGATGGGGTCACCTGGGTGTACATCTTCAAGGTGCTGGCTGCAGCCTTCATCACCTTGTGGCTGGCCATGCGCCTGGAGTTGCCGCAGCCGCGCACCGCCATGATCACCGTGTTCATCGTCATGCAGCCGCAAAGCGGGCATGTGTTCGCCAAGAGCTTCTACCGGGTGCTGGGCACCTTGGCGGGTTCTGTGATGATGGTCGCATTGATGGCCGTGTTCCCGCAGAACACCGAACTGTTTCTGCCCAGCCTGGCCGTCTGGGTGGGCCTGTGCTCGGCAGGCGCCATGCGCTACCGCACTTTTCAGGCGTATGGCTTCGTGCTTGCCGGCTACACGGCGGCGATGATCGGCCTGCCGGTGTTGCAGCACCCGGACCAGGCGTTCATGGCAGCGGTGTGGCGAGTGCTGGAGATTGCCTTGGGCATCCTGGTGTCCACGTTCGTCAGCGCCGCCATCTTGCCGCAATCGGCCAGTGCTGCCATGCGCAACGCCCTGTATCAGCGTTTCGGTGCGTTCGCGGCCGTGGTGGTCGAAGCCTTGCGTGGCGACAGCCAGCGTGAGCGTTTTGAAAGCAGCAACGTGCGCTTCGTGGCCGAGGCGGTGGGGTTGGAAAGCCTGCGCAACGTCACTGCCTTCGAGGACCCGCACATGCGGCGGCGCAGTGGCCGGTTGGTACGCATGAACAGCGAATTCATGGCCATCACCACACGCTTCAACGCCCTGCACCGCCTGATCGAGCGGCTTCGCGCACGTGGGCCCGTGCAGATCGTCAGCGCCATCGAGCCTGGCCTGCACACCCTCGTCGACCTGCTCGAACCCTATGTGGGACGCGCGTTGACCGATGCCGACGCCTTGCGCCTGACCCTTGAGCTTGGTGCCTACCGCGAAGGGTTGCAGGCCCAGGTCCGCAGCTTGCGCGCCGAATACCTGGCCACCGCGCCCTGCGAAGCCGACCTGCTGGATTTTCACACGGCGTTCGAGTTGCTCTACCGCTTCGTGGACGAGATGTACAGCTACGCCGAAACCCACGCCTCCCTGGCGGTGCACAACCACGCGCGAGAGCAGTGGGACGAACCCTACGTGGCGCAGACCAGCACCCTGGTATGCCTGGCAGCCGGGCTGCGCTCGGCAGCGGTGCTGTTGCTGCTGGGCAGTTACTGGCTGATCAGCGACTGGCCAAGCGGCGCCATGATGACCTTGATCGCCACGGTTACCGCTGGGCTGTCGGCGGCTTCGCCCAACCCCAAGCGGCTGTCGTTCCAGATGGCGTGCGGCACGGCGATAGGCGCGGTGATCGGGTTTTTCGAAACCTTCTTCGTGTTTCCCTGGATCGACGGCTTCCCTTTGCTGTGCATGGTCCTGGCCCCGGTGTTCGTGCTGGGTGCGTTTCTCTCGTCGCGCCCGGCTTACTCGGGCTACGGTATTGGCCTGCTGGTGTTCTTCGCCATCGGCTCGGTGCCCAACAACCTGACGGTGTATGACCCGTACAGCTTCATCAACGACTACATCGCCATGGTCGTTGGCATGTTCGTGTGCGCGGCTGCCGGCGCGATCATCCTGCCGCCCAATAGCCGCTGGTTGTGGAGCCGGCTGGAGCAGGCCCTGCGTGAACAAGTGCTGTTTGCTATCAGCGGGCGTCTGCGCGGCATCGGCACGGCCTTCGAAAGCCGCACGCGCGACTTGCTGCACCAGGCCTATGGCCTGGCGGCCGGCAAGCCGCAGGTGCAAAGCCAGTTGATGGGCTGGATGTTCAGCGTGCTTGAAATCGGCCATGCGGTCATCGAGCTGCGCAAGGAGCAGGCACGGGCACCCGTGCACCCGGCCTATGCCGAGTCCCAGCCGTGGCGCCAGGCTATCCGGGTCATGGGCCGCGCCCTGGCGCGGTTGTTCTTGCAGCCCAGCGCCGGGAATCATGAGCGTGCCCTTGTGGCGGTGGACCATGCCATTTCCCGGGTGCAGGCCACCGACGAGCCGTTTGCGCGGCACTTCGACACGTCGGTGTTACGCCGTGTCCAGAGCTACCTGCACTTTATCCGCTCATCCCTGCTCGACCCCCACTCACCGCTTGCGCCACCCAAAGGCTTGCCCCATGCCTCGTGAAATCGCCTTCCACGGCGTGTACATGCCCACCCTGACCGTGATGTTCCTGTTTGCGCTAGGCCTGGCCTGGGGGCTTGACCGGTTCATTGCCAGCGTTGATGGCTACCGCTTCTTCTGGCACCCGGCGCTGCTGCGCCTGAGCCTGTTCGTCTGCCTGTTCGGCGCCCTGGCGCTGTCGCTCTACTGGTGAGAATCCTTCGATGAAAAAGTTCTTCAGCCTTGTCGCTACGTTGCTGGTCCTGGCGGCCGCCGTGGTGATCGGTCGTCAGCTGTGGCTGCATTACATGACCACCCCCTGGACACGCGATGGCCGGGTGCGTGCCGACATCATCAACGTGGCGGCCGATGTGCCTGGCTACGTGGTCGATGTGCCAGTCAAGGACAACCAGCGGGTCAGCAAGGGCGACCTGTTGATCCAGATCGACCCGGAACACTACCGGTTGGCGGTCGAACAGGCCAAGGCCTTGGTGGCCGCCCGCAAGGCCACCTGGGAGATGCGCCGGGTCAATGCCAGACGCCGAGCCGACCTGGACAACCTGGTGATCTCCAAGGAAAACCGCGACGATGCCAGCAACATTGCCAGCGCTGCGCTGGCCGAGTACCAGCAGGCCCAGGCGGCGCTGGCGGCTGCCGAGTTGAACCTCAAGCGTACCCGGATCGTGGCCACGGTCGATGGCTATGTGACCAACCTGAACGTTCATAAGGGCGATTACGCACGTACCGGCGAGGCGGTGATGGCGGTGGTCGATGAGGCGTCATTCTGGGTGTACGGGTTTTTCGAAGAAACCAAGCTGCCCCATGTGAAGGTAGGCGACCCTGCCGAGCTGCAGATGATGAGCGGGGAACGCTTGCAGGGCCATGTGGAGAGCATCGCCCGGGGCATCTACGACCGCGACAACCCGCAGAGTCGCGAGCTGATTGCCGATGTGAACCCGACCTTCAACTGGGTGCGCCTGGCCCAGCGGGTGCCGGTGCGCATCCATATCGACCAGATGCCCGAAGGTTACTTCCTGGCAGCGGGGACTACCTGTACGGTGGTGGTCGATCCGCAGTGAAGCACTCGGCAGCCTGCCGCTGCAGCGCGTTGCGCCTGGGCGGCACGTTTCTGCAAGTCCCGCAATCACCTGAAGGTCCGGCTCCTCAAGCGGGACATTGAGCCGGCCCGACCAAAACCGGCACCTGCACCTGATCGATCACCTTGGCACTGATCGAAGGGTCCAGCAGTCGCCCCAATCGCGACAGATGACGGTGCCCCATGATGATCAGTTCGCAGTTCAGGGCCTGGGCCTTGGCCACGATGACCTCTACAGGCCGACCGGCCACCATGCTGCCCTGGCAGGCGAAACCCGCCTGCTGCAAGTCACGGACCGCCTCGCCCAGGGCATGGTCGGCCTGTTGCTGTTCCTCGCACGCGGCAGGGTACTGCGCTTGTTCGTCGGCCGTGTAGGGCGCCGGTTGTTCGTGCACGGCAAAGGAAGTATCGATGGCCAGCAGTACATGCAAGGTATGGTCTTCAGGACGACACCAGCGGCGGGCCAGGGCGAGCAGCGCTTGGGTAGCAGGGGAGGCGTCGATGGCGATGAGCACGGGGCTTGGCATACGGAATCCTTGATCGTGGGGGTGGCTGGGCTGCCGGCCAGGGCCGAGCCTGCTGCTGCCATTGTCGACCTCACCCAGGCTGCGAATAAAGGCCCTGCCACGCACGAGCACATTGCGTCGGGCGCAATCGAGCAACCTGCTAACATCGCCCTTTCCCAACGTCGTCTCGGAAAACGACCATGCAACTGCCTGACATGAACCTGCTGGTCGCCCTCGACGTGCTGCTCGATGAGGGCAGCGTGGTGGGCGCGGCACAACGTATGAACCTCAGCCCAGCCGCCATGAGCCGCACGCTGGGGCGCATACGCGAGGCCATGGGCGACCCCATCCTGGTGCGCGCTGGCCGCGGGCTGGTGCCCACGCCGCGCGCCCTGGCCCTGCGCGAGCAGGTGCATGGCCTGGTGGAGCAGGCCGGGCAGGTGTTTCGCAGCCGTGAAGGCGTCGACCTGTCCAAACTGCACCGTGCCTTCAACGTGCGTACCAACGACCTGTTCATTGCCCTCTACGGGGCCAAGCTGCTGCGCATGATGCTGGCCGACGCGCCCAATACCGTGCTGCGTTTCGTGCCCGAAGGCAGCAGTGACGACGATGCCATGCTGCGCAACGGCCACATCGACCTGATCGTCAGCTCCTCCGTGGAGCTGGGGCCGGAGATCAAGGTGCAGAGTTTGTTCAGCACCTACTTCGTCGGCCTGGCGCGCATGGAGCATCCGGTCTTCGACCAGGACATCACCCCACAACGCTTCGCCGCGTTCCCGCAGATCAGCGTGTCGCGCCGGGGCCGTGCCAACGGTCCGATCGATGTGGCCCTGGCCAACCATCGGGTCGAGCGCCGGGTGGCGCTGATTACCACCAGCTTCCACTCGGCGATGTTCTCGTTACCTGACTCGGACCTGATCCTGCCGATCCCGGCCAACATCCTGAACAGCGTCCAGCGTCTGAAGCTTCCCCTGCGCTCCTTCGAAATTCCCGTACCCCTTGAAAAAGTGAACGTGATGCAGGCCTGGCACCCACGTTTTGACAACGACCCGGCCCACCAGTGGCTGCGTCAGACGATCAAGGCCTGTACCCGAAGCGACCCTTGAACATGGAATCATTGCGTTTGACGCAATATAAAACTGCCAATAATTCAGTTTTCGTCAGCATTCACCCTGCCTAAAATCGCTCCAGTCGTAAAATTGTTGCTGGAGATGTCTCTAAATGAATGCCGTTTCTGCCTCAGCGAGTGGGCTGGCTACCACGCCTGCACCGGCCGCCCCCGCACAGGGCGCGTTCGGCCTGCAGGTGGTGGTCGGGCTGTTCGGCGTGTTGCTGGCGGTACTCTGTGCGGGCCTCAACGAGTCCGTGACCAAGATTTCCCTGGCCGATATCCGCGGGGCCATGGGCATCGGTGCCGATGAAGGGGCCTGGCTGCTGGCGGTGTACAGCGCAGCCTCCGTCTCGGCAATGGCCTTTTCGCCCTGGTTGGCGACCACCTTTTCCTTGCGGCGCTTCACCTTGGCAGCCATTGGTACCTTCGCGGTACTGGGTCTGCTGCAACCCTTCGCCCCCAACGTGCACAGCCTGATGCTGCTGCGGGTGCTGCAAGGGCTCGCCTCGGGTGCACTGCCGCCGATGCTGATGAGCGTGGCGCTGCGTTTCCTGCCCCCTGGCATCAAGGTCTACGGCCTGGCGTGCTACGCCTTGACGGCCACCTTCGGCCCCAACCTGGGTACACCGCTGGCTGGCCTGTGGACCGAATACGTCGGCTGGCGCTGGGCGTTCTGGCAGATCATCCTGCCGTCGCTGGTGGCCGGTGGCTGCGTGGCGTGGGGGTTGCCGCAGGACCCATTGCGCCTGGAGCGTTTCAGGCAGTTCGACTGGCGTGGTGTGCTGCTTGGGTTGCCGGCGATCTGCGGTATCGTGCTGGGGCTGTCCCTGGGCGATCGCTGGGGATGGTTCGATTCGCCGTTGATCTGCTGGCTGCTGGGCGGTGGGCTGCTGCTGTTGGTGCTGTTCATGTTCAACGAGTGGTCCGAGCCCCTGCCGTTTTTCCAGCTGCGCTTGCTGGGCCGGCGCAACCTGGCCTTTGCCCTGCTAACCGTCGCAGGCGTACTCATCGTGCTGTCGGGTGTGGGTAGCCTGCCGTCCGCCTACCTGGCCCAGCTCCAGGGCTACCGGCCCGCCCAGACCAGCCCGCTGATGCTGCTGGTGGCCATGCCACAATTGATCGCCCTGCCGCTGACCGCCGCGCTTTGCAACATCCGCGCAGTCGACTGCCGCTGGGTGCTGGGTATCGGCCTGGCAATGCTGGCCGCGTCCTGCATCGGCAGCAGCCTGCTCACGAGCCAGTGGATCCGCACCGACTTCTACCCGTTCTACCTGTTGCAGGTGTTCGGCCAGCCGATGGCGGTCCTGCCGTTGCTGATGCTCTCGACCACGGGCATGAGCCCCCAGGAAGGCCCCTTCGCCTCGGCCTGGTTCAATACCGTCAAGGGCTTGTCCGCCGTCGTGGCGGGCGGGCTGCTGGATGCCCTGGGCACGCTGCGTCGGCATTTTCATTCCAATCACCTGGTCGACAGCCTTGGCAATGCCCCGTTGCTGGACGACCACGCTGCCAGCCTTGCCAAGCGTATTCATGACCAGGCGCTGGTACTGACCTCGGCCGACCTCTACCTGGTCCTGGCCGTCATTGCCGTGGCCCTGATCTGCCTGATCCCTGTCATGCCCACCCGGGTCTATCCGCCGCGCGCGGTGGCCTGACCCCCGTCTGAATTCGAGAAACGCCAAATGACCATCCACCGTAAAACCCTGTTCATCGGCGCTGTGCTGGCCGTGGCCGTGCTGGCCGCCCTTGTCGGCCCATGGCTGGTGGGCAGCGATCACCGGCAGAGCACCAACGATGCCTACGTGACCGCCGACTACACCGTGGTCGCGCCCAAAGTCGCTGGCTTCATCACGCAGGTGCTGGTCGAGGACAACCAGCAGGTCAAGGCCGGACAACTGTTGGCCACCATCGATGCCCGTGACTACCAGGCTGCCCTGGACGCTGCCCAGGCGCAGCTGCTGGTGGCCAAGGCCCAGAGCACCGATGCCCGCGCCACCCTCGACCGCCAGGACGCGCTGATTGCCCAGGCCCAGGCAGCGGTGAAAGCCGCCGAAGCCGAGGCGGCGTTCGCCGATCATGAGGTGCGCCGCTACGGGCGCCTGGCCGAGCAGGGCGCCGGTACCGTGCAAAACGCTCAGCAAGCGCGCAGCGCCGTGGACCAGGCCCGTGCCCGCCTGGCCAATGCCCGCGCAGCTTCGTTGGCTGCACGCAAGCAGGTGGACATCCTCGCCGCCCAGGTCGCCAGCGCCGATGGCCAGCTCAAGCGCGCCGAAGCCGGGGTGGAAAAGGCCCGGCTGGACCTCTCCTATACCCGCATCACGGCGCCGGTGGACGGCATGGTCGGTGAGCGTGCGTTGCGCATCGGGGCCTACGTCAACCCAGGGGCGCGACTGTTGTCGGTGGTGCCCCTGCAACAGGCCTATGTGGTGGGCAACTTCCAGGAAACCCAATTGACCCACGTGCAGCCTGGTCAGCCGGTCAGCATCAGCGTCGATACCTTTGCCGATGAACAACTCCATGGACACGTCGAAAGCATCGCTCCGGCCACAGGGGTGACGTTCTCCGCTGTGAAGCCGGACAACGCCACCGGCAATTTCACCAAGGTGGTCCAGCGTATTCCGGTGAAGATCGTCTTCGATGACGGGCAGCCGTTGTTGACCCGCCTGCGTGTCGGCATGTCGGTCGAAGCGACCATCGACACGACCCGCGATACCCGAGGCGATAAGCTGGCAGGCAGCGGGGTGACAGCCCGATGAACATCGCTCACGCGCAGAGCCCTGCACCCGCCCGCCCACAAGTAGTCAGTTCATCGCGGCCCGTCACGCGTTTCAAGACAAAGACCCCTGCGGCCGTACTGCTCGCTGCACTGCTCACGGGCTGTACCCTTGGCCCGGACTTCCAGCGCCCTGACGCCCAGGCGCCCCAGCAGTGGGACCCGTTGCAGGGTGAACACGCGCCCAGCCAACCTGTGGCAGAGGCCATCCAGTTGCGCTGGTGGGACAGCTTTCACGACCCACGGCTCAGTGCACTGATCGAGCAGGTCGCCACGCGCAACCTCGATCTGCAGATCGCCAGTGCCCGCTTGCTGCAAAGCCGTGCGCTGCGCAGTACTGTGGCCGCCGACCAGCAGCCGTCGGTGGACGCCAATGCAGGCTACAGCCGTGCCCGCAACAGCGCCGAGGGGCTGAGCGACCCCTCGGGCAACGCGGGTAAATCGGCCTTCAACCTGTGGCAGGGTGACTTGGTGGCAGGTTGGGAGCTGGACGTCTGGGGGCGTGTGCGGCGTCAGGTCGAAGCGGCCGACGCCAGTGTCGAGGTCGCCGAGAACGACCGAAACGGCGTCCTGCTGGCCCTGCTCGCCGAAACAGCCGGTGATTACATCCAGCTGCGTGCGGTGCAGCATACGTTGCAGGTGACCGAGGACAACCTCAAGGTCGCGCGGCACAGCCTTGAATTGTCCGAAGACCGTCAGGCCGAAGGCGTGGCCACTCGGCTCGACGTGGCCCAGGCCAACGCCCAGGTTGCCTTGATCGAATCTCGCCTGCCCACTTTGCAGGCACGCCGTGACGATTTGATCAATGCCTTGAGCCTGCTGGCGGCCGAGCCCCCACGCAGTCTGCAGGACAGCCTGCTGCAAGCCGGTGAGCTACCCGACCCGCAGCAGACGTTCGCCATCGGCGTGCCTTCGGAACTGGCCGAGCGTCGTCCGGACATCCGCCAGGCCCAGGCGCGCCTGCATGCTGCCACGGCCAGCATCGGCGTGGCCAAGGCAGATTTTTATCCGCGTATCCGGCTGTCTGGCAACGTGGGCTTCCAGGCCATGCAACTGGCTGACTTCGGTGCCTGGGACTCTCGCCGCTTCGCCTTCGGACCGCAGCTGTCGCTGCCGATTTTCGAAGGCGGTCGCCTCAAGGGCACCTTGGCACTGCGCCAGGCGCAGCAGCAGGAAGCGGCCCTGAACTACCGCAAGGTGGTGCTGGGGGCCTGGCATGAAATCGATGATGTGCTGCGCCTTTACAACGCCAGCCAGCTGCGTCGCGATCGCCTCGCCGAAGCCGTGCGCCAGAACCGCATCGCCCTGGAAACGGCCCAGCGTCAATACGTGGAAGGTGCGGTGGATTTTCTCAATGTACTGACCGTGCAGTCGGCCTTGCTGGCCAGCGAAGAGCAGTGGATCGACAGCGCTGCCGCAGTATCCCAGGCGCTCGTGGGGCTGTACAAAGCGCTCGGCGGAGGGTGGCAGGCGTTCGACAAGGTCTGAGTGCGCGGCGCCGTCACCGCCCTACAGCGTTCGTGACAAGCCAAACCGTTTGCGCAGCACCTTGTCCAGTAAACGCTGCGGCACCAGGCAGGCCATCAGTGGCAAGGCAGTGCTGCCGTTGCCCAGCCGCACCCGTGCTGGCACTGGCGAACGCTGGGTCGCTTTCAGCACGCCCTGGGCAAAGACCGCTGCCGGTGTTGGCCGGTCGAGCGAGGCGCGGGCCCGGGCTTGAATGTGTTCACGCAATGGCCACCACGGCGATTCAGGCGCAAGCACCTGCTGCGCCTGCTGCTGGGCGTGACTGGCGAACTGCGAGGCAATCGCTCCAGGCTGCACCTCCATCACGCGTATGCCCAACGGCGCAAGCTCCAGGCGCAAGGCGTCGCTCAAGGCCTTCACGGCGGCCTTGGAGGCGCAGTAGGCGCCGGCGAACGGCGTGACCAGCACCCCGGAGACACTGCCGATGTTCACCACCAGGCCTCTGGCGCGACGCAACTGGGGGAACAGTGCGCGTGTCACGCCGACCAGCGCGAACACGTTTGTCTGGAACTGGCGCTGCAGGGCGTCGACCCCGCCATCGAGCAGCGGCCCCATGGCGCCGTAGCCGGCGTTGTTGATCAGGATGTCCAGTGCATCGAGCTCCTGCGCGAGCAGGGCCAGGGCGTGTGGGTCGTTGACATCCAGTTGTCGGGCAACGAAGCCCGCAGCGGTCAGGCGCGCTACATCTTCAGCCTGGCGGGCGGTGGCCCAGACCTGATGACCGGCATCGCGAAACGCATCGGCCAGGGCGCGGCCAACGCCGCTGGAGCAACCGGTGATCAGGACAGTCGACATGCAGAAGGCCTTTGGGTCTGGGTAGAGGGGCAGTGGGTGTGCGCCGAGTCGCCGATGCGTCGCCAGCAGTGGGGCATCGACAAGGATTCAGTTGGCAAAGCTGCCTTGCAGGTGCTCGGCCCTGAACGCCAACGTCTGTGCACGGTAGCCCGAGCGTAGCGCAGGCAACGGCAGGCAATCGGACCACTGCGCGCCGGGTTGCAATTCCCCAGGCCCACGGTAGCGCGGTGCATTGTAGGTGTTTTCTGCCAGGTTGACGGTGTCGCCAGGCGCATAGGCCGCCACACGCCAGCGCAGTTCGGTGAGCGGAACCTTGTTGTCGTTCTTCAGGGTGACCTGCAAGGGGCGGTCGGCGGGGCATTGGGTGGGGGCATAGGCAAGGCGCATGTCCAGGCGGGCCAGTTGCGAGGTTTCGCGAGTGTCCTGCCAGATGACGAACAAGGCCACCAGGCCCAGACCACCCACCGCAGCCAGCGAAATCGGCAAGGCCTTGGCGGGGTAGCGCAGCAACAGCACCAGCCAGGTGAGGATAAGGAGAGCGCCGATGATCATGAGGCTTGCAGACCTTGGTTGCGCGAGGGTTGAAGCATCGTAGCGTGAAATGGGGGAAGGCTCAAAAGGGGAAGGCTTGGCCGGCTGTGGATCGAGCAAGGCGAGGTGGGGGCTCAAGTGCCGGAGCGCGAATCAGCCCCGGGGCTTGAGCCCCCCATCACCGCGCAATCACTGCGAAGCAGCCTTGACCGCGCCACCACACTGCGCCGACTCGGACGTACGCCCGTACACATCCTCGAACCGCTCGATGTCATCCTCGCCAAGGTAGCTGCCCGACTGCACCTCGATGATCTCAAGGGGGATCTTGCCGGGGTTGCGCAAGCGATGCACCGACGCGATCGGAATGTAGGTCGACTGGTTTTCGGTCAGCAGGAATACATTCTGATCGCACGTCACTTCAGCCGTACCCGACACGACGATCCAGTGCTCGGCGCGGTGATGGTGCATCTGCAACGACAGGCTGGCCCCCGGCTTGACCGTGATGTGCTTGACCTGGAAACGCCCGCCCATGTCCACCGAATCGTACGAGCCCCACGGGCGGTATACCTCCAAGTGGTTCTGGGTTTCGCTGCGACCCTGGGCGTCCAGGGTCTTGACCATCTGCTTGACGCCTTGGACCTTGTCCTTGTGGGCAATCATCATGGCGTCCTTGGTTTCGACCACCACGATGTTGTCCAGCCCGATCACCGACACCAGCTTGCCGTTGCCGTGAATCATGCAGTTGTGGCTGTCCTGCACCACCACATCACCCTTGGTGACATTGCCGTGGTCATCCTTGTCGTGCACATCCCACAGTGACGACCAGCAACCCACATCGCTCCAGCCGGCCGACATGGGCACCACGCAGGCTCGCTGGGTCTTCTCCATCACGGCATAGTCGATGGAGTTGTCCGGGCAGCAGGCGAAGCTCGCTTCATCGATGATCAGCGTGGTGCCATCCACCTGGCTGCGCTCCAGCGCCAGCAAACAGGTGTCGTAAATGTCGGGGTCGTGCTTTTTCAGCTCTTCGAGAAAGCGGCTGGCACGGAACAGGAACATGCCGCTGTTCCAGAAATACCCCCCGGCCTGAACGAACTCGATCGCCCGCTGCTCGTCAGGCTTTTCGACGAACTGCGCCACTCGCGCCACGCCTTCGGGCAGCAAGGCATCCTGGCTCGAGCGAATGTAGCCGTAGCCGGTTTCAGGCTTGGTCGCCGGCACCCCAAACAGCACCATCTCGCCGCGCTCGGCGGCCACGGTGGCCAGCGCCAACGCCCGCTGCAGCGCCTTCTGGTCATCGATGACATGGTCAGCAGGCAGCACCAGCATCAACGCGTCACGCCCTTCGTTGACCAGTTTCATGGCGCTCATGGCCACTGCCGGCGCGGTGTTGCGCCCGAACGGTTCGAGCAGGATGCCCTGGGTTTGCAGGTCGAGCGCGGCCAGTTGCTCCTGCACGATGAAGGTGTGCTCCTTGTTACAGACCACAATGGGTGCGTCCATGCCTTCGAACACCAGACGTTCGAGTGTCTGCTGGAACAGCGTGTGCTCGCCGGTCAGGGCCAGGAACTGCTTGGGGAACTGCTTGCGCGACAAAGGCCACAAACGCGAACCGCTACCGCCAGAAAGAATTACCGGGATCATCGTGTTTCTCCAATCGTCATTGAGGGCAGGGCAATCAGTTGCTGCTCACAGGGCGGGTGACCCATACCGGGGACAGCGTGCTGCCGGAGCCGGTGACATACAGCACGGCCGCTTCGCCGCGCTCCAGGGCCACGGGTTTCACGTCACCGACTTTCCGGTCGCCCTGGAACAGCGCCAGGTCCACCTTCACAGGGTTGATTTCACGCTCGCCGCGGCCATTGGCGGCGACTGACTTGACCACTTCGGTCTTGCCATCGGCGGTTTTCAGCGCCAGCGTCTGGTTGCTCAGGTTCTGTACCCGTACCAGCGCTTTCTGCTTGTTCTTGAACGGCGGCTCTTCGATCAGTAGAGGCGTACCGGCAGGGCTGTTGACCAGGGTGTAGTACTGGTCCGAGGCCAGCTTGACCGGTACGCGCTGGCTGCCGACCTGAGCGGTGTAGTCACCGCCTGGCAGGAAACTGAAGTCACTGCTGGCCTGGGGGCCGACCGGCTTGATCTGCGTGTTGCCGACGGAGGCGCTGGCCGGTGCGCTGCTTGCGTTGTACAAGCGCACGAAGGTCGAGCCCTTCGGCGCGCTCGGGCCGTAAAGCGCCGCGTCGGCGCCGGCATAAGCCTGTACTGATGCCAGGGACAGGCCGGCTGCGAGGGTCAGGGCTTTGGCGATGGAAGATGGAGTCGTCATGGGCATTGCCTCTTTCGGTCAGTGGGTGGTTCGGGTGGCCGTCAAGGCCAGGTTTTTTTCGGCGTCGCGCGAGTGCTTGAGCTGAGCGACCCAGTGCGGATCGATGCCGTCGAGTTCAGGTTTCATGGGCAGGTAGCGCTCCGGGAATTCCCACACCACCACTTGTGGCGCGGCATGTTGGAAGGCATCGCTTTGCAGGTACTTGAGCATGGGTAGGAAGGGCCCGTGGCCGTCCTCGGCATAGTTGGCCACGTCGCTGTGCAGCGCCTGCTGCAGGGCGCCCACGAAGTTCCAGCGGGGGTTGGCGCTGTAGCTGGTGCCCACTAGCGCCACGGGGATCTGCTGGTCGGCGAACAACGCATCCCCTGCGTCGGCTTGAGCTGCAACAGGGCGGGTGGTGCGTTGCTGGAGGGTGTCCGGCGGCGGCAGCAGGTGGGAGAACAAAGGATCCAACGGTAGGAAGTTGGTCAGGTCGCCCTTGTACGGCGCACTGCCCTGGGCCTGGGTGACGAAGGCTTGTGGGCTCGCTTCGAGCAGACGCTGGCGGCTGACGGCCGCAGCCAGCGCTTGTGCCGCCACTTCGGCACCCAGGGGCGTCCAATGGGTATCGGTGCGCAGAAACACCTGGCCGCGGGCCTTGGCCTGTTCCAGCGGGGCCATCAGGTCAGGGGCGAACACATTGGCCTGGCGTGCCTTGGCATGAAACTGGTTGTACAGCTCCCCATGCAGGCTCGCCGGTCGTGTCTGGCCAAGGTGTTCGTCGTACACCCGCGCCTTGGCCGGCACGATCGCCAGCACCAGCTGGCTGCCGTGCCGTTGCAGGGTGTCGCGCACGCCGCGGATCAGCGCCAGGTTCTCCTGCACCAATGCCTCGGCACCGGCGGTGGGCTTGAACTCTTCGTCACTGAACAGCCACTGGTCGCGCCCCAGCACCACGCCTGGCCGCCCTTCGTGGAACAGCTTGAAATCCAGGGCGGCCCACACGTTGGTGCCCAGGCGCTTGATCGGAAACGCGGCGTCGTAGTGTTGTTCGGTGGCCTTGGCCAGCTTGCCGTCGAGCAGGCTCATCTGTTCGGTGCGTTCAAAGCCGTGCAGGCTTGAGGTCGACCACAGGCCCATGCCCGTCAACAGGCCGAGGAAAGACAAGCAGTAGGTCATGCGAAGTGTCCGGGTCATCACATCGGCCTCAGAACTGGAAATAGAGAAACGGCGAATAGCTCTGCGCCGACAGCTTCAGGATCGACGCGACAAACAGCAGCAGCACCAGGGTTCGGGTCATCACGCGCGTCCAGCCAAGGCCGAGCGAGCCATCACGGTTGATCTGCACTGGCGTGGCGGTGGGTGATGCGGTGGGCGTGGTTCGGGCGTTACGGTAAACATCGCGCAGGCCGAAGAAGGCCAAGGCCAGGTAGGCGATCACCAGAGTCGCCACTTGCAGGCCGGTCAGCTGAGCGCGGTTGAGTTCGGAAAGCTGCCAGTGGCCGAAGCTGAACATGGCGCCGTACATGCGCGCTGCGACGTGCAGGTTCTCGGCCCGGAACACCACCCAGCCCACCACCACCAGCAGAAAGGTGAAGGCCCACTTGACCGGGTTGAAGCGCTGCGGGTGGGTGTCGATGCCCAATGCCCGTTCGATCGCCAGCCACACGCCATGCCAGGCGCCCCAGAAGATGTAGGTGACGTTGGCGCCATGCCAAAGCCCGCCCAGCAGCATGGTCAGGAACAGGTTGCGGTAGGTGTTGAGCGTGCCTTTGCGGTTACCGCCCAGGGTGATGTACAGGTAGTCGCGCAGCCAGGTGGACAGGCTGATGTGCCAGCGCCGCCAGAACTCGGTGATGGACTGGCTGATGTAGGGCTGGCGGAAGTTTTCCATGAAGCGAAAGCCCATCATCAGGCCCAGGCCGATGGCCATGTCGCTGTAGCCGCTGAAGTCGAAATACAACTGCGCGGTATAGGCCAGCGCGCCCAGCCAGGCATCGCCGGTGGTGGGCTGCTGCAAGGCGAAGCAATGGTCTGCCACCACCGCCAGGGTATCGGCGATGAACACCTTCTTGACGAACCCTTGCATGAAGCGCGTGCAGCCTTCGGAAAATTTGTCCAGCGTATGCGTGCGGTGGTTGAACTGCTCGACCAGGTCCTTGAAGCGCAACACCGGCCCGGCGATCAGGTGCGGGAAGATCGCCACGAAGGCGGCGAAGTCGATCAGGTTGTCGGTGGCCGGGGTATCCCCGCGGTACACGTCGATGAGGTAGCTGATGGACTCGAAGATGTAGAACGAAATGCCGATTGGCAGCAGCACATGGGTGAGGATGAACGGCTCAAGGCCGAACGAGGTGATGATCGCATTGAGGCTTTCGACGCCGAAGTTGGCGTACTTGAAATAGCCCAGAATGGCCAGGTCCACGCCAACGCCCAGCAGCAGCCAGCGTTGCGCGGGCTTGCTGCGTACACCGGCGGCACCGACGTTCAGCCCGATCCAGTAGTTCCACAGGGTGACGCCGGCGAACAAGGCGAGGAAGTCCACGCGCCACCAGGCATAGAAGAGGTAGCTGGCGATCAGCAACAACGCGTTGCGATAGCGCTGCCCGCTCAGGTAGTACAAACCGAGGAAGATCGGCAGGAACAGGAACAGGAACACGTTGGACGAAAAGACCATCCCGGTTCTCCTAAAGACTCACAGCATCCAGGGCAAAGCGCCCCCCAAACCCCCCACAGATAATCGGGAGGCCACCTAGCTTTGTGCAGGCGGTGTGTCGTCACGACACGCCGCCCCTTGCACGGTCTTGCGTTAGTGCTTGCGCATTGCGCCTGGGTCATACACGCGCGTCATGTCGCCCCCCATGCGGAAGCTGTTGAACGGCTGCATGCCCTGCTTGCGCGCCAGGGTGTCGCCCACGCAGTGGTACAGGGCGCACCAGGGCTCCAGCCAGGCGTACTTGGTGTCGACCTTCAGGTCCTTCATGTCCTGTTTCTCGCCTGCGCGCTCGGCGAAATGACGCGGGTCGCGGGCGCCGGCCAGTACCCCTTCGCCCAGGCGCTGCAAGGCAAAATTGTTCTCGGCGCGCAGGTCCACGCCGTTGGCCTGGGCAAAGCTTGCGATCAATGCCAAGGGCGGCAGGGCATAGTTGTGATAGGCCAGCGCACGTTGCTTGCGTTTGATCTCGTTGGGCAGAAAGCCCTGGTCGTCGACTTGATTGACGCCGACCTTGTATTGCTTCACTGCCCAGTCGAACAGGTCACGGCGGTCGGTGGCCACGGCCGTGGCCATGACCGACCAGGCCGCCCAGTAGCTGTGATTGTTGATCTTCTGCAGCGGCAGGTCGCTCCAGTCGCTAACCGTCTGCTGGGCCAGGCGAGCGAACCATTTCTCGATCAGCTCGGCTTCGGCCTGATGCGCCGCCAGTGGCCTGGCGTTGGAGAACTTCAGGCGCAGCCATGACCCGCTCAGGCTGCCCAAAGCCCATTTGCGCATCGATTTGCCGGTGTGGTTGTAGTTCGTGGACATCAGTGCGTCGGCCCGTGCCCAGGTGCCCAGCCACGCCAGTGCGCAGTCCAGCTGCGCCGGTCGACCGTCGCGCATGTACTGGGTGACCAGTTTGCTTACCCCCTTTTCCAAGGCAGTGATGTCCTGGGTGGAGGTCCGAAAGGCGTGCTCGGAAGCCACATTGAGCGTGGCCCGCGCCTTGTCCGAGCCTTCGTACTTGCTGCGAAACTGCAGGGCACCGGTATACGGGGTGGGCGGGGCTTCGCAGCGAAAATCGCCGGTACCCGTCTTGAGTTTCTCGATGCCTTCGTAGTAACCCTGAGGTGGCACCAGCGAGGCCTGCGCGGCGCTTGCGAACAGAGCGAGGGCGAGCAGGGCCGGGCGCAGAATCAGTTTGTAATGGGTCATGTTCGCCTCACTGGCCGGCCTGCGCGGTCTGCGCAGGTCCGGCGAAGTCGTTACGTTTGCACAGCTTGGCTTCGAGCTTCTGGGTGCCTTTTTCCGGCCCCTGCACCTCGAAGGCCAGCAGCTTCTGATCGGCCCAGTCCTGGTCCTCGCGCATCTGGAACACGAACCGGCCATCGGTATCGGAGGTTTCGGGTTTTTCCAGCTTGATGTCCTCGTGCCGGCCGTTGAGATACCAGAGGGTTGCCTGCAGCACCTTCACTGAGGGGTCGTCGAACTTCACGTCCATTTGCAGGTGGCGGTTGACCAGCGGCTTGATCACCCCACCCTTGCCATTGACCATCAGGGTGTTCTTGCCCGGCTTGAGCGTGGTCTTGGCGCTCATCAGCGCCGGGCGGTCGTCGCAGCCGTCGTCGAGCAGGCCGAGGATCTGTCGCCAGATGGTTTCCTGCTCCAGGCTGTAGAGGGGCGAAAATTCCCAGACCAGGATCTTGGGTGGATGCTTGCGGAACTCCTCGCTGCCCAGGTACTGAATCATCGAGCCCTCCAGACCGCCGCCGGGGAAGGCGACGTTGAGCACATCGGCGCCGATGTACTGCTCCAGAAACCCGGCGAAGTTGTAGTTCTTGCCGCTGTGGCTCGTGCCCACCAATGTGATCTGGGCATTGCCCTGGTCGCCGAACAGGTCGTCGTCATCGCCGCTGGCCCCTTTGGGTTCGGTGCTGAACTGGTCCATGTACTGCACCGCGTAGCTAGTGCCGCACAGCTGCCCGGCAACGTTGTGCAAGGTTCCGGTCTTGCCCATGCGCCCGGACTTGACGGTTTCGAATGCCTTGCGCGGGATGCCCTGGAATGCAGGCATCGTGTGCACGGTGTCGGCCACGATACGGGCAGCGCGCTCGGCGCCGTAGGGCGTCCAGTGCTGGTCGCCACGGAAGTAGAAATCCTTGCCCTGGTCGGCGGCAGGCAACTGCTCGTTGGTCAGCGGCGACAGGTCAGGCACGTTGTAGCCCATGGCGGCGAAGCGCTTGAGCATGGCCTGGTAGTTGCCCAGTGCTTTCTGGTAGTCGAACGCGGCTTTTTCTGCCGGCTCAAGCATGTTTCGGTTCACCAAGCCCCGGGTCGGCTGATAAACCACTACCAGTTCCACACCGCGTTTCTTGAAGGCGTCGTGCACCTGCTGCAGGCGTTTGTACCCGGCAGGGGAGGTGTCGAATTCGGTGCGCAGGTCTTCACGGGTTCGGAACAACCAGTCGCCCTGGCCCTGCACCAGGGTGGTGAAGTTCTGCTGGTAGCGGGTGGTGTAGCGGCTGGCATCGTTTGCCTGCGGGCACAACTGGCAGCACGGCACCGCCGTGAAGGTAGGGGCCTGCACGGTGTCGGCGCTTGAGCCCTGACTGATGGCCAGGAGGGCGCAGGTGACGCCCAGCACGGTAATCGCTTGTGGAGTCATGGTCCGGGCTTCCTTATTGGATCAATTCGGTCTGGCGCTCGACCGGGTCGATCAGCACGGCTTTGCGCTGGCGTACCAGCAGGTCGAGGATTTCATCCTGGCGCTGGCCCAGCACACCGTTGAAGGTGATTCCGCTGGCTTTGCGCGGCGCCAGCATGGCCACGTCGTACAGCTCGACCGACAACGGCGAGTCGATCGACAGCGGGCCAGAGCCGTTGGCCGCCAGTTGCCCACCCACCAGGATCAACGACACCTTGGTGTCGAACGGGTCGAGGGCAATGTCGCGGTCGGTGTCGGACAGGTCCTTGATGTGGCCGTAAACGCCCACCAGACCGTTGGCCATGGCGATATTGTCGTACAGCCGGATATTCACGCTGTTGCGCACGCGAATGCCATGGCGTCGGTTGTTGACCAGCGTGTTGCCCCACAGCAAGTTATCGCCGCTTTCGTACAGGGTGATGCCGTCGGTGTGGTTGCGGTAGATCTGGTTGTAGGCCACCAGGTTGTTGACGCTGTTGCGATCGATCACGACGCCTGACAGCTTGTTGTCGAAGCTCTTGTTGTTGAAGATCCAGCTGTCGTTCACCTCCCGCGAAACGATGATGCCGTGCTTCTTGCGCGTGCCATGCACGCTGTTGCCGGCGATGATCAGCCCGTGGGAGCGGTCGTGCGGGTCGATGCCGTAGACGATGTTGTCGCGGTAGGTGTTGTCCTTGACCACGAAGTCGCGCGTCTCATAGCAGTAGAAGCCGTACCACAGGTCGCTGAACTGCGAACCGATGATCCAGCCGGTCGGCTCCGCCCGGCCCATGCGCTTGGCCAGGTTGGGGGTGTACTGGGAAATGCTCACGCCATAGGACTTGGACTTCGCATAGCCCAGGCTGGCCAGGGTGCTGTTGACGATGTAGGTCTCGGTGCCGCCCCAGGACAGCAGAAACGGGCGAAACGCCTGGGGCGAGCGGAACGTGGCCGGGCCTTTGGCCTGCTCGCGCCACCCGGTCACCTGGGTGTCGGTGATGAACAGCTTGCCGTCGTTGACCAGAAATGCCCCGCCTTCCTCGGACAGGCGCAGTTGCTTGACCTTGCCGTCGATCTCCAACGTCCCGGTGCGCCCGACCACGATGGGCAGACGCGCCAGGTACACACCGGGCTGCACCTCGGACAGGTACTGGCGCGGCACCTGGCGGCTCAACTGCGCCAGGTCCACGTGGCCATCGTCGATGAAAATGGCCTGTGGAATGCCGTGTTGGCGCCGCACCCATTCGGCGGCCTTGTTGTCGCCACCGACGAATGCCTTGAGGCTGTCTTCCTGGAACATACGGCGCAGGCTGACCTTGCCCGGCTGGCTGCGGTCGATCTTTTGCTGCACGGCCTGTGCGGTGTAGCCACTGAGGTCAGGGAGCTTGGGCGCGTCCAGCTGCAGCGGCGCTATCGGTGCGCTAGAGACGGTATAGCTGCGCGCCTGTTGCAGTTCCTTGGTCAGCAGGCCGGGTTGCGCCGCCCAGGTCGAACCACTGGCAAGCAGCAGGGCGCAGGCCAGCAGGCTATGGCGAAGATGGGGATGAACGTTCATGGCAATTTCCTCGTGGCCTCAGAAACGCCAGATCACGTCGACGAAGGCGCGGTGCATGTAGCTGTCTGCCTCTTTGCCGTAGGCATCGCCCGGCTTGAATACCCCAGCACGCAGGCGAACCAGAGCCGAAGGCTCGTCGATCGCCTGGCTCATCGAGGCGGGGAGCAGGCCTTGCTTGAAGTACTTGGTCACGACCACGTCCATTTCCTGGCCAAGGTCTTTCTCACCCTCGACCAAAGGCCGGTTGATGCCGTTGTCGTTGACTACGGCGTTGATGCCGCTCGAGCCTATGTTCTGCGCACCGTCCACTCGCCAGAACCTGTGGTAGAGGAAGCTTGCGTCGTAGTCGTCGCGCAGCTGCCAGGAGGCGAACAAGGTGGCGGCCTGCAGGTTGCCCAACTCGCCACGAAAGGCCTCGCCAAAGCGATGCACACGCGATCGGGTGCCGGTGAAGTTGGAGCGGTTGCTTTCAAGGCCGGTCTGCTCGAAGTTGTTGCCGCCCTCGTCACCGCCGCCGCTGCCGCGGGCATAGGCGGCGCCCACCTGCCACTGCGGGTTCAGGCGCAGGCGTACGCCCAGGTCGGTGGCCCAGGCATTGACGTCGCCGCGTTGAGTACCGGTGGCCACTTGCTGGTCGCCCACCTGGCGGCTGCTGAGGGTGTCACGGTTGCCGGTCAGCCAGGTCAGGCTGCCCCAGTAGTTGACGTCATGCTCATTGCGCCAGTTGTAGGCATCGCTGTTGGCCTCCAGGCCCAGCCATGTCAGGTCGCCGGTGCGGGTCTTGTCCAGGGCGTCGACGGTTTGGCCGGGGTTTTTCAGGCTACCGCTGTCGTGGGTGTGATGAGCCCGCAGGCCCACCCAATGGCCAGGCGTCCACTGGGCAGCGACATTGCCGTAGAGGTGAGTACGATCCTCGTCCTGCGGGGCCAGGTCGGTCAGGTCGGTTCGGTATTCGCTGAAACGCCGGGCTACACCCAGGTCGGCCTTGAGCAGGGTGGTGTCGAAGGTCCAGTTGAGGGCTTCGATGTTGGTGTCGCGCCACATGCCATCGTCGCTGCGCAACCGTTGCCGGCCCAGTCGCAGTTGCTCGCCGGGGTAGGCGGTCAGGCCGCTGTAGCCCACCCAGAACTCGCGCATGGCCAGGTAGCTCTTGTCCGGTTGACGACTGTCTGCGCCCGTGTCGGTGGTGGTGCCATCGTCGTTCTGGCGCAGGGTATCGGTTTCGATGGTATCGGTGGCAGTGACCGCCTGGCCCATGGCATAAGCGCTCCAGTTGTCGCGCTCGCCGTAGACCCACGGGCGCAGGTCCAGGCCCAGGCCATTGACGTCACCGCCTGGGCGGGTGCCCAGGTCGCGGTCGTCTTCGGACTGGCCAGTGACTTTCACTTCCAGGCCAAAATTGCGTTCGGCCGTGACCTGGGCCAGGCTCGGGCAGGACCACAGCAAGGCAAAGCCAAGGCCGATCCCGGCTTTGACGAAAGGGTTGAGCATCATGGCGCGTCCTCACCGTCTACGTCGTTTTCATCGTCTTGCAGCACATCCAGGGCCAGGGTATTGATGGCGCCGGGCGTCATGGCCACGCGAGCTTGGGTCTCCCGCGCCAGCGTCTGCTGAGCCTGGCGGCGCGCCTCGGGCGCCAGCTGCTGCTCGATCTGCTGCAACAGCTCGGCCGACTGGGGCGTCGGGTTGGCCTGGGCGAGTTGCGCGAAGACCCATGCATCGGCAGGTTGCGGGCGGATGCCATGCCCCTCGCTGAACAGCTGCGCCAGGGCATAGTCGGCACTGACCTGGCCACCGCGTGCGGCCGCCAGCAGGTTGTCCAGCGCTTTCTGCGGCTCGACGTTGCCCAGGTAGCCACGGCTATAGAGTTGGCCCAGGTAGTAGCGGGCACTGGTCTCGCCGGCGGTGGCGGCGGCCAGCAGGTGACGCTCGGCGCTCTCGGCATCGGCCGGCAGCTGCTTGCCCTCGTAGTACAGGCGGCCGAGCAGCAGGTCCGCGCGAGGCTGCTGCGCATCACGGCCTTTTTTCAGGTAAGCCAGCAACTGGTCGGTGTCCCCCAGTTCAGGGAAGTCGTACAGTAGCTGCGCCAGGCTGACCCAGGATGCCGGGTACGCCGGTGCCACGCGTTCGAGCAACGCCTTGGCAGCTTGCCCGTCGGTCTGGCCCAGGCTGCGGTCGGCCAGCACGCGAGCGACGCTGTCCACCCGGCTGGCAGGCACTGCCCCGCGGGCGTAAGCCGATTCGAGCTGGTGCATCAGGGCGGCCAGCTGTTCGGCCTGACCACGCTTGCGGTACACGGTGGCCAGCTCCACGTAGCACAGGTCGGCAGTCGCCAACCCCGCCTGGCACAGGCTCTGCACTTCGTCCAGGTGCTGGTCGTAGGTGCCCTGCGTACGGTAGAGCAGCACCTGGGCGATACCCGCTTCCGGGTAGCCCTCGGTACGCCACCGATCGATCTGCTGCTGCGCGTTGATGGTAGGGAAGCTCTGCGGGTAGGCCAGGTACAGCAGGGCCAGTGGCACCAGGGTATTGCCCTGGCCCTGGCGGGCGGCCAGCTTGAGCAGCGTTTGCGCTTCTTCGCGCTCGGCCTGGGTGCTGCCCGGCTTGGTCACCAGCAGGCGGCCAAGGCGCGCCTGGGCACGGGGCGAGGTGGCAGCGGCGGCGCGGTAGGTGGCTTCGGCTTGCTCGCGTTGGGCGCTGTCACCGGTGGCCACCTTGATGTCGGCCAGCCCGACCTGGGCATCGCTGTAGCCCAAGTCGGCCAGTGCCTGGTAGTTGCGTTCGGCCACAGCCAGGTCGCCGCGCTTGAGCGCTTCGTTGGCCAGGCGCTGGTCGGGCAGACCGGCGCAACCGGCCAGTGTCACGGTCAGGGCAAGTGCGCACGCAGTAAAGGGGCGCGGGTTGGACCCTGGCAAGGTTGGCATGCTCGTCATCACCTCGCCCTCACAGGCCACGGGCCGACGCACTGCCGATCAGCCAGTCCAGCGAAGGGCCGCGGTTGCTGGCAACCGACACCGGCCGGCCTGCCAGGGCCGCTGGCAGGGCGCTGTCCGGTTTGATCTGTACGCGGATGTCGGCGGCCAGCGCGTCGGGTTCCAGGCTGCTGCTGGCGACGATTTCCCCTGCGCGCACCTGGTCTTCGCCTGCCACCTGGAAGTTGACCCACGTCCCCGGCTTGACCTCGTCGAACTGGCGGTAGCTGAAGCGGGCCTGGACAGTGGGTGTGCTGGTGCGTGGCACCAGCTCGAAGATCGGTTGGCCCTTGGCGGCGTACTGGCCGTCTTCCACACGCTGGCGGGCGACGATGCAATCGCAAGGGCTGGTGAGGGTGCCGGACAGTTGCTTGCCGAACAGCTCCTGGATTTTGGCGGGGTCGAGCTGGGTGTCGTCCAGGCTGCCCTTGAGCACGTCCAGCATGCTGGTGCTGAAGCTGGCAAGCGGGGCGCCCTTGCTCGTTTGGGCGCCGCTTGGCACCAGGCTGCTGACGGTGCCGTCCCTGGGCATGGTGATGGTGGTGACAGGCACGGCGACGACTGCGGCCTGGGCATGGCTGACGAAGTACAGGCCATACAGCGATTTGGCAACGAAGCCGAACGCTGCCACGCCCGCCACGAACACGCCCAGCGTCACGCTGACCGCCTTGAACCGGGCCAGTGGGCCCAGCCCGCTGCCGGCGTCCTTTTGCTTGCGCGCCTTGGTGAAGTTGTCCCGTTGCAGCGTGCTGAGCACATCGCCCATGGTGATCAGCTCGCCGGACAAGTGGCTGGTGATCAGGTGGCGCAAGGTGGCGATATCGCGCGGCTCCAGGTTCTGGAACTGCACGCCGGCCCGACCGCTGCCTGGGACGTAGGAGCGCACCTGAAACGCCACGTCCATCGACAGCCCCAGGTTATCGACGCTGAACTGCAACCGGCCCTGCAGCACCTGGCCTACGGCCAGAGGATGCGGGCTATGGAAGCTCAGGCCGCCGGCCGACAGGTCATCTACCTTGGTTTCATGGGGCTGACCCTGGGCGTCGACAAAGCGCAGCCTGGCAGGCATGCGCACCCGTGCGTGCTGGCGCTGGGCTTCGGATTCATGCACGACGTTGACGTTCACGGCGGTATTCATGGCGGTTGTTCCTGTTAGTTCCGATCCGGGGCGGGGTCACACGACCATGAACAGCGCAGCGACGAACAGGCTGGCAGCCGAAAAGGTCATGGCCCGCGAGGACCAGGTGTTGAACCATTGTTGAAAGCTGGCGAGGTCACGCTTGAGGGTGGTGGGCTGGCGCGTCCACGACTGTTTGTCGAGGCGGAAGAACACGTAGATCTTCATCAGCGCGCCGACGATCTGGTTGTAATAGAGAATCACCGGGTAGGCCGGGCCAACGCTGTGGCCCGAGCACAGCAGCATGAAGGTGAGTACCAGGCGGGTGAAACCGATCCACAGCAGGTACACCAGCAGGTAGGCCATGCCGAATTTCAGGCTGGCGATGAGGGCCACTGTCAGGCCCAGCAGGCTGGTCCACATCGAGACCCGCTGATCGAACAGCACGATGCTGGTGAACAGCCCCAGGCGGCGCAGGCCAAGCCCAAGGGCGCGTGAATTCTGCCGAAGGTTGTTGCCGTACCAGCGGTACATCAGCTTGCGGCTGGCCTTGAAGAAGCTTTTTTCAGGCGGATGCTCGACCGTGTTGATGGCCGCATCGGGCACGTAAAACGTGTCGTAACCCAGGCGCATCAGGCTGAACCAGCTGGACTTGTCGTCACCGGTCAGGAACTTGAAGCGCCCCAGGCGCCAGTGCATCAACGCGTCGCTTTCCACGTCGGCGATGAACTCGGGGTTGGTCACCACGCTGGCGCGGAACATCGACATGCGGCCAGTCATGGTCAGCACGCGCTTGGACAGGGCCATGGAACACATGTTGATGTGGCGCTGGGCGAAGCGCAGCTTGTGCCACTCGCTCATGATGTAGCCGCCGCGCACTTCGCAGAACTCGTTGGTGGTCAGGCCGCCGACGTTGGGGAACAGCTTGAACCACGGCACGGTCTTGCGCACCACGCCCTCGTCCAGCACGGTGTCGCCGTCGATCACCGCCACCACGGCATCGTCATCGGGCAGCATGCGGGAAATGGCGCGAAAGCCGTAGGCAAGGCCATCGCGTTTGCCGGTACCTGCGATGCGCACGATGTCCAGGGTGACATGAGGGGGCGGGTTGTACCTGGCCCACAGGCTCTTGACCAGCAGTTCGTCCGACATCTCCACCAGCGAACAGACCACGGTGGTGGGGAAGCCGCAGTCGATCGCCTCGCGAATCACCGAGCTGTACACCTGGGCGGTGGTCAGCGCTTCGATGCGAAAGCTGGTGACCATCAGGTAGACATGGGACGGATCGGCTGCCTGGCCCATCTTCTGCACCTTGCGGCGCAGGTACGGATAGACGCCGTACAGAAAGACCATGCCACGGATGAAGTGGGTGGCGCCCATGGAGTAACGCCAGATGCCAACTGCGCCGACCAGGAAGATGAAGTGCCTGGACTGCGGGTCGAAGATGTCGGCTGGCAGGGCCAGGGCGATCAGCATGAGAAGGCTCATGTAGAACAACCAACCGGCGCACTGCAGCAGCGCTGTCTTAAGCCTTTGCATGTTCAGCATCCGTGAAGAATTCAGGGTAGGGGCGACGCGGGATGGGGCACCGCGTCGCCTGGCCAGGCGTTACCAGCAGATGCCTTCGGTGCGGCCATCGGGGCTGGTGGGCTTGGCCATGAAGCCCACCAGGTCGATCACTTGCTTGCCGGCCGGCGCGTGCTGGGCCAGGGCGCGGAACTGCTCGTCACGGTTGCCGAGCACGATGATGTCGGCGTTGTCGATCACCTTCTGGAAATCGGCATTGAGCAGCGAGGACACGTGCGGGATCTTCGATTCGATGTACTCTTTGTTCGCCCCGTGTACCCGGGCGTACTGCACGTTCTCGTCATAGATGTCCAACTGGTAGCCCTTGCCGATCAGGCGCTCGGCCAGCTCCACCAGTGGGCTTTCACGCAGGTCATCGGTGCCGGCCTTGAAGCTCAGGCCCAGCAGGGCCACCTTGCGCTTGTCGTGGCTGTCGATCAGGTCGAAGGCGTTCTGCACCTGGGACTCGTTGCTGCGCATCAGCGAATCGAGCAGGGGCGCTTTCACATCGAGGCTGGCGGCGCGGTAGGTCAGTGCACGGACATCCTTGGGCAGGCACGAGCCGCCGAAGGCGAAGCCGGGACGCAGGTAGTACTGGGACAGGTTCAGCGCCTTGTCCTGGCAGACCACTTCCATCACTTCGCGGCCATCGACGCCCACGGCCTTGGCGATGTTGCCGATCTCGTTGGCGAAGGTCACCTTGGTGGCATGCCACACGTTGCAGGTGTACTTGATCATCTCGGCCACTTCGACCGACTTGCGGATGACAGGTGCATCGAGTTCTTCGTAGAGCGCCTGGAGCACGTCGCCACTGGCGCTGTCGAGCTCACCGATGACGGTCATCGGCGGATGGTCGTAGTCCTTGATGGCCGTGCTCTCCCGCAGGAACTCAGGGTTGACTGCGACGCCGAAGTCGATGCCGGCACGTTTGCCGGAGCAGTCTTCGAGCAGCGGTATTACCACGTTCTTCACGGTGCCCGGCAACACGGTACTGCGTACCACGATGGTGTGGCGGCTGGCTTTTTCACGCAGTACGAAACCGATCTCGCGGCACACCGATTCGATGTACTCAAGGCCCAGGTCGCCATTCTTCTTGCTGGGGGTGCCCACGCAGATCATCGACACATCGCTGGCCCGGATGGCCTCGGCAAAGTCGGTGGTCCCCCGCAGGCGGCCATTGGCGATGCCCTGCTGCAACAGCGCCTCCAGGCCTGGTTCGACGATGGGCGACTTACCCTGGTTGATCAAGTCGATCTTGGTGGCCGAGACATCGACGCCAATTACGTCATGGCCACGTGCAGTCAGGCAACCTGAACAGACGGCACCTACATAACCCAAACCAAAGATGCTGATACGCATCGCTATCACCTCGTGTGTTATCACGCTGGCACTTGTACTTGCAGGTGCCGAGTGGGGTTGATCAACAACAAATTCAGGGCGCACGGGGGCGTGGCGATTATCGGCATCGCCCCAGGCAATCACATTCAACATTAAACGTATGCGTTTAAAGTGCTTAGTTGAGCACGCCCATTTGAGCCACGCTTAGAAAGTACTTGGGTGCGGTCGGCACGTCTGTTCATGTTTATGTACAGGTGCCGGGTCGCTGGGTGTGCTATTTAAAATAAAAACCATAGCGTTCAATTACCCGCGCTGGGCGTGGCCATTATTGACGTGCTGGGCGCGACATTTTATTGCCAGGGTTTGATATCGAGATGCTGGCAACTTTCCGGTATGGGAATTTATCTTTAGGCCATCTCTTACAACCTACGAACAGCAAAATCGTTACGGCACCTATGAGCAGTAGGGTTGAGAGAAGTTCCGGCCTGAGATTCATTCGTATGCGGGTTTTTTCAGTATTTCGCGAGGGTCATACAATTTCAAATTGATGGCACGAGGCGGTTTGACCTCGGTATATAAAGGGCGAAAATGTTTCGAGATGTTTATATGCCAGCATGAGCGTCGGGTGCGAAAAAAAACTAAAAAAATCGGCCTGAGCGATGGTGGCAATCTGAGATTTTTTGGACCGGTGTTTATTTCTTGACGTCAATAAACAGTCCTTTACGGCTGGGTTTCACGATTTCTCGCCATATTTCGTAACGCTTGAAGGCCCTTCGCTTCCTAAGGTTTTTCAGCACCGGGCCGCCAACGTGGCTAGACGTCGTCATCGGCGGCTGTGAACGAAGGATCGTCGCAGTCCATGCGTTGCCGGCCCACGCAGGCGTCTGCTCCCTAACCACATGGAAGAGACGAGGCTTGAAACGATGAAGAACTGCATGCGAATCCTGTCTGCCACCGCCGTCATGCTGGCGGCGGCTGCAGCCCTTGCCGGGCCACCCGTTGAAGTGACGTTCAGAAATCTTGGAACCGAGTCGGTGAAACTCCAGCTGACCAATGCGAACGAGACCAGTACGTATCAGATTGCCAACCCTAAGCCGCACGATGAAGTGAAACCGGGTGAGAGCATCAGGTTCACCGTGCAGCGTCTGGTGAGCCCTGACACCAATGGTGCAATGCTCCGCTATTCGCAAGGGCGCAAGTCATGCGCCTTCAGCACGACGTTCGTCATGATGATGTCAGGAGGTATCAAGCAGCCTAAGTGGAACAAGACTGCCACGCCGGCCGGCGGTGCAACCTGCACCGCCGTTAACTCGGGGTTCAGTTCCAACTACGCCTGGAAAGCCGAATTCACCATGAAGTAACTCGGCTCCGTAGCCTGCTTTGCTGTTGGATTGGCGCTGATGGCAAACGCAGGCACTTTCACCGATTGAACTCCCGGAATTTCAAATCGAGGTGCGGCGATGGAACATATTTCGAGAACGGCAAGTTTTTCCGCAGGGGCTGTACCTGTAACGCGGGCAAAGGAGGCAACGACCGGTACGAACGCGGGCAACGTAGCGCCCGTGTTTGAAATACATGAGTCAAGTTCTGATGTTTCAGCGTTGGGCCGTCAACTCGCGGCGGCGGCGCAGCGAGCGGCTGTCCGAGATAGCCAGCTGAGTCGGCAGGAGTTGGCGGAGCTTGGGTCGCGCATTCAAATGGGTCTAGGCGGTCAAGGCTACGTCTATACAAAGGCGCTGCATGATGCCTTCATCCCTGATACGCAAGATCAGGCGCTGTTAGCCAGGGCGCGGCAAGCAACTGATTTTATCAACGGGAAAGATGCCAACCCCTTCAAACACCTCACCACAGAGCAATTGGCGCTGATTGGTTACGATGAGGGCGAAGACTTCACCTACAACGAGCGGCTCGCTGCCAGTGCTGAATTGGGTCATCGTTATTCGCAGTGGACCCGCTACATCGTTGACAAAGCCAACGCGGAATACGACAGGACAGGCTTCAGGGACGATGCGCTGAGGGAAATGATCGATTACTACAAAAAACTTCCTCCTATCATGGAGGCGAGTTTTAGAAACTACGAATTTGATTTGACTGCGATGATAGGCAGAACCGAACCACCGCACGGCGATGAAGCCGATTCTCTGATAGACACCCTCCTGAAAACCGCCCTCAAGCTTGAAGACCGGGCAAAGAAGGATCACCCGCCGCTCGAAGGCCCTGACGAACCAGGCAAGCCCGCATGATGCCCGCCGTACAGCTGTGCAATGTCAGCCGGTTTCAGGGTGACGTGCCGGTGCTTCAAGGCATCGACCTGCTGATCCCCAGCGGGCAGACGTGCGCTGTCATCGGCCCGTCCGGTTCGGGCAAGAGCACGTTGCTGAACCTGATCGGGCTGTTGGACCGCCCGTGCGCAGGCCAGGTATGGATCGGCGGTACCGACATGACAGGCGCCAGCGCCGACCAGCGCGCCGTGATGCGCAACCGCCTGATCGGCTTCGTCTTCCAGAGTTTCAACCTGCTGCCGCGGTTGTGCGCCCTGGACAACGTGGCGTTGCCGCTATCGTATCGAGGGCTGCGCTTGCCCGTTGCTCGCCAGCACGCCGAGGTGCAATTGCGTGCCGTAGGCCTTGCCAGCCAGGCGGGCAAGCGGCCCGCCGAGATGTCCGGTGGTCAGCGCCAACGTGTGGCGATCGCGCGTGCGTTGGTGACCGAGCCGAGCCTGCTGGTGGCCGACGAGCCCACCGGGAGCCTTGACGCCCAGACCGGTGAGCAGGTGCTGCACCTGCTGCTGACCCTCAACCAGGAAAGAGGCACGACCTTGCTGGTGGTCACCCATGATGCCAAGGTGGCACACAGGCTGCCCTGACGACCCGTTGCGCTCAGCGCCCTATGCGTCGGGCTGATCCCGCAAGAACACCAGGTGTTCGGCCTTCGACTGCTCGGCGCTGTAGTAATACCCCTGCACGTCGAACTGCTTGAGCTGCGTCGGGTCACTGATGCGCTCTTCGATGACGAAGCGGCTCATCATGCCGCGCGCTTTCTTGGCATAGAAGCTGATGATCTTGTGCTGGCCGTTTTTCAGGTCCTTGAAGTCCACGTTGATCACCCGGGCCTTCAGGGCGCTGCGCTTGACCGCGCTGAAATATTCGTTGCTGGCCAGATTCAGCAGCACATCGTCGCCCTGTTCGGCCAGGGCCTCGTTGAGCCACTCGCTGATGCGCGTGCCCCAGAACGCGTACAGGTCCTTGCCACGGGCGTTGGCCAGTTTGGTGCCCATTTCCAGGCGATAGGGCTGCATCAGGTCCAGAGGGCGCAACAGGCCGTAGAGGCCGGAGAGCATGCGCAGGTGATCCTGGGCGTAGCTGAGGTCGTCTTCAGTCAAGGTCTGGGCGTCCAGGCCGGTGTAGACGTCACCTTTGAAAGCCAGCAGGGCCTGCTTGGCGTTCTCTGGCGTGAAGGCGGGTGTCCAACTGCCGAAACGCGCGGCGTTCAGGCCCGCCAGCTTGTCGGACAGGTGCATCAGTTCGCTGATCTGCGCCGGGCTCATTGCTCGCAGCTGCTCGATCAGTTCCTGGGAATGGTCGAGGTGGCGGGGCAGGGTGAAACGCTCGGTCACCGGCGGGGTGTCGTAGTCGAGGGTCTTGGCGGGGGAAATCACCGTCAGCATCGGATCGGCTCCTGGCATCGTTGAGCGGGGATTCTAAGGGTTGGAAGAGGCAAGTCCAAACTATGGCGACAATAGTCAACGCCCATGGCCGATACAGCGGCTATAGTGCCTGTTTTCCTTGAGCGGAGCCCTGACCGTGCGCCTCGTTACAGCCCTGCTGGCTGGCCTGTTGAGCCTGGCCGTTCAAGCCGCCCCTGCCACGCCGGCCAGCCTGGACCGTGGCCTGTGGCCGGAGCAGCTGGACAGCCCTGCGCTGTTCGATGTGGCATCACGGGCCGAAATACTCTCGTTCGCCCGGGTGCTGCACGAGAACGAGCTGCTCGACGAGAATACCTTGGCAGCTCGCCTGGGCCTGCGGCAGGTCAACGTGCAGAAGGTCAGGCAGGTGAGGGCGCGGCTGTGGCAGCGGCTTTGGCAAGGTTATCAACAGGCGCAACGCAGTTGCGAGCAGGATGCGTCCTTTTGCTATGCGGTGACGTCGATGGCCGAACTGCGCTTGCAAGCGGCGAGCTTCGCCACGGATGTGGGTGAGTTCTACACGGGCTGGATCGAGCCCAGCCGGCAATTTCATGAGCAGTACCTGAACGAGCAACTGCGCAAGGCGGCGTTGTTGCCGCAGACCAGCAGCGAAGTACAGCGGCTGTCGGCGGCCGAACGCAACGGCGATGAGCTCAATGACCGGCTGTTTCTGCTCACCTTTGCCGGTGGGCCGGGCGCGGCGGCGGGCACCACAGACGCGTTGACCGCCTACCTGCGCAAGCAGAAGCTCGATGGGACGTTCTTCGTGCTCGGCAGCCGTTTGCAGCAACGTCGTGACGGCGAATCGCTGGCGGCCCTGCGGCGCTTGTATGAAGGGCAGTGCGTAGGCATTCAGGGGTGGGAGTACCGGTCCCACGCGCAGTGGACGGATTGGCAGGCCTCGATCAGCCGCAGCCAGGCACGGGTGCGGGCAGACCTGCCCGAGCAGTACGTGCCGCTGTTTCGCCCGCCCTATGGCCAGCGGCGGGCCGACGGCCAGGCCTTCATGCAGCGCCAGCAGTTGCAGGTCTCGCTGTGGGATATCGATGCGCAGGACGACTCGGGCTTGAGTGCGCAGGCCTCAGCCCAGCGTGTGTTGACCTTGATGCTGCTATGGCGCAAAGGCGTAATCCAGTTTCATGACGCGTTGCCCAAGGCCAGGCCTGCGCTGCAGTGGCTGCTTGAACACACCGCGCAAAGCGGCATTGGTTGGCAGGATTGTCGCGAATACGGACAGGGCGCGCAGCAACCTGACTTCTGACTGTAGACCTGCTTGGCGCTGGCGCCAAGGCCTGTTCGTCAATCAGAAAAATAAAGTTGGCAATCGTATGAAAATGCTTTTTCCGGTCATGGCTTTTGCGGTATGAAGAAACCAGACAGCCGATTCCTGCAGCACAGGTGGCGTCACATGGGTCCACCTGGCCAGATCGCTTCCCGCCCGTAACAACGCGGATACGGGAAGAACGGCAGTCACTCCGCGGCGTAACAGACCACGCCGTGCCGCTTCGACATAAGGTGACCGAGTATGGATGACCAAGGACGCACCCCTTCCTCCAGCAAGCCAATCCTCTATGTGCTCGATACCAACGTCCTGATTCACGACCCCAACGCATTACTCAACTTCGAGGAGCACCACGTCGCCATTCCCATGACGGTGCTGGAGGAACTGGACAAGCTCAAGGCCGGTAAGCAAAGTATCGCTGCCGAATGCCGCCAGGCCATCCGCCTGATCGACCAGACGCTGGGTGATGCCTCGCCCAGCGTGGTGGAGCAGGGGGTACCCATCCAGCGTGGCAAAAGTGGGCCAAAAGGTTATCTGTCCATCCTGATGACCCCGCGCAACGAGCCGAACAAGCTGTTGCCCGAAACCCTCAACGACAACATCATCATCAATCAGCTGCTCGAAGTCAGGGCACGGCGTACCGACTTGGACGTGGTGCTGGTCACCAAGGACATCAACATGCGCCTGAAGGCGCGTGCCTGCGGCATTGCCGCCGAGGACTACAGCACCGACCAGTTGGTCGACGACGTGTCGCTGTTGTCCAAGGGCTACCACTCGGTCACCGGCTCGTTCTGGGACCGGGTCAGCAAGGTCGACACGCGTCAGGAGCGTGGCCGTACCTGGCACAGGGTGCAATTGGCCGAGCCGCTGCCAGCGGTGCACGTGAACGAGTTCATCATCGATGAGCAAGGGTTCGTCGGCTGGATCAAGGGCACGCGCGAGGGCGAACTGCTACTGCTCGACCTGCACCAGGAGCCCTTGCTGCACCAGGAAGCCTGGGGCTTGAAGCCGCGTGACATTCATCAGAGCCTGGCGTTGTTGGCGCTGCTCGATCCGGATATCCACCTGGTCAACCTGACCGGGGCGGCGGGTTCGGGCAAGACCATCCTGGCGCTGGCGGCGGCCATCGAGCAGACCATGGTCAGCAAGCGCTACCGGCGCATCATCGCCACCCGTAGCGTGCAGGGGCTCGACCAGGAGATCGGTTTTCTACCGGGCACAGAGGCCGAGAAGATGGAGCCCTGGCTGGGCGCCATCACCGACAACCTCGAAGCCTTGCACATGGACGACGAAAGCACCCATGGCAGTGTCGAGTACATCCTCGAGCGGGTGCCGCTGCAGTTCAAGTCGCTCAACTACATCCGTGGTCGCAGCTTCCAGCAGAGCCTGATCCTCATCGACGAGTGCCAGAACCTCACGCCGCACCAGATGAAAACCATCATCACCCGTGCCGGCGCAGGGTCGAAGGTGGTGTGCCTGGGCAACCTGGCGCAGATCGATACACCGTACCTGTCCGCGACCAGTTCGGGCCTGACCTACCTGACCGAACGCTTCAAGGACTTCCCCCACGGCGTGCACATCACCCTGCAAGGGGTTCCTCGGTCGGTGCTGGCCGAGTTCGCCGAGTCCCACATGTAGCCCCGTGCGCTGGGCGGTTCGCCGCCCGGCGGCTTCTGGCCGCGATGCGTCGGCCTGGCCCCTGCTCAAACCTGACCCACCGGTTTACACTCTCTGCTCCCTTCACAGGAGCAGAGCAGTGCTGACACATCTTGATTCCCAAGGGCGGGCCAACATGGTCGACGTCACTGAAAAAGCCGTGACCGAGCGCGAGGCCACAGCCGAAGCGCGCGTGCGCATGTTGCCGCACACCCTGCAAATGATCGTGGACGGTGAGCATCCCAAGGGTGATGTCTTCGCTGTAGCGCGCATCGCCGGCATTCAGGCGGCGAAGAAGACCAGCGACCTGATTCCGTTGTGTCACCCGCTGATGCTGACCAGTGTCAAGGTCGAGCTCAGCGCCGAGGGCAGTGATGCAGTGCGCATCGTCGCCCGGTGCAAGCTGGCCGGGCAGACCGGCGTGGAGATGGAAGCGCTGACGGCAGCCAGCGTGGCTGCATTGACCCTCTACGACATGTGCAAGGCCGTGGACAAGGGCATGGTCATCGAGCAAGTGCGCTTGTTGGAGAAGCTGGGCGGAAAAAGCGGCCCGTACAAGGTGCAAGGCTGATGAAGATCAAGGTGATGTATTTCGCTCGCTACCGGGAGCGACTGGGACGCGGTAGCGAGTCGCTCGAAGGGACGTTCAAGGATGTGGACGATGTGCGCCTGGCGTTGGTGGGTAGAGGCGAGCCTTATCAGGTGCTGGCCGAGCAAAACCTGATGTGCGCCCGCAACGAGGAATTGTGCAGGCTGGATGAGCCTGTGCAAGAGGGCGATGAAGTGGCGTTCTTTCCGCCTGTAACCGGAGGTTGAGCATGGCCGTTCGGGTACAGGAAGGCGCTTTCGACCCAGGCGTTGAGACCAACGCCTTGCACGCGGCCAACGTGGGTGTCGGGGCAGTGGTCAGCTTCATCGGCTACGTGCGGGACTTCAACGACGGCCAGGACGTGGCGGGTATGATGCTTGAGCATTATCCCGGCATGACCGAGAAGGCCCTGGCCAAGATCGTGGCCGAGGCGCAGCAGCGCTGGCCGTTGCTCAAGGTCGAGGTGCTGCACCGCGTGGGTTACTTGGCGCCCGGTGAGCCGATCGTGTTCGTTGGGGTGGCCAGTGCCCATCGGCAGGCCTCGTTCGAGGCTTGCAACTTCATCATGGATTACCTGAAGACCCGTGCACCGTTCTGGAAGAAGGAAACGACCGGGCAAGGGGAGCGATGGGTGGAAGGACGTCAGAGCGACCAGGACGCGGCGGGGCGGTGGGGGTAGAGGGAGCGATTGACCTTGAGCGTCGCAGAAACGCCCAGGGTTCAGTCATGCAGGCTCAACGCCCAGGGTCGCTGCGCGGCCCATTGCGGCCGATCCGGTGGTCAGGGCCCGGAGCATGGGCATCATCGACCTGACCGCCCGCAACCCGATCACGTGTGCTTGCGCGGCACTGGCTTGAGCAACTCATCAGGCGGCATTTCACACTTGATCTTGCGCCCCAGCAGCGTTTCGATCGCTGGTAACTGGTAGGAATCATCTTCGCCGGCAAAGCTGATCGACACGCCGCTCGTGCCTGCCCGGCCGGTACGGCCGATCCGGTGCACGTAATCGTCAGGGTCTTCCGGCAGGGTGAAATTGATGACGTGGCTGATGCCGTCGATATGAATCCCGCGCCCAGCCACATCGGTCGCCACCAGCACCGTGATACGCCCCTCACGGAAGTTCTCGAGGGTACGGATACGCTTGTGCTGGGGTACATCGCCGGACAACTGCGCGGCATTGACGCCATCGCGTACCAGTTTTTCCTCGATACGGCGCACTTCGTCCTTGCGATTGGCGAACACCATCACCCGTTCCCACTTGTTCTGGGTCACCAGGTTGTACAGCAGCTTGTATTTGTCGCTGCCAGCCACCGCGTAAACGTGCTGCTCGACCGTTTCGCTGGCCACGTTCTCGGGCTCGATCTCGACGATGGCGGGATCGGTCGTCCACTGCTTGGCCAGGTTCATCACGTCATCAGTGAAGGTGGCCGAGAACAGCAACGTCTGGCGCTCGCTCTTGGGCGGCGTCTGGCGAATGATCTGACGCACCTGCGGGATGAAGCCCATGTCCAGCATGCGGTCGGCTTCATCCAGCACCATCACCTCGACCATGTCCAGGTGCACCTCGCCACGCTGGTTGAAATCCAGCAGGCGGCCGGGGGTTGCCACCAGGATGTCGCAGTGACGTGCTTCCAGGGCCTTGAGCTGCTTGTCGAAGTCCATGCCGCCGACGAAGCTCATCACGTTCAGGCCGGTGTATTTGGTCAGGGCGACCGCGTCCTTGGCAATCTGCACCACCAGCTCGCGCGTGGGGGCGATGATCAGCGCGCGTGGCTCGCCCATGTAGCGTTCCTTGGGCGGGGGCGTCTGTTGCAGCTGGGAAATGATCGAGATCAGGAACGCGGCCGTCTTGCCGGTACCGGTCTGGGCCCTGCCGATCGCGTCCTGGCCCCGCAGCGTGAAGCCCAGCACCTGCGCCTGGATCGGCGTGCAGTAGGGGAACCCCAGATCGTGAATGGCGTGCATCAGCTCAGAGGAGAGCTTGAAGTCGTGGAAACGGGTCTTGCCCTCCTGGGGCTCGACCACAAAGTCCTCCGGTTTCCACAGGCTGGCCTGCGGCTTGGGCTTTGGCTTGCGCTCTCGACGCGGTTTGTCACTGGCCGGTTTGGTGGCGGCAGTGTGTTCGATTTGGGCGGCAGGCGGGTTGCGCGCAACGGCAGGGGCCGCTGGCAAATGGGCCTGTGGGGCCGCTGGCGCCGGGGTAGTGCTGGCAGCGGGCGCAGTGGCCTGGGGGGCAATGTCTCCCTTGCCGAATATTTTCTTGAGTGCCTTGAGCACGGTCATCTCGTCAATTGGTTAAGGAATGTACGCCGGGCAGTGTAATGCAAGATCCCCGCTCGGCGTAGTGCAATGGCCTTGAGCGAACCGTGCGCCCAGGTCACTGCAGTTGCGTGGCCAGCCATTGAAGGATGTCATTGAGTTCTTCGACGATCACTTCGTGCTCCATCGGGTACTCGTGCCATTGGGCAGCGACGCCCCAGGTGTTCAGGTACTCGAAGGCCGTGCGCCCCATCGACGGGATCACCACCGGGTCGTGCACACCATGCAGGCACAGGGCCGGGGTGCGTTGCTGGCAAGCACTCAACGTGTGCTCGTCAGCGAAGGTGGGGGCATAGGTGGAAAGGGCCAGCACGCCACCCAGCGCTTCCTGCCACTTTATATAGGCCGTGTGCAGCACGACGGCGCCCCCTTGGGAGAACCCGGCCAGGAAGATGCGCGACAGGCTGATGCCCTTGGCCTGCTCGGCCTTGATCAAGGCGATGACCTGCTCGGCCGAGGCCTCGAGCTCGGCCTCGTCTATGGCCCTGGCCGGCGTCATGGCCTTGATGTCGTACCAGCTGGGCATGGCATAGCCGCCATTGATGGTCACCGGCCGGGTCGGCGCCTGGGGCATGACGAACCGGGCAGTGAGCAGATGCTGCTGCATGAATTCGGCCACCGGTAGGAAGTCGTAACGGTCCGCGCCCAGGCCGTGCAACCAGATCACACAGGCATCTGCGGCTTTTTGGGGTTCGAGAATGAGTGGGTCGGTCATGGCTGCTCCGAAAACGTGCGTGTGGAAGGGGTCGTGCTTGAAAAGAAGGCGCGCGCCCGACGAGCCGGAAAAAGAATGTCGCAACGATGCAACTTTCCCTACTTGACTCGTGCTTAAACGCTCAAGCCGCGCAATCTGGTACGCGGTTTGCACTTCCCTCTGTGATGCAAGGGACAGGCCGAGACGGTAACACCCTTTGCACGCGAAGGCTGTCACAGAACAGCCCATTGCGCCAAGTGACCCAATAACAAGCCAATACGGGTCGGATGCGCCTCAAAAGGGTGCGGTGCAATTCCGGCTCGATACAACAAGAGCGATTTGGAGGTTGTGAATGAAGATGTTGAAAACCACCCTGGCAGTCCTGACCGCTGCCGCTGCCCTGGGCGCCGTGAGTACGGCCCAGGCCGGTGCGACACTCGATGCGGTAAAGAAGAAGGGCTTCGTCCAGTGTGGCGTGAGTGACGGTCTCCCTGGCTTCTCGGTTCCAGATGCCCAAGGCAAGATCGTCGGGATCGACGCCGATGTCTGTCGCGCTGTAGCGGCAGCAGTGTTCGGGGACGCGACCAAGGTCAAGTTCAGCCAGCTCAACGCCAAGGAACGCTTCACCGCGCTGCAATCGGGCGAAGTCGACGTGCTGTCGCGCAACACCACCTGGACCAGCTCGCGCGATGCCGGCATGGGCCTGATGTTCACTGGGGTCACCTACTACGACGGCGTAGGTTTCCTGGTCAACAAGAAGCTTGGCGTATCCAGCGCCAAGGAGCTCGATGGCGCGACCATCTGCATCCAGGCCGGCACCACGACCGAACTGAACGTATCGGACTTCTTCCGCGCCAATGGCCTGAAATACACCCCCATCACCTTCGACACTTCGGATGAGAGCGCCAAGTCCCTGGAGTCTGGCCGTTGCGACGTGCTGACGTCGGACAAGTCCCAATTGTTCGCCCAGCGTTCCAAACTCGCCGCCCCGACCGACTACGTGGTACTGCCGGAAACCATTTCCAAGGAACCGCTGGGCCCGGTCGTGCGCAAGGGTGACGAGGAGTGGTTCAGCATCGTCAAGTGGACCCTGTTCGCCATGCTCAATGCCGAAGAAGCCGGCATCACCTCCAAGAACGTCGAGGCCGAGGCCAAGAGCACCAAGAACCCGGATGTGGCGCGTCTGCTGGGTGGCGACGGCGAGTACGGCAAGGACCTCAAACTGCCCAAGGACTGGGTAGTGCAGATCGTCAAGCAAGTGGGCAACTACGGCGAGGTGTTCGAGAAGAACCTTGGCCAGAGCACCGACCTGAAGATCGACCGTGGCATGAATGCCCTGTGGAACAACGGCGGCATCCAGTACGCACCACCTGTGCGTTGAATGGTTGCACCTGCGGCGGCATCCCGCCGCCGCAGGCGGTCCGCTACCCTTCTCTTCGGGGCATTTCATGCAAAATCGAATTGGCGCACGAAAGGGTTTATCCCTGAGCGATCCACGTGTGCGCGCGTGGCTGTTCCAGCTATTGACCATCGTCTTCGTGGTCGGTCTGGGCTGGTACCTGTTTCACAACACGCAAACCAACCTGCAGCACCGAGGCATCACCTCGGGCTTCGACTTTCTTGACCGCAGTGCCGGCTTCGGCATCGCTCAGCACCTGATTCCCTATGTGGAGTCGGACAGCTATGCGCGGGTGTTCGTCATCGGGCTGCTCAACACCTTGTTGGTGACCCTCATCGGGGTGGTGCTGGCCACACTGCTGGGCTTCATCATCGGTGTCGCCAGGTTGTCGCCGAACTGGATGATCAACAAGCTGGCTACCGTGTACGTGGAAACCTTCCGCAACATCCCGCCGCTATTGCAGATCCTGTTCTGGTACTTCGCCGTGTTCCTGACCCTTCCGGGGCCGCGGGGCAGCATCAACATCGATGACGCTTTCTTTATCAGCAACCGCGGCCTGAACATGCCTGGAGCCTCCATGGCAGAAGGCTTCTGGCCATTCGTGGCTGCCCTGCTGGTAGCCTTGCTGGCAACCGTGTTGATGGCGCGTCGAGCCAACCGGCGCTTCGAAGAAACCGGCCAGCCGTATCACAAGTTCTGGGTGGGGCTGGCGCTGATGATCGCCATTCCGGGTGCCTGTGTGCTGTTGTTCGGCAGCCCCGTGCAGTGGGAGGTGCCGCAGCTCAAGGGCTTCAACTTTGTCGGCGGCTGGGTACTGATCCCTGAACTACTGGCGTTGACCCTGGCCTTGACGATCTACACCGCAGCATTCATTGCCGAAATCGTGCGCTCGGGTATCCGTTCGGTCAGCCATGGCCAGACCGAGGCTGCGCGTTCGCTGGGGCTGCGCGAGGGGCCAACCCTGCGCAAGGTGATCATCCCGCAGGCACTGCGCGTGATCATTCCACCGCTTACCAGCCAGTACCTGAACCTGGCGAAGAACTCGTCGCTGGCCGCAGGCATCGGCTATCCGGAAATGGTCTCGCTGTTCGCCGGCACCGTGCTCAACCAGACCGGCCAGGCCATCGAGGTGATCGCCATCACCATGAGCGTCTACCTGGCCATCAGCATCAGCATTTCGCTGTTGATGAACTGGTACAACAAGCGCATCGCGCTGATCGAACGGTGAGGATACGTCTGTGAATGCTCATGTTTTCAAACCTGACATGCCGCCTCCGGTGAAAACCGTCGGCGTGCTCGCCTGGATGCGCGCCAACCTGTTCTCCAGCTGGCTCAACACCCTGCTTACCCTGTTCGCCATCTACCTGGTCTGGCTGATCGTGCCACCGCTGCTGCAATGGGCGTTGATCGATGCGAACTGGGTGGGCACCACCCGTGCCGACTGCACCAAGGAGGGCGCCTGCTGGGTGTTCATCCAGCAGCGTTTCGGCCAGTTCATGTATGGCTATTACCCCTCCGAGTTGCGCTGGCGGGTGGACCTGACGGTATGGCTGGCGGTGCTGGGCGCAGCGCCGCTGTTCATCCGCAGCTTCCCGCGCAAGGCGGTCTACGGGCTGGGGTTCCTGGTGCTGTACCCGCTGGTGGCCTACACCCTGCTGCACGGCGGGCTGTTTGGCCTGGAGACGGTACCGACCAGCCAATGGGGCGGCCTGATGCTGACGCTGGTGATTGCCACCGTGGGCATCGTCGGGGCCTTGCCCCTGGGGATCGTACTGGCGCTGGGGCGGCGCTCGCGCATGCCGGCGGTGAAAGTGGTGTGCGTGACCTTCATCGAGTTCTGGCGGGGCGTGCCACTGATCACGGTGTTGTTCATGTCGTCGGTGATGCTGCCGTTGTTCCTGCCCGAGGGCATGAGCTTCGACAAGCTGCTGCGGGCCATGATCGGGGTGATCCTGTTCCAGTCGGCATACATCGCCGAAGTGGTGCGTGGCGGCCTGCAAGCCATCCCCAAGGGGCAGTACGAAGCCGCCGCCGCCATGGGGCTGGGCTACTGGCGCTCGATGGGGCTGGTGATCCTGCCCCAGGCGCTCAAGCTGGTCATCCCCGGCATCGTCAATACCTTCATCGCCCTGTTCAAGGACACCAGCCTGGTGATCATCATCGGCCTGTTCGACCTGCTCAACAGCGTCAAGCAAGCTGCCGCCGACCCGGCCTGGCTGGGCATGGCCACCGAAGGCTATGTGTTCGCCGCCTTGGTTTTCTGGATTTTCTGTTTCGGTATGTCCCGCTACTCCATGCACCTGGAGCGCAAGCTGGACACTGGCCACAAGCGTTAGGAGTTTCGAAATGAGTGAAGCGATCAAGCAGCCTGCCGGCCCCGAAGGCATCATCCAGATGCAGGGCGTGAACAAGTGGTATGGCCAGTTTCATGTGCTCAAGGACATCAATCTCAATGTTCGCCAGGGCGAGCGCATCGTGCTGTGCGGGCCCTCGGGTTCGGGCAAGTCCACCACCATCCGTTGCCTGAACCGTCTGGAGGAACACCAGCAGGGGCGGATCGTGGTCGACGGTGTGGAACTGACCAACGACCTCAAGCAGATCGAGGCCATCCGCCGCGAAGTGGGCATGGTGTTCCAGCACTTCAACCTGTTTCCGCACCTGACCATCCTGGAAAACTGCACCCTGGCGCCCATGTGGGTGCGCAAGATGCCCAAGCGCAAGGCCGAGGAAATCGCCATGCACTACCTGGAGCGAGTGCGTATCCCCGAGCAGGCGCACAAGTACCCCGGGCAGTTGTCTGGCGGTCAGCAGCAGCGCGTGGCCATCGCCCGGGCGTTGTGCATGAAGCCCAAAATCATGCTGTTCGATGAGCCGACCTCGGCGCTGGACCCGGAAATGGTCAAGGAAGTGCTCGATACCATGGTTGGCCTGGCCGAAGATGGCATGACCATGCTGTGCGTGACCCACGAAATGGGCTTTGCCCGCACCGTGGCGAATCGGGTGATCTTCATGGACAAGGGCGAGATCGTCGAGCAGGCGTCACCGGACGATTTCTTCGACCGGCCACAGAGTGACCGCACGCGCTTGTTCCTCAGTCAGATTCTGCACTGATGCAGTAGAGGGGCGAATGGCCTGCGTAGCGCCGCAGGCCAATCGCAAGTGCCCACATGTTGGGCACTTGCGTTACTTTTCTTCCTGCTTGGCCACCGGCGCTGGCGGTGGCCGCAGGCCTACCTCGGCGATCAGCTTGAGCTGCTGACCGTTGCGCATCACCTCGATGGTGATCTTTTCGTTGGGCTTGATGCGCGCCACCTGGTTCATCGACCGGCGGCCATCGCCCGCCGGCTCGCCGTTAATGCTCAGGATCACATCCCCTAACTGCAGGCCGGCCTTGGCCGCCGGGCCTTCGCGGAAAATGCCCGCCACCACGATGCCTGGCCGGTCCTTCATGCCGAACGACTCGGCAAGCTCTGTGCTGAGCGGCTGAACCTCAATACCCAGCCAGCCCCGGATGACCTGGCCGTGCTCGACGATCGACTTCATCACCTCAAGGGCCAGCTTCACTGGAATAGCAAAGCCGATGCCTTGCGAGCCACCCGACTTGGAGAAGATGGCGGTGTTGATGCCGATCAGGTTGCCGTTGGCATCCACCAGGGCGCCGCCCGAATTGCCCGGGTTGATCGCCGCGTCGGTCTGGATGAAATCTTCGTAGTTGTTCAGGCCCAGCTGGTTACGGCCGGTGGCGCTGATGATACCCATGGTCACGGTCTGGCCGACGCCGAACGGGTTGCCGATCGCCAGCGACACGTCGCCGATGCGAATGGTGTCGGAGCGCCCGATGGTGATGGCCGGCAGTTTCTTCAGGTCGATCTTGAGCACCGCCAGGTCTGTCTCCGGGTCGCTGCCGATCACCCTGGCCAAGGTTTCCCGGCCATCCTTGAGCGCCACGACGATCTGGTCGGCGCCGCTGGTCACGTGGTTGTTGGTCAGCAGATAGCCCTCGGGGCTCATGATCACCGCCGAGCCCAGGCTGGACTCCCAGCGGCGCTGCTTGGGCAGGTTGTCGCCGAAGAACCGGCGGAACTGCGGGTCTTCGAACAGCGGGTGCGAGCTCTTGTTCACCACCTTGGTGGTGTACAGGTTGGCCACCGCAGGCGCGGCCAGGGTGACGGCATCGGCATAGGAGACCGGGCCCTGCACCACCTGTGTGGACTGGGGCGCCTGTTGCAGGTTGACATCCTGGCTGGGCAAGCCGACCCACTCCGGAAAGCGTTGGATGATCAGGGCGGCGATGAGCACGCCAGTGAGCAGGGGCCAGCCAAAGTAACGCAGAGCCTTGAACATGAACGAATCCTGGAAAGAGCCGGGGCCTGGGGCCGCGCATTGGAGCGTGGGCGCGCGATCATACACCGGTTCCCCCAGTGCCGACGACGGCCCATAATGGCCGGCATTATACGGACCTTCGCCAGGCCTTGCGCCTGGCAGGCACCCAGTTTTTTCGAGGAGATTTCCCATGGCCGTCGCGCTGAGTACATTGGTCGAAGAAGCCGAGCGCTACCTGGGCAGCAGCAGGATCCAGGACTATTGCCCCAATGGCTTGCAGGTCGAAGGCCGGCCGCAGGTCGGGCGCATCGTCACGGGCGTGACCGCCAGCCAGGCCTTGCTCGATGCGGCCGTAGAGGCTCAAGCCGATCTCGTGCTGGTGCACCATGGTTATTTCTGGAAGGGGGAAAACCCCTGCATCACCGGCATTCGCCAGCGACGCCTGAAAACCCTGCTGAACAACGACATCAGCCTGCTGGCCTTTCACCTGCCGCTCGACGTCCACCCGGAAGTGGGCAACAACGTGCAGCTGGCGCAACAGCTTCAGATCACCGTCGAGGGCCCGCTGGATCCAGAAAACCCCAAGGTAGTCGGGCTGGTCGGGTCGCTGGCCCAACCCATGACTGCCCGCGATTTCGCCCGACGCGTGCAGGATGTGCTGGGGCGTGAGCCATTGCTGGTCGAAGAAGACAGGGTCGTTCGTCGTGTAGGGTGGTGCACCGGCGGCGGGCAGGGCTACATCGACACCGCGATCGCCGCCGGGGTGGACTTGTACCTGACCGGCGAAGCGTCGGAACAGACCTACCACAGCGCCCGCGAAAACGGCGTGAGCTTCATCGCCGCAGGACACCATGCGACCGAGCGTTACGGGGTGCAGGCATTGGGCGATTACCTGGCACGGCGTTTTGCCGTGGAGCACCTGTTCATCGATTGCCCCAATCCGATCTGACCGGCCTGTCGGCGCAGGCCAGATGATGGATCAGCGGGCTTGAGCGCCAACCCGCAGCCCAAACCCGCAGTCATATGGTTAGACGCTTTCGATCTATCCAGGCGTCTAAATAGAATCATCTGCTGTGATAGAGTGGCTCGCTCGAACACGGCCCGCTGGCCGTCCATAAGATCGTTTTTCGTGAGTAGCCATGGTCGACAAACTGACGCACTTGAAACAGCTGGAGGCGGAAAGCATCCATATCATCCGCGAGGTGGCCGCCGAGTTCGACAACCCGGTCATGCTGTACTCGATCGGCAAGGATTCCGCCGTGATGCTGCACCTGGCGCGCAAGGCTTTCTTCCCGGGCAAGCTGCCGTTCCCGGTGATGCACGTCGACACCCAGTGGAAATTCCAGGAGATGTACCGCTTCCGCGACAAGATGGTCGAGGAAATGGGGCTCGACCTGATCACCCACGTCAACCCAGAGGGTGTGGCGCAGGGCATCAACCCGTTCACCCATGGCAGCGCCAAGCACACCGACATCATGAAGACCCAGGGCCTCAAGCAGGCACTGGACAAGCATGGCTTCGATGCCGCTTTCGGTGGCGCCCGCCGCGACGAAGAAAAGTCGCGAGCCAAGGAACGCGTGTACTCCTTCCGTGACAGCAAGCACCGCTGGGACCCGAAGAACCAGCGCCCTGAGCTGTGGAACGTCTACAACGGCAAGGTCAACAAGGGCGAGTCCATTCGTGTGTTCCCTCTGTCGAACTGGACCGAGCTGGACATCTGGCAGTACATCTACCTTGAAGGCATCCCGATCGTGCCGCTGTACTTCGCCGCCGAGCGCGAAGTCATCGAGAAGAATGGCACCCTGATCATGATCGACGACGAGCGCATCCTCGAGCACCTGTCCGAGGAAGAGAAAGCCCGTATCGTCAAGAAAAAGGTGCGTTTCCGTACCCTGGGCTGCTACCCGTTGACGGGCGCCGTGGAGTCCGAAGCCGAGACGCTCACCGACATCATTCAGGAAATGCTCCTGACGCGCACTTCCGAGCGCCAGGGCCGGGTCATCGATCACGACGGCGCCGGGTCCATGGAAGACAAGAAACGCCAGGGCTATTTCTAAGCTTCAAGCGGCAAGCTGCAAGAGCAGTCGAACGCGCTGCGTTCGAACCTTGTGGATTGCCGCCTGCATGGCCCGCGAGCGCTCCAGAATGCCAAGTGGGTTGATCAACCTAATTTCTAACTAGTTGTACGCCGACAAGCTTGCCGCTTGAAGCTGACAGCTTGGAGCTTGAATGAGATGAGTCACCAATCCGATTTGATCAGCGAAGACATCCTCGCTTATCTGGCTCAGCACGAGCGCAAAGAACTGCTGCGTTTCCTGACCTGCGGTAACGTGGACGACGGCAAGAGCACCTTGATCGGGCGCCTGCTGCATGACTCGAAGATGATCTACGAGGACCACCTCGAAGCCATCACCCGTGATTCGAAGAAGTCCGGCACCACGGGCGAGGAAGTGGACCTGGCGCTGCTGGTCGATGGCCTGCAGGCCGAGCGCGAGCAGGGCATCACCATCGACGTGGCCTACCGCTACTTCTCCACGGCCAAACGCAAGTTCATCATCGCCGACACCCCGGGCCACGAGCAGTACACCCGCAACATGGCGACCGGCGCGTCCACCTGCGACCTGGCCATCATCCTGGTCGATGCGCGCTACGGTGTGCAGACCCAGACCCGCCGCCACAGCTACATCGCCTCGTTGCTGGGCATCAAGCACATCGTGGTCGCCGTCAACAAGATGGACCTCAAGGGCTTCGATGAAGGTGTCTTCGAGTCGATCAAGGCCGACTACCTGGCATTCGCCGAAGCCATCAACCTGACGCCGAGCAGCCTGCACTTTGTGCCGATGTCCGCGCTCAAGGGTGACAACGTGGTCAACCACAGCGAACAGTCGCCGTGGTACACCGGCCCGACCCTGATGGAAATCCTGGAAACCGTGGAAGTGGCGGCCGACCGCAACTTCACCGACCTGCGTTTCCCGGTGCAGTACGTCAACCGCCCCAACCTGAACTTCCGTGGTTTCGCAGGCACCCTGGCCAGCGGCGTGGTGCACAAGGGCGATGAAGTCGTCGTGCTGCCGTCGGGCAAGAGCAGCCGGGTGAAGTCCATCGTCACCTACGAAGGCGAGCTGGAAAGCGCAGGCCCGGGCCAGGCCGTGACCCTGACCATGGAAGACGAGATCGACATCTCCCGTGGCGACCTGCTGGTGCATGCCGACAATGTGCCGCCTGTGACCGACCAGTTCGAAGCCATGCTGGTGTGGATGGCCGAAGAGCCGATGCTGCCGGGCAAGAAGTACGACATCAAGCGTGCGACCAGCTACGTGCCGGGTTCGATTGCCAGCATCACCCACAAGGTGGACGTCAATACCCTGGAGAAGGGCGCTGCCAGCGCCTTGCAACTGAACGAAATCGGTCGCGTCAAGGTGTCCCTGGACAGCGCCATTGCGCTGGACGGTTACGAGAGCAACCGCACCACCGGTGCGTTCATCGTCATCGACCGCCTGACCAACGGCACCGTGGGCGCCGGCATGATCATCGCCCAGCCCGTACTGCCCCATGGCAGCGCCGGGCAGCATGGCAAGTCGGCGCATGTCTCGACCGAAGAGCGCGCCCTGCGCTTTGGCCAGCAACCGGCAACCGTGCTGTTCAGCGGCCTGTCCGGCGCCGGCAAGAGCACCTTGGCCTACGCGGTGGAGCGCAAGCTGTTCGACATGGGCCGCGCCGTTTACGTACTCGACGGGCAGAACCTGCGCCATGACCTGAACAAGGGCCTGCCACAGGATCGCGCTGGCCGTACCGAGAACTGGCGCCGCGCCGCCCATGTGGCGCGCCAGTTCAACGAGGCCGGCTTGCTGACCCTGGCCGCGTTCGTGGCCCCGGATGCCGAAGGCCGTGAGCAAGCCAAGGCGCTGATCGGCAAGGACCGCCTGGTGACCGTCTACGTCCAGGCCTCGCCACTGGTCTGCCGCGAACGCGATCCGCAGGGCCTGTATGCGGCCGAAGGTGACAACATTCCAGGCGAGAGCTTCCCGTTCGATGTGCCGCTGGACGCCGATCTGGTCATCGATACCCAGGCCACCAGCGTGGAAGAAGGGGTCAAGCTCGTGCTGGATGTGTTGAGGCAGCGTGGGGCGATCTGACCGACGCCAGTCCAGCGCCTTGGCAATGCCCCTCCTACAAAAAACTGCGAGCCTGCTGACTCAGGCAGCACGCGGTCTGGGGTAGGAGCGGCATTACCGGGGCGCCGGACCGACTGCGATGGGCCGCGCAGCGGCCCCAGCGCTCCCACATGCACAGCTTCACAACACCGGTATGGATCTCCCTTCCTTCACCGCCTTGTACGAAAAACTCGAATAGATTTCCTTGACCCCCGGCAACCGTTGCAACACTTCACGGGTAAACTCCCCGAACGATTCCAGGTCAGCGGCGAGCACTTCAAGCAAAAAATCGTAGCGTCCCGAAATGTTGTGGCAGGCCACGATTTGTGGAATGGCCATCAGCTGCTGCTCGAATGCCAACGCGGTCTGCTTGGTGTGCGATTCCATCATGATGCTGACGAACGCGGTTACGCCAAAGCCCATCGCCCTGGGTGAAAGTACAGCCTGATAGCCCGTTATGTACCCGCTTTCTTCAAGCTGCTTGACCCGCCGCCAACAGGGCGAAGTGGTCAGCGACACCAGGTCGGCCAACTCGGCGATGGTCAGGCGTGCATTGCCTTGCAGGGCAGTCAACAGGGCGCGATCGATACGGTCTAGCTCGGCAGGCATAACGTGCTCTCGCAAACGGCAGAATGGCTGTTTTGTTGTGAAATAAGCAGTGCTTACAAGCGAGTTTGGAAAAATTCGTGCGACGCAGTGGCATAAGCTTAGATCAAACCAACAAGAGGCTGTTGCCATGCGCGACTCCCGTCACGACAACGGTTTTTCAACGCGTGCCATCCATCACGGTTACGACCCGCTCGCGCACGGCGGCGCACTGGTACCGCCGATCTACCAAACCGCTACCTATGCCTTTCCAACCGTCGAATACGGCGCGGCGTGCTTTGCCGGTGAACAGGCCGGGCATTTCTACAGCCGTATCTCCAACCCCACGCTGAATGTGCTCGAAGCGCGCATGGCGTCGCTTGAGGGCGGGGAGGCGGGCCTTGCGCTGGCATCGGGGATGGGCGCCATCACGTCCACGCTCTGGACCCTGCTGCGCCCGGGCGATGAGTTGATCGTCGGGCGGACCGTGTATGGATGCACCTTTGCCTTCATGCACCACGGCATCGGGGCGTTTGGCGTGACGATCCGCCACGTCGACCTCAACGATACCGACGCACTGCGCGCCGCGCTCAGTGATAAGACGCGCATGATCTACTTCGAGACCCCCGCCAACCCGACCATGCGGCTGGTCGATATTGCCGCCGTGGCCGAAGCGGTACGCGGCCGTGATGTGCTGGTGGTGGTCGACAACACCTACTGCACGCCTTACCTGCAAAGGCCGCTGGAACTGGGCGCTGATCTGGTCGTGCATTCGGCCACCAAGTACCTCAGCGGCCATGGCGATATCACCGCCGGCTTGGTGGTGGGCCGTCAGGCGCTGATCGATCGGATTCGTCTGCAGGGGCTCAAGGACATGACTGGGGCGGTGCTGTCGCCTCAGGACGCCATGCTGCTGATGCGCGGAATAAAGACCCTGGCCCTGCGCATGGACCGGCATTGCGAAAACGCCCGGCAGGTCGCCGAGTACCTGTCGCGTCAGCCGCAGGTGGAGCTGATCCACTACCCAGGCTTGCCGACGTTCGCACAACACGACTTGGCCAAGCGGCAAATGCGCCTACCCGGCGGCATGATCGCTTTCGAGCTCAAGGGCGGCCTTGATGCTGGACGCCGCTTCATGAATGCGCTGGGCCTGTTCGCACGCGCCGTGAGCCTGGGGGATGCCGAGTCGTTGGCCCAGCACCCGGCAAGCATGACCCATTCTAGCTACACGCCCGAAGAGCGGGTGCAGCACGGTATCTCCGAGGGGCTTGTGCGTTTGTCAGTAGGGCTTGAGGACATTGAAGACCTGCTGGCAGACGTGCAACAGGCGTTGCGCGCCTGCTCATGAGGTGCGAGGAAGCGCTACCCGATGCCTTGTCCAGACTGGGCGAGGGCATTCTGGCGGTGCTGGCGAAAGAGCCAGCGTATCCAAGAGGAGCGTCACCATGAAAGTATCTGCATACCCACTCGATCTGATCATTCGCCATGCTGGCGGAGATGACGATGAGGGCGGTCATTCCTGGCGCAAGCCTTGACCTGAAGGGCGTTCCCCGCCCTTGCAGGGGGCGCCTGGTCGATGTTGATCGTGCATTGAAAAAGGCCTCTTTCGAGGCCTTTTTCAATGTCAGTGCTTCAGACCATAGCTCTCGTCGAGCATGCCCGGCGAGTTGGGCGTTTTCGGCGCGTAATCGCGCGGCACTTCGGCGGTATCCCTGGGCGGCGTCAGGCGGCTGTGCGGGCCGTGGGAGCTTTCCGAGTGCAGCGCTGCCAGCAGGCGTTGACGCGTCACTTCGTCCAGGGCCAGGTTGTTGGCGCCATCGGCCAGGTGATCTTGAACATCCTGATAGCTCTGATTGAGCTTTTTGACCAGTACGGCGGTGCTGTTGAAGTGCGTCACCACCTGGTTCTGGTAGCTGTCGAAACGCTGTTGGATGTCATCGAGCTGGCGCTGGCTGCTGCTGGGCGCAGCGTTGGGCAACAGGCGCGCCACGACGAAACCGACGACCACACCGATGACCAGGGCCAGGGTAGGCAACAACCAAACAAGGAGCGAGAGTTCCACGAGTCCTTCCTCTATAAACGGCTTTGCTTTACGTTAACGGCTCAGACCTGCGCTGTATACCGCGAGCGATCGCAAATCAGAACAGAATTCCTCACCTAGACGAATCGACCTCCCCCAAGGTCACGGAGTAGTGCCTTGCTTGTCCGCGAAACCCCTCTGTTCATCGACGGCCCCAGTGGCCCGCTCGAAGCCCTCTACCTGGACGTGGCAGACGCCCGTGGCGCCGTGCTGATCTGTCATCCCAACCCGGTACAGGGCGGCACCATGCTCAACAAGGTGGTTTCGACATTGCAACGCACGGCCCGGGACGCCGGGTACGTGACCCTGCGTTTCAACTACCGCGGCGTTGGGCAAAGCGCCGGCAGCCATGACATGGGCGAAGGCGAGGTGGCTGACGCCCAGGCCGCGGCCGCCTGGCTGCAGGCGGCGCATCCCGGGCTGCCCTTGGTGTTGATGGGCTTTTCCTTCGGCGGCTTCGTGGCGACCGCCCTGGCTGGCCGCCTGGAAGCCGAAGGCACTGCCTTGCAGCATCTGTTCATGATCGCTCCGGCCGTCATGCGCCTGACCGATCAATTCCCCGTGCCGCAGCGGTGCCCGGTGACCCTGGTGCAACCCGATGCCGACGAGGTCGTTTCACCGGCGCTGGTTTACGATTGGTCCGACAGCCTGTCACGCCCCCATGAGCTGCTGAAAGTGGCAGAATGCGGACACTTCTTCCATGGCAAGCTGACCGACCTCAAGGATCTGCTGCTGCCGCGACTTTCGAACCGAGCCAAGCCTGAATAAGCGAACACCCATGACCACGCGTATCCTTACCGGTATCACGACCACCGGCACTCCGCACCTGGGCAACTACGCCGGTGCCATCCGCCCGGCCATCCGAGCCAGCCAGCAGCCTGGCGTGGACTCGTTCTACTTCCTGGCCGACTACCACGCCCTGATCAAGTGCGACGATCCGCTGCGCATCCAGCGCTCGCGTCTGGAAATCGCCGCCACCTGGCTCGCCGGTGGCCTGGATCCGGACAAGGTGACCTTCTACCGCCAGTCCGACATTCCGGAAATCCCCGAGCTGACCTGGCTGCTGACCTGCGTGGCGGCCAAGGGCTTGCTCAACCGCGCCCATGCCTACAAGGCATCGGTGGACAAGAACGTCGAAAACGGCGAAGACCCGGATGCCGGCGTCACCATGGGCCTGTTCAGCTACCCGGTGCTGATGGCGGCGGACATCCTGATGTTCAACGCCAACAAGGTGCCGGTTGGTCGTGACCAGATCCAGCACGTGGAAATGGCCCGCGATATCGGCCAGCGCTTCAACCACCTGTTCGGCCAGGGCAATGAGTTCTTCGCACTGCCGGAGGCGGTCATCGAGGAAAGCGTGGCCACCTTGCCCGGCCTGGATGGGCGCAAGATGTCCAAGAGCTATGACAACACCATCCCGTTGTTCACCAGCGCCAAGGACATGAAGGATGCCATTTCGCGCATCGTCACGGACTCGCGCGCGCCGGGTGAAGCCAAAAACCCGGACGACGCGCACCTGTTCACGCTGTTCCAGGCCTTCTCCACACCTGAGCAGTGCGCCGAGTTCCGAGCCGAGCTGGAGCAAGGCCTGGGTTGGGGCGAAGCCAAGCAGCGACTGTTCCAGTTGCTCGACGGCCAGCTGGCCGAAAAGCGCGAGTATTACCATCAGCTGATCGCGCGGCCTGCGGACCTGGAGGATATCCTCCTGGCAGGCGCGGCCAAGGCGCGCGCCATCGCCACGCCATTTCTGGAGCAATTGCGCGAAGCCGTTGGCCTGCGCTCGTTCCGCAGCAGCGTACAGGCCACGGCGAACGTCAAGAAGAAGGTCGCCAAGAGCGCGCGCTTCGTCAGCTTCCGCGACGAAGACGGGAGCTTCCGCTTCCGCCTGTTGGCTGCCGATGGCGAGCAACTGCTGTTGTCGCGCAGCTTTGCCGATGGCAAAAGCGCAGGTGCCGTGAGCAAGCAGTTGCAACAAGGCGACGGGGTGGATATCCGCGCCGAGGGATTGGGCTTTGCTGTGTGGCTCAAGGATCAGCCGGTTGCCGACGGTGCGCCGTTCGACAGCGAACAAGCCCGTGATGCTGCCATCGAGCGTCTTCGCGCAGCGCTTGAGCCTCAACAGGGCTGACCGACGGGCGGGAGGTATCCGCCCACTGGTACTGTGATCAGGGTAGCCTCATCGGGTCTCTGGTGCCGGTATGAGGCATATTGACGCAAGTCGCATTGCCATTAGGCGGGCCGCTCGCTACAGTGACGGCCCGTTTTTTGTTGCCTCGCTAACGAATCATGACTCCCCTAGAACGCTATCAAGCAGATCTGAAACGTCCCGATTTCTTTCATGACGCGGCGCAGGAAACTGCGGTGCGTCACCTGCAGCGCCTGTACGACGACCTGGTGCAGGCCCAGAACAACAAGCCGGGTGTATTCGGCAAGTTGTTCGGCAAGAAGGAGCAGACCCCGGTCAAGGGCCTGTACTTCTGGGGCGGGGTAGGGCGAGGCAAGACCTACCTGGTCGACACCTTCTTCGAAGCGCTGCCGTTCAAGCAGAAGATGCGCACGCACTTCCACCGCTTCATGAAGCGTGTCCACGAGGAGATGAAAACCCTAAAGGGCGAGAAGAATCCCCTGACCATCATTGCCAAGCGCTTCAGCGATGAGGCCAAGGTGATCTGCTTCGACGAGTTCTTCGTCTCGGACATCACCGACGCCATGATCCTGGGCACCTTGATGGAGGAGCTGTTCAAGAACGGCGTTTCCCTGGTGGCCACTTCCAACATCGTGCCGGACGGCCTCTACAAAGATGGCCTGCAGCGTGCGCGCTTCCTGCCGGCCATCGCCATGATCAAGCAGTACACCGATGTAGTGAACGTCGACAGCGGTGTCGATTATCGCCTGCGCCACCTGGAGCAGGCCGAACTGTTCCATTACCCGCTCGACGAGGCGGCGCAGCAGAGCATGCGTGCCAGCTTCAAGGCGCTGACGCCCGAGTGCACGGCAGCGGTCGAGAACGACGTGCTGATGATCGAGAACCGTCCCATTCATGCGCTGCGCACCTGCGACGATGTGGCCTGGTTCGACTTCCGCGCCTTGTGCGATGGGCCGCGAAGCCAGAACGACTACATCGAACTGGGCAAGATCTTCCATGCGGTCCTGCTGAGCAACGTCGAGCAAATGGGCGTGGCAAGCGATGACATCGCGCGTCGCTTCATCAACATGGTCGACGAGTTCTATGACCGTAACGTCAAGCTGATCATCTCGGCCGAAGTGGAACTCAAGGACCTGTACACCGGTGGGCGCTTGAGCTTCGAGTTTCAGCGCACGCTGAGCCGACTGCTGGAAATGCAGTCTCATGAATTCCTGTCCCGCGCGCACAAGCCTTGAAAACCTGGGGCTGCCTTGCAGCCCGATTGCGCTCAGGCCTCTTGCATGAACTGCTGGCGATACTGATTCGGTGACAGGTCGGTGTGCTGGCGAAACAGCCGGGCGAAGAAGCTGGCATCGTCATAGCCCACCTCGTAACTGATGGTCTTGATGCTCTTGCGCGTGCTCGACAACAGCCCCTTGGCCGTCTCGATGCGCAAGCGTTGCAGGTAATGCAGCGGCTTGTCCCCGGTTGCGCCCTGGAAACGGCGCATGAAATTGCGAATGCTCATGCCGTGGTTGCGGGCTACGTCCTCGAAGCGAAACTTGTCGGCGAAATGCTCTTCCAGCCAGTGCTGAATCTGCAGGATGATCAGGTCCTGGTGCAGCTTCTGGCCGCCAAAGCCCATGCGTCCCGGCGTGTAGTTGCGCTGCACCTCGTACAGGATGTCGCGCGACACGGCCCGCGCCACATTGGCCCCGCAGAAGCGCTCGATCAGGTAGATGTACAGATCGCAGGCTGACGTGGTGCCGCCAGCGCAGTACAGATTGTCCGCATCGGTCAGGTGTTTGTCCTGGGTCAGGCGTACGTGTGGGAAGCGCTCGGCAAAACTGTCGAAGAAACGCCAGTACGTGGTCGCTTCCTTGCCGTCGAGCAGGCCTGACTCGGCCAGCCAGAACACGCCGCTGGCCTCTGCACACAGCACGGCGCCCCGCGCATGCTGTGCCTGCAGCCAGGGCAGCACCTGCGGATAACGTTGCAACAGGTTGTCAAAATCGTCCCAGAACGCCGGAAGGATGATCACATCGGCATCATCCAGGCCGCCGTCCACCGGCAGCTGCACGTTGCTGAAGCTCTCTACCGGCAACCCGTCAGGGCTGACCAGGTGGATCTCGAACATGAGTTGCAAGCCCAGGCCAAGCTGCTTGCCGTAGCGCAAGCTGGCCAGGTGAAAGAAGTCCTTGGCCTGCATCAAGGTCGAAGCGAATACCTTGTCAATGGCCAGGATGCTGACGCGCCGCAACGACGCGGAGGGTTGGGTAAACATCATTGTCATTGTTCTTATAGGATGGAGTGGTCAATCACTGGCTGGATCGTCTTATTTTTTACGGGTCATGTCTAGCCTGGTAGACAGCGCCGCCCGCTTCGCGGGTAAACCCGAGAAGCAAGCGGCGTTGGGTGCGTGCTCAGGGCGCGGGGTTGGGGTGATCCTGGTGGATGGCCTCGATGGCTGCCAGCAGTTCGTCATCGAGGCTGAGTTCGAGGCTGGCCAGGTTGCTGTCCAGTTGTTCGAGGCTGGTGGCACCGATGATGTTACTGGTCACGAACGGTTGACGGGTAACGAAGGCCAACGCCATCTGCGCCGGATCGACACCATGTTCCCGGGCCAGCTGTACATAACGCTCGCAAGCGGCCACTGTCTGTGGGTTGGAATAGCGCGCAAAGCGGCTGAACAGGGTCAGACGCGCTTTCTCCGGGCGGGCGCCGCCGTCGTATTTGCCCGAGAGCATGCCAAAGGCCAGGGGCGAGTAGGCCAGCAGGCCGCACTGCTCGCGAATGGCGATTTCGGCGAGCCCCACCTCGAAGCTGCGGTTGAGCAGGTTGTAGGGGTTCTGGATGGAGACGGCCCGAGGCCAGCCACGGGTTTCGGCCAACTGCAGGAATTTCATGGTGCCCCAGGGGGTTTCGTTGGACAGCCCGATGTGGCGGATCTTGCCCGCGCGCACCTGCTCGTCGAGCACCTCCAGGGTTTCTTCCAGTGGGGTGAAATGGTCTTGCGGCAGGTGCTGGTAGCCCAGCTTGCCGAAAAAGTTGGTGCTGCGCTCAGGCCAGTGCAGTTGGTAGAGATCGATGCGATCAGTCTGCAGGCGCCGCAGGCTCTCTTCCAGTGCCGCGACAATGTGTTGCCGGTTGTGCCTGAGTTGACCGTCGCGGATATGGCTGATGCCATTGCCGGGGCCGGCCACCTTGCTGGCCAGTACCCAGTCGTCCCGATCGCCCTGGCGGGCGAACCAGTTGCCGATGATGCGCTCGGTGGCGGCATAGGTTTCCGGGCGCGGGGGTACCGGGTACATCTCTGCAGTGTCGATGAAGTTGATGCCTGCGGCCTTGGCCCGGCCAATCTGTTCGAATGCCTGGGTCTGATCGTTCTGTTCGCCCCAGGTCATGGTGCCCAGACACAGCGCGCTGACTTCGAGGTCGGTGCGACCCAGCTGACGGTAGTCCATCGGTTGCTTGCTCCTTGGCTATGGTCATTCATCAAAGCAGGTTGATATTTTTCCCGCAATCTGGATAATTCAGCCCCTCTCCGCGTGGCGGAAGTGATGCACCATCACGCAGGAAGAACCCCGTCGAACATTGGCGTGCCTGACCCGAGCCCCCAAAAGCGTCAGCGTTCGGCTGCGCGCTTGCCCTTGGCAAGCTGTGCACTATCCAGTAAGATTCGCCGTCTATTTTTCGCTGGGCGGCCTCTGAGGCTTTAGAGAATGAAAACTTTTACTGCTAAACCGGAAACAGTAAAGCGCGAGTGGTTCGTAGTCGACGCCGCTGGCCAGACCCTGGGTCGTCTGGCTACCGAAATCGCTAGCCGTCTGCGTGGCAAACACAAGCCAGAATACACCCCTCACGTTGATACCGGCGACTACATCGTCGTCATCAACGCCGAGCAGGTTCGTGTGACGGGTGCCAAGTCTTCCGACAAAATGTACTACTCCCACTCCGGTTTCCCAGGTGGTATCAAGGAAATCAACTTCGAGAAGTTGATCGCCAAGGCCCCTGAGCGTGTTATCGAGACTGCGGTCAAAGGCATGCTGCCGAAGAACCCGCTGGGTCGCGACATGTACCGTAAGCTGAAAGTGTACGCGGGTGCTGCTCACCCACACACTGCTCAGCAGCCTCAAGAACTGAAGATCTAACGGGATAGTTCATTATGTCGGCGACTCAAAATTACGGCACTGGCCGTCGCAAGACCGCAACCGCTCGCGTATTCCTGCGTCCGGGTACTGGTAACATCTCCATCAACAACCGTTCTCTGGACGTGTTCTTCGGTCGCGAAACCGCTCGCATGGTTGTTCGCCAGCCACTCGAGCTGACCGAAAGCGTTGAGAAATTCGACATCTACGTCACCGTTTCCGGTGGTGGTGTCAGCGGTCAGGCCGGTGCGATCCGTCACGGTATCACCCGCGCTCTGATGGAATACGACGAAACCCTGCGTGGCGCACTGCGTCGTGCTGGCTACGTCACCCGCGACGCTCGTGAAGTCGAGCGTAAGAAAGTGGGTCTGCGTAAAGCGCGTAAGCGTCCTCAGTACTCCAAGCGTTAATACCGCTTCGGCAGTCGAAAAAAGCCCGGTTCCTTGGAACCGGGCTTTTTTTTGCCTTGAATAATTCACCCGCTCGGCGGTGAGCGTCTTTCCCATAGACGTAGATCAAGCAAAGCGTGGGTAGTGGCCGTGCAGCCCGGTAATCACCTTGTCAGTGTGTGGTTTTGTTACTTACCATGGCGACCAATTTTTAGCGCCACTGACACAACCTAGGTACGAGCCTGGTTCAACAGGCCAAGCAAGCTGATGGGAGAGGACTGAATGAGCAATGACGGCGTCAACGCAGGCCGGCGCCGCTTCCTCGTAGCCGCGACATCCGTGGTCGGGGCAGCGGGAGCAGTGGGGGCTGCGGTACCGTTCGTGGGGTCATGGTTCCCCAGTGCCAAGGCGAAAGCTGCAGGTGCACCGGTAAAGGTCAACATCGCCAAGGTCGAGCCAGGGCAGCAGATGGTTGCAGAATGGCGAGGGCAGCCTGTATTCATCGTGCGGCGAACGGCTGAGATCCTCGGCAATCTCAAGAAAATAACCGGCGAACTGTCAGACCCCGATTCCCAGGCATCGGACCAGCCGACCTACGTCGATCCGCAGGTACGCTCCATCAAGCCGGAGATCCTCGTGCTGGTTGGTCTGTGCACGCACCTGGGTTGCTCGCCGACGTTCCGCCCTGAAGTGGCCCCTGTCGACCTCGGACCCAAATGGGTCGGAGGTTATTTCTGCCCCTGCCATGGTTCCCACTACGACATGGCGGGGCGAGTGTACAAGTCGCAGCCGGCACCGCTGAACCTGCCGGTGCCGCCGCATGCCTACGAGTCCGACGAAATCATCGTCATCGGTATCGACCAGGAGAACGCATGATGAGCAAGTTCATGGACTGGATCGACGCGCGTTTCCCTGCCACCAAGATGTGGGAAGACCACCTCAGCAAGTACTACGCGCCCAAGAACTTCAATTTCCTGTACTTCTTCGGCTCTCTGGCCTTGCTGGTGCTGGTCAATCAGATCGTCACCGGGGTCTGGCTGACGATGAGTTTCACGCCTTCGGCCGAAGAGGCATTCGCCTCGGTCGAATACATCATGCGTGACGTGGAGTACGGCTGGATACTGCGCTACTTGCATTCGACGGGTGCGTCGGCCTTCTTCATCGTCGTCTACCTCCACATGTTCCGCGGCTTGCTGTATGGCTCCTACCAAAAGCCCCGGGAGCTGGTATGGCTGTTTGGTATGCTGATCTACCTGGCGCTGATGGCTGAGGCGTTCATGGGCTACCTGCTGCCATGGGGGCAGATGTCGTATTGGGGCGCACAGGTGATCATCTCCCTGTTCGGGGCCATTCCCGTCATCGGCGAAGACATCACCCAGTGGATTCGCGGCGACTACCTGATTTCGGGCATCACGCTCAATCGCTTCTTCGCCCTGCACGTGGTGGCCTTGCCGATCGTCATTCTGGGCCTGGTGGTGCTGCACATCCTGGCCTTGCACGAAGTCGGCTCGAACAACCCTGACGGCATCGACATCAAGAAGCACAAGGACGAAAACGGTATCCCGCTGGACGGCATTCCGTTCCACCCGTACTACACCGTCAAGGATATCGTCGGGGTGGTCGTGTTCCTGTTCGTGTTCTGCGCCGTGGTGTTCTTCTTCCCGGAAATGGGCGGATACTTCCTGGAAAAACCCAACTTCGAACAGGCCAACGCCTTCAAGACCCCTGAGCACATCGCGCCGGTGTGGTACTTCACGCCGTTCTACGCCATCTTGCGCGCCGTACCGGACAAACTGATGGGCGTGATCGCCATGGGCGCTGCCATTGCCGTGCTGTTCGTGCTGCCCTGGCTGGACCGCAGCCCCGTTCGCTCCATGCGCTACAAGGGCTGGATAAGCAAACTCTTCCTGCTGGTGTTCTGCGTCGCCTTCATCGTCCTCGGCGTGCTGGGGGTACTGGCGCCGACGCCTGGGCGTACCTTGCTGTCGCAGGTGTGCACGTTCCTGTACTTCGCCTACTTCCTGCTGATGCCGTTCTACACAAGGCTCGAGAAGACCAAACCGGTTCCGGAAAGGGTGACTGGCTGATGAAAAAGTTGATTGCTGTAATTCTCCTGGCAGTGATGCCTGCATTCACCCTTGCTGCAGAGCATGGCGTGGAACTGGACAAGGTCGATATCGACCTGAGCGACAAGGCGGCGATGCAGGACGGTGCGCGCACGTTCGCCAACTACTGCATGGGTTGCCACAGTGCCAAGTTTCAGCGCTATGAGCGTGTGGCCGATGACCTGGGCATACCCCACGATGTGATGCTTGAGAACCTGGTGTTCACCGGGGCAAAGATTGGCGACCACATGCAGATTGGCATGAAGCCCAGCGATGCCAAGACCTGGTTCGGTGCCGCGCCGCCCGACCTTACCCTGGTGGCGCGGGTCAGGGGTGCCGACTGGCTGTACAGCTACCTGCGCAGTTTCTACGAGGACCCATCGCGGCCCTACGGCGTGAACAACAAGGTCTTCCCCAACGTCGGCATGCCGAACGTGCTGGTTGGCCTGCAGGGAAACCAGGTGATCGGCTGCAAGCAGGTGCAGACGGTGGTGGATGGCAAAAAACAATTTGACCCATTGACCGGCACGCCGTTGACCCATGAAGCCTGCGATCAGCTGACCATTACGCCGAATTCCGGTACCCTGACCACCGAGCAGTTCGACGAGAAGGTCAAGAACCTGGTGACCTTCCTGGCCTATTCGGCCAACCCGGTCAAACTGGAAAGTCAGCGCATTGGTACTTACGTATTGCTGTACCTGGCTTTCTTCTTCGTATTCGCCTATTTGCTCAAGCGTGAATACTGGAAGGACGTGCACTGATCACGCAGTAACCTCTGGTTGTTGAACGCGCCTGTGGCGCACTGGCAGTTATGCCAGTGCGCCACAGGCGCGTTTTCATTTACAGTTTTTACAAGCATCCCTCGAGAGGAGGCGCTACATGGGCGTAACCAATGGGTTAGCCTGCTATTCCGACCCTGCCGATCAATACTCGCATCGGGTTCGCCTTGTGTTGGCCGAAAAGGCCGTTGACGCGCACATCATCGACGTCGATACCGGCAAGATCCCGCCGCGGCTCGCCGAACTGAACCCGTATGGCAGCGTGCCGACCTTGGTGGATCGGGATTTGGTTCTGTACGAGTCGGCCGTGATCATGGAATACCTGGAGGAGCGCTATCCGCACCCTCCGCTGATGCCGGTCTATCCGGTCGGGCGTGGCAATAGCCGGTTGCTGATGCACCGTATCCAGCGAGACTGGTGCAGCCTGGCCGATCAGATTCTCGACCCACGCACCCGCGAGGCTGCCCGTGCAGAGGCTCGCAAGGCACTGCGCGAAAGCCTGACCGGTGTCTCGCCGCTGTTTGCCGAGTTCGCCTGTTTCATGAGCGATGAGCAAAGCCTGGTCGATTGCTGTCTACTGCCCATACTCTGGCGTCTGCCGATGATGGGTATCGAATTGCCGCGGCAAGCCAAGCCGCTGCTGGATTACATGGAGCGACAGTTCGCCCGGGAATCATTCCAGGCAAGCCTGTCGTCCGTTGAACGCGAAATGCGCACGCTTTGAGGAGCTGTTGATGAACTCCAGTCGCCCCTATCTGGTTCGAGCACTGTACGAGTGGATCGTCGACAACGATTGCACACCCCATATGTTGGTCAATGCCGAGTACCCGAAAGTACAGGTGCCGGACGGTTTCGCCAGTGATGGCCAGATCGTCCTGAATGTGTCGCCAAGCGCTGTGCGCAGTTTGCACATGGACAATGACGCCGTCAGCTTCGAAGGCCGTTTTGGCGGTGTGCCCCATTCATTGTTCGTGCCCATTGGCGCGGTGCTGGGTATCTATGCCCGCGAGAATGGACAGGGCATGGTCTTCGAGTTGGAGTCTTCGATGATGGAGGACGACGAGATCGAGGACGATCAGGAGCAGCCTGATGATGATGGGCCGCCAGAAGGCGGCGGGCAGCCTCCGCGCCCAAGCGGGCGGCCAAGTTTGAAAGTGGTGAAATAAAAAAAGGCGATCCGCAAGGATCGCCTTTTTAGCCTGGGCAATAGACGAGGTGCGCGCTGGTCCGCGCTGCCTGCGGGCTCACATGTTCAGTCGATGTACTCGAACAGTTTCACGATCTTCTGCACGCCAGACACGCTCTGCACGACAGCAGTGGCGGCATTGGCCTCCTGCTGGGTGACGAGGCCCAACAAGTACACGATGCCATTCTCGGTGATCACCTTGATCCGCGAGCTGGGTACTGCTGTATCGGTCAGCATCTGGGTCTTGATCTTGGTGGTCAACCACGCGTCGTTGTTGCGTGCCAGGATGGAGGAGGGCTGCATGACCTGCAGTTCGTTATGCACCTTCTTGACGCGCTGGACCTGGCTGGCCGTCTGTTCGGCAAGGCTCTTGAGTTCGGCGCGTGGTGTCTGGCCAGCCAAGAGCACGATGCCGTTGTAGCTGCTGACGACGATGTGCGAGCCCTTGTCCAGGTCTGGGCTGGCCTTGGCGATATTCACCGAGGCCTTGGTCTCGATCAGTGAGTCGTCGATCTTGCTGCCAATGGTACGAGTGCCTCGGTCATCCTCGATGGGCGAATTACGAGCAGAGTTGAGTACCGAACTGCAGCCGGTGACGCTCAGGCACAAGGTCAAGGCCACAAGGCCAATGCGCATAGGGGTCATTCTTCACTCCCGAACAGTTGGCTGTCGATCAGATCGCACAGGCAATGGATCGCCAGCAGGTGGACTTCCTGGATGCGAGCGGTCACCGTCGAGGGTACCCGAATCTCGACGTCCTCTGGCAGCAAGAGCGAGGCCATGCCCCCGCCGTCGCGGCCGGTCAATGCTACGACAATCATTTCGCGGTCATGTGCGGCCTGGATGGCCTGGATGACGTTGGCGGAATTGCCGCTGGTAGAGATGGCCAGCAGAACATCCCCAGGTTGGCCCAGGGCGCGGATCTGCTTGGAAAATACCTCGTTGTAACTGTAGTCGTTGGCAATCGAGGTCAGGGTCGAGCTGTCGGTGGTCAGCGCGATCGCTGGCAGGCTGGGGCGTTCGCGCTCGAAGCGGTTGAGCAGCTCCGAGGAGAAATGCTGCGCATCGCCGGCCGAGCCGCCATTGCCGCACGCGAGCATCTTGCCCTCGTTGAGCAGTGCGTTGACCATGACCAGGCTGGCCTGCTCGATGTGCGGTGCCAGGATGTCCATTGCCTGTTGCTTGGTATCGATGCTGGCCTGGAACAGCCGGCGGATTCGGGATTGCATGTCCATCTGGTGACCTTAAATGGGGCGGAGGCCGGCGCGGCACGCGACGGTAATCAGCCCGCGAAACATAGAGCAAAAAGAACGGAGTGGGTTCAGCATTCGAAGGCGTTTTTCAACCATTCGAGCGGCTTGCCAGCATGATGGCTGCCTTGCAGGGCAACCACGTCGAAGCGGCAAGGACAGTTGCCCCATTGAGGCTTCTGATGCAGGAACAGGCTGGCGGCAAGCACCAGCCGCTTCTGCTTGCGCTGATCGATACTGCCGAGGGCGCCACCGAAGCGTGCGTGCAACCGATAGCGGACTTCGACGAATACTACTGTATCGGCGTCGAGCATGACCAGATCAAGCTCGCCTCCTTTGCATCGCCAGTTGCGGGCAATCAGCTTGAGGCCATGCCCTTGAAGGTACTCAAGGGCCTGGTTTTCCGCCGCTTGCCCGGCATGGCTTGGCGAGGCAGGGGGCATCAACGGGGCGTGTCGGGGAGGCGCTTGACCTGGCCACCGGCAAACTCTGCCCACGGCAGCTGACGCTCAACGCGTTGGCTGGCATTGATGCCCAGGTTGCCAGACAGGCCCTGGATACGGCTGTCAGGCAGAGCCTTGAGCTGCCCCAGGCGCGGGGCCAGGCTGTAGGCGTCCACCCCCATGGCATACAGGCGACCCAGGCTGCCGGCAGCTTGCGGCCATTGCTGTACCACCTGCTGGCGGAGGCTGTTGCTGCTGTCGAGCAACCATGGGGTTTCACAGAAACGGATGCCGTTCATGTCGTTGTACTGGTTCACATCGCCGCTGGCGCTGTACAGGTTGGAGGTGGCATAGACCGGCACATCACCTGCGTACTGGAAGTTCAGGGTCGGCTTGATTTGCTGTGCCTGCTGTGGGGTGGCTGCGAGGAACAGGAAGTCGATGTCCTGGCGACGCGCGGGCTGGGCAGCGATGCTGCCGCCCACGGTGCTTTGCACGCTCTTGGCGCGACCTTCGCTTTGGCGCAGCTGGAACAGGTCGGCAATCTGCTGGGCCAGTGCCACGGGCTGGGCAATACGCTCTGCAGCCAGCAATGTGCCGCCGTTGCTCTCCCAGTCCTGACGGAACGCGGCCAGTACACGGTCGCCCCATTCCCCGCTCGGCACCATGGCAACGGCACGGACCATGCCGTCTGCGCGCGCCCTGCGGGACACCTCGCGGGCTTCGTCCTCGGCGGCAAGGCCAAATTGGAACAGTTGAGGCGGCGCTTTCTGACCGGCGTCGGCGTAGTTCAGTGCCAAGGTTGTGATCGGAAGCTGCGGTTTGGCAGCCAGTTGCTTGACCAGCGGTTTTTCCAGCGGGCCAATGACAAGCTGCACGCCATCGGCCTGGGCCTGGCGGTAGAAGTCGTCCAGCGACCCTAGGCGGGAGCTGTCGACCATCTGCACGGACGGGGCAGGCTGCCCGGATTGCTGGGCCTGGAAGTGGGCAGCCATGAAGCCGTCACGCAGCGCACGCGCCACGCCAGCCAATGGGCCTTCCTGGGGAAGTAGCAGGGCGATGCGCGTCAGAGGCTGGCTAGCCAGCTCCTTGAGCTTGGTCAGAGCGGTTGGCAACTGTTTCGCGGCAGGATGATCCGGGTGCTGTTTGACCCAGTCGTCGATCGCTGCCTGTTGCTGTTCCAAGGTACCAGCGCCCTTGACGGTCAGGGCCAAGCTGGACCAGCCTGCCAGGACAGGATCGCTGGTGGGCTGTTGCAGTTGCTCGTTCGACAGCGAGGCGACCAGTGACCAGATGGCATCGTGGTTGGCGCTGGCAGCTTGCCCGCTGAGCAGCGGTGCCAACAGCACGCGCTGCTGGGCGGCGGCCATGGCCTGCCCGTCGGCCTCCAGGGCGGCGGCGTGTACCGAATAGGTACGCACTTGCTGTTGCGCAGGCAATTCGGGCACGTGCTGCAGACTGGGGTGCTGCAATGCGCTCAGGGCCGCCTTGGGTTGATTGCGGCTCATGGCAAGTTCGGCCGCCAGCGTAACGGCGAACACCTGCTGGGCTGGCTTGAGCGTCTCTACCTGGACTTGTTCGAGAATGCGTGCGGCGCGCGGGAAGTCCTTTTGCTGGTAGGCCATGTCTGCGGCGCTCAGGCGCAGCAGTGCGGCATCTTCGGCAGACTTGCTGGAGGTCGCCCTTTCGAGCAACTGCTCGATGCTGGCATCCGGCGTACGGGGGAGCTCGCCAAGGCTGGATGAGGGCGAACTGGCGCAAGCTGCCAGCAGGGCAGCGAGACAGAAGGCTGTGAGCAGCCGCAGGCAGGCGATCATGTAATTGTCCTGTTACTCGATCAAGTTGGCTGGCGATTGTACCCAAGCGCTGGCTGGGGCGCGATGTCGCCGTGTGAAAGCATCACTATAGGCCTGCTGCCGCGCAGCGGCGTTCAACTTCTTTGCGCGCTGTTGCGGGTGCTCGGGCTACAATGCCCGCTTTGATTTCAATCGCAGGTGCGTGCAGTGACTGATGTGGCCGGGGCTTCGACCGCCCCCGTGGGAACGCTTTATGTGGTGGCAACACCTATCGGCAATCTTGACGACATGAGTGCCAGGGCGCTGAAGGTGCTGGCAGGCGTGTCCTTGATTGCTGCCGAGGACACGCGCCATTCGATCCGCCTGCTTCAACACTTCGGCATCGACACTCCGCTGGCCGCCTGTCACGAACATAACGAGCGGGACGAGGGGGGGCGCTTTCTGACCCGGCTATTGGCCGGCGACGATGTGGCGCTGGTGTCTGACGCAGGCACCCCGTTGATTTCGGATCCGGGTTATCACCTGGTCCGGCAGGCTCGCAGTGCAGGCGTACCCGTGGTGCCGGTACCTGGCGCCTGTGCCTTGATCGCCGCACTGTCGGCGGCAGGCTTGCCTTCGGATCGTTTCATCTTCGAAGGTTTCCTGCCGGCCAAGGCAGCGGGGCGCCGCGCCCGTCTGGAGCAGGTCAAGGAGGAGCCGCGTACCTTGATCTTCTATGAGGCGCCGCATCGCATCCTGGAGTGCCTGGACGACATGCAGGCAGTGTTTGGCGCAGATCGCCCAGCGGTGCTGGCGCGTGAAATCACCAAAACGTTTGAAACCCTCAAGGGTCTGCCTTTGTCCGAGTTGCATGCGTTCGTGGCCGGCGACAGCAATCAGCAGCGGGGTGAATGCGTGGTATTGGTAGGCGGCTGGAGCGCCCCGGAAGGCGAGCAGGGGATTGGCACCGAGGCGCAGCGGGTACTTGACCTGCTGCTGGCCGAGCTTCCGCTCAAGCGGGCCGCGGCGCTGGCGTCGGAAATAACGGGCGTACGCAAGAACCTGCTGTATCAAGTTGCGCTGGAAAAACAGAAAGAGCAGTAGTGGCTAATTGATATATGTGGCGGTAACGCTTGTTCTTGGCAGCATCTGCCGGTACTCTTTGCGCCGGAGAGTCGATCGGACAGTCGCTGCCCGTTTAAGTTCCACCGCATTGCGGTGTCGCTGGCGGGGGGAGGAAAGTCCGGGCTCCGCAGGGCAGAGTGCCAGGTAACGCCTGGGAGGCGCGAGCCTACGGAAAGTGCCACAGAAAACAACCGCCTAAGCACTTCGGTGCCGGTAAGGGTGAAAAGGTGCGGTAAGAGCGCACCGCACGGCTGGCAACAGTCCGTGGCTAGGTAAACCCCACTCGGAGCAAGACCAAATAGGGTTCCATCAGGCGTGGCCCGCGTCGGAACCGGGTAGGTTGCTAGAGGCGTCCAGTGATGGCCGTCGTAGAGGAATGACTGTCCTCGACAAAACCCGGCTTACAGATCGACTCTCCACCTTTTCCTTCCTGCTTGAATCGATAGCAGATCTCATCTGGTAATGCCGAAAAAATCTTACTCTTCATAAATCACTTTAAGTTCGGCCCGCATCGGGTTGTGCGCGTTTGATTTCTCAAGTCTTTTTATTCCCCAGATAGTCTTTCCACATTCCTTTAACGCGCTAAATCTCGGTCATGTAAGGCTTTTCCTTCCGAACGTGCCTTGACGGTGCTGCGGGCGGATTCCTATAGTGTGCGCAAGTGGCAGAAAGTGGGATGAAGTGGGTTTTCTGACACAAAAAAGCTAATATTGTGGGGAATCGCAGCCGTGTTTCGCGGAGCCAATGCCGTCAGTCTCGATGCCAAGGGCCGTCTCGCCATGCCGAGCCGGTACCGTGACGAGCTCGATTCGCGTTGCAACGGGCAGCTGATCGTGACCATCGATGCTGTCGATCCCTGTTTGTGCGTCTACCCGCTCGATGAGTGGGAGCAAATTGAAGCCAAGTTGCGAGCCTTGCCGTCGCTTCGTGAGGAAAACCGCCGCCTGCAGCGCTTGCTGATCGGTAACGCGGTCGACCTTGAGCTTGATGGCAGTGGTCGCTTCCTGGTGCCGCCCCGCTTGCGTGAGTACGCCCGGCTGGACAAGAAGGCGATGCTGGTGGGGCAACTGAACAAATTCCAGCTGTGGGATGAGGAAGCCTGGAACACGGTTTCGGCAGCCGACCTCGCAGCTATCCAACAACCGGGCGCCATGCCCGACGAATTGCGTGACCTGATCCTGTGACCATAGATAGCGGCTTCAACCACATTACCGTCCTGCTCGACGAAGCTGTCGAGGCACTGGCCTTGCGCGCCGACGGTTGCTATCTGGACGGCACCTTTGGCCGTGGCGGACACAGTCGGTTGATTCTCAGCAGGCTCGGCCCACAAGGGCAGCTACTGGGCTTTGATAAAGATCCACAAGCGATTGCCACAGGGCAAGCGCTGGCGGCCGAAGACGGCCGCTTTGTCATTGTGCAGCGCAGCTTTGCCGAGCTGGGTGCAGAAGTGGCCGAACGCGGCCTGCACGGCAAGGTGAGCGGGATACTGATGGACCTGGGTGTGTCCTCACCTCAGCTCGACGACCCGGAACGTGGCTTTAGCTTTCTCAACGACGGGCCGCTGGACATGCGCATGAATCCCGATCAGGGCATCAGCGCCGCCGAATTCATTGCCACCGCGCCGGTCGAGGAAATCGCCCGCGTGTTCAAGGAGTATGGCGAGGAGCGCTTTGCCGGCCGTATGGCCCGTGCCGTCGTCGAGCGCCGTGAAAAGCAGCCGTTCACCCGCACCGGTGACCTTGCCGAGGTTCTCAAGGTAGCCAACCCTGCGTGGGAGAAGGGCAAGAACCCTGCCACCCGCGCGTTCCAGGGCCTGCGTATCCATGTCAACAACGAACTCGGTGACCTGGAAACCGGGCTGCAAGCGGCTATCGACGCGCTGGAGGTTGGCGGTCGCCTGGCCGTGATCAGCTTCCACTCGCTCGAAGACCGGATCGTCAAGCTGTTCATGCGCAAACTGGCCAAGGGCGAAGCTGACAACCTGCCGCGCAACCTGCCCGTGCAGCACAAGGTGTTCGAGCCCAAGATCAAGCTGATCGGTAAAGCCCAGTTCGCCTCCGATGCAGAGCTCAAGGCCAACCCCCGCTCACGCAGTGCGGTGATGCGTGTTGCGGAGAAATTGCGGTGAGCAAGTTGTTCGCCAAACCTCTGCCGGGCGGCAGCTTCCTCATGCTCATGCTGTTCGTCGGCGTGCTGGGCTCGGCCATTGCCGTGTCGTATAGCGCGCACTGGAACCGGCAATTGCTCAATACCCTGTACGGGGAGCTGAATGAGCGGGACAAGGCCCAGGCCGAATGGGGCCGGTTGATTCTGGAACAAAGCACCTGGACGGCGGCCAGCCGCATCGAAAACCTGGCCACCGAGCAGCTCAAGATGCGTGTGCCAGCCGCTGACGAAGTGCGGATGGTGGCGCCATGATGAAGCTCGAAGGCGCACTCTACCCCTGGCGGTTCCGCGTAGTCGTTGGCCTGCTGGCGCTGATGGTCGGCGCCATTTGCTGGCGCATCATCGACCTGCAGGTCGTCGACCGCGATTTCCTCAAGGGGCAGGGCGATGCGCGCAGCCTGCGTCACATTCCTATCCCTGCGCACCGTGGCTTGATCACAGACCGCAATGGCGAGCCACTGGCGGTCAGTACGCCGGTCACCACCCTGTGGGCCAACCCCAAGGAAATGCAGGCTTCGCGCGATCGGTGGCCGCAGTTGGCAACCGCCCTTGGGCAGAATCCACAGCAGCTCACCGAGCGCCTGACCCAGCAGGCCAACAAGGAATTCATCTACCTGGTCCGCGGCCTGACGCCGGAGCAGGGGCAGCATGTGCTGGACCTGAAGGTGCCAGGCGTCTATGGGCTGGAAGAGTTCCGCCGCTTCTACCCCGCTGGTGACGTGACCGCCCACATGGTCGGTTTTACCGACCTGGATGATCACGGTCGCGAAGGTGTCGAGCTGGCCTATGACGAGTGGCTGGCCGGTGTGCCGGGCAAGCGGCAGGTGATCAAGGACCGGCGCGGTCGCCTGATCAAGGACATCCAGGTCACCAAGAACGCCAAGGCAGGGAAGACCTTGGCGTTGTCGATTGACCTGCGCCTTCAGTACCTGGCTACCCGCGAACTGCGTAACGCCATCGCCGAGCAGGACGCCAAGGCCGGTAGCCTGGTGATCATGGACGTCAAGACCGGTGAGGTTCTGGCGATGGTCAACCAGCCTACCTACAACCCTAACAACCGCCGCAGCATGTTCCCGGCGGCCATGCGCAACCGGGCCATCATCGACGTGTTCGAGCCTGGTTCCACGGTCAAGCCCATCTCGATGAGTGCCGCACTGGAAAGTGGCCGCTGGAAGCCCACCGACAAGGTCGAGGTTTACCCGGGCAGCTTGCAGATCGGTCGCTACACCATCAAGGACGTGTCCCGAAGCGAAGGTCCGATCCTCGACCTGACCGGCATTCTGATCAACTCCAGTAACGTGGGCATGAGCAAGATCGCCTTCGATATCGGCGGCGAAGCCATCTACCGGGTCATGTCTCAGGTCGGGCTGGGTCAGTACACCGGCCTGGGTTTCCCGGGTGAGCGCGTCGGCAACCTGCCCAACCACCGGGAATGGCGCAAGGCCGAAACAGCCACGCTGTCGTACGGCTACGGCGTTTCGGTCACCGCCCTGCAGCTGGTGCATGCTTATGCAGCCTTGGCCAACGACGGCAAGATGGTGCCGCTGTCGATCCTCAAGGTGGACAAGGCGCCCGAGGCCGTCCAGGCGATTCCCAAGGATACCGCAGAGACCGTGCAGGGCATGCTCCAGCAAGTGATCGAGGCGCCGCGCGGCGTATTCCGTGCCCAGGTGCCGTTCTATCACGTGGCCGGCAAGTCCGGTACCGCGCGTAAAGCCACGGTGGGCTCCAAGGGCTACACCGAAAATGCCTATCGCTCGCTGTTCGCAGGTTTCGGTCCGATGAGCGATCCGCGTTATGCGATCGTCGTGGTGATCGACGAGCCCGGCAAAGGCGGGTACTTCGGCGGTCTGGTATCGGCACCTGTGTTCAGCAAGGTCATGTCCGGCACCCTTCGGTTGATGAACGTGCCGCCAGACAACCTGCCGCCCCCTGCGCCGGCAGCGCCGGCAAGCCAATCGCAAGTCAATGCAGCAGCTGCCAACGGAGGGCGTGGATAATGACAATGCCATTGAGCAAGCTCTTCGCCCATGCCAGCCGCGATCCGCTGATTCGTGAACTGACCCTCGACAGCCGCAACGTGCGCCCAGGCGACCTGTTCCTGGCGGTGCCTGGGGCCAAGGTCGACGGCCGCGAGCATATCGCCGACGCGCTGGCCCGTGGCGCTGCCGCCGTGGCTTACGAGGAACAGGGCGCCACGGTGCTGCCGCTGACCGATGTACCGCTGATTCCAGTCAAAGGCCTGATCGCCCAGCTGTCGGACATCGCCGGGCGCTTCTATGGCGAGCCCAGCCGCCAATTGAACCTGGTGGGCGTGACCGGCACCAACGGCAAGACCAGCGTTACCCAACTGGTGGCACAGGCGCTCGATCTGTTGGGCCAGCGTTGCGGCCTGGTGGGTACCCTGGGGACGGGTTTCTACGGCGAGCTGAAAAGCGGCCGCCTGACCACGCCTGACCCGATCGCCGTGCAGTCGACCCTGTATGACTTGAAAAAACAAGGCGCCAGGGCCGTGGCCATGGAAGTGTCCTCCCATGCCCTGGAACAGGGGCGTGTAGCGGCCCTGGCGTTCGACATCGCGGTGATGACCAACCTGTCCCGTGACCACCTCGACTACCACGGCAGCATGCAGGCCTACGAAGCGGCCAAGGCCAAGCTGTTTGCCTGGCCAAGCCTGCGCTGCCAGGTGGTCAATCTGGACGACGACTTCGGTCACCGCCTGGCTGACGCCTACGCTCGCAAGCCGATGGCCGATCGCATCGATACCCGGCTGATCAGCTACAGCCTGGAGCACCCCGACGCCTCGCTGTATTGCCCCGAGGCCACGTTCGACGACGATGGCGTCTGCGCCACCCTCGTCACCGCCCAGGGCGAGCGCACGTTGCGCACGCAGCTGCTGGGTCGCTTCAACCTGAGCAACGTATTGGCGGCCGTGGCGACCTTGCTGGCATTGGATTACGCGCTGGACGAGATCCTCAAGGTCATGCCGCAGCTGCACGGCCCTGTTGGCCGCATGCAACGCCTGGGCGGCGGCGAAAAGCCCCTGGTGGTGGTCGATTACGCGCACACGCCCGATGCCTTGGAAAAAGTGCTCCAGGCCCTGCGCCCTCATGCCCACGGGCAACTGCTGTGCCTGTTCGGCTGTGGCGGCGACCGTGACCGGGGCAAGCGCCCGCTGATGGCAGAAGTGGCCGAGCGCCTGGCCGACCGGGTGCTGGTGACCGACGACAACCCGCGGACCGAAGACCCGATGCGCATATTCGACGATATTCGTCCCGGCTTTACGGCGCCGACCGAGGTGGCGTTCGTGCCCGGTCGCGGCGAGGCCATCGCCCAGCTGATCGCCGGTGCCCGCGCCGCCGACGTCATCGTGCTGGCCGGCAAGGGACATGAGGATTATCAGGAAATCAACGCGCAGCGGCATGCGTTTTCCGATTTGACCGAGGCCGAAAAGGCACTCGCAGCCTGGGAGGCCCCCAATGCTTGAGGCGATGACGCTCAGCCAGGTGAGCTCCACCGTGCACGGCCGCCTGACCGGCGCCGATGCTCGCTTCGATGGCGTCAGCATCGACAGCCGCAGCGTCGTGCCGGGGCAGCTCTTCGTTGCCCTGACCGGCCCGCGCTTCGACGGCCATGACTACCTGGCAGACGTCAAGGCCAAGGGCGCCGTGGCGGCGCTGGTAGAGCGCGAAGTGCAAGGCGTCGACCTGCCGCAATTGGTGGTCGCCGATTGCCGCCTGGCCCTTGGCCAGCTTGGAGCACTCAACCGGGCCGCCTTCGACAAGCCCGTGGTGGCCATTACCGGGTCCAGCGGCAAGACCACGGTCAAGGAAATGCTCGCCAGCATTTTGCGCACGCGCGGCCTGGTGCATGCCACACGAGGCAACCTGAACAATGACCTGGGCGCGCCCCTGACCTTGTTGGAAATTGCCCCCGAGCATAGCGCCGCCGTCATCGAGCTGGGCGCCTCGCGCATCGGCGAGATTCGCTACACCGTGGGCCTGACCCAGCCTCAGGTGGTGATCATCAATAATGCCGGCACCGCGCACGTGGGTGAATTCGGCGGCCCGGACAAGATCGTCGAGGCCAAGGGCGAAATCCTCGAAGGGCTGGGTGAGGGCGGTACAGCCATTCTCAACCTGGCCGACAAGGCCTTCGACACCTGGCGCACGCGTGCTGGCGATCACCGGGTCGTGAGCTTTGCGCTCGACGATCCCCGTGCCGATTTCCATGCCAGTGGCATTGGCCGTGATCCCCGCGGTTGCCCGTCCTTCACCCTGCACGGGGCCGGCGAGCAGGTGCAGGTGCAACTCAACGTGCTGGGCGTGCACAACGTCAGCAACGCCCTGGCCGCCGCCGCCGCTGCCCATGCCGTGGGCATCAGCCTGCAGGGTATTGCCGCAGGCCTGGCTGCGGTTCAGCCGGTCAAGGGCCGCACCGTGGCGCAGGTCACCCCGCGCGGTGCTCGTGTGATCGATGACAGTTACAACGCAAATCCCACCTCCATGTGTGCCGCCATTGATATACTCGCCGGCTTTTCCGGACGCACCGTCCTGGTGCTTGGAGAAATCGGCGAGCTGGGTCAGTGGGCGCAGGAAGGTCACCGTCAGGTGGGTGACTACGCACGCGGCAAGGTCGACGCCTTGTATGCGGTGGGTGCCAACATGGCGCACGCCGTCGAGGCGTTCGGGACCCATGGCCACCATTACGCTACGCAGGCCGCGCTGATCGAAGCAGTCAGTGCCGAAAATGCCAGCGATACCACTATCTTGATCAAGGGCTCGCGCAGCGCTGCGATGGAAAACGTCGTGGCTGCACTGTGCGGTGCCAGCGGGGAGAAACATTAATGCTGCTGCTGTTGGCCGAGTATCTGCAACAGTTCCACAAAGGCTTCGCGGTCTTCCAGTACCTCTCCCTGCGCGGGATTCTCGGGGTGCTTACCGCGTTGTCGCTGGCGCTGTGGCTGGGGCCGTGGATGATCCGTACGCTGCAAATTCGCCAGATCGGCCAGGCCGTGCGCAATGACGGGCCGCAGTCGCACCTGTCCAAGTCCGGTACGCCGACCATGGGCGGGGCGTTGATCCTGTCTGCCATCGCCGTCAGTACCTTGCTGTGGGCCGACCTGACCAACCGATATGTCTGGGTGGTGCTGATCGTCACCCTGGCCTTCGGTGCCATCGGCTGGGTCGACGACTACCGCAAGGTCATCGAGAAGAACTCCCGTGGCCTGCCAAGTCGCTGGAAGTACTTCTGGCAGTCGGTGTTCGGCCTGGCTGCGGCGGTGTTCCTCTACAAGACCGCCCCGACCAGTGTCGAGACCACCCTGATACTGCCGTTCATCAAGGACGTCACCATTCCCCTGGGCATCGGTTTCGTGGTGCTGACCTATTTCGTCATCGTCGGCTCCAGCAACGCCGTGAACCTGACCGATGGCCTGGATGGCCTAGCCATCATGCCGACCGTGATGGTCGGCGGGGCGCTGGGCATCTTCTGCTACCTGTCGGGCAACGTGAAGTTCGCCGAGTACCTGTTGATCCCGTACGTGCCCGGCTCCGGTGAGCTGATCGTGTTCTGCGGCGCACTGATCGGTGCTGGTCTGGGCTTTCTGTGGTTCAACACCTACCCGGCACAAGTGTTCATGGGCGATGTGGGGGCATTGGCGCTGGGCGCGGCGCTGGGCACCATCGCCGTGATCGTGCGCCAGGAGATCGTGCTGTTCATCATGGGCGGCGTGTTCGTGATGGAAACCCTGTCCGTGGTCATCCAGGTCGCTTCGTTCAAGCTGACCGGCAAGCGCGTGTTCCGCATGGCGCCGATTCACCACCACTTTGAACTCAAGGGCTGGCCAGAGCCACGCGTGATCGTCCGATTCTGGATCATCACCGTGATCCTGGTGCTGATTGGCCTTGCCACCCTGAAACTGAGGTAGATGCGCGTGTCACTGATCGCTTCCGACCAATTCCGCATCGTTGTCGGCCTCGGCAAGAGCGGCATGTCCCTGGTTCGCTTCCTGGCGAGCCGGGGCATCGCCTTTGCGGTCGCCGATACCCGCGAGCAACCGCCGGAACTGGAAACCCTGCGCCGTGACTACCCGCAGGTGGAAGTACGCTGTGGCGAGCTTGACGTGGACTTCCTGTGCCGCGCCAGCGAGCTGTACGTCAGCCCAGGCCTGGCCTTGGCTACGCCGGCGCTGCAACAAGCCGCTGCCCGTGGGGTCAAGCTGTCCGGCGACATCGAACTGTTCGCGCGCAACGCCAAGGCACCCATCATCGCCATCAGTGGATCGAATGCCAAAAGCACCGTCACCACCCTGGTCGGCGAAATGGCCGCCAGGGCGGGCAAGCGCGTGGCGGTCGGCGGCAACCTTGGCACACCGGCCCTCGACCTGTTGGCCGATGACGTGGAGCTGTACGTAATGGAGCTGTCCAGCTTCCAGCTGGAAACCACCGACCAGCTCAATGCCGAAGTCGCCACGGTGCTGAACATCAGCGAAGACCACATGGACCGCTACAGTGGCCTGCCGGCCTACCACCTGGCCAAGCACCGCATCTTCCGTGGTGCGCGGCAGGTGGTGGTCAATCGCCAGGACGCGCTCAGCCGTCCCCTGCCGGTCGAAGGCCGTCCCTGCTGGACTTTTGGCCTGGGCGAGCCCGACTTCAAGGCGTTCGGCCTGCGCGAGGTGGACGGCGAGAAATACCTGGCCTTCGCGTTCCAAACCCTGATGCCGGTTCGCGACCTCAAGGTGCGCGGCGCCCATAACCAAAGCAATGCGCTGGCCGCACTGGCCCTGGGCCATGCTGCGGGCCTGCCCTTCGAGCCGATGCTGCAGGCGCTGCGTGAATTCACGGGGCTCGCTCACCGCTGCCAGTGGGTACGTGAGCGCCACGGCGTGAACTGGTACGACGACTCCAAGGCCACCAACGTTGGCGCCGCACTGGCAGCCATCGAAGGACTGGGTGCCGATACAGCAGGCAAGCTGGTGCTGATTGCCGGAGGCGACGGCAAGGGCGCCGATTTTGCCGCGTTGCGCGAACCGGTCCGGCGCTACTGCCGCGCCGTGGTGTTGCTGGGCCGTGATGCCGAACGCCTGGGCCAGGCCCTGGGTGATGCTGCGCCGCTGGTGCGGGTGGCCTCCCTGGACGACGCCGTTCAGCGCTGCGCCGAGCTGGCACAGCCCGGTGATGCCGTTCTGCTGTCGCCAGCCTGCGCCAGCCTCGACATGTTCAAGAACTTCGAAGAACGCGGGCGCCTGTTTGCCCAGGCAGCGGGAGCACTGGCATGATCTTCGGCATCCTCAAGCCCTATCCGTCGCCGCTGATCAGCGGCCGTGGCATCGACCTGGACTTCCCCCTGCTGGCCGGTTGCCTGGCGCTGCTGGGCCTGGGCCTGGTGATGATCACTTCCGCCTCCTCGGAAGTGGCCGCCGTTCAGTCCGGCAACCCGCTTTACCACATGTACCGGCACCTGGTTTACGTTTTCCTCGGGCTGGTCGCCTGTGGCGCGACCATGATGGTGCCAATTGCCACCTGGCAGCGCATGGGCTTCATGATGCTCCTGGGGGCCTTCGGCCTGTTGGTCATGGTGCTGGTGCCCGGGATCGGGCGCGAGGTCAACGGCTCGATGCGCTGGATCGGCTTCAGCTTCTTCAACGTCCAGCCGTCTGAAATCGCCAAGGTATTCGTGGTCATCTACCTTGCCGGCTACCTGGTACGCCGTCAGACCGAGGTGCGGGAAAGCTGGATGGGCTTTTTCAAGCCGTTCATCGTGCTGCTGCCCATGGCTGGCCTGCTGCTGATGGAGCCGGACTTCGGCGCCACCGTGGTGATGATGGGGGCGGCGGCTGCCATGCTGTTCCTGGGTGGGGTGGGGCTGTTCCGATTCAGCCTGATGGTGGTGCTGGCGGTTGTCGCGGTGTTCGTGCTGGTGCAGGCGCAGCCCTATCGAATGGCGCGACTGATCACCTTCACCGACCCCTGGTCCGATCAGTTCGGCTCCGGCTACCAGTTGACTCAGGCCCTGATCGCATTCGGGCGTGGCGAGTGGCTTGGCGTGGGCCTGGGCAACAGCGTGCAGAAGCAGTTCTACCTGCCTGAAGCGCACACCGACTTCGTGTTCTCGGTGCTGGCCGAAGAGCTGGGTGTGGTGGGCTCGCTGGTCACCATCGCGCTGTTCGTCTTCGTCACTGTCCGTGCGCTGTACATCGGGCTCTGGGCCGAAAAAGCCAAACAGTTCTTCGCCGCGTACATGGCCTTCGGGCTGGCCTTCCTGTGGATTGGTCAGTTCCTGATCAACATTGGCGTGAACGTCGGTTTGCTGCCGACCAAAGGCCTGACCCTGCCGTTCCTCAGCTATGGCGGCAGCTCGCTGGTCATCTGTTGCGCGTGTGTGGGGCTGCTGCTGCGCATCGAATGGGAAAGCCGTACCCACCTGGGCAGCGAGGAGCACGAATTCAGCGAAAGCGATTTTGCCGAGGAGCCTGCCCATGGCCGCTGAAGGCAAGAACGTATTGATCATGGCTGGCGGAACCGGCGGTCACGTGTTCCCGGCGCTGGCCTGCGCGCGCGAGTTCCAGGCGCGTGGCTATACCGTGCACTGGCTGGGTACCCCGCGAGGTATCGAGAATGAATTGGTGCCCCAGGCCGGCCTTACCCTGCATCAGATTCAGGTCACCGGCCTGCGTGGCAAGGGCAAGCTGTCGCTGCTCAAGGCCCCATTGACCCTGGTCAAGGCCGTGCTGCAGGCCCGGCGCATCATCCGCGCGCTCAAGCCTGCCTGTGTGCTGGGCTTCGGCGGGTACGTCACAGGCCCCGGCGGCGTGGCAGCGCGCCTTTGCGGGGTGCCGCTGATCATTCATGAGCAAAATGCCCGCGCTGGCACCGCCAACCGTTTGCTGGTGCCTCTGGCTGCACGGGTGTGCGAAGCCTTCCCCGACACCTTCCAGGCCAGTGAAAAGCGCCGCACCACAGGCAATCCGGTGCGTGCGGAACTGTTCATGGATGCCGAGCGCCCTGCGCTTGGCCAGCGCCAACCGCACCTGCTGGTACTCGGCGGTAGCCTGGGCGCGGAACCCTTGAATACTTTGTTGCCTAAGGCGCTGTCCGAAGTGCCCGAAGCCGTGCGCCCCAAGGTGTTCCACCAGGCGGGCAAGCAACATGCGTCGATCACCGCCGAGCGATACCGCGAAGCGGGTGTCCAGGCGCAGGTCGAGCCCTTCATCAAGGACATGGCCCAAGCCTATGGCTGGGCCGACCTGGTGGTCTGCCGTGCCGGGGCCCTCACCGTCAGCGAGCTGGCGGCAGCGGGCCTGCCCTCGATGCTGGTGCCCTTGCCCCATGCGATCGACGACCACCAGACCCATAACGCCCATTATCTGGCCCGCGAAGGCGCTGCCTTCCTGATGCCACAAGCGACAACTGGCGCAGCGCAGCTCGCTGAACGCCTGAACGAGGTGCTGATGCAACCCGAGAAACTGACTGTCATGGCCGGTACCGCAAGACGCCTGGCCAAACCTGCTGCAACCAGCACCGTCGTCGATATCTGTCTGGAGGTGGCCCGTGGTTGAGAGCCAGAAAGCCATGCCCCAGCCCAAGATGGGCCGTATTCGCCGTATCCACTTCGTGGGTATCGGCGGTGTCGGCATGTGCGGTATCGCCGAGGTGCTGCTGAACCTGGGCTACGAGGTTTCCGGTTCGGACCTCAAGGTCTCGCCTGTGACCGAGCGGCTGGAGTCGTTCGGCGCGCAGATCTTCGTCGGCCACCGTGCAGAGAACGCTGCGACCGCTGACGTGCTGGTGGTGTCGAGCGCCATCAACCCGGCCAACCCTGAAGTGGCAACCGCCCTGGAACGCCGCATTCCGGTGGTGCCACGCGCCGAGATGCTGGCCGAACTCATGCGCTACCGCCATGGCGTGGCCGTGGCCGGGACCCACGGCAAGACCACCACCACCAGCCTGCTGGCCTCGGTATTCGCCGCCGGTGGGCTGGACCCCACGTTCGTCATCGGTGGCCGTTTGACCGCAGCGGGCACCAATGCCCAGCTGGGCACCAGCCGTTACCTGATCGCCGAAGCCGATGAAAGCGACGCCAGCTTCCTGCACTTGCAACCGATGGTCGCCGTGGTCACCAACATCGACGCCGACCACATGGCCACCTACGAAGGGGACTTCAACAAACTGAAGAAGACCTTCGTCGAGTTCCTGCACAACCTGCCGTTCTACGGCCTGGCGGTGATGTGCCTGGATGACCCGGTGGTGCGCGAGATCCTGCCCCAGGTCAAGCGCCCGACGGTCACCTACGGCTTCAGCGAAGAAGCCGATATCCGCGCCATCAACGTCCGCCAGCAAGGCATGCAGACGCATTTCACCGTCTTGCGCCGCGACTGCGAGCCGCTGGAAGTCTCGGTGAACATGCCCGGCAACCACAACGTGCTCAATGCACTGGCGACCATTGCCATCGCCACTGACGAAGGCATTCCCGACGAAGCCATTCTCCAGGGGCTCTCCGGGTTTCAGGGCGTCGGCCGTCGGTTCCAGGTGTACGGTGAGCTGCCCGTGGAAGGCGGCAGCGTGATGCTGGTGGATGATTACGGTCATCACCCCACTGAAGTGGCCGCGGTGATCAAGGCCGTGCGTGGCGGCTGGCCAAGCCGCCGCCTGGTGATCGTCTACCAGCCGCACCGCTACAGCCGCACCCGCGACCTGTACGACGACTTCGTCCAGGTGCTCGGTGACGCCAACGTGCTGCTGCTGATGGAAGTCTACCCGGCTGGCGAAGAGCCGATCCCCGGGGCCGATAGCCGCCAGCTGTGCCACAGCATTCGCCAGCGCGGCAAGCTGGACCCGATCTACATCGAGCGCGGCGCCGAGCTGGCGCCGTTGGTTCAGCCGTTGCTGCGTGCCGGCGACATCCTGATCTGCCAAGGTGCCGGCGATGTCGGTGGCCTGGCTCCGCAATTGATGAAAAGCCCGCTGTTTGCCGGCGCCGTGCAGGAGACGTCTAAATGACCAGCGCCTACGACCTATTGCCCAGCACCTTGGACGTCAAGGCGTTCGGCCGCGTCGCCGTGCTCTATGGGGGCAAGAGCGCCGAGCGGGAAGTCTCGCTCAAGTCCGGCGCCGCCGTGATAGGTGCGCTCACCGAAGCCGGCGTGGACGTCGTCGCCATCGACGTGGGCGATGACCTGCTTGCGCGTCTGCAAAGCGAAAAAATCGACCGTGCCTTCATCATCCTGCACGGCCGCGGCGGCGAAGACGGCAGCATGCAGGGGTTGCTCGAGTGCCTGGGCATTCCCTACACCGGTAGCGGCATCCTGGCTTCGGCCTTGGCGATGGACAAGCTGCGCACCAAGCAGGTTTGGCAGAGCCTGGGCATTCCTACCCCGCGGCATGCGGTATTGGCCAGCGAAAGCGATTGTTTGCGTGCCAGTACGGAACTGGGCTTCCCGCTTATCGTCAAACCTGCCCATGAAGGCTCCAGCATCGGCATGGCCAAGGTGAACAGCGAGCAAGAACTGGTTGCCGCCTGGCGAGATGCCGCCAACTACGATTCTCAGGTACTCGTGGAACAGTGGATTCACGGCCCGGAGTTCACCATTGCGGTGTTGCGCGGGCAGGTACTGCCGCCGATTGCCCTGGGAACCCCCCACGTGTTCTACGACTACGACGCCAAATACATCGCCAACGATACCCAGTACCGCATTCCCTGTGGGCTCGATAGCGCCAAGGAGCAGGAACTGATCGATCTGACCGCCCGCGCTTGCGATGCCATCGGCATCGAAGGCTGGGGGCGGCTGGACGTGATGCAGGACGAGCAGGGCCGGTTCTGGCTGCTCGAAGTCAACACCGCACCAGGCATGACTGATCATAGCCTGGTGCCCATGGCGGCCCGCGCGGCCGGCTTGGACTTCCAGCAACTGGTGCTGGCGATCCTGGCCGAAAGCGTGGCGACGCGAGGTTAATCATCATGCAGGGCGCAATGGTACGTCAGCAGCAACCCGTTACCGGCCGCAGCAAGCCGGTGCCGCGTGGTGCCAGCCGGCTGGTGGCCGACGAGCCCGTATCGGCGCGCCTGCCGCGTCCAAGCCTGGGCGGCCTCAAGCGCCTGCTGTGGCCGGTGTTGCTGGTAGCCGCAGGCTTCGGTGCCTACGAGGGGGCCATACGGCTCATGCCGTATGCCGACCGGCCGATCACCAAGATCGACGTGCAGGGCGACCTGACCTACATCAGCCAGCAGTCGGTGCAGCAGCGTATCGCCCCCTATGTGGCCGCAAGCTTCTTCACCGTCGACCTGCCGGCGATGCGCAAGGAGCTTGAGCAGATGCCCTGGATCGCCCATGCCGAAGTGCGCCGGGTATGGCCGGACGAAGTGGTGATTCGCCTCGAGGAACAACTGCCGGTGGCACGCTGGGGTGACGCGGCCTTGCTCAATAACCAGGGCCAGGCCTTCACACCGCGCGAACTGGCCAACTACGAGCACCTGCCACAATTGGCCGGCCCCCAGCGGGCCCAGCAGCAGGTCATGCAGCAGTATCAGATATTGAGCCAGATGCTGCGCCCCCTGGGCTTCTCCATTGCGCGCCTGGAGTTGCGCGAGCGAGGCAGCTGGTTCCTGACCACGGGCGCGAGCAGCGCAGGGCCTGGTATCGAGCTGCTGCTGGGGCGCGACCATCTGGTCGAGAAGATGCGCCGTTTCATTGCCATTTACGACAAGACGCTTAAAGAGCAGATCGCCAACATCGCCCGCATCGATCTGCGATATGCCAACGGGCTTGCCGTTGGCTGGCGGGAACCGATTGCACCGACGACGGCCCAACCCGCCGTTGCGAAGAATTAGAGAGAGGCAGGACCATGGCAAACGCGCATAGCGGCAAAATGATCGTCGGGCTGGACATCGGCACTTCCAAGGTAGTGGCCTTGGTAGGTGAGGTGGGCGAAGACGGCACGCTGGAAATCGTCGGGATCGGCACACACCCGTCCCGCGGCCTGAAAAAAGGCGTGGTGGTGAACATCGAGTCCACCGTGCAATCGATCCAGCGCGCCGTCGAAGAAGCTCAACTGATGGCGGGCTGCCGCATCCACTCGGCCTTCGTGGGCGTTGCAGGCAATCACATCCGCAGCCTGAACTCCCATGGCATCGTCGCCATTCGCGATCGCGAAGTCAGCCTGGCCGACCTTGAGCGTGTGCTCGATGCCGCCCAGGCGGTGGCCATTCCGGCGGACCAGCGGGTGCTTCACACCCTGCCGCAGGACTACGTGATCGATAACCAGGAAGGCGTGCGCGAACCGCTCGGCATGTCGGGCGTGCGCCTGGAGGCCAAGGTTCATGTGGTGACCTGCGCCGTCAATGCCGCCCAGAACATCGAGAAATGCGTGCGCCGCTGCGGCCTCGAAATCGACGACATCATTCTCGAGCAACTGGCATCGGCCTATTCGGTACTGACCGACGACGAGAAAGAGCTGGGCGTGTGCCTGGTCGACATCGGCGGCGGCACCACCGACATCGCGATTTTCACCGAAGGCGCCATTCGCCACACCGCCGTCATTCCGATTGCCGGCGACCAGGTGACCAATGACATTGCCATGGCCCTGCGTACGCCCACACAGTATGCCGAGGAAATCAAGATCCGTTATGCCTGCGCCTTGGCCAAGCTGGCAGGTGCAGGTGAAACCATCAAGGTGCCAAGCGTTGGCGACCGTCCTCCGCGCGAACTGTCGCGCCAGGCATTGGCCGAAGTGGTCGAGCCGCGCTACGACGAACTCTTCACCCTGATCCAGGCTGAACTTCGCCGCAGCGGCTACGAGGACCTGGTGCCTGCTGGCATCGTCCTGACCGGTGGCACCGCCAAGATGGAAGGCGCGGTCGAGCTGGCCGAGGAAATTTTCCACATGCCGGTACGCCTGGGCGTGCCGCACAGCGTGCGCGGCCTGAGCGACGTGGTACGCAACCCGATTTATTCCACCGGTGTGGGCTTGCTTACCTACGGGCTGCACAAGCAGACCGAAGACCTGCCCTTGACCGGCAACAGCAGCAGCAACAACAGCTATGGCGATGAACCGAAGGCCCCGGTGCTTGAGCGCTTCAAGCGGTGGGTACAAGGCAACTTCTAAGTTTCAAAGCAGTAGTGGTAGGCGCGACAACTAGAGAACTGTAAGGAGAGGGAAAATGTTCGAGCTCGTAGACAACGTCCCGCAAAGCCCGGTCATCAAGGTGATCGGCGTAGGTGGTGGTGGTGGTAACGCCGTCAATCACATGGTCAAGAGCAGCATCGAAGGCGTGGAGTTCATCTGCGCCAACACCGATGCCCAGGCGCTCAAGAACATTGGTGCGCGCACCATCCTGCAATTGGGCACTGGCGTGACCAAGGGCCTGGGTGCTGGCGCCAATCCGGAAGTCGGTCGTCAGGCCGCGCTGGAAGACCGTGAGCGCATCGCCGAAGTGCTGCAAGGCACCAACATGGTGTTCATCACCACCGGCATGGGCGGCGGTACCGGTACCGGTGCAGCGCCGATCATCGCCGAAGTGGCCAAGGAAATGGGCATCCTCACCGTGGCAGTGGTGACCCGTCCGTTCCCGTTCGAGGGCCGCAAGCGCATGCAGATCGCCGATGAAGGCATCCGCATGCTGGCCGAAAGCGTCGACTCGCTGATCACCATCCCCAACGAGAAACTGCTGACCATCCTGGGCAAGGACGCAAGCCTGTTGTCCGCGTTCGCCAAGGCCGATGACGTGTTGGCCGGTGCCGTTCGCGGTATCTCCGACATCATCAAGCGCCCGGGCATGATCAACGTCGACTTCGCCGACGTGCGCACCGTGATGGGTGAGATGGGCATGGCCATGATGGGCACCGGCTGCGCCAGTGGCCCGAACCGTGCTCGCGAGGCGACCGAGGCTGCGATCCGCAACCCGCTGCTCGAGGACGTCAACCTGCAGGGCGCCCGTGGCATCCTGGTCAACATCACCGCAGGTCCGGACCTGTCCCTGGGTGAATACTCCGACGTGGGTAGCATCATCGAAGCGTTCGCCTCGGACCATGCCATGGTCAAGGTCGGTACCGTGATCGACCCAGACATGCGCGACGAACTGCATGTCACCGTCGTGGCCACCGGCTTGGGTGCGCGTATCGAGAAGCCGGTCAAGGTGGTGGACAACACTCTGCAGACTGCCCAGCAGGCCTACGAGGCGTCCAACCCTGCCCCTGCGCGTCAGGAGCAGCCAGCCGTCAACTACCGTGATCTGGAGCGCCCGACCGTCATGCGCAATCAGGCGCACGCGGGTGCGGCAGCGGCGGCCAAGCTGAACCCTCAGGATGACCTGGATTATCTGGATATTCCGGCCTTCCTGCGTCGTCAGGCTGATTAATGAAATTTATCAGGGCTATGAAGGTGATTGGTATTCATCAAAGGTTGGGTCTGGTATTATCGCCAGCCTTTGTTGATAACTGTTCGCAATTTGCGCTGAAGCGGCCAATGCCATGATTAAACAACGCACCCTGAAGAATACCATCCGTGCCACAGGTGTCGGTCTGCACTCTGGGGAGAAGGTCTACCTGACCCTCAAGCCTGCACCTGTTGACACCGGCATCGTCTTCCGCCGCGCCGACCTCGACCCTGTGGTCGAGATCCCGGCGCGTGCGGCCAATGTCGGCGAGACAACCATGTCCACGACGCTGGTCAACGGTGACGTCAAGGTCGATACGGTCGAGCATCTGCTCTCCGCCATGGCGGGCCTGGGCATCGATAACGCCTACGTCGAGCTCTCCGCCTCGGAAGTACCGATCATGGATGGCAGCGCCGGACCTTTCGTATTCCTGATACAGTCTGCCGGCCTGGAAGAACAGGACGCAGCCAAGAAGTTCATCCGCATCCTGCGTGAGGTAACGGTGCAAGAGGGCGACAAGCGCGCCACCTTCCTGCCTTTCGAGGGGTTCAAGGTGAGCTTCGAGATCGACTTCGATCACCCGGTGCTTCGCAACCGGACCCAGAGCGCAAGCGTCGACTTCTCCAGCACCTCGTTCGTGAAGGAAGTCAGCCGCGCCCGCACCTTTGGCTTCATGCGTGACATCGAATACCTGCGCAAGCACAACCTTGCGCTGGGCGGCAGTGTAGAAAACGCCATCGTGGTCGATGAGGAAGGCGTGTTGAACGAAGACGGTCTTCGCTACGAAGACGAGTTCGTCAAACACAAGATTCTCGACGCCATTGGCGACCTGTACTTGCTGGGCAACAGCCTGATTGGCGAGTTCAAGGGCTTCAAGTCCGGTCACGCGCTGAACAACCAGCTGTTGCGCAAGCTGATTGCCGAAACCGATGCCTGGGAAGTGGTCACTTTCGAAGATGCCAGCACGGCGCCGATCTCGTATATGCGTCCTGTCGCGGCTGTGTAAGCTCGAACACTCTCTAGTTCATTGAGGCCACCTTCGGGTGGCCTTTTTTATGGCTTGCTTATGGGCAGAGACACCCATCAATCCATCCAGATGGCCCGAGCCGACCGTGTAAGTCGGGGCAGCGTCGGACTGTATCCTGCGGCGCCGAGGCGGCAAAGGCATCGACTCAGGCTTCGATGGTGGATGCGATCCATCGGCTTGGCCCTGGGGCTGCCCTTGCGCGCGGCTCTTTCATCCTCGATATGATCCAGGCGCGCATGCACCTGTGAGTATTGGCGGCCATCCAAACCCGGCGCCGCCGAGGATGGCTCGCACCATCAGGCTGAACAGCGCAGTCTGTAACGCCTTCAAAATCTTGGTTGCTGCCGCCCGAAGCCCCCTGGCAAATCGGTCAGTCCTTGGCCTGCGCATGCGCCGCCAGGCGCTCCAGTGCGGCCCGCAATTTCGCGTCAGTGATGCCTTCGGCCGTCTGCAGCAGGCTCTCGGCCGCGCTGTTGGACAACTCGGTCGCATGCCCGCCGCGTTTGGCGGGTACCAAGGGTGGTTGCACCTTGAAAAGAATACGCCTGAGGTTGCCGAACGCATCGGTTGCCTGCAACGCCGCCATCAGGCGCTTTTGCTGGTAACGCAGGCGCGTGGCCCAGTGCCCATCGGTTACCACAAGCAGTAAGGTACCGTCACGCCATGACGCCACGTGGCAGTGCTCGCGTGCAGCCGGCTGCAACTGGCCTTCGACCAGGCGTTGCAGGTGCTCCAGGCGCTCGGCCTGGTTGAGCAACAGGCGCAGCGGGCGAACCTGGCGCAGCAACGCCGAGGGCAGCTGGGCGGGGGAGGGTTTGTAGGCCATGGGTATACGCATGAGGTTACAAGTAGGGCAGTCTAACACTTCAGCGTCTGTCCCGATCACCCGGCGGTTGAGCCCACTGGCCAAGCGCTGCGCCTGGCGCTACCGGGGCCAGGCCCTGCAAGGCAGCGCGCACAGGCGAGTCTTGAACGCTTTCATCTTTCCAGGTCTTGAACTCAGGGGAAATGCCCCTATCTAAGACACGCCCCTGTAAAAGCGCTGTGCCAGCATCGTGGAATCCACCACTTTCATCACCATCGTTTCCGGGTAGAATGCTCGTTCGCATGCGGCCTTAGGGCTGCACGGGCGACTCATGGGGCCGCCCTCCATCCCTACGTGTGGAAGATCCTGCCAATATGTTTGCGCCTTTGTTAAAGAAACTTTTTGGAAGCAAGAACGAGCGTGAAGTCAAACGCATGCTCAAGACGGTGAGTATCGTCAATGCCTTCGAAGAGAAGATGGTGGCCCTCTCCGACGAGCAGCTGCGTGGCAAGACTGCCGAGTTCAAGGAGCGTTTGGCCAAAGGCGAAACACTGGACCAACTGCTGCCCGAAGCCTTCGCCGTCGCCCGTGAGGCTGGCAAGCGCGTAATGGGCATGCGTCACTTCGACGTTCAGCTCATTGGCGGCATGACCCTGCACGAGGGCATGATCGCGGAAATGCGCACCGGTGAGGGCAAGACCCTGGTCGGTACCTTGGCCGTCTACCTCAATGCATTGTCCGGCAAGGGCGTGCACGTGGTCACCGTCAACGACTACCTCGCCCGTCGTGACGCCAACTGGATGCGCCCGCTGTACGAGTTCCTCGGCCTGTCGGTCGGTATCGTCTCGGCCTTCCAGCCGCCGGAAGAAAAGCGCGCAGCCTACGCTGCCGACATCACTTACGGTACCAACAACGAATTCGGTTTCGACTACCTGCGCGACAACATGGCGTTCAGCCAGGACGAGAAGTTCCAGCGTGAGCTGAACTTCGCAGTGATCGACGAAGTGGACTCGATCCTCATCGACGAAGCCCGTACGCCGTTGATCATTTCCGGCCAGGCCGAGGACAGCTCCAAGCTGTACATCGAGATCAACCGCCTGATCCCGCGCCTGACCCAGCACATCGAGGAAGTCGAAGGCCAGGTCACCCAGGAAGGCCACTTCACCATCGACGAGAAGACCCGCCAGGTCGAGCTCAACGAAGCCGGTCACCAGTTCATCGAAGAAATGCTGACCCAGGTCGGCCTGCTGGCCGAGGGCGAGAGCTTGTACTCGGCGCACAACCTGGGCCTGCTGACCCACGTCTATGCCGGTCTGCGCGCGCACAAGCTGTTCCACCGCAACGTCGAGTACATCGTGCAGGACGGCCAGGTGCTGCTGATCGACGAGCACACCGGGCGTACCATGCCGGGTCGTCGCCTGTCCGAAGGCCTGCACCAGGCCATCGAGGCCAAGGAAAACCTCAACATTCAAGCCGAGAGCCAGACCCTGGCCTCCACCACGTTCCAGAACTACTTCCGTCTGTACTCGAAACTGTCGGGCATGACCGGCACCGCCGATACCGAGGCCTTCGAGTTCGCCCAGATCTACGCCCTGAACGTGATGGTCATTCCGCCGAACAAGCCCCTGGCGCGCAAGGACCACAACGACCTGGTGTACCTGACCGCCGAAGAGAAGTACGCCGCGATCATCGCCGACATCAAGGAAACCTTGAAGCAAGGCCGGCCGGTGCTGGTGGGTACGGCCACCATCGAAACCTCCGAGCACATGTCCAACCTGCTGCACAAGGAAGGCATCGAGCACAAGGTTCTGAACGCCAAGTACCACGAGAAGGAAGCCGAGATCATTGCCCAGGCCGGTGCGCCAGGCGCGCTGACCATTGCCACCAACATGGCCGGTCGCGGTACCGACATCCTGTTGGGCGGCAACTGGGAAGCTGAAGTGGCCGCACTGGAAAACCCAACGGCCGAGCAGATCGCGCACATCAAGGCCGACTGGCAGAAGCGTCACCAGCAGGTGATCGAGTCCGGTGGCCTGCACGTCATCGCCTCCGAGCGTCACGAATCGCGTCGTATCGACAACCAGCTGCGCGGTCGTTCCGGTCGCCAGGGTGACCCGGGTTCCAGCCGCTTCTACCTCTCGCTCGAAGACAGCCTGATGCGCATCTTCGCCTCTGACCGGGTGAAGAACTTCATGAAGGCGCTGGGCATGCAGTCGGGCGAAGCCATCGAACACCGCATGGTCACCAACGCCATCGAAAAGGCCCAGCGCAAGGTCGAAGGCCGCAACTTCGATATCCGCAAGCAGTTGCTCGAATACGACGACGTGGCCAACGAGCAGCGCAAGGTCATCTACCACATGCGCAACAGCCTGCTGGCCGCAGAGAACGTGGGCGACACCATCGCCGAATTCCGCAAGGAAGTACTCGACGCCACCATCAGCCAGCACATCCCGCCGCAATCGCTGCCTGAGCAGTGGGACGTGGCCGGCCTGGAAGCCTCGCTGTCCAGTGACTTCGCCATGAAGTTGCCGATCCAGCAGTGGCTCGACGAAGACGACCACCTCTACGAAGAGACCCTGCGCGAGAAGCTGCTGCACGAAATCACCACGGCCTACACCGAGAAAGAAGACCAGGCCGGGATGGAAGCACTGCGCACCTTCGAGAAGCAGATCCTGCTGCGTGTGCTGGACGACCTGTGGAAGGACCACCTGTCGACCATGGACCACCTGCGTCATGGTATCCACCTGCGCGGCTACGCCCAGAAGAACCCGAAGCAGGAGTACAAGCGCGAGTCGTTCACCCTGTTCCAGGAACTGCTCGAGTCGATCAAGCGCGATGCCATCCGTGTGCTCTCGCACGTGCAGGTTCGCCGCGAAGACCCTGCCGAGGAAGAAGCACGCCTGCGCCGCGACGCCGAAGAGTTGGCCAGCCGCATGCAGTTCGAACACGCGCCCGCACCTGGTCTTGAAAGCGAGCAGTTGGCCGAGGAGGGCGCTGAGGTAGCCGTGGCTGCCGAGCCTGTGCGCAACGAGCAGAAACTGGGTCGCAACGAGCCGTGCTGGTGTGGTTCGGGCAAGAAATTCAAGCACTGCCACGGCCAGATCGAGTGATCTGACCGCAAGGCCGTCACAGGGCGCACGGCGCCGTGCTGGCTGCTCACTGCCAAGGGGCTACTGCGCAGCCCATCGCCGACACGCCAGCGCCGCCCTGAGCTGCGTCGATTCAAGCCATGCGGTATGCCCGGTTCGCCCGGGCTTGCCAAAGATGGGCCGCACAGCGGCCCTTTTTTTCACCACACGTATTTTCTAGGAGCGCTCCAATGGCTGTTGGTCTTGGTCCTTTGCCTACGCTGCACCCCGTCCCGGGTTTCGAACTCGGTATTGCCTCCGCCGGCATCAAGCGCCCGGGGCGCAAGGATGTGGTGGTCATGCGCTGCGCCGAGGGTTCGAGTGTGGCCGGTGTGTTCACCCTCAATGCCTTCTGCGCCGCCCCCGTGATCCTGGCCAAGCAGCGGGTGCAGGGTACCGTACGCTACCTGCTGACCAACACGGGCAATGCCAACGCCGGCACGGGCGCCCCCGGCTTGGAAGCGGCGCAGCGGACCTGCGCGAAACTCGCCGAGCTTGCTGGTGTGTCCGCCGAGTCGGTTTTACCGTTCTCCACCGGTGTGATCGGTGAGCCACTGCCGGTGGAAAAGATCGAAGGTGCCTTGCAAGCTGCCCTGGACAACCTGTCGGAAAACAACTGGGCTGAAGCGGCCACCGGCATCATGACCACCGACACCTTGCCCAAGGGCGCGAGCCGTCAGTTCCAGCACGACGGCGTGACCGTGACCGTGACCGGTATCAGCAAGGGCGCGGGCATGATCCGCCCGAACATGGCGACCATGCTGGGCTACATCGCCACCGACGCCAAGGTCGCGCCAGGCGTGCTCAAGGACCTGATGCTGGACGGGGCCAACAAATCGTTCAACCGCATCACCATCGACGGTGATACCTCGACCAACGACTGCTGCATGCTGATCGCCACCGGCCAGGCCGACCTGCCGGAAGTCACCCAAGCCAGCGGAGCCCTGTTCGAAGCTTTGAAAAAGGCTGTGTTCGAGGTCTGCATGGAGGTGGCACAGGCCATTGTCCGTGACGGTGAGGGGGCGACCAAGTTCGTGACCGTGCAGGTCAACGGCGGTGGCAACCCTCAGGAATGCCTGGACGTCGGCTACGCCGTGGCGCATTCGCCGCTGATCAAGACCGCACTGTTCGCCTCCGATCCCAACTGGGGCCGCATCCTCGCAGCGGTTGGGCGTGCCGGCGTGCCCGCGCTGGATGTGAGCCTGATCGATGTCTACCTGGATGAGGTGTGCATTGCCAGCCAGGGCGGTCGTAGCCCGAGCTATACCGAAGACCAGGGCGCCCGGGTGATGGCCCAGGAAGAAATCACCATCCGTATCGACCTTGGCCGTGGCCAGTGCAGTGAAACCATCTGGACCACCGACCTCTCTCACGAATACGTGAAAATCAACGCCGAGTACCGCACCTGATGCAGCCGGGGCCGCTCGCGGTCCCGATGTTTCAATGCCAAGGGAGCAAAACCATGAGCTTTATGCCAACCCCATTGCCCACGGCTGGCGTGACGGAGTGTGACCGATGAAACGGGTTCACGTCGTTGCAGCCGTGATTCGGGGCATGGACGGGCGGATACTCATCGCCCGCCGCGCCGACACCCAACACCAGGGCGGCCTCTGGGAGTTTCCGGGAGGCAAGGTGGAGCCCGGTGAAAGCGTCGAGGCCGCGCTGGCGCGTGAGCTCGACGAGGAGCTGGGCATCCAGGTAACGCGCTCGCGGCCCTTGATCAAGGTCAGTCACGACTACCCCGACAAACACGTACTGCTCGAGGTGCGCGAGGTCGAGGCCTTCAACGGTGAACCCCATGGCGCCGAGGGGCAACCGCTGGCCTGGGTCGCGCCCCGTGAGCTGCCGGACCATGCGTTTCCCGAGGCCAACAAGCCCATCGTCAACGCTGCCCGGCTGCCGGATCAATACCTGATCACACCCGACGGCCTGGACGTGCCTGACATGCTCAAGGGTATCCAGAAGGCCGTGGCCAGTGGCATCCGGCTGATCCAGTTGCGTGCACCGGACATGTACGACCCCAAGTACCGCGATGTGGCGGTTGATGCGGTGGGGTTATGCGCGGGCAAGGCCCAGCTCATGCTCAAGGGGCCTCTGGAGTGGTTAGGCGACTTCCCGTCGGCAGGCTGGCACCTGACGGCAGCGCAGTTGCGCAAGTATGCCGACAAGGGCAGGCCGTTCCCGGTCCAGCGCTGGCTTGCCGCCTCCTGCCACACTGCCGAGGAGCTTGCCCTGGCCCAGCAGATGGGGGTCGACTTCGTCACCCTGTCGCCGGTCCAGCGTACCGAAAGTCACCCAGAGGCCGCGCCGCTTGGCTGGGAACAGGCCCAGCACCTGATTGCCGGGTTCGACCAACCGGTGTACCTGCTCGGTGGCATGGGCCCAGCGGACCGCGAACAGGCCTGGCTAGCCGGGGCGCAGGGCGTTGCGGGTATCAGGGCGTTCTGGCCGACCCTCTGACGCCGGACCGGTGCGGCAAGCGCTTGGCGTCAGCCTTGAGGTTTTTCGGCCGGCTGCCACAGGACCTCGGCAATGCCTTGCCGCCTGCCGATGATACGGGCGGCAACGAACAGCAGGTCCGATAGGCGGTTGATGTACGCCAGGCCGACACCCTCCAGCGGCTCTACGGTATTGAGGTGCTGGCAGCGTCGCTCGGCGCTGCGTGCCAGGCTGCGGCACACGTGTGCTTGGGCGACCAGGGCCGACCCGCTGGGCAGGATGAAATTCTTCAGTGGGCCCAGTTCGTCATTCCACTCATCGATGGCCGCCTCTAGCCGCTCCACCTCTGCCGTGGTCAGGGCCTGGTAACTGGGCATGGCCAGCTCCCCGCCCAGGTCGAACAGGCGGTGCTGGCAGGGCGCCAGAACGCGGCTGACTTCGTCCAGACCTTGTTCATCCAGGCCGGCCAGCAACAGGCCAAGCTGGCTGTTGAGGCTGTCCACTTCGCCGATGGCTTCGATGCGTGGATGATCCTTGGGTACACGCCGGCCATCGCCCAGGCCGGTTTCACCTGTGTCGCCAGTGCGGGTATAGATTTTGGACAAGCGGTAGCCCATGTCATTGCTCCGTGGTGACCGGCAGCGGCGGATGCGGCTGGCCGAGGGGCAGGCGCAGGGTGAAACAGGTCCCCTGCCCAGGCGTGGAATGCACCTCCATCTGCCCCTTGTGGTTATTGGTGATGATGAAGTACGACACCGAAAGCCCAAGACCGGTGCCCTGGCCGATTTCCTTGGTCGTGAAGAAGGGCTCGAAGGTGCGCTTGCGCACGGCTTCGGGCATGCCCACGCCATTGTCCTCCACTTGGATTTCTGCCCAGGGCGGCGCAAGCCGTGTGCGCAAGATGATACGGCCTGGCTCGCAAGGTGCCGGGCGCTGGTGAATGGCCTGGGCGGCGTTCTTGAGCAGGTTGAGCAATACCTGCTCCAGTTCGTTGGCGGTGCAGGGCACAGGCCCCAGCGCCGGGTCGAACTGGCGCACGATGGCCTGGCCTTTGAAGTCGAAACCAATGGCCAGGTCGAAGTCGTTGCCTGCTATGTCCACCGCCTGGTCAATCAAGGCAGGGAGGTCGCAGGGCGCCAGTTCGCGCGTGCTGCGACGGCTGAAACTGAGCATGTGGGTGACGATCTTGGCGGCCCTGGCACCCGCTTGCTGGATGCCATCGAGCAACTGAGGCACTTCGCGGCTTTGCAGGTAGGCGTTGACCGTGGTCAGGTCGATGCCCAGCGCGTGGGCTTGCTCAAGATTGCGCGGCAGATCAGGTGACAGGCGGCGGCGGATATTCTGCACGTTATGCAGGATGGCCCCGAGCGGGTTGTTGATTTCGTGGGCCATGCCGGCCGCCAGGCCACCGACCGAGAGCATCTTTTCCGACTGCACCATCATTTCTTCGAGCGACAGACGTTGGGTGATGTCATCGATCCGGATCACCACGCCCCGGCCTCCACCGCCGGTGAGTGGGTAGAAGGTCAATGCGTAATGCCGCGGCTCATCATCCTTGTGCCAGGTAACACGCTCGATTTTCGCCACCCGGTGCCGCTCCACCGTGTCCTTCAACTGTGGCAAGAAGGGTTTTAGCGGTGCGAAGGCGATGAACACCGGTTGGTTGAGCGCCTCGTTGAGGGTCGTGCCGGATAACGCCGTTGCCTCTTGGTTCCACTGGGTCACGTACAGCTGCTCGTCCAAGGCGATCAGGGCCGACGGCATGGAGTCGATGATGCTGTTCAGGTAGTTCTGAAAGCCTGTGAGCTTTTTCTCGATCTTGCTGCGCACCTGCACTTCGAGCTCGAGCTTGCGGTTTGTATGACGCGTTTGCTCGGCGAGCCCCTGGGCCTGGTCGTAGGCACTCTGGAACTCGTCCCGGGCACGCTTGAGCTGGTGCTCCCGGGCTTCGATGCGCGAGAGCATCGTATTGAAGGCATTAGCCAGGCTACCGATCTCGTCGTCGTTGCCGCGTCGGGCCCGCAGCGCGTAGCTCTCCTCACGGGTGACCTGGCGGCTGAGCTCTTCGAGCTGGTTGATCGGCTGCGTGATCAGGCGTTTGATCTGCCGGGCGATGAAGAGCCACAACAGCACGCTGAACACCAGAATGGCCAGGCTCGCGCTGAGCGTGCCGGTGTAGAAGGCGGTGGGCAGCTCGCTGCTGGCTACCAGTAGCAAATGCCCCGGCGGGCTACCGGCCCGTGGCAGGCGAATCAGCTGCGTGCTGCGAAACTCCATGAATCGCCAGCCTTCTATGTTGCGAAACCGCTTGGGCAGTGTGAGGGGGGCGCCATGCTGCAATTGGGCGAGCATGCGCCCGTCGCTGCCATACAAGGCGGCGGCGCGCAGCGGCGCATAGCTGTCCAGTTCATCGAGCAGCGCCTGGGCCGAGGTGGGGTCGTCTGCCGCGCGGGTCGACAGCTCAGGATTGGAGACCAGCCGGCCGATGGTCTGGAGCGCTTGCGGTGCCATGCTTTCCTGGGTGATCCAGTAGGCGGCGCTGATGAAGGTCAGGTTCGCCACCAGCAGAATGGTCACCAGCAAGACCAGCAAAGCTGCCAGCAGCTTCTGCCCGACGGGGAGGTTCTCCAGGCGTTGACGCAGCGTCATGGGCAAGGCGATGTCCGTGTGGGTTCAAGGGCCGCGTCAGTCGCAGGGCAAGCCCCGCACGCGCAAGTTATCGACCAGGCATTGGAGCAGGTGTTCCAGATGCGGCAGGTGCAGCCCATGTCGGCGGGCTGCCTGGCAAGCATAGCCAAGCAGGTACTGCACCTCGGTACGCCGGCCAGCCCGTACATCCTGGTACATCGAAGCGTAGTTGGTGGCAGTGGCCAGGAGGACCCGTTGCACGTCCTGTTCAAGGTCCTGAGCGGCCTGCGGCTGGCCGCACTGACGCAACAGACGCTCGAGCTCAACGCACAGTGCCTGCACCTGATCGAGATGGCCCAGCAGGCCCCCGTTGCGGCATTGGTGCAGCACGGTCAGCGGGTTGATCGCGCAGTTGATGGCCAGCTTGCGCCAGAGCCGGCTGAGGATATCGGGGCTCCATTGGGCAGGGATACCCGCTGCTTGCAAATCCTCGAGCCACGGCGGTGGAGCAGGATTGCCCGGGTCCCCCAGCCAGTTGTACCCCTGCCCGGCGAAGCGCACCTGCCAGTCACGTTCCCGGTAGGCGCCCTCGGTGCTGGAGACGAAGATGCAGCGGGCCTGCGGCACCTGCCTGGCCACCTCGTCCTGGCTACCCAGGCCGTTTTGCAACAACAGCACCTCGGCGCCGGGCACAAGACGGCTGGCAACGCTGGCCACGGCCGGCGCCGCGTCATAGGCCTTGCAGGCCACCAGCAGGCGGTGGATCGGCCCATCACTCTGGGCTGTTTCGGCCGGTATGGCGTAGTGGGCGGTCAGGTCCTGTTCCAGCAAGCCAAGGCTGCCCACTTGCTGGTAAGCCTGCAAACGCGTGCTGTCACGCATGATCAGGCGCACGGCCTTGCCGGCCCGCGCCAGACGACAGGCCCACAGGCTGCCCAGGCTTCCTGCGCCGAGAATGTGCCAGGTGCTGCTCATATGCGTTTCGCAACCGTTATAATGAGCCCGCATTTTAACCGTCAAACCCAGCGCGCTCCATCTTCAGTCCGAGCGCGCTTTTATTTTGGGAGAGTAACCATGCCTTCGTTCGACGTGGTATCGGAACTGGACAAGCACGAAGTGCAGAACGCGGTCGACAATGCCATCAAGGAGCTTGACCGCCGCTACGACCTCAAGGGCAAGGGCAGCTTCGAGTTCAAGGATAAAGAGCAGACCGTCATGCTCACGGCCGAGGAAGAGATCCAGCTCGAGGCGATGATCGAAATCCTGCGCCTGGCCCTGGCCAAGCGCAAGATCGACGTCAAGTGCCTGGAAACCAAGGACCCCTATCCGTCCGGCAAGGAGAAAAAGCAGGAGGCCAAGTTCCGCGAGGGCATCGACAAGGACCTGGCCAAGAAGATCGTCGCCACCATCAAGGATGGCAAGCTCAAGGTCCAGGCCGCCATCCAGGGCGAGCAGGTACGGGTCACTGGCAAGAAGCGCGATGATCTGCAGGAAGCCATCGCCTTGCTGCGTACCAAGGAATTTGACATGCCGCTGCAGTTCAACAACTTCCGCGACTGATCCGGGCCGCCGGAACCCCCGTGCACTCACGGCTGTCCATGGGGGCCTGGCCGCTGAAATGCAGGCGGCCTGACGTATTGTGCAATCGCCGTTCGGCATCAGGAGATGAATATGGATTTGAGTGCTGAAGTCGATCAGCTGGTCCGCCAATCCGAAACCTGGATTCCCATGATCATGGCGTACGGCAGCCGCCTGCTGCTGGCGCTGGTGACCCTCGCCATCGGCTGGTGGGTGACCAACATCGTCAGCGACCGGCTGGCAAGGCTCGTGGGCCTGAAAGTCCACGACCCGGCGCTGCAGAGCTTCATCCGCACGCTGGCCAACATCGTGTTGAAGATCCTGCTGGCCATCAGCGTGGCCTCGATGATCGGTATCGAGACGACCTCCTTCGTGGCGGCCATCGGTGGTGCTACCCTGGCCATCGGCCTGGCGTTGCAAGGCAGCCTGGCGAACTTCGCAGGCGGCGTACTGATCCTGCTGTTCCGCCCGTTCCGCATCGGTGACTGGATCGAGGCGCAGGGCGTGAGCGGTACCGTGGACAGCATCCAGATTTTCCACACGGTGCTGCGTACCGGCGACAACAAGACCGTGATCCTGCCCAACGGCTCCCTGTCCAACGGGATCATCACCAACACCAACCGCCAACCCACCCGCAAGGTGGTGTTCGACGTGGGGGTGGACTACGAGGCTGACTTGCAGAAGGCGCGCAACGTCCTGCTGGAGCTGGCCCAGGACCCACGTGTGCTGGCCGACCCTGCCCCTGTGGCGGTGGTGTCTACCCTGGGTGACAGCTCGATCACCGTCTCGCTGCGTCTGTGGACCAAGACCTCGGACTACTGGGACGTGATCTTCATGCTCAACGAGCAGGCACGTGACCGCTTGAAGGCGGAAGGAATCGACATTCCGTTCCCGCAGCGGGTCATTCGCGTGGTGCAGGAAACGGCCGCGCAGTAAGGCCTCAGCACAGGCTGGCATCGATCGAGCCCGCCCTCCGGGTTCAGCAGCGTCCTTCACAGGGCCTGCTGGGCGCGCAGGGCGGGCTTCGTTGCTCAAGGGGATCTATTCGCGCGCTTACACTTGCTCACAGTCAGTCATCGGGATTTCTGGCATATAGCCTCGTCCCACCGTCATCTTCGTAAACCATCATGAAACCACTGCTGTACATCACCCCGCTGCGGGCCTTGTTGTTTGGCCTGACACTCGCGCTGTTCGAGCTGCTGACCTACCTGGCCAGCGACGCCGTCATGCCGGCGATGCCCGTTGTGGTGGGCGAGCTCAAGGCCGGCCCCGAATACATTCCCCTTGCGCTCAATCTCTACCTGCTCGGGGGTGTCTTGCTGCAATGGCTGATCGGGCCGTTGGCCGATCGCTACGGCCGCCGACCGCTGCTGCTCACCGGTTGCGCATTCTTCGGCCTGGCGTGCCTGGGCACCTTCTGGGTCCATGACATTGGCCTGTTCAACCTGCTGCGTCTGCTGCAAGGCATCGGACTGGGTTTTGTGGTCACGGTCAGTTATCCCGCACTCAACGAGGCATTCAGCGAGGCGGATGCTGTGCGCATGATGGCCTTGCTGGCCAATATCGCCTTGCTGTCGCCACTGCTGGGGCCTTTGGTGGGGACGCTGATGCTGCAATGGCTGGACTGGCGCTGGTTGTTCGTGGCGTTTGCCATTGGCGCTGTGGTTGCCTGGTTGCTGCTGTATCGGTTGATGCCCGAAACCTTGGGTGTGGAGCGGCGCGACGGCTCGCGCCTGGCCTTCACCCCGATCCACCTGTTGCCGTTGCTGGCCGGGTACGGGCAGCTGCTGTCGAACCGGCGTTTCGTCGCCGGCAGCGCCGCCCTGGGCCTGGTTGGTCTGCCGTTGATCGGCTGGATTGGCCTGTCCCCGGTGCTGCTCATCCACGATGAAGGGCTAAGCACGCTCGCCTATGCCCTGTGGCAGTTGCCGGTGTTTGGTGGGCTGATTCTGGGCAACCTGATCATCAACCACATTGCCGACCGTCATCCGCTGCCGACGTTGGTGCGCGGTGCGCTGTGGCCTTATGTGGCAGGGCTCTGCCTGATGGTGGTGGCAACCTGGGTATGGCCGAGCGTTATCAGCCTGGTGGCAGGTCTGTCGCTCTACGCACTGGGCCTGGGTATCGCCAATGCCGTGCTCTATCGCATGACATTGTTCGCAAGCACTCAAAGCAAAGGCCTGGTCTCGGCCATGCTCGGCATGATCACCATCGCGCTGCTGGGATTAGGCGGGGCCTTGCTGGCCATGATCGGTGCCGGGGCGAGCCTTTTGCACTTTGCCGTGGCGGCCAGTGTGGCAGGGGGGCTAGCCCTGTGGCCGCTGTGGTCGCTGTTAAGGGCGCGCAGTGCCCAAGCGGCTGTGATGCCTTAGGCGGTACACATGCCTTGCCCTTGCAAGGCAGGCGGTTCAGGGCTGCTCGGAGGCCGGGGCAGGTGGGCTGGCCGACTGGCCGGGCGTGCTGTCCTGGCGCCACTGCAAGGCGATCAGGATCAAGGTCGGCACGCCAAGCAGCGCGGTGATCAGGAAGAAATCGTGGTACCCGAACTTCTCCACCATGACGCCGGAATAGCCACCGATCAAGCGTGGCAGCAGCAACATGATCGAGCTCAGTAGCGCATACTGGGTGGCCGAGAACTTGAGGTTGGTCAGGCTCGACAAGTAGGCGACAAAGGCTGAAGTCGCCATGCCGGAGCTGAAGTTGTCCAGCGAAATGGTCACCACCAGCATTTCCAGATTCGGGCCCATGTCCGCCAGCATCAGGAACAGAATGTTGGTGCCGGCTGACGCCACGCCACCGATGAACAGAATGGGCATGATGCCGAAGCGCACGATGAGCAGGCCGCCCACGCCGGCGCCCACCAAGGTCATGATCAGGCCGAAAATCTTGCTGACACTGGCGATCTGGTCCTTGGTAAAGCCCATGTCGATGTAGAACACGTTGGCCATGACGCCCATTACCGTGTCGGACATGCGGTAGGTGGCGATCAGCCCGAGTAGCAGCAGGGCTTGCCAGCGGTAGCGCACGATGAAGTCATTGATGGGCGTGAGCACCGGCGCAAGGCCGCGGCGCCCAAGGCTCGACAGGCAAGCCCAGGACAGCAGCACGTACAGGATCAAGCGCAGGAAGGCGCGGTCCTCGAGCAGCAGGTCCAGGGGCGTGGCGTCGCCCGAGATCACGCTCGACCAGCCTGTATTGAACATCTGCGTGAAGCTGGCCGGCACCGACACCAGCAGGATGATGAGCACGAACACCGAGGCCAACTGGTGGGCCAACCCGTAGCGGGCTGCCGAAAGCTGGGTGCGCAGGGGCACGGGTGGCTCACGCATGACCAGGGTCGTGAAGAGGGCCGGAAGCATCATGACTGCGAACATCACATAGGTGCCGGCCCACGCCTTGTGCAGGTAGCTGAACCCGGTGGAGCCAAACCATTCGGCAAAGAACAGCGCGCCGGCGGTGGCGAGCAGGGCGGCGACGCGATAACCGGCCATGTAGCTGGCGGCCAGGGCCGCCTGGCGCTGGTCATCGGCGATCTCCAGGCGGTAGGCATCCACGGCGATATCCTGGGTGGCCGAGGCAAAGGCCACCAGGACGGCCAGGGCGATCAGCCACGAAAGGTGCTGTTGCGGGTCGCACAGGCTCATGCCGACCAGGCCCACCACGACCAGTGCCTGGGACAGCAGCAGCCAGGAACGGCGACGCCCCATGCCGCCCAGAAGCGGTAAGCGCCATTGGTCCAGCAGCGGCGACCACACCCATTTGAAGGCATAGGCCAGGCCGATAAGGCTGGCATAGCCGATGGTTTCCCTGGCTACGCCGGCTTCGCGCAACCATACGGAGAGGGTCGAGAACACCAGCATGTAAGGCAGGCCGGCCGCGAAGCCGAGCAGCAAAAGCACCAGGGTTGACGGGCTGGCATAGGCAGCGAGCGCAGCGCGCCAGGTTTTACGGGGCATGGACCAACATCTGCCTCAAGTTTCCAGGACAAAGCGCGCACTCTAACCGCTGTGCTCCATCGGGCGCCAGCCATGGCGCGTCATATCCACGCGATTGTTGGCCACGTGCACGCCTTCGGCACGCAAACGGGCCCGTTGCTCATCGCCCGATGGCGTACCTGAAGGCAGGCTCAGGCGACCGCCTGCGCCCAGCACCCGATGCCAAGGCAAACGCGTGCCCTCAGGCAACTGGGACAGCGTGCGGCCCACCCACCGGGCGGCCTTGCCAAGCCCGGCAAGCGCTGCCAGTTGGCCATAGCTCACCACGCGCCCGACAGGCACCTGGCCGAGCACTGAATACAATGCCGTCCGTCGGCCCTCTGCAGTTTCCAAGGTATGCTCCATCGCGTCGAACACCAGGCCCTCCCTGGGGTGTACATGAAACCTGACCAACGGCCGGCAAATGAGAGTGGAACTCATCGGCGCGTGGCAGGTCTTTGCTTGCTCTTGCCGGTTGCATCTGGATAATGCCCGGTTTTCTCGCCAAATCGAACCTGTAGCCCGCTTATGTCCTTCAAATTACTGCTCTCACTGCTCGCCGCCTCCTGCTGCGTCTCCTCGGCGTTCGCCGATACTGTCTGGATGAAAAATGGCGACCGCCTGAGCGGCAAGATCAAGGTCTTCGACGGCGGCAAGCTGCTGCTCGAAACGCCTTACGGCGGTTCGATCGCCTTGGACTGGAAACAGGTGAAGACCCTTGAAAGCGACCAGGAGCTGCTGGTCAAGCAGGATGCCTACTCCGGCGAGAAGGCCAAGTCGCTCCAGGCTGCCGAGGCAGGCAAAGTGACCCTGGCCAACGGCGAGGCACCCAAGACGGTGGACCTGGCGAGCATCGAGCAGATCATGAAGCCCAAGCCGGTGGTCGAGGACCTGGTCTGGAAAGGCAATGTCGATGTGGCGCTGGACTACAAGCGGGCCGAGAACGACACCGACGACTACGACGTCAGTTTCAAGACCACTGCACGCCATGGGCGCTGGCGTCATAACGCCGAAGGCGAGTACAACCGCGAGACCAAGGACGATGTCACCACCACCGACAACTGGAGCGCCGAGTATGCGCTGGACCGCTTCCTGACCGAGAAATGGTTCTGGCAGGGGCGTGCCGAGTACAAGCGTGACCGTATCGAAGACCTCGCCCGCCAGCGCACGGTGGGTACTGGCCCTGGCTACCAGTTCTGGGACGACGAGCTGGGTGCCTTCTCGCTGGGCTCGCTGATCAACCGTACCGACTTCGAGTACCAGGACGGTGACAAGGACAACTTCTATTCCGCCGCCGTGAAGTGGGACTACACCCGCTACCTGATCGGCAAGAAGGTGCAGCTGTTCACTAACGGCGAGCTGGCAAAGCCCCTGGGCAATGTCGCCGACTATTCCCTGGACGCCGAAGTGGGCCTGCGCTACAAGGTCACCGACTGGGCGTCGCTGAACCTCAAGGCCGAGAAGGACATCATCAGTGGCACCCGCGAGAGCGACCTGGACAAGACCCGCTACACTGCAGGCTTTGGCGTTACCTGGTAAGCCGTCGGGGTTAAGCTGGGCGATTGGAGTCAGGCCTGCCCTTGTCGGTCTTGTGCCTGCCATCACCGCCTGCTGCCTGCAGGGTTTCATCGAGGGGTTTCGAAGTGAGTGAGAACGCTGTCCGTCCTGCCCGGGAATTGTTGCTCAAGGAATACCGGGGGGTCTTGTCGACCCATTCCAAGTCCATGCCTGGTTTCCCGTTCGGTTCGGTCGTGCCCTATTGCCTCGATGCAGAGGGCAGGCCGCTCATCCTGATCAGCCGTATCGCCCAGCACACGCATAACCTGCACAAGGACGCCAAGTGTTCGCTGCTGGTGGGCGAGCGTGAGGCGCAGGACGTGCAGGCGGTCGGGCGACTGACCGTCATGGCCGAGGCGAGCAAGCTGCAGGACCCGGCCAGCATCGAGGCAGCGGCCCTGCGCTATTACCGCTACTTCCCGGACGCGGCCGACTACCACCAGGCTCACGACTTCGATTTCTGGGTGCTTGAGCCGGTACGGCATCGCTACATCGGTGGCTTCGGTGCCATCCACTGGCTCGACAAGGTGACCTTGGCCAATCCGTTCGCCGGCAAGGTCGAGAGCGGCATGATCGAGCACATGAACAGCGACCATGCCGTGGCCATCGCGCACTATGTGCAGCTTGCCCAGCTTCCCAGCCACATGCCTGCGCAGTTGGTCGGTATCGACAGCGAAGGGATGCACCTGCGCATCGGCCAGGCGATCCACTGGTTGGCATTTCCGACTCATTGCAATACGCCGACACAAGTGCGCGAAGCCTTGGTTTTTCTGGCCCGCGCCGACCGCTGGCCGGCTTCGAGCGAAATACCTGCTTGAAAAGCGGAGCACACGCATCCATTTGTAGGTCTTACTGCAAGGGTGTCTTGCGACGAGGAATGCTTTGATGCGTGTTTTTCTACTGCTGCTTCTGCTGTTTCCAGTGCTGGAGCTGTTCGTCTTCGTGAAAGTCAGCGGTGCCATCGGGTTCTTCCCCGCATTGCTGCTGATTATCGCCGGCTCCGCCCTCGGGGTCTTGGTCATGCGAGTCGCGGGGTTGGCCACGGCCCTGCGTGCGCGTGAAAGCCTGCAACGCGGTGAGCTGCCTGCCGAGGACATGTTCCATGGCATGATGCTGGCGGTCGGCGGCGGGCTGCTGATGATCCCCGGTTTCATCAGCGACGTGCTCGGCCTGCTGTGCCTGTTGCCCTTCACCCGCCGTCTGGCGGCTCGCAAGATGCGCGAGCGTGCCCAGGCCCAGGCGACCCGCCAGCGAGCGTTTCAGGATGACCCTTTGCAGGGCCAGCCCCCGCGTGACGGGGGCCATCGGCCCAATGTGATCGAAGGCGAGTACGAGCGCCGCGATCAGTGAGAACAGGGCCGCCAAGCGGCCCTTTTTCATGCCTGGGCAAAAAAAATTCCCTGCCAAGCCTTGTAATCGATTCGGACGGCCTCATGTAGTGGTCACCGCAAGGTTTCTGGTGGTGACACCAGACATGACTCAGGCCGTTTGCTCGTTGCGAGCGGCCTTCCGGCAACGCCGGACAGCATCAACCCGCCGGTGTCGACACCGGCCGATGAAAACCACAATTTGGGAGAGATCGACAATGAAGCTTCGTCCTCTGCATGACCGCGTCGTCATCCGTCGCAGCGAAGAAGAATCGAAAACCGCTGGCGGTATCGTCCTGCCAGGTTCGGCCGCTGAAAAACCAAACCGCGGCGAAGTCGTCGCCGTCGGCACTGGCCGCGTCCTGGACAACGGCGAAGTACGTGCACTGGCCGTGAAAGTGGGTGACAAAGTGGTTTTCGGCCCGTACTCGGGTAGCAACACCGTGAAAGTCGACGGCGAAGACCTGCTGGTCATGGCCGAAAACGAAATCCTGGCCGTTGTTGAAGGCTGATTTCCACCGACTTCCCGTTACTCCAAAGATTTATCAAGGATTAAACGATCATGGCTGCTAAAGACGTAAAATTCGGCGATTCCGCTCGCAAGAAAATGCTGGTTGGTGTCAACGTTCTGGCTGACGCGGTAAAAGCGACCCTGGGCCCGAAAGGCCGTAACGTGGTACTGGCCAAGAGCTTCGGCGCGCCGACCATCACCAAGGACGGCGTTTCCGTCGCCAAGGAAATCGAGCTCAAGGACGCCTTCGAGAACATGGGCGCCCAGCTGGTCAAGGAAGTCGCTTCCAAGGCCAACGATGCAGCCGGTGACGGCACCACCACCGCGACCGTGCTGGCTCAGTCGATCGTCAACGAAGGCCTGAAGGCCGTCGCTGCCGGCATGAACCCGATGGACCTCAAGCGCGGCATCGACAAGGCGACCTCCGCCATCGTTGCCGAGCTGAAGAACCTGTCCAAGCCATGCGCCGATTCCAAGGCCATTGCCCAGGTCGGTACCATTTCCGCCAACTCCGACAGCTCCATCGGTGAAATCATCGCCGAAGCCATGGAGAAGGTCGGCAAGGAAGGCGTCATCACCGTCGAGGAAGGTTCGGGCCTGGAAAACGAGCTGTCGGTCGTCGAAGGCATGCAGTTCGACCGCGGCTACCTGTCCCCGTACTTCGTCAACAAGCCAGACACCATGGTTGCCGAGCTGGACAGCCCGCTGCTGCTGCTGGTCGACAAGAAGATCTCCAACATCCGTGAGCTGCTGCCAGTACTGGAAGCCGTTGCCAAGGCCGGCCGCCCGCTGCTGATCGTTGCTGAAGACGTCGAAGGCGAAGCCCTGGCTACCCTGGTCGTCAACAACATGCGCGGCATCGTCAAGGTTGCAGCAGTCAAGGCACCAGGCTTCGGCGACCGTCGCAAGGCCATGCTGCAGGACATCGCCGTCCTGACTGGCGGCCAGGTCATCTCCGAAGAAATCGGCCTGTCCCTGGAAACCGCTACCCTGGAACACCTGGGCAACGCCAAGCGCGTTACCCTGTCCAAGGAAAACACCATCATCATCGACGGCGCTGGCGCTGAAGACGATATCCAGGGTCGCGTCAAGCAGATCCGTGCTCAGATCGAAGAAACCTCTTCGGACTACGACCGTGAGAAGCTGCAAGAGCGTCTGGCCAAGCTGGCCGGCGGTGTTGCCGTCATCAAGGTCGGTGCTGGCACCGAAGTCGAAATGAAAGAGAAGAAAGCCCGCGTCGAAGACGCACTGCACGCTACCCGTGCAGCGGTCGAGGAAGGCGTGGTGCCTGGCGGTGGTGTTGCCCTGGTGCGCGCCCTGTCTGCAATCGTTGACCTCAAAGGTGACAACGAAGACCAGAACGTCGGTATCTCGCTGCTGCGCCGTGCGGTCGAATCCCCGCTGCGTCAGATCACTGCCAACGCCGGCGACGAGCCAAGCGTTGTGGCCGACAAGGTCAAGCAGGGTTCGGGCAACTACGGCTACAACGCTGCGACCGGCGAGTACGGCGACATGATCGAAATGGGGATCCTGGACCCAGCCAAGGTTACCCGTTCGGCACTGCAAGCTGCTGCTTCGATCGGCGGTCTGATGATCACCACCGAAGCCATGGTTGCTGACCTGCCGGAAGACAAGCCAGCAGGCGGCGGCATGCCTGACATGGGCGGCATGGGTGGCATGGGCGGCATGATGTAAGCCAGCCTTACCCTCGCTATACCCCTAAGCCCCGGCTCGCAAGAGCCGGGGCTTTTTCGTTCAGGGCTCGGCACTCGACCGGGGGGCACTGACTCAGGCAGGGTTGGGCTCGGCGGCTGGCCTGTCTGCTGCCCGTCTGCGGTACAGCACCAGGTAGTAGGCACCCAGGCCGATCAGCCAGCAGAAGACGGCCGTCCACACGTTGTGGGACAAAAAGTGCGCCCCTTGCATCATCCTGCCCACCGACAGGACCGTACCGGCGATCAGGGCGGCCGCAAATGCCACGCGCGCGAGGCGCGGTTTACGATCACGCAACGCGAAAAACAGCGCGAACAGGCAGAACCCCGTGGTCGCGTGACCGCCCGGCCAGCACAGGCCCGGCTTGTCGGTGGCAGGCCTTGGCTCGAGCAGCTTGCTGTAGGTTTCCGAGCCGCCGAACTGCGTGAGGCTCCAAGGGCACTGCACCTGCGTCAGTTTCTTAAGCGGTGTGACGAAGGCGGTGGACACCCCCAGTGCGAGCACCAGGCAGCCCAGTTCGCGGCGCCAGCTGTACAAACCCTTGACCAAAAAACTTGCCGCAAACACAGCCAGTGCCAGTACGCCCAACACGATTACGCCCTGCTTGACCCGGTCATGCAGGATGTTCTCCAGCAGGTAGCTGTGGCGACCGATGAACTGCCCGGTGGCGGTATCGAAGAACAGGTTGGCTATGTCCATGTCCACCGACGTCCATTCGAGCGCCACCAGCCCAAGCATGATGGCCATTGGGATACCTAGGTACAGCCACAGGTTCAAGGGGCGAGGGCAATTTGATTGCTGCATGGCGGCTCCAGGGCGCGAGAAGGTCGCGCATTGTCAGGCCGCTTCTATGCTGTGTCCGTGAAGGTTCGGTGAAAAAAACGTCAAGCCGCCTGAATTCATCCAAAGGCTGGCACCCCGCAGGCTTAGGCCTTAAGCTGCGCCTGCCGCGCATCACCGCGAGCAGCGTCGCACAGGAGAAATTCATGCGCATCCTCTTGGTTGAAGACAACCGCGATATTCTGGCCAACCTTGCCGATTACCTCGGCATGAAGGGCTATACCGTCGACTGTGCCCAGGATGGGTTGTCGGGCCTGCACCTGGCAGCGACCGAGCACTATGACCTGATCGTGCTCGACATCATGTTGCCGGGCATCGATGGCTATACGCTGTGCAAGCGCCTGCGCGAAGACGCACGCCGCGACACGCCGGTGATCATGCTCACCGCCCGCGATCAGCTGGACGATCGGCTGCAAGGCTTCCGTTCCGGCGCCGATGACTACCTGCTCAAGCCCTTCGCCTTGTCCGAGCTGTCTGCGCGTATCGAAGCCGTGCTGCGCAGGGCGCAGGGTGGTGGACGTCGCACGCTGCAGGTTGCAGACCTGAGCTACGACCTCGACACACTCGAGGTCAGCCGGCAAGGCCGCCTGCTCAAGCTCAACCCGGTCGGCCTGAAACTGCTGGCGGTGCTCATGCAGAAGAGCCCGCACGTGTTGCGGCGCGAAGTGCTCGAAGAAGCCCTGTGGGGCGATGACTGCCCCGACAGCGACAGCCTGCGCAGCCATGTACACCAGTTGCGCCAGGTGATCGACAAACCCTTTGAAAAACCCCTGCTGCATACCGTCCATGGCGTCGGCTATCGCCTCGCCGAGGGCCGCGATGGAGTTTAAACAGAGCCTTGCCCAGCGCATCATCATTGCCTTTGCGTTGATGAGCGCGCTGGTGGCGGGGGCTTTCGCCGTGGGTATCGTTTCTACCGTGCACCTGGTGGAAGAACGCCTGATTTCGTCGGTGCTCGGCGGTGACTTGCAGCGTCTGTTGCGCATGGACAGCGTCAGCGACTGGAGTCACCGTCCGCGACCGGACCAACTGTTCTACTTCAGTGGCGGGCGGGACGACTTCGAGTTGCCAAAGGACCTGCGCCATCTGGACCGGGGTTTCCACGAGGTCTTTCGCGATCAGCTTTCGTATCACGCCATGGTGGAGATCGTGGACGGTCGTCGCTACGTGCTGTTGCAGGATCAAAGCGACTTCGAGGAGCGAGAACGGCTGCTGTTCGCGGTGGTGGTCGTAGGGTTCGTATTGAGCCTGGTGCTCGCCGTGATTCTGGGCTGGTTGGTGGCGCGCCGGGTGATGGCGCCGGTCATCCGCCTGGCGCGCCAAGTGCGCCATCGCGATCAGCTGTTGGGGTTGGCGCCACCATTGGCGCCTGATTACGCCGCCGACGAGGTCGGGCAGTTGGCAGTGGCCTTCGACGACACCCTGGGCCGTCTGCGCGATGCCTTGACGCGCGAGCGCCTGTTCACAAGCGACGTCAGCCACGAGTTGCGTACGCCGCTGATGGTGCTGGCCACCTCGTGCGAGCTGCTCATGGAAAACCCGGCACTGGACGCGCGCTCGCGCAGTCAGGTCGAACGGGTAGCCCGCGCCACCGAGGAAATGCGCGAGCTGGTAAAAACCTTCCTCATGCTGGCCCGGGCCCAAAGAGACGAAGGCGCTGTGGCTTCGCGGGCAACCCTGCGCGAGGTGGGGGACGAATTGATCGGGGTATGGCGCGACACCATCGAACAAAAGGGGCTGACGCTGCATTACGAAGGCCGTGGTAACGCAGGTCCGGTCTTGTACAACGCCACCTTCCTGCAATCGGTCATGGGCAACTTGCTGCGTAATGCTGCCCATTACACCGACAGCGGTTACATTCGTCTGACCCTGCAAGCCACGCATTTCACCGTGGAAGACAGCGGGGTAGGCATCCCGGAGGAGCAGCGCGAAGCCATGTTCAAGCCCTTCGTGCGGGGGGATGAGCGCCGAGGTGAAGGGCTTGGCCTGGGCTTGTCGTTGGTCCAGCGCATTTGCGATGACCAAGGCTGGCAGGTCACCCTGACCTCGACCCACCCTCATGGCTGCCGTTTCCAAGTGGACCTCAGCAGCACCGTAGCCAAGGGCGAGCTGAACACACTTTCGTAATAGCCTGTAAGAAATATCCTATTGAAGAACGCTTTTTTCACAAGGCCATAACCTGATTCCAACGCTTGGCTGCTTAGTCTGGCCGCCATTGGAATCAGGAGATGCCCGATGCGTAGCCCCATCAACCTCGAATTTTCCCGTAAATACGACAAGGCCCATGCCCAACAGTATTTTTTGAAGCACCAGGCTGGCCTTGCCAGGCGCCTTTCCCATAAGCGCGATGAACAGTTGGCTCGACGGGCCCTGATGCTGGCGGGCGAGCCGGGCCTGGTCCTGGACCTGCCCTGCGGGGCGGGTCGCTTCTGGCCACTGCTGGCGGAAAAAGCCAACCGCGTGATCATCGGAGCAGACAATTCTGCCGACATGATCGAGACGGCATGCGCGGCCCAACCACCGGAAATCGTGGCCCGGGTACGACCTTTGCAGACCTCGGCCTTTGCCATCGAATTGCCGGACAACGCGGTGGACAGCATCTTTTGCATGCGTCTGTTTCACCATATTGGCGAAGCGGCGCACAGAAAAGCGATTCTCAATGAATTTCATCGGGTTAGCCGAGACAGCGTGATTGTGTCGTTGTGGGTGGATGGCAATTTCAAAGCCTGGCGGCGCAGGAAGCTCGAGCGGCGTCGCGGCGCCGAGCATGGACCGGAAAGTTACCAGAACCGTTTTGTGTTACCCACCGAAACGGTTGAGGCGGAATTCGCTGCCGCGGGTTTCAGAATCCAGGAGCGTCTCGACTTCCTGCCGTTTTATGCCATGTGGCGTGTGTATGTATTGCGCAAGGGTTGAGGCGCATTGACGGCTCTCGAGGGCAGCGCCCTGTGCGTGATCACCCATGTGACAGGTGCCGCCATTCGTCGTTCAAGCGTGCAAAGGGGCGTAGGTTGCACTACGTTGATGAGGTAGCGTTTGGCAGCGCTGTCAAAGGGTTAGGGCAATGAAACTAGAAATAGCTCGAACTTTGTTCCTGGTTGGGGGCCTGGCGCTCACTACCGTTGCGGTGGCAGCGTGGGAACAACCAAAAACAGTGGTATTCAGCCAATCGGAGCTGGCTGAACAATGTGCACTGCCGCGCGAGGTAAAGCCGCAGCAGCAGGCCAAGGTGCAGCCTGATCATGACCTGCTGCTGTTCCTGTTCGGCATGCGCCAGGGCCTGCGGCCGTTCGGCTAAGCCGCAGGGCATGGCCTGACGCACATTTCAGATTAGGTGCAGGTGATTGTCCCAGAAGCCTGAAGGCAGGTTCAGGGGCTGGCCGACAAGCTGGTGCTTGCGGCAATCATAGAACCGGCAACGGCCTTGGCCAGATGTCACGACGAACCCGTCCTTCACCGCACCAACCCCGGCACAGTCGGGCATGGGCGCATCCAGACGAACGGCGCCGCTGTCCAGGTCCCAGACGAACAGGCGGTTAGCCCGTGGTGCTGTCAAGGCCACCAGACGCAGTTCGTCGTGAATGGCCACGCTGGCGGTGTACTGGGCCATGGCCTGTAGCTGGTGTTGCGCAACGGGGAAAGCCTGGAAAGGCTGGCCCGGCCGTTTGATCGCCAGTAGCTCGGCAGTATCCGAGGCATCCCCCATGAACTGCTGGCACGCGGCAATGGTGCCGTCGCGTGCTACCGCCAGGTGACGAACACTGTTCATCTGCTGGGCCAGGGTTTCCTTGCTCAACAAGGTGCCGTCGCGCTGCATCAGCACCAGGCTCGGCTCCATGGCATCAAGGTTCATTTCCACCCGGCTTTCGGCTTCGGTACGGATGCCACCGTTGGCGACTACCAGCGTTTCGCCGTCCGGCAGCCAGGCGACTTCGTGCGGGCCAATGCCGTGGGTGCTGAGCTCGCCTGTGCGCACCAGGCGCTCGTCGTCGAAACGGTAGACCCCCAGCACGCCACGGCCAGGGTCACGGGTATCGTTTTCGGTGGTGTATAGCCACTGTCCGTCCTTGTGGAGCACGGCATGACCATAGAAATGCCGGTCGGGCGGCGATACCACCGTCTGCAGCAGCTTCCCGTCGCGCAGATCGACCAGGTAGCTTTCGGTCCCTGGGCGGCGAGCCACGAACAGGGCGACGGGCCGGTCGGGGTGATCGATGATGGCATGGCAACGCTGGGCGACCTGGGTGCTGAACACCTGGGTGCCGTCCAGGCGATAGCCCACGGCGTAGTGCTTGCCGTCGGCGTCGTCGCGTGCCGAGAGCAGCAAGGGCTCGCTACCTTTGTTGCGCAGAAGCGTCCAGCCGCCCAAGGTAAGGGCACTGAGCACAACGCTACCGAGTTTCAGGGCCTGGCGTCGCAGCATGATCAGTCACCGTCGTTGGCGTTGAAACCCAACTGAATGTTAAGTGCCTTGGCCAACTCACCTTCATGCAGGCGGTGTACCACGTTGAGGCTGTCGTAGATCTGGTTGAGGGTCTGCTGGCCTGCATCGTCGGCCAGCAGCTCGCCCAGGGTTTTCTGATTGTCGGCCAGCAACTTCAACGATGTGGCGTAGGCATCGTCTATCTTTTGCGCAAGCGCCTTCTGATCGCTAGGCAGCAGCCCGCGCAGCCCTTGATTGTCCACACCCACCCAGACCGCCTGGGCCGCCTTGAGGCTGGCCTGGAGGCTGTTCATGGAGTTGTGGCTACGCCAGGCTTCAGCCTGCAGCGGCTGTGGGATGCCTTTGCTTTGCCGCCCCATGGGCGCACCCAGCTTTTTCTTCAGCGAGTCCAAAGCGGTCACCTGTGCGCGCAGCAGGTCGGCGATGGCCTCGTGCGAATCGGCGTAGCGCTGGTTGGGGAACTTGGTCATCTGCGAGAGCATGCCATCAGTGCTGTTCCAGCCCTTGAGAATTTCCTCGGCCAGCCCCTTCTGGTGCTCGGCGATGGCCACCAGCATCGGGCAGTATCGCGCCTTCTGCTCGGCCGTGGCGATGTCCGGCTTGCTGTCGAACAGGATGTACTCATAGGCCGACAAGCCGCGGACGACAACGCTGGCCTTGGCCAGGGAGGCCGCATCGACAGGCTTGTCCGCATTGACCAATTGCTCGACCTGACGGCCGACCAGGTTCTTCTTGTCAGGCCAGAACTGTACCTGCCACGCACGGTTGCCTTCGGCCAGTGGACCCACCAGCAAGGGTTGCAGTTCGGCCCAGGCCTTTTGCGCATTGAGGAAATCGGCGCGCGCCTTTTCCAGGGTCTCCTTGCCTTCACAGAAAGCCAGGGCGCTGGCGGCCAGCATGCGGTCGGCTTCGACCCAGCGGCTGTAGGTGGGCAGGATCACCTGCTTGGCGATGGCCGCGGAGGTGACGGCCTGCGGATCCTGCGGCGAGCAGGCGCCAAGGGCCAGGGCAGCGAGGCTGGTAAACAACAGTTTGGGTCGGAACATGGCCGGCTCCTGTGCATGTTTAAAGTGAGTTCAGAAAAGCCAGCAGCGCAGCGCGCTGCTCGGCATCGAATGTAAGGACGAAATCGCGTGCTGCCTGGGCTTCGCCGCCGTGCCACAGCACCGCTTCGAGCAAGTTGCGCGCGCGTCCGTCATGCAGAAATTGCGAGTGACCGCTGACCGTTTCGCTCAGGCCGATTCCCCAGAGCGGGGCCGTGCGCCAGTCCTGGCCGTTGGCGGCAAATTCGGTTCGTTCATCGGCAAGGCCGGGCCCCATGTCATGCAGCAGCAGATCGGTATAGGGCCGGATGGTCTGACCGGCGAGCTCCGGCTCGGCGGCATCGCTGGCGGTGGTGAACTGAGGAATGTGACAACTCTGGCACCCGGCCTCGTGGAACAGGTTCTTGCCTGCAAGCACCTGGGGGTCAGACACATCCCGCCGGGCCGGTACTGCAAGGTTGCGTGTATAGAAGGTGACCAGGCGCAGGATGTTGTCACTGACTTCCTTTTCGCCTGCCACGCCGTCGCCATTGGGCGCTGCGCGGCATTCGACCTGCGCCTGGGTGCAGTCGTCGTTGGGCTGCAATGTCGTCGTCAGGCCCATGTCGCCGGCGAACGCATGCGCGTTCTGCTGGTTCACGTTGGGCTGGCCCGCTTTCCACCCAAAGCGGCCAACAACTGAACGTCCCTGAGCGTCGTCCCATACGCGGTTGGCGCGCCCACGAATCCCGTCGCGATTGCGGTCGTCCGGGTCTTCGTTGGCCAGCAGGTCGGCCTCGGGGATCGCCTCGAGCAGGCCCAGGCCGATCATCGGTGGCGCCACGCGTGCCGAAAAGCGCGTGTCCGGGTGCATCGCCCCATAGCCCAGCTGAGTGATCTGCAACGCAGGCATGCGCAGCTCGACCTGATAGCCATCCTTGAACGAGACCGTCTGCGGGGTGTAGGTCATGCGCACCTTGCCTTCAGGCACTACGCCAGGAATGGCCATGTCCTGAAGCTGGGTGCCGTACACAGGTTCCGGTACCACCCCGAGCCGTTCGATGACCTTGGCCAGGTAGGGCTGGTCAGGTATCGACAGGCGCACGAGCATGCCAACTGCATTGCTGGCATCTGTTGCGGGGGGGTGGCCACGCCCGTCGCGCACATGGCAGTTCTGGCAGGCGTTGGTATTGAACAAGGGGCCCAGGCCGTCGCGCGCCGTTGTGGTAGAGGGGGCGATGACCCACGGGTTGCGAAAGAAACTGTTGCCCACGGCAAAGTCCAGGCGCCGCTCAGGGGAGAGATTGGCAGCGGGCTGCGAATACGCATTGCGGTCACTGCGCAACACGGTCGTCTTGCCACCTGACAGCGCTTCGCCCGGCTCGGCCTGGGTGAAACGCGGAGCGTCATCACAGGCAGCGAGGGCAAAGACCAGCAGCAGAGGGGCAAGTCGGGACAGCGGCAGGGACATGCAGAATCCTGGGCCTGAACGTAAAAACCGGCGTGCAAGCTTATCAGGCCCAGGATCATTGAATAAGAGCAATTTGCGTTTGCTGGATGAAATCGTCTTGGCAGGTGCTTATGCCATGAAGAGTTTGAACTGGCGATTGACCAGGCTGACGATGAGGTTCTTGCTACCGCCTTCATGATTATCGCCCGGGACCTCCATCACTTCTTCGCTGGTGTATTCCATGGACGAGGCGGTCAGGTATTTCACTACATCCTTGTGGGCGGGCTGCCAGTAATCCTGAAAAACCCAGATGTTGGTCTCTGCACCTGGCCCCAGAATCAAGCGCAGCGCCTTGTAGTTCTCTTTGGATTTACCGATCCAAGGTACCGCGAGCGAGCCGTTCCAGGCGTGCTGGGCGCCAATTGCCAGGCTTTGGCTACGGCTCTCTCCGTCAACCAAAGTCAGGGTATAAGGCGTGTTGTTGGCAATGGAACGCAGGTAGGTGACGCTGGCCATGGTGTATCTCCTTTATGGATGAGTACTCGGACGTGGCAAGGGGGCGCTCGGGGCGCGGTATACGTAGGCCGCGAGCAAGGTGATTTCATTGAAGGGCGGTTCGAGGGTGGCTGGATCGAAGCGACCCAAGGGTTGCAGGCCATACTCGTGAGCCACGGCTTCGAACAGTCGTCGGTCGCTTTCGTTGGGGTCGTACAGGTAGACCTTGCCTGACCCTGCCAATACACGGCACATTTCCTCGGCCACCGTGTGGGTGATCGGCGCGCCCATGAGGGTGACATGCGGGACGGAGTGATCGTCGATCGGGAACTTGGGCGCGTCGTACTCATACACCAGGATCAAGTTGGGAATCGGCCCGCCAGCAAATGGGCCGTTGGAGATGCGCTGCCCTGCTTTGTTGAGGTTATAGGCGTTGTGAAATCCTGTGATCAGGTTCGCGCCTTCAGCGCGCTGCACGATCCGGCCCTCTCCCCAGACATCGAGAATCTGCAGCATTGGCTGCCTCCCTGTTGGCGATTGAATGATGCGTACAGGGTGGTCGATCATCGGCCTGCCAGGCAGCGGGAAGCGCTGCCGCAGACATGAAAACGCCCGGCTCTAGGCCGGGCGTCGGGTGTTGCACAAGGGTGGGATCAGAACTCGTGGTCGGCTGTGTCAGGGTTCAGGTTGTCGATACCCAGTTTGCCGGCTGCCTGTTCGATGGCACCGGTCTGCTTGACCAGGGCTGCAATCGCATCACGCACGATCTGATTGCCGGCGGTGTTGTCGGCAGCGATCAGTTGGTCGTAGTGCTCGCCTTTGAGGGCGTGATCGACGATCACCTGGATCTTCGCTTCGGTGGCTTCCAGGTCTGCGCGCAAGGTCGCATCGGCGGCAGGGTCGGCCTTGGCCACCAGTGACGACAGGCTAGGCCCGGTCAGCTTGGTGCCATCGGGGCGGGTGTACTCGCCCAGATAGACGTTGCGAATGCCCTTGGCATCGTAGAAATGCGAGTAGTGAGTGTTGTCGCTGAAGCAGTCGTGTTCGTCCTCGGGCGAGTTCGCCTCCAGGGACACCTTCATGCGCTCACCGGCCAGCTCACCGAGCGACAGGCTGCCCATGCCGAACAGCATCTTGCGCAAGCCGTCGGTGGCAGGCTCGGCTTCGAGCTTGGCGCGATAGTTGTCGGTCACGTTCGGCGCCCAGTTGGCAACCATCTCGTCGAGATCGGCGACCAGCAGGTCGGTGACGGCCTTGAGGTAGGCACGGCGGCGGTCGTTGTGACCACCCGTGGCACCCTGGCCTTCGAGGTAGTCCGACGCCGGACGGTTACCCGCACCTGGGCCGGTACCGTTCAGGTCCTGGCCCCATAGCAGGAATTCGATGGCGTGGTAGCCGGTGGCGACGTTGGCTTCGGAGCCGCCCAACTCGTTGAGGCTGGCCAGCTTCTCCGGGGTGATGTCCTTGACGTCGATCTTCTCTTCGCCCACCTGGATCTCGGTGTTGGCGATGATATTGGCACTGGCTGCCGGGTTGCCCAGGGCGTGCTCATAGCTGGTGTCGACGTAGTCGATCAGGCCTTCGTCCAGGGGCCAGGCGTTCACCTGGCCTTCCCAGTCGTCGATGATGGTGTTGCCGAAGCGGAACACTTCGCTTTGCAGGTATGGCACGCGCGCAGCGACCCAGGCGTCCCTGGCGGCCTTGAGCGTCTGATCGTTGGGCGTGGCGAGGAATGCGTCCACGGCGCTCTGCAGGGTTTTGGCGGTGCTCAGCGAGTCGCTGTACACGGCATGGACCATCTCGGCGTAGTGCTTGACCACGGCCTTGGCAGCGGCTTCGTCGACAGCCCCCGGCGTTGCTGCAGGGGTGCTGGCGGCAGCGGGCGCCTGGGCTTGCGGCGCGGCGGTCTTGTCGTCCTTGCCTTCACCGCAACCGGCGAGAGCGATGGCAATGGCCAGCAGACTGGCAGAGGCCAGGGGCGTTCGAATCATTGTTGGTTTCCTGCGTCGTGTGGTTGGACCATGGATGAACCGTGCGCGATGGCACGTTGAACCGACACATCATGCGAAAGATTTGCATTTGCTGTAAAGGGTCCAGCCTGCGATTCATGTAAAAGCAGGTCACGACGTGTCATCTGTGCACTCAGAGCACGGAAACCTGATTGCGCTGGGCCTGCCTGAGGAAGCTGGTCAGTTCCCGGGCCGACAGCGGTTTGCTGTAGTGGTAGCCCTGGCCCTCGTGACAGCCTTGGGCAATGATGTAGGCTTCCTGTTCGGCGGTTTCCACGCCTTCGGCAATGACCTGCATGCCCAGGCTTTTGCCCAACTGGATGATGGCGCGCACGATGGTCGCGTCATCGTCGTCATCGAGCAGGTCCTGCACGAAGCTCTTGTCGATCTTGATCTTGTCCAGGGGCAAGGACTTGAGGTAACTCAATGACGAGTACCCGGTCCCGAAGTCGTCGATGGCGATCAGGGCGCCCGAGCGGCGCAGGCTCAGCAGGTGTTGGGCCGCGGTGCTGATGTCCTCCATCAGGCCAGTCTCGGTCACCTCCAGTTCCAGGCTGCGCGGGGGCAGGCGATAGGCCTGGAGCAAATTGTTCACCACCCGCGGCAGTTCGCTGTGGTGAAGTTGGACGGTGGACAGGTTGACCGCCATGCGCAGTTCGCTGAAGCCCAGGTCGTGCCATTCGCGCAATTGCTGGCAGGCCTGGTCGAGCACCCACTCGCCGATCCCGATGATGCTGCCGTTCTGTTCGGCCAGCGGTATGAACTGATCGGGCGGCACCATGCCCAGTTCCGGATGCTGCCAGCGCAACAGCGCCTCGACCCCTACAACGCGATGATCGCGATAGCTGATCTGGGGTTGATACACCAGGTACAGCTGGTTGCGTGGCAGGGCCTCGCGCAGGTCCTTTTCCAGCTCACGGCGCCGACGCATCTCGGTGTCCACGCTCGCGATATAGAACTGGTAGCGATTGCGTGAGCGCGCCTTGGCCAGGGTCATGGTCTGTTCGGCTTTTTGCAGGAGTTTTTCGGTGCTGTCGCCGTCTTCCGGGAACAGGGTGATGCCAATGGTTGCGCGCAGCCGGATCTGCTGGTGGTGGTCCAGGTCGAAGGGCACTTCCAGGTCATCCAGGATGCTTTGCGCAAGCTCTGCCGCTTCGTAGGGCTGTTCGATGTTGGCCTGCACCAGTGCGAACTGGTCGCCCCCCAGCCGCGCCAGCGCGCCCAGTCGTCCGCTGTGGGCCCTCAGACGATCGGCCAAGGCCAGCAGCAACTGGTCGCCTACCTGGTAGGTGAACTGCTCGTTGATGCCCTTGAAATCATCCAGGCCTACGCATAGCACGGCCACCCGGTGTTGCAGGCGCCCACCGTCCACCAGAATCTTGTCCAGTTGCTGCTGCAGTTGCTGGCGATTGGGCAGGCCGGTGAGGAAGTCGTACTGGGCCATGCGCTGCAGACTGTTCTCGGCCTCATGGCGCAGATGGGTATTGCGCTCGATCGATGCCAGCAACTGGTTGGCGGTGTTCACCCAAAGGCCGAGCTCGTTCTTCTCATGGCCTTTGATCAGTGGGATCTGATGCTGGCTGGGGCGATCCGGATTGATCTGGGTGAGGTGTTCGATGATTTTGGAGAGTGGCTTGGTCAACAGCCAGTGGTAGACCAGGTACAGCACCAGCCCCATGGCAAGCGCTCGAAGCACGCCGGAGATGAAGATGATCACGGCATTGATCAGAAAGTCTTCGCCATAGGCCGCCGTATCGAGGGTGATGTTGAGGTCGCCGTAATATTCACTGTAGGGCCCCCGGCCTACCAGCTGCGTGGAGTAGCTACGCTCCTGGCCAAGAATCAGGTCGGTGAGCCAACGCAGGGGCATGTCCTGCAAGGGTCGGGACTTTTCTGCCAGCATCGTCTCGTTGGGGTGGCCGATGGAGGCCATTCGAACCGACTCGTCCTGAAACAGGCCTTCCATGACCTGCATGCCCATTTCTCGGTCCAGGCTGTAGACCGCCTGTGTGGAAGGATCGCGGAACATGTCGAGGATACGCTGGGCGTCATTGTTGACGGCCTGGCGTGTCTTGTAGGTGTCATAGACGATTTGCGCACAGCTGAGCACGACGCCGACCGCTAGCGCCGCCAGGAGCACGACCCTTAGCAACTTGACCGACAAGCTGTTACGCAATTCCAGCTTCAAGGGAGGTTCCTTAATCCATGCAAATGACATTATTTTGCCATCAATCACGACCCTTCACTACGGGAGGGTCATTAGCAGTGTATCGGTTGAAGCCCTGGGTAACTTGAGTGGGCCTCGTCAAGAAACCGGAAGTTTGATGTTAGCGCGCTATGCACACTGAGCAAGTGCCACATCGCCGAACAGCAGGCATAAAAAAGCCCGGCACGTGCCGGGCTCTCAGAGCGTTACGAGGCTCAGGCCTTGAAGGTCTTGCCTTCGAACTGCTCGGCCACGAAGGCCCAGTTGACGAGGTTCCAGAACGCCTCGACATACTTCGGCCGCAGGTTGCGGTAGTCGATGTAGTAGGCGTGCTCCCAGACATCGCAGGTCAGCAGCGGGGTATCGTCGCTGGTCAGCGGGTTGCCGGCACCGATGGTGCTGGCCAGCGCCAGGGAACCATCAGTTTTCTTGACCAGCCAGCCCCAGCCGGAACCGAAGGTGCCGACGGACGTCTTGGTGAACTCTTCCTTGAACTTGTCGAAGGAACCGAAAGCGGTGTTGATGGCTTCTGCCAGGGCGCCGGTCGGCTGGCCGCCGCCGTTTGGCGACAGGCAGTTCCAGTAGAAGGTGTGGTTCCACACTTGAGCGGCGTTGTTGAAGATGCCGCCCGACGAAGAGGTGACGATCTCTTCGAGGGTCTTGCCTTCGAATTCGGTGCCCGGGACCAGGTTGTTCAGGTTCACGACATAGGTGTTGTGGTGCTTGTCGTGGTGATACTCCAGGGTTTCCTTGGAGATGTGCGGCTGCAGGGCATCGTGGGCGTAGGGCAGCGGCGGCAATTCAAAAGCCATGGTAGATCTCCTGATTCAGGTCTAGTTCGCGGTTTGCGCAGGGCCGATCACGGGCGGCCCTATGTGCGTCGGCGAGTTTGTACTCTTTGCGACGCAAGGGCTGGATCATAGCACCAAGCCTTGGCGCATAACCACGCAACAAACATAGGGATTAGAGGTTCCAGGCGCCTTGGCGGGCAGCGACCGGTGGCAGTCGTTTCCAGACCGGACAGGCAGGTAAGTCGCCCGTTGGCACCCACGAGCCCGTACGATCAGTTGAAGATCAGTTGCGCTGCCACGGCGAACATCATCACGGCCACCATCAGGTCCAGCAGTCGCCAGGTGCCTGGCCGTGCCAGCCAGGGCGCCAACCAGGCCGCCCCGATCGCCAGGGTCGAGAACCACAGCAGCGAAGCACTGGCAGCCCCGGCCACGTAGGCGCCCGGCGCCGTCTGCTGGGCCCCGAGCGAGCCGATCAGCAGCACGGTGTCGAGGTAAACGTGGGGGTTGAGCAAGGTGACCGCCAGGGCACTGAGCAGCACGGCGCGCCGTGAGCGCATGCCTTGGCCCTGCTGGTGCTGCAGGCTCTGGTCGGAAAAGACGCTGCGAAGCGCCTTGGCCCCGTACCAGATGAGGAACACCGCGCCCCCCCAGCGGGCAACGCTCAGCAGCGTCGGGTTATGGGCCAGGGCCGTGGCAAGGCCGAACACACCTGCGGCGACCAGCAGGGCATCACACAGGATGCACAGCGCTGCCACCGGCAAGTGATGCTCGCGGCGCAGGCTTTGCGCCAGGACGAATGCGTTCTGCGTGCCGATGGCCATGATCAGGCCCAGGGCGACCAGCAGGCCATTGAGATAACTCTGCCACATGGAAGACGACTCCTCGAAAGATGCTGGCCAGTGTGACAAGTTGCGGGTTATAAGAAAAATCAATAAAGCTCACTGGGCATTAGGAAAATCGATGTTCGACTACAAGTTGCTCGCGGCGCTTGCTGCTGTCGTCGAGCAAGGCGGTTTCGAGCGTGCCGCGCAGGTGCTGGGCCTGTCTCAATCGGCCGTGTCGCAGCGCATCAAGCTGCTGGAGGCGCGCGTGGGGCAGCCGGTACTGGTTCGCATCGCGCCGCCTGGCCCGACGGAGGTAGGCCGGCAGTTGCTCAACCATGTGCAGCAGGTACGCCTGCTTGAGCGCGACCTGCAGCGTCAGGTACCCGCGCTCGAAGACGGGGGCATGCCGGAGCGTCTGCGCATCGCGCTCAATGCCGATAGCCTGGCCACTTGGTGGGCCGGCGCCGTGGGGCAATTCTGCGCCGAGCACAAGGTGCTTACCGATTTGGTGGTCGAGGACCAGGAAGTGGGCCTCAAGCGCATGCGCGCCGGCGACGTGGCCGCCTGCCTGTGCGGCAGCGAACGCCCAGTGGCCGGCGCGCGCAGTCTGGCGCTGGGGGCGATGCGCTATCGGGCCTTGGCCAGCCCTGCCTTCATGAAGCAGCATTTTGCCCAGGGATTCGATGCCCGTCGCCTGGCCCGCACGCCCGCGATCGTCTACGGCCCCGACGATTTCCTGCAGCACCGCTACCTGGCCTCTTTGGGCATGCAGGACGGTTTTCTGCATCATTTATGCCCCTCATCCGAAGGCTTTTTGCGCATGACCGAAGCGGGGTTGGGCTGGGGGCTGGTGCCCGAGTTGCAGGCCCGCGAGCAACTGGCCAGCGGCCAATTGGTGGAAATCTGCAGCGATACCCCGATCGATGTACCGTTGTACTGGCATCATTGGCGTAACGGCGGGCAACTGCTGGCACAGCTGACCGACCACCTGCGCCACAGCGCCCGGCACTGGCTGGTGCCGTTGTAGCGCCTAAGGGCGTCAAAGGCTTCTGAACATCAGGCAAGGCGGAGTGTTACATGCGAATTCTGGTCACTGGCGCAAGTGGCTTCATCGGCGGGCGTTTTGCGCGGCTGGCCCTGGAGCGGGGGCTGGATGTGCGGGTCAGTGGCCGGCGCGCCGAAGGTGTGGAGCACCTGGTGCGGCGTGGCGCGCAGTTCATTCCGGGCGACCTTGGCGACGCGGAGCTGGCCCGGCGCCTGTGCCAGGGCGTCGAGGCCGTGGTGCATTGCGCCGGTGCAGTGGGGCACTGGGGACCCTATCAGGCGTTTGCCCAGGGCAACGTGGTGGTGACCGAGAACGTCGTCGAAGGCTGCCTGAAGGAACACGTGCGTCGCCTCGTGCACCTGTCATCGCCTTCGATCTACTTCAATGGCCGTTCACGCGTGGCCATTGGCGAGGATCAGGTGCCCGGCCGGTTTGCCAATCACTACGCCAGGACCAAGTTCATTGCCGAACAGAAGGTGTTCGGCGCCCAGGAGTTCGGCCTCGAAGTGTTGGCGCTGCGCCCGCGTTTCGTCATCGGCGCAGGCGATACGAGCCTGCTGCCGCGGCTGGTGCACCTGCAACGCAAAGGCAGGCTGGCGATCATCGGCAACGGCTTGAACAAAGTCGACTTCACCAGTGTTCACAACCTGAACGAGGCGCTGTACAGCGCAGTGTTCGCGGACGGGCGCGCGCTTGGGCAAGCGTACAACATCAGCAATGGCCAGCCCTTGCCGCTGTGGGATGTGATCAACTATGTCCTGCGCCAGCTTCAGCTCCCTCAGGTCACCCGCTACCGAGGTTATGGGCTGGCCTACGGCTTGGCCGCGCTCAACGAGGCAGCGTGCACCCTGTGGCCGGGGCGGCCGGAGCCTACGCTGTCACGCCTGGCCATGCAGGTGATGAGTCGCGATTTCACCCTGGACATCACCCGCGCCAGTCAGTACCTGGACTATCAGCCCACCACCAGCGTATGGGCGGCATTGGATGAATTCTGCACGTGGTGGAAACACCAGCCGCCTGGCCGGTAAAGCGTTCAGCTCGACGTCGGGCATCACCGGGCTGCGCGCGCGGTTTATAATCCGGCTTATTTGCAACCTGTGGGGTGGGATGCTCATGCGCTTTGATGCTCGCGATGATTTCGATGATGTACCGGCCTTGCGCGCAGGGACGCAGGATGACGATGAGTTGCTGCCAGCTCATGTCTCGCGCAGTCGCCGTCAAGCGGCCAGGGCGCCGAGCACCGGCCCATTGTGGGCGATGCTGGTGGCCGCGTTCATCGCCCTGGGCTGTCTGGGATGGTGGAGCTATCGGCAGATCTCCCTGATGGAGCAGCAGCTGGTCGCCACTCAGGAGAGCTTCGCGCGCATCAGCGAAGACGCGGCAGGGCGTTTGCAGGCAATCAGCGGCAAGGTCGAAGCCAGCGCGTCGTCCAGCAACAGTGGCAGTGAAGCCCTCAAACAGCAGATCAGCCAGTTGCAGGCCAGTCTGGCCGAGCAAGGCAAGCAGCAGGCAGGTGTAGCGGGCCAGGCCGGGGACCTGGGCAAGCGCCTGGAGCAGGTCCTGGCGGACAACCGTGAACAGCAAAGAGCGGTCACCGAGCTGCAAACGCAGTTGCAGGCACAGTTGAAGGCGGTGAACGGCGAGTTGGCAGCGCTCAAGTCGGGCCAGGTCGATGGGGGCAAGCTCGACGGGCAACTCAAGAGTCTGAGCGAGGAGGTGGCCGCGCTGAAAAAACAAGGCAATCCCACGGCCGCCATCGAAAGCCTGCAGCAGGATGTGCTGGTGCTCAAAAGCCAGCTGGACAACCGCCCGAACACGGCGGCCGGCGGGGGCGCATCGGTGCAGGAGTTCGACGCGTTTCGTGGTCAGATGACCCGTAACCTGAACAACGTCCAGAGCCAGCTGCAGAACCTGCAGCAGCAGATCAACGCCAGGCCATGACTGGGAAGGGCAGGGGCCGGGTCCTGGCCCCTGTCTCAGGCCTTACAGGCGTGGGTAGTCGATATACCCCACCGGCCCCTGGCCATAGAACGTTTCCGGATGAGCTTCGTTCAGTGGGGCATCGTCAGCCAGGCGTGCAGGCAGGTCCGGGTTGGCGATGAACGGCACACCAAAGGCCACGGCATCGGCTTTGCCATCGGCCAGGGCCGCATTGGCACTGGCTTTGTCGAAACCTTCGTTGACGATATAGACGCCACCAAATGCGTCTTTGAGGGCAGGGCCCAGGCTGTCGTCGCGCTCCCGCTCCCGTGAGCAGATGAAGGCAATGCCCCGCTTGCCCAGCGCTCGCGCCACATACGTGAAGGTCTGGGTACGGTCGGCATCGCCCATGTCATGGGCATCGGCGCGCGGCGCCAGGTGCATCCCAACGCGCTGCGCCCCCCATACCTGGACTACGGCATCGGTGACCTCCAACAGCAGGCGCGCCCGGTTTTCCAGCGAGCCGCCGTACGCGTCGGTGCGCTGGTTGGTGCTGCTTTGCAGGAACTGGTCGAGCAGATAGCCGTTGGCGCCATGGATCTCGACACCGTCAAAGCCTGCGGCCTTGGCGTTTTCGGCGCCAGTGCGGAAGGCCTCGACGATGTCGCTGATCTCTTCGGTATCCAGGGCCCGAGGCGTGGGGTAGTCGCTGAGCGGGCGAACCAGACTCACGTGCCCCTTGGGCTGGATGGCACTGGGTGCGACCGGCAACTGGCCATCGAGGTAGCGTGGATGGGAAATGCGGCCCACGTGCCACAGCTGCAAGAAGATTCGGCCGCCTGCGGCATGCACGGCATGGGTGACGTGGGTCCAGCCCCTGACCTGTTCCGCACTCCAGATGCCCGGTGTGTCCGGGTAGCCCACGCCCATGGGGCTGACCGACGTCGCCTCACTGATGATCAGACCGGCACTGGCGCGTTGTACGTAGTACTCGGCCATCAGTGCATTCGGCACGCGGCCGGCGTCTGCGCGGCAACGGGTGAGTGGGGCCATGATGATACGATTGGGCAGTTCCAGATCGCCCAGGGTGATTGGATCGAATAGCGTGGTCATGACGTATACCTGAAAGTCAAAGAGAGTCGCGCAATTGTTCGAGCAATGCTTCGATGATGACTTCGTTGCGCTTGAACAAGTGCCATTGGCCGATTTTCTGGCGGATGACCAGGCCTGCTCGCTGCAGGATCGCCAGGTGCGCCGACACAGTCGATTGGGACAACCCGCAGCGCCGCTCGATCTGCCGGCACAAACCCCTTGGTCAGTACTGTGGACCTGCTCGAGAAACTGGGCTGCCGGCGTTTTCAACCAGCCGAGTATTTCCCGCCTCACCGGGTGGGCGAGGGCTTTCATGATGTCGTCCAGGTCAAGCGGCATGGCTCATCTCGCAGCGGTGCATCGGGTCAGCGCGAACCCTACATCGTGATTTTGCGATATACAAAGATTCAAGTGTTCCGAGCGAGTAGCCAGACGATATATCGCTCGGCGGCGATATGTCCCGAGCAAGTGATAGACTGGCGCCATGAATTATCTTGCACACCTGCACCTGGGAGGGTCGGCTCCGCAGCAATTGCTGGGCAGCCTCTACGGGGACTTCGTCAAAGGTTCGCTGGAAGGGCGGTTCCCGCCGCAGCTCGAAGCGTCCATCCGACTGCATCGACACATCGACAGTTTCACCGACGCCCACCCTGTGGTGCTCGCTTCCCTGGCGCGCTTTGCGCGGGTGCGGCGGCGGTTTGCGGGGATCGCTCTGGACGTCTTTTTCGACCACTGCCTGGCGCGGCACTGGCCCGAGTATGGGCGCCAGCCGCTGCGTCAGTTCACCCAGGCGTTCTATCAGGTGCTGTTAGCCGAGCCCGCCCTGCCGGGCCGGTTGGCCCACATCGCGCCGTCCATGGCGCAGTCTGATTGGCTGGGCTCGTATGCTGACTTTGCCACGCTGGAGCAGGTGTTTGCCGGGATCGCCCGGCGCTTGTCGCGGCCTGAAGGCCTGGTAGGGGTCATGGACGAGCTTGATCGCCTGTACGTGCCGTTGCTCGATGATTTCCGCGAATTCTACCCGCTGGTACAAGCGTTCGCTGCCAGTCATCGGGCACAGGCCAGCCCGTGCGTTGATTGACGGATCTGCTGCATTCAGGCAGCAGTCGCACACTGCCTGCGAAGTGCCGGTGGCTCTGGTTTGCCGTAGAGCGCCTGATGGATCGAACGCTGGGCCTGGAGCCCCAGCAGCGTGCGGCCCTTGCCATGACTTGCCAGTGGCTCGAGCAGGTGAATCCGCACTCGACCGCGAGGTTGCGCGAGCAACCGCAGCAGGTGTGACAGCAGATCGTCATCTCCCACGAAGGGTGCAAAGGGGTCGATCTGGCCCCGCCGCTGGTATTGGATTGCCACCGGTTGCACGGCGATGCCCTGGTCGATGGCTGCCGCCAGCAGGCGCCCATGGAACGTCCCGAGCTGGTGCCCGTCGGTGGTAGTGCCTTCGGGAAACAGCAACAGGGGGTGACCTGTGACCAACCGCTGACCGATGTGCACGCGCAGCTGCTGGCCATCGCTGGCACCGCGCTTGATGAACAAGGTGCCTGCCTGCTCGGCTAACCACCCGGCAAGCGGCCAGTGCCGGACCTCGGCCTTGGACAGAAATGACACAGGGGCCAGCATGCCCAACAGGGGAATGTCGGTCCAGGACACATGGTTGCTGACCCACAGCATGGGGCTGCTCGGCAGCTTCCCCGTCACGCAGACGTCGAACGGCAGTGCTGCCACCAAGCGCCGCATGAACAGCCGTGTCCAGCGTTGCCGGCGCGCGAGCGACGCTTTGATGCCAAGGTGCCGCCCGATGACGAGCAGGCTGGCCATCAGCAGCCCCAGCGCCACCACCAGCAGCACGTGAGCCAGGCGCCCCACCTGCCGCAGACGGCCCCTCACACAGCGGCCTTGAAGTGACGGGCGTAGCGCGGGCACAGCGCCTCGCGCTTGAGCAGGATGAACACATCGGCGACCTGGAAGTCTTCATCCCAGCACGGTTCGCCACAGACCTTGGCGCCCAGGCGCATGTAGGCCTTGAGCAAGGCCGGCATCTGGGCGCCCACGTTATCCGGCAACGTCAGCGGTGGCAGCGGTTTGCGGGGTTCGGCACGCAGGTCCTGGGTGCACAGGTGGCGTTCGCGCAGGCGCTGCATGACCGCATGCGCCTGCACCCCGCCGTCCTGCATCGAGATGCTGGCGCAACCCATCAGGTAGCGATAACCGCCTTCGTTGAGTACTTCGGCCAGCTCACTCCAGAGCGTAGCAATGGTGCCGCCGTTGCGGTACGGCGCGGCCACGCAGGTGCGGCCCACTTCCAGGATAGGGCCCTGAAGTTGCAGCAGCCCCTGCAGGCGGAACCCTTCCTCGCTGTAGAAGCGACCCAGGCTGCTGGCCGCCTCGTGGTCGAGCAGGCGGGTGGTGGCCACCAGTCGTCCAGTGGTGACATCGCGTACGCCGATATGGCGGCAGTGCGCGTCAAATTCGTCCTGATCCAGGCCGTGCTCAGCGCCCTTGAACCTTGCCTCGAACGCTTCGCTGAAGACCTGATAGCGCAGGGCCTGGGCCTCCTGCAACGCGGCGTGACCCATCAGGCGCTCGGCGTGCAGGCGGTGTCCGGCGCAGGTGTCGGCAACATGAGCGATTCGCGTCATTACGAGTCTCCATAAAACCAGCCATGCAAAGGTGGCCGGTAGGCGTTTATGTGCACGTTCAGGCTAGAAACATGGGATGTCACGGCGATGAAGGTTCGATGATGCTTGCATGAACCGCCCGTTGGGCGTGGCGGCGAACGTGCTGGCGCTTGCTGTGCCAAAGACCTGCGCGGTAAGGTGAGCCGCCTGCATTTTCGAGACCCCTCATGCTGAAGTCACTCCGCCTATGGCCCGCACTGCTGCTTGCGTTGTGCCTGCCCGCACACGCCAATTGGCACCTTGATGGCGAGTCGTCTCGCCTGTCGTTCATCACCGGTACCAATGGCGAAGCGGCGCAGGTGCACCGCTTCCTGGTGCTGCATGGCACGGTGGACCGCAAAGGCGCCGCGAGCCTTCGTATCGAGATGGATTCGGTCAGCAGTGGCGTGCCGCTGCGTGATGAACGCATGCGTGACGCGTTGTTCGACGTCGCGCGGTTTGCCGAAGCGACCGTGCAGGCACAACTGGATCTGCGCCCGATCAACGACTTGGCCAACGGGGCGCAGATCGAACTGCGCCTGCCGCTGACGGTAACGTTGCACGGCCAGTCCCATCGTTACGAGGCCTTGCTGCTGGCCACTCGCCTGGACGAGCGGCGGTTTCAGGTCGTGACCTTGGAGCCTCTGGTGCTGCGCGCCGAGGATTTCGGCCTGATGCCAGGGCTGCAAGCCCTGCGCAAGTCCGCCAACCTTACGGCCATCAACCCGTCCGTACCGGTCAATGCGGTACTGATCTTCACTGCGCGCTGACATGCCGGGCCCGGTCTTCCCCTGGCGGGATGGCAACCAGTTCGAGCTGCTGATCGATGGGCCACACTTCTTTCCCCGCATGCTGTCGGCCATCGAGCATGCCCAGACGCAGGTAGACCTGGAGCTGTACCTGGTCGAGTCCGGGGCCTGCGCCGAGGCTGTGGTCCAGGCGCTGGAACAGACGGCCCGCCGCGGGGTGCGGGTGCGCTGCCTGTTCGATTATTACGGGTCGCTGGCCTTGAGCGCCAAGCTGCGGCAACGTCTGGTGGATGCCGGCGTGTACCTGCGCTGGTACAACCGGCTGCACTGGAAACGCGGGCTGCGCAACCTGTACCGCGACCATCGCAAGTTACTGGTGGTCGACGAGCAGTGGGCGGTGGTCGGCGGTACCGGGGTGACCGACGAGTTCTGGCAACCGGGCCAGCCCAGCAGCGAATGGCATGAGGTGATGGTGCTGATGCAAGGCCCGGTGGTGAGCGACTGGCAATTGCTGTTCGATCGCCAGTGGCAGGCCAACCATCGCCGCACGGCCTGGCGCCCTGCCGAGGGCTTCGGCCTGCCGCGCCTGCCCAAGGTGCCTGCGCAAGGGCAGGGCATGGGCCGGGTGGCGTACGCCGACGCCCGTCAGCATCAGGACATCCTGCATGCATTGGTGCGTGCCCTCAACAGCGGCAAGCAGCGCATTTGGCTGGCCACGCCTTATTTTCTGCCGACCTGGAGCGTACGCCGCTCGCTGCGCCGCGCAGCGGGCAAGGGCGTCGATGTGCGGTTGCTGCTCACCGGCCCGCGCACCGACCACCCTTCGGTACGGTATGCCGGCCACCGGTACTATCCACGCCTGCTGCGCGCCGGAGTGCGAATTTTCGAGTATCAGCCGTGCTTCCTGCACCTGAAGATGGTGGTGGTGGACGATTGGGTCAGCGTCGGCTCCTGCAACTTCGACCATTGGAACCTGCGCTTCAATCTGGAGGCCAATATAGAAGCGTTGGACCTGCCGCTGACGACCGCAGTGGTCGCCAGTTTCGAGCGCGATTTCGCCCTGAGCGAGGAAGTCGACCTCGCGCACTGGAATGCCAGGCCGTTCTGGCGCCGGGTCAAACAGCGCATCTGGGGATGGCTGGACCGGTTGGTGGCCAACGTGCTCGACCGGCGCGACTGAGCGCAGCTATCGTGCAATGACGGTTCACAGGCAATCGATGGAGTGGATGCGATGACGGCTAAGAAGATACTCATGCTGGTGGGCGATTACGTCGAAGACTACGAGGTCATGGTGCCCTTCCAGGCGCTGAGTATGGTCGGGCATACCGTGCACGCCGTGTGCCCGGAAAAGGTAGCGGGCCAGACCGTGCGCACGGCTATTCACGACTTCGAAGGCGACCAGACCTACAGCGAAAAGCCAGGGCACCAGTTTGCCCTGAATCAGGATTTCGTCAGGGCCCGTGCCGAAAGTTACGATGCCCTGGTGATCCCGGGCGGGCGGGCGCCTGAGTACCTGCGCCTGAACGAGAAAGTGCTCGACCTGGTGCGAGCGTTCGACCAAGCAGGCAAGCCCATCGCCGCCGTGTGCCACGGCGCCCAGTTGCTGGCCGCCGCCGGTGTGCTCAAAGGCCGGGAGTGCAGTGCGTACCCGGCCTGCGCTCCGGAGGTGCGCCTGGCAGGCGGCACCTATATCGACATTGCGGTGGACCAGGCCCATGTGGACGGCAACCTGGTCACCGCGCCCGCCTGGCCGGCACACCCTGCGTGGCTGGCGGCGTTTCTGAAGGTGTTGGGCACCCGTATCCTCTGACCCAACAGGCCGACCGGCCCGTGGGTCAGCCGACTTGCTCGACCCAGTCGTTGAGGTTGTAATAGTTGGTCACGCGGGCGATCTTGCCGCAGTGGATATAGAAGAACGCGCCGGCCGGCAGGACATAGGTCTGGCCGGTGGCCGCAGGCAGGCCTTCGTCATCGGCCACGTACTGGCCGTGCACGGTGAATTCCGCCGCTGCGCGGCTGCCATCGGCATTTTGCATCACCACGATGTCGGCAAGGCGCTCGCGGTAACACCGGTTCATCTTGTCCATGAAGGCGGCGAACCTGGCCTTGCCCATCTGCCGCTCACCCTGGTTGATGTCGTGAATTACATCCTCGCTGAGCAGGGCCAGAAACCCTGGCATGTCGCCTGCGTTGAAGGCAGCGTAGTAAGCGTTTACCAATTCGGTAGCGGTCATGGAACATTACCTGTCGTGTAGGGAAAAGGCGTGTCGTTGGCCTGGATGATAGGGTTTCCCCTCAAGCCCGGCTTAGCCGAGCGCGTCATCCACATCGACAAAACGACCGCCAAGCATGCAAATACGCCTACTGCACGGCGCCGCCATCGCGCCTTATATCGATGACCTCGCTCGTCTGCGCCTGACCGTGTTCCGCGAGTTCCCCTACCTCTACGACGGTTCGCCCGAGTACGAAGCCGACTACCTGGCCACCTATGCCCGTTCCGGTCGCAGCCTGGTGGTGCTGGCCGTGGATGAGGACAAGGTGGTGGGCGCGTCGACGGGCCTGCCCCTGGTCGACGTCGCGCCCGAGTTTCAGGAGCCGTTCGTGGCCCGGGGTCGCGACCCGGCCAGCGTCTACTATTTCGGCGAGTCCGTGGTTCTGCCGCAATACCGAGGGCAGGGGCTTGGGGTACGCTTTTTCATCGAACGCGAATCCTACGCCCATAAACTGGCCGAGTTCGATTACTGCGCGTTCTGCGCCGTGGAGCGGCCCGGTGTACATCCGCGCCGCCCAACCGATTACAAGCCCTTGCATGGGTTCTGGCGCAACCGTGGTTTTCTGCATGACCCGTCCCTGCGTACCCGGTATGCCTGGCGCGACCTGGACGAGCAGGAAAGCTCGGACAAACTCATGTCGTTCTGGCTCAAGGAACTGCCCTTTTGATCCGTGTCGCGGCCTGCCAGTATGCCATTGAGCTGCACGAAACCTGGGAGGCCTATGCCGACCACCTGCAAGGTTTGTGTGCAGAGGCGGTGGAGGCTGGCGCGCGTCTGTTGCTGCTGCCCGAGTATGCAGGGCTGGTACTCAGTGGGCAGCTGACACCCGAGCAGCGGGGGGACCTGAACGCTTCCATTGCAGGCATCCAGCCGTTGATCGAGCCGTGGAAGGCCTTGTGTGCGGGCCTGGCCAGGCGTTGGGGCATCTACCTGCAACCAGGCACGCTGCCGGTACTGGACAGCGACGGCGCCTACCGCAACCGCGCCTGGCTGTTTGGCCCCAAGGGTGTGCTAGGGCATCAGGACAAGCTGATGATGACCCGCTTCGAGCGGGAACAGTGGGGCATTGCCGCAGGCCAAGGGCTGACGGTCTTCGACACCGATCTGGGCCGTCTTGGCATCCTGGTCTGTTACGACAATGAGTTCCCGCTCTTGGCCCGTCGGTTGGCAGAACGTGGCGCCGACCTGATCCTGGCGCCGAGCTGCACCGACACCGAGGCCGGCTATCACCGTGTACGGATCGGGGCTCAAGCACGCGCGTTGGAGAACCAGCTGGCCGTGTTGCAGAGCCCGACCGTGGGGCTGGCCCCTTGGTCGCCGGCACTGGACGAGAACCTGGGCCGGGCAGGGCTGTTCGTGCCGCCTGATCGTGGCATGCCGGGGGATGGGGTGATGGCATTGAGCGAATCGCTCGACCCGCAGCGCAGCCGTTGGCTGATGTGTGACCTGGATCTGGAGGCCGTGCGCCGGGTCAGGCAGCAGGGGCAGGTATTCACACGCAGGGACTGGCCCGAACAATTCGAACGTCTTTGAACGCAACAGCGGCGGGCCCTGGCATCAAGGTCCGCCGCTGCAGGTTGGCTGCGCATTGACTGCGCACGCGAGCGGCCGGTGACAGCGCCGTCGCTGTTGCCTTGGGTTACTTCACTTCGACGGCCAGGCTCTGGGCGATCTTGTTCTGCCACAAGGCGGGGCCTGTGATGTGCACCGACTCACCGTTGCTGTCCACGGCCACGGTCACTGGCATGTCCTTGACCTCGAACTCGTAGATGGCCTCCATGCCCAGCTCGGCAAAGGCCAGGACCTTGGACTTGCGGATGGCTTGCGCGACCAGATAGGCGGCGCCACCTACGGCCATCAGGTAAACGGCCTTGTTGTCCTTGATCGCGTCGATGGCGGTCGGGCCGCGCTCGGACTTGCCGATCATGCCCAGCAGACCGGTCTGCTCCAGGATCTGGCGGGTGAACTTGTCCATGCGCGTGGCGGTGGTGGGGCCAGCAGGGCCGACCACTTCGTCGCCTACCGGGTCGACCGGACCAACGTAGTAGATGAAGCGGCCCTTGAGATCCACCGGCAGTGCTTCGCCGCGGTTGAGCATTTCGACCATGCGCTTGTGGGCGGCATCCCGGCCGGTCAGCATCTTGCCGTTGAGCAGGATGGTTTCACCCGGTTTCCAGCTGGCCACTTCTTCGGGCGTGATGCTGTCCAGGTTGACACGTCGGGCGCTTGGGCCAGCTTCCCAGACGATCTCGGGGTAGGCGTCCAGCGACGGCGCTTCCAGCTGCGCCGGGCCCGTGCCGTCGAGCACGAAGTGGGCGTGGCGAGTGGCCGCGCAGTTTGGGATCATGCACACCGGCAGCGAGGCGGCGTGGGTCGGGTAGTCCATGATCTTGACGTCGAGCACGGTGGTCAGGCCACCGAGGCCCTGGGCGCCGATGCCCAGCTGGTTGACCTTCTCGAACAGCTCCAGACGGATTTCTTCCAGGCGGTTCTGCGGGCCGCGTGCCTTGAGCTCATGGATGTCGATGGACTCCATGAGCACTTCCTTGGCCATGACCGCGGCTTTTTCGGCGGTGCCGCCGATGCCGATGCCCAGCATGCCAGGCGGGCACCAGCCAGCGCCCATGGTCGGAACGGTCTTGAGCACCCAGTCGACGATGGAGTCGGACGGGTTGAGCATGGCCATCTTGGACTTGTTTTCCGAACCGCCGCCCTTGGCTGCAACATTGACCTCGACCTTGTCGCCGGGGACGATGGAGTAGTGGATGACGGCCGGGGTGTTGTCCTTGGTGTTCTTGCGGGCGCCGGCCGGGTCGGCCAGGATCGATGCGCGCAGGACGTTTTCAGGCAGATTGTAGGCGCGGCGCACACCCTCGTTGATCATGTCGTCCACGCTCAAGGTGGCGCCGTCCCAGCGCACATCCATACCCACGCGCACGAACACGGTGACGATGCCGGTGTCCTGGCAGATAGGCCGGTGACCGGTGGCACACATGCGCGAGTTGATCAGGATCTGGGCGATGGAGTCGCGCGCAGCCGGCGACTCTTCGCGCAGGTAGGCCTCGTGCATGGCCTGGATGAAATCGACGGGGTGGTAGTACGAGATGAATTGCAGGGCGTCGGCAACGCTCTGAATCAGGTCGTCTTGCTTGATCACGGTCATGCAGCGCGCTCCTCTTAAAGACGGGAACATTCAGTGAGACGTTCGACGGAGCCGACCAGCCTGTCGAAACGCCTTGCAAAGGCGCGCCGACAGCCTGCCGACGCAAAAAAGGCGCGGCAGTATAGCGCGCCTGCCCCGGTGAAACACCTGCGAGTGGTCAGGACCATGGTCTGGCCGGTGGCCGGCATCCTTTTTGCTGCTCGGCACAGTACAGGGCATTAGAATCGACGGGCACGCGGTCGCGTCCATCGGCACAAGGGGTTTGAAGAGGTGAGTGAACATGCCCGAACTTAGCGTGGGCACGCGTTGTTGGACAGTGCCGACTGGCGCCAACTTGCTCGATGCCTTGAACGAGGCAGGGCTTGATGTGCCCTACAGCTGCCGTGCAGGGCGCTGCCATGCGTGCCTGGTACGGTGCGAGCACGGGTTGCCCCTCGATGCCCTGCCAGAAGCCCTGGCGTTGGACAGGCATGCCGTGGGCTGGCGCCTGGCCTGCCAGTGCCGCGTGGTAGAAGACTTGCGCGTGGACGTGTTCGATCCCTTGCGCGACGGCGTAGGCGGCGTTGTCAGCGAACTGGACTGGTTCGGTGATGTGTTGCGGTTGCGCCTGCGGACCGAGCGCAGCGTCCGCTACCAGCCAGGCCAACACGCGGTGCTCTGGTTGGGTGGGGTGGCGCGGCCTTATTCACTGGCCAGCCTGCCGGGTGAGGATGATTGCCTGGAGTTTCATATCGATTGCCATCGTCCCGGTGCTTTCTGTGACCAGGCACGGGCGCTGGGGGTGGGCGATGCGTTGCGCCTTGGCGAAGTCAGGGGTGGGGCATTGCATTACGACCTTGACTGGCAGGACCGGCCGTTATGGCTACTGGCTGCCGGTACCGGGCTTGCACCGCTATGGGGCATCGTGCGCGAAGCGTTGCGTCAAGGGCATCGGGGGGAGATCCGGTTGCTGCACGTGGCCCGCGACCGCGCAGGGCACTACCTGGCAGCACCGTTGCAGCAGTTGCCAGGTGTGAGCGTGGAACTGGTGGTGACAGCGCAGCTGGAGGAAACACTGGCGGCGCTGCGGCCTTCATCGAGACAGACCTTGGCCCTGCTGTGCGGCGCGCCCGCCAGCGTCGAACGGTTTGCCCGAAGGCTGTTCATCGCCGGCGTGCCGAGGGGGCAGGTGTTCGCAGACAGCTTTGTCGAGCACGTCTGAGCCGACGTGTCTGCAGTGCCTGCACAGGGCCGCTTGCTCACGGGGGAACGCGCGCGAAGCGACCCTGGCTCGTCAGCCGATCAGCCGACCAGCGGATCACCGACATGCAGGATCTTCATGCCGTTGGTCCCGCCGATGGTGTGGTAGCTGTCGCCCTTGGTGAGGATCACCCAGTCACCTTGCTCGACCAGCCCACGCTTGAGCAGCTCGTCCACGGCGGCCTGGCTGACCTTGTCGGCCGGCAGCGATGCCGGGTCGAAATCGATCGGGTACACACCCCGGAACATCGAGGCACGGGCCTGGGTAGCGCGGTGCGGAGACAGGGCGAAGATCGGTACGTGCGAGCGCAGGCGCGACATGATCAGCGGGGTATAACCGCTCTCGGTCAGGGCGATGATCGCCTTCACGCCTGGGAAGTGGTTAGCCGTGTACATGGCTGCCAGGGCGATGCTTTCGTCGCAGCGCTCGAACGTGGTGTGCAGGCGGTGGCTGGAGCGCTGGCTAGTTGGGTGTTTCTCGGCACCCAGGCAGATGCGCGCCATGGCCTGGACGGCTTCGATCGGGTATGAACCGGCGGCGCTTTCGGCCGACAGCATCACGGCGTCGGTGTTGTCGAGCACGGCGTTGGCCACGTCGGACACTTCGGCACGGGTCGGCATCGGGTTCTGGATCATCGACTCCATCATCTGGGTCGCGACGATCACTGCCTTGTTGTTGCGGCGGGCGTGCTGGATGATCTTTTTCTGAATGGCGATCAGCTCGGCGTCGCCGATTTCCACGCCCAGGTCACCACGGGCAACCATGACGGCGTCGGAGGCTGCGATGAGCTTGTCGAGGGTTTCGTCGTCGGCAACCGCTTCGGCGCGTTCGATCTTGGCCACCAGCCAAGCGCTGCCACCAGACTCGTCACGCAGCTTGCGGGCGTATTCCATGTCGCTGGCGTCACGCGGGAAGGACACGGCCAGGTAGTCCAGGTCCATCTCGGCAGCCAGCTTGATGTCGGCCTTGTCCTTCTCGGTCAGGGCCGGTGCAGTCAGGCCGCCACCTTTGCGGTTGATGCCCTTGTGGTCCGACAGCGGTCCACCGATGATCACCACGCAGTGCAGGGCGTCGGCGGTCGCGGTTTCGACGCGCATGACCACGCGGCCATCGTCGAGCAGCAGTTCGTCGCCAACGCCACAGTCCTTGACCAGGTCGGGGTAGTCGATACCGACGATGTCCTGGTTGCCTTCGGTCAGCGGATGAGCGGTCGAGAAGGTGAAGGTGTCACCGACTTTCAGTTCGATGCGCTTGTTGGCGAACTTGGCGATGCGGATCTTCGGACCCTGCAGGTCGCCGAGCAAGGCCACGTGACGGCCATTCTTGGCAGCGATTTCACGGATCAGGCGGGCGCGTGCCTTGTGCTCGTCCGGAGTGCCATGAGAGAAGTTCAGGCGAGCCACGTCCAGGCCGGCGAGGATCAACTGTTCGATCACTTCCGGCGAATTGCTGGCGGGGCCAAGGGTGGCGACGATTTTGGTACGGCGGATGGTCATGCACAGACTCCTATAGTGAAGCGCAGCGAGAGGCTACTCCTGAATCGGGCTGTAGTCATCGTTAGGTTGCACTACCTGGCTTTGGAAAACTGTGCAGGTGACAGTCGCGCGCATTTGCTGGCTGGCGTGGTCGGGCCACTGCACGCGATACGTGCCGACCGTTGAAGAATCCGATGGGCCGGCCGATACGCTCTTCAGCAAAGGAGACTCCCATGCGCATGCTGATCGTTTTAGCCCTCGCGGCCAGTGCCGTCGGGTGTACCCGCTGGTCCATGGACCACCATCTCAACAATGCCTACCGCGCTTATGATCGCGGTGATTGCCAGCGGGTAATGTTGGAGCTGTCCCAGGTCGACCGCACCAGCCGCGCCCGGCCTTTCATCCACCCGGAAGTGGCGTTGCTGCGCGGGCAGTGCCTGGAGCGGCAAGCGTTGTACGTGGATGCCGCACAGACCTACCAGTACCTGATCCAGCGCTATCCGGGCAATGAATATGCCTACCGTGCCCAGGCGCGTCTGCAAACATTGGAGAAGCTGGGTCATTACCGGGGTGGCGAGCCGGCCGTGACCAGGCCAGCGCCGAGCGTACCTTGGCGCTAATGCCAAGGTGTGCTGTATTGACGGGGAGATTTGTCGCAGCGTGCGCTAACCTGTAACTCAACTGATACAACAACCGCCAGTACCAGGCGTTCCTGGCATCGCGGACGGACTGACCTTGACGCTATTCAATAAACGACATATCGACCGCCACCAGTTGCCTTTTGTCCTGAAGGTATTCAATCGCTTCAATGGGCAGGAGATGGGCCAGCTGGGCAATGCCTCTGAAAACGGCATGATGCTGATCAGCGAGCTGCCGGTCATGGTGGGCCCCGATTACGAATTGCAGTTGCGCCTGCCGTTGACGGGGGGTGGGCATCAGTTCGTCAACCTTACGGCCAGTTGTCTGTGGTGCCGCGAGGACCAGACGCCTGGGTACTACGATTCGGGCTTCATGTTGTTGCAGGCGCCTCGCGAATACGACGACTTTGTGCGCTCCTTGCAGGAGTACTTCAGTTTTCGCGCCTCCTCTACCTCGGTTTGACAGGTCGGTATTGCCGATTGCTGACGCCCGTCCATGAGATCGGTCCGGGTCAGTAGGGGCTGTGTAGCACGGCCTACTGGCCCCAAGTCGCTTCATTGGCCCGACGTCAGGCCCGGCTCAACGCGTTAGAATCAGGGCGAACCTGCAACAGGACGGCCCTGTGACTTCAAGCATTTTCTGGCATGACTACGAAACCACCGGCATCAACCCGCGCTGCGACCGGCCCGTGCAGATGGCAGGGGTGCGTACTGACCTCGACCTGAATGAAATCGCCGAACCGATCAACCTCTATTGCCGCTTGTCGGATGACATATTGCCGCATCCTGCTGCCTGCCTGGTGACGGGCGTCACGCCGCAACAGTTGGCCGAAAAAGGACTCGGCGAGGCCGAGTTCATGGCGCGCGTGCATGCCGAACTGGCGCAACCCGGTACCTGCGGTGCCGGCTACAACACGCTGCGTTTCGACGACGAAGTCACGCGCTACAGCCTATACCGCAACTTCTTCGACCCTTACGCACGCGAGTGGCAGGGCGGTAACAGTCGCTGGGACCTGATCGATATCGTCAGGACCGCGTTCGCGTTGCGTCCCGATGGCATTCAATGGCCCCAGCAGGAAGGGCGCATCAGTCTGCGCCTTGAGTTGTTGAGCAAGGCCAACGGCCTCGAACATGGCCACGCACACGAGGCACTCTCCGATGTTCGGGCGACCATTGCCCTTGCCCGGCTGATACGCGAGAAGCAGCCAAAGTTGTACGACTGGTTGTTTCAGCTTCGCAGCAAGCACAAGGTCATGGAGCAGATACGGCTGCTGCAGCCGATGGTGCATATTTCTGGACGTTTCAGTGCTGCGCGTCATTACTTGGGCGTCGTGTTGCCTTTGGCCTGGCACCCTAAAAACCGCAATGCATTGATTGTTTGCGATCTGCATCAGCAAACCCTGCCGCTGATTGAAGAGCGCGCCGAAACTTTGCGCCAGCGGCTCTATACCCGTCGAGAAGCCCTTGGCGAAGGCGAGCTCCCTGTACCGCTCAAACTCATCCAGATCAACCGCTGCCCGGTGGTGGCGCCCCTTTCTGTATTACGACCGGCTGATCAAGCGCGTCTGGGGATTGACCTGGACGCATTACAACGACGCGCCGAGGCATTGGTCCGTCAACAGGATCAATGGCAGGAAAAACTGGCACCTATTTATACGCAAGACGGTTTTGCGGCCAGTGACGATCCTGAACAGCAATTGTATGAGCGGTTTCTCGGCGAGCGTGACCGGCGGTTATGCGATCAAGTGCGTTCGCTGTCGCCCGCCCAGTTGGGCGCCGGGCAGTGGATGTTCGATGATCCACGCTTGGCCGAATTGCTCTTTCGTTACCGTGCACGTAACTTTCCCGACACCTTGAACGATGAAGACAGGGCGCGATGGCAGGATTTTTGTAGGCAACGTCTGACTGACCCCCGCTGGGGTGCGCCCAATACCCTGGGTGATTTCGCCCAGGCCCTGGCCGCAGCCTGGCCTGGCGCGGGTGAAGCAGGACAGCAAGTGCTGACAGCCTGGCAACTGCATGCCAACGCGTTGCAAACGAGGTTTGCCGTCAATTGAAAGCCCATAAAAAAACGCCGGTTATTAACCGGCGTTTTTTACGTATATCAAATAGCGAGCAATGGACAATCAGTCCAGCAGGGTTGCCCAGCTTTCTACCTCGTCACCGCCCCATTGAGCTTTCCACTCTTTCAGGGTTTTGTGGTTGCCACCTTTGGTTTCGATGACTTCACCGTTGTGCGGGTTTTTGTATTGCTTGACCTTGCGCGCGCGTTTGGTGCCAGTGGTTTTCACGGCGCCACGCGGCAGTTTGCTCATCTTGGCATCAGGGTCGAGCAGGGCAATGATGTCACGCAGCGACTTGGAATATTCGCCCATCAGGGTGCGCAGTTTGCCTTCGAACTCCAGTTCTTTTTTCAGCTTGTCATCCTGAGACAGGTTGGCCAGGCGGGCCTGAAGTTCCTTGATGGCTTCTTCGGTAGCACGGTACTCGTTGATCAGGGACATGGAGTGTTCCTTAATGCGTGTTCGGAAATGTGTGGAGCAATAGTAAACAGGCAATTCTCGCAAGTAAACATATGATTGATGTATTAACAGTTGATTAGCTGTGACAGTAATTCTCCACGTGAACAAAAATTTACATAGGTTGCCGTTTCGTCCATAAACCTTGTCGGAAGATTCCCGCCTGATAGGCACAGCGACCCTATGCAGCACGTCGCAATCATTACTGCGTTTTTCTCAGCGTGCCGCTAGAATAAGCGCCTTTGCGAGTTCTGGAGTCTTATTCATGCGCACCTACCGTCTGGTGATCGCTTGCCCCGACCGTGTCGGCATCGTGGCGAAAGTCAGTAATTTCCTGGCCTTGTACAACGGCTGGATCACCGAAGCCAGCCATCACTCCGACGAGCAGACTGGCTGGTTCTTCATGCGTCATGAAATTCGCGCCGAGTCGCTGCCCTTCGGTATCGAGGCGTTCCGCGAAGCGTTCGCGCCCATCGCCGAAGAGTTCTCCATGACCTGGCGCGTGACCGATTCTGCCCAGAAAAAGCGCGTCGTGCTGATGGCCAGCCGCGAATCCCACTGCCTGGCCGACCTGCTGCACCGCTGGCACAGCGATGAGCTCGATTGCGACATTCCCTGCGTCATTTCCAACCACGACGACCTGCGCAGCATGGTCGAGTGGCACGGTATTCCGTTCTTCCACGTTCCAGTAGACCCCAAGGATAAAGCCCCGGCGTTTGCCGAGGTGTCACGCCTGGTGCAGGAACACGCAGCCGATGTGGTCGTGCTGGCGCGGTACATGCAAATTCTGCCGCCGCAACTCTGCCAGGACTATGCTGAGAAGGTCATCAACATCCACCATAGCTTCCTGCCATCGTTCGTCGGCGCCAAGCCGTACCATCAGGCGGCGCTGCGTGGCGTAAAGCTGATCGGTGCGACCTGCCACTACGTGACCGAAGAGCTGGACGCCGGCCCCATCATCGAGCAGGACGTGGTGCGGGTTACCCATGCCGACAGCATCGAGGACATGGTCCGCTTCGGGCGCGACGTGGAGAAAATGGTGCTGGCCCGCGGCCTGCGCTATCACCTGGAAGACCGGGTTCTGGTGCACGGCAACAAGACAGTGGTGTTCGACTGATAGCAGGGCTGCTATCAAGCCTCTTGAGCAACGTGAGGATCGACCAATGGGACGGCGCGGTACGCCTACAGCCTCTCCACCCCCTGTAGTGGGCCAGGGTTGCCTGGCCCGCTACGATCCAGACGCGTTGCAGGACACCGACGGCACCGACTTCCCCGGTGCCGCTGCGCTTTGGCAAGCGCTCAACCCACCTGACGCCGCCAGCGCTCCAGCAGCGGACGTGCCAGCAGGCACACGAACACAGGCCCTCCGGCGAGCAGATACAGGTAGTAAGTGATTGCGCGCCAGATCAGGATCGCCGCTGCCGCCGTCGAACTGCCCACCATGGGTGTCAGCAGGCTGGCCGAGGTCAGCTCGGCAGCGCCTGCGCCGCCGGGCATCATGCTGAACTGACCGGCGCTGAGCGAGAGCATCTGGACCAGGAAACTGGGGATCCAGGCCAGCTCCACGCCCAGGCCCTTGACCACTAGGTACAGCACGCTAAAGCGCAGCCCCCAGTGGACGCACGTCAGGCTGAACACCAGAAACAGGGTGCGCTTGGGTAGCTGCCAGGTTTGCGCCAGTGCCTGCACGAAACGAAACAGCTTACGGGCCCAGCGCCGTTTGCGCGGTGCGCTGGTACCCAGGCGCTGCAGCAGCCTGCCATTCAGCCGCATCACCTTTCGCCGGTAGCGCAGCAACGCCACCACGCCTGCCAGCGCCGCGCACAGCAGTGCCGCACTGCCCAGCAACATGCTTTCCTGGCTGCGCCCCAGGCTGTGAAACAACGCATAGCCGGCGATCGCCAGCATGGCGCAGAAGAAAAACACCAAGTCATTGAGCTGATCCATCGCGAACACCGCGCCGCTGCGGGCTGCGCTGATGCCCTCGCGGGCCAGCAAGGCCATCAGGGTCAGGGGACCGCCGCCACCACCTGGAGTGGTACAGATGGCGAATTCGGTGGCCATGACCACACCCAAGGTGCGCACCCGCGACACGCGCACTGCCTGATCGCCTAGCAGCAGGCGCATCCGGCAGGCGTTGATCACCCAGCACAGCAGAATCATGCCCACCAGCGTCATCAACAGCTGCGGGTCGAAGCGGCTCAGCTTGGGCAGCAGTTCGCTGCCGCCCAACAGTGCCGGCACCAACGCTGCGCCCAGCAGCGCCAAGCCCAGCAGCAGCCAGCGGTTCATGCTGCCACCTGCCGCTCCAGCCAGGCTGACTTGGTCAAGGGTTCGCGCCCGTCTTCGATCAGTTTTTCAAGGGTGCGCAGCCAGTAGTCCCGTGAGTATTGATGGCGCATGTCCACCGGGTGCAGCCCCAGGCGCAGGGTGTTAGCACCTTGCCAGCGTCGACATTGCCAGTCGCTGAGCACCCGCGACACACCACGGCGCCAGGCGCTGCGCGCGCTCCAGACCAAACCGGGTGCATCGATGGCGGTAAAGTCCGGCAGGCGATAGAGGTGCTGCGGGGTGCTGGTGTATTTGAGCGGCAGTTGGCGCAGCGCTTGCCGCGTGCCCTGGCTCATCAACCACGCGGGGGCCACGAAGCCTGCTACAGGCCAGCCTTGACGGTCGAACAACGCCAGGCCGTCTTGTAGCCGGGCGATGGCCTGGTGTTCGTCCAGCGCGTAGAACTCGCCTTCATGGGTATAGATCCGCCGCATGAAGTAGTCCACGGGCGTACGCGGCGTGGGGCCCTCATCGGCATGGGCGTAACCGTGCAGGGCCAGCTCGTCACCCGCGGCCAGACGGCGATCGAGCAACTGGCAGAAGCCGGGAGACTGAGTCAGCAGGTTGCGCCGATGAAAGTCGGGCACCACCAGCCAGGTCATGGGCACGTTACCCAATGCATCGACCGCCTGCACGAACGGCTCGTAATCTGGCCACGTCTCCGGGGCCACATCATGCAGCACCAGCATCACGCTACGGGAACGGGTACCGGACTCAAGCATGTGCCCGCACCTGCTGTTGATGGCCAAGTACAGCCTGGTAATGCTCAAGCAGGCCATTGACCACGTTGTCCCATGAGTAATGCTGCTCTACATGTCGCCTGGCCTGTGCACCGAGCTTGCGCGCCCCGGCTTCGAACGCCTCGCGCACCGCCAGGGCCATTGCCCGGGCATCATTGGGTTGGCACAAGCGCCCGCACTGGTCGTTGACGATTTCGCCGAAGGCGCCGGCACGCACTGCAACCACGGGCGTGCCACTGGCCATGGCTTCGAGGATGACCAGGCCGAAGGTTTCCTGGTCGCCGGCATGCACCAACAGGTCGGCGCTGGCCATCAGGCGAGCCACCTGGTCAGGTGGGCAGAACTGGCCGATCACGCTGACGTTGTCGGGCACATTGGCGGGCATGTTGGACCCCACCAGCAGCAGGTGATACCCGCGCCCCAGCTGCCGCATGCAGTCGAGCAGCACGGGCAGGTTCTTCTCCCGAGAGCCTCGGCCTGCATAGATCAGCAGCCGGCAGGTGTCGGCGATGCCCAGTTCGGCCCGCACCTGTGGATCGCGGCGTGCGGGGTTGAAGGTTTCCAGGTCCACGCCCAGCGGCTGCACGTGAACATCACGTACCCCCAGGCGGCGGAGCTTGTCTGCCATGACCTTGCTCGGTGCGAGCACGCGGTCGAAATTGCCATACAACTTGCTGACATAGGCCTCGACGTTGGGCGTGAACCAATTACCCATGCGGTTGCTCACCAACAGCGGCAGGTCGGAGTGATAGAAACCAATGACCGGTACGTCCAGCTGACGGCGCGCTTCAAGCGCCGCCCAGGCGGTCAAGTACGGGTCGCCGACCTCGATCAGGTCTGGCTTTAGCGTGCGCAGCGTGTTGCACCATGGCGCCAGGCGTACCGGAAAGCGGTAGCCTTTGCCAAAGGGCAGGGGTAGTGCAGGCACATGATAGACACCGCCTTCATGCCGAGCGCTGGCGCCGGGGATCAACAGGCTGTGACGGACACCTTGTAGGGCATCCAGGCGGTGGTGTTTGGCATCAAGGTAAGTGCGTACGCCGCCGCTGGCCGGGGCGTAGAACATGGTGATGTCGGCAATGTGCACGATCTGCATCCCTCCGGGATCGTCTTTCGGGTCTGTCATCGCGCGGTAACGAAACCGGCGTTGACATGCCATGAAGTTGACCTTTCAGAAGGATAGTTTGTTCGATCAGCTTGTGCGGTTGATCGCCCGGCAGCCGAGCGCCAGGCAAAGGCGCTCGGCGGGTCGGTGCCGGCTTCAGATACGGAAGGTGCCGACCAGGTGTTTCAGACGGCTGGCCTGCTGTTCCAAATCGGAACAGGCACGCAGCGTCGCCTGCAGGTTTTCGACGCCTTCCTGATTGAGCATGTTGATTTCGTTGATATCCATATTGATGGCTTCGACCACGGCCGTCTGCTCCTCGGTGGCCGTGGCCACGGACTGGTTCATGCCATCGATTTCGCCAATGCGCACGGTGACACTGTCCAGCCGCTCACCGGCCTGGTTGGCGATCTGCACACTGTCCAGGCTGTGGCGCTGGCTCTGGTCCATGGTATCGACCGACTCGCGGGCGCCCACTTGCAGCTCCTCGATCATGCCCTGGACCTGCTGCGCGGATTCCTGGGTGCGATGGGCCAGGTTACGCACTTCGTCGGCCACCACTGCGAAACCACGACCCGCTTCACCGGCACGCGCGGCCTCGATGGCGGCGTTGAGCGCCAGCAGGTTGGTCTGCTGGGAAATGCTGGTGATCACTTCGAGAATCTGGCCGATGTTGACGGTTTTACTGTTGAGCGTCTCGATGTGGGCGCTGGACGTCACGATCAAGTCGGAAAGCCGGTTCATGGCGGCGATGTTGCGATCGACCACTTGCTGGCCTTCTTCAGCCAGACGCCGTGCAGAACTTGCATGCTGAGAAGCCTGCGCCGCATTGCCGGCGATCTCCTGGGCGGCAGCGCCCAGCTCGTTGATGGCGGCCGCCACGCTGTTGGTGCGGTTGGATTGTTCGTCGGAATTGGTCATCGACGAATTGGACGCACTGATCACACGCAACGCGACTTCGTTCACCTGCTCGGTGGCCGAGGACACTTCACGGATCGAGCCGTGGATACGCTCGACGAAGCGGTTGAAGGCGTTGCCCAGGATGCCGAACTCGTCGTGATGGTGGATGCGCAGGCGCTTGGTGAGGTCGCCTTCGCCCTCGGCGATATCCTCCATGGCCCGTGTCATGGTGTGCAGCGGCTGCATCAGCACACGGATCAGCAGCCCCAGCAGGGCGATGATGATCACCACGGCCACCACGGTGGCGATCACGGCGGAGGTGCGGAACGTGCTGAGCATCGCGAAGGCCTTGTCCTTGTCCACCGACAGGCCGATGTACCAGTTGGCCGAAGGCAAGCCGGTCACCGGTGTGAACGTCAGCAGGCGGGCATGGCCGTCACTTTGCACTTCGGTCAGCTCAGGGGTGAGCTTCGGTGTGCGCTCGGGGAACAGGTCTGACAATGATTTCATCACCAGGCCTTGATCCGGGTGAACCAGGATCTTGCCTTGGTCGTTTACCAGGAAGGCATACCCCATGCCGCCGAAGTTCAGCGAGTTGATGATTTGCGCCAGGCCGTCCAGTGCCAGGTCACCACCGACCACTCCCACCGAATCGGCCACCTTGTCGAGGATGCCGATCACCATCTTGTTGGTGGTCATGTCGATGTAGGGTTCGGTCAGCAGGGTGCCGCTGGCACTCATGCCATCCTTGTACCAGGGGCGTGTGCGGGGATCGTACCCGTCAGGCATCTTTGCATCCGGGCGCACGCTGAAGCTGCCATCGACCCTGCCCAGGTAAACGGTAAGGAAACTCGATATCAGCGCCTGCTGGCCCATCAGGGTTTCAGCATTGGCCGGTTGCTGGGCGATATTCTGCGCCAGGTTCTCGACCAGTTTGATACGTCCCTCGAACAAACTGCGGATGTTGGTCGACGTAGAGGCGCCCATCTCAGTCAGGTAGTCCTGAAGGTCCTCGCGAATCGCATTACGCTGCAGGTAATCGTTGTAGAGGGTGAACAGGCTGAATGCGAGGATCACGATCAGTGATGCTGCCAGCAGAATCTTGTGGCTGAAACGAAGGCTTTTGTTCATGAAATCATCGGGTCCGCTAAGGTTTTGTATCAGGCGTTCGCAGCTGTAGGGCCCAGCCAGTGCAACATCCCGAAAAGTCCTTTTTCGGTTGTTCTCTCTGAGTAAGGCGAATATCACCCAGAGGTATCGGCCGAAGTAAGACAAAGCTTGAGCAGAGGATTAAAGAGATGTCGGAATCTTCATTTATCGTTGTAGGATCAAGCCCTGATGGCCAGCCCGTAGGGCAAGCGATGCGGCTTGCCAACCGGCACGGGTTGGTGGCGGGGGCCACCGGTACCGGCAAGACCGTGACCCTGCAACACTTGGCCGAGGCTTTCAGCGATGCCGGCGTGGCGGTGTTCGCGGCCGACGTCAAAGGCGACCTGTGTGGGCTAGGCGCCAAAGGCGCGCCTGAGGGCAAGGTGGCCGAGCGCATCGCAGGGATGCCTTGGTTGCACCACCAGCCACAGGCCTACCCAGTCAGCGTGTGGGACATCGCGGGCCAGTCGGGGCATCCGTTGCGTACCACGATCAGCGAAATGGGGCCTTTGCTGCTAGGCAACTTGCTTGAGCTCACCGATAGCCAACAGGCGGCGCTGTATGCCAGTTTCAAGGTGGCCGATCGCGAAGGCTTGCTGTTGCTGGACCTCAAGGACCTCAAAGCGCTGCTTGGCCACCTGAAGGACAACCCGCAGGTGCTGGGCGAAGACAGTGCGCTGGTTACCGGCGCGTCCGTGCAGGCGTTGCTGCGCCGGCTGGCCACCCTGGAGCAGCAGGGGGCAGAGGCGTTGTTTGGTGAGCCGGCATTGCAGCTCGAAGACATTCTGCGGCCCGACCCGGATGGGCGAGGGCGCATCCATTTGCTCGACGCCAGCCGCCTGGTGCATGAGGCACCCAAGGTCTACGCCACGTTTCTACTGTGGCTGCTGGCCGAACTGTTCGAGCAACTGCCCGAGCGTGGTGATGCCGAAAAACCGGTGCTGGCGCTGTTCTTCGATGAAGCGCACCTGCTGTTCAAGGACACGCCCAAGGCCTTGCAAGACCGCCTGGAGCAGGTGGTGCGGCTGATTCGCTCAAAAGGGGTCGGGGTGTATTTCGTCACCCAGTCCCCAGCCGACCTGCCCGATGCAGTCCTTGCCCAGTTGGGCCTGCGAATCCAGCATGGCTTGCGGGCGTATACGGCCAAGGAGCAGAAGGCGCTACGCGCCGTAGCCGAGGGCTTTCGCCCCAACCCTTCATTCGATGCGTTGTCCTCGCTGACCGAGCTGGGCATCGGCGAGGCACTGGTCGGCACGCTCGAGGACAAGGGAACACCTGCCAGTGTGCAGCGAGTGCTGGTCGCCCCACCGCAATCGCGCATCGGCCCGTTGAGTGAGGCCGAGCGCAGTGCACTGATTGCGCGGTCCCCCTTGGTTGGCCGTTATGACAAACCCATAGACCGGGAGTCGGCTTACGAAAGGCTCAACCAACGCAAGGGCGAAGCGGTGGAGCCCGCGCCGCAACCCAAGGCTGATGACAGCAGTTTCGCTGAAAAGGCGGGCGAATTTCTGCAAGGCGCGGCCGGGCAGGCGATCAAGTCGGCGATGCGTCAGGCTGCCAATCAACTGGGGCGGCAGCTGGTGCGCGGGCTGATGGGCTCGTTGCTGGGCGGGAAAAAGAAGTAGCTGCGCGGTGTGAAACCATCGCCCATAAAAAAGGCGCCCGACGGCGCCTTTTTCTATGGGCTGAGGTCAGCCGATTGCCTTGGACGCCAACCAGAACAGGCCGGCGGCAAGCCCCATCGAGGCGGGCAGGGTCAGCACCCACGCCATCAGGATGGTCTTCACCGTACCGCCCTGCAGGCCGCTTTTGTTGGCGACCATGGTGCCAGCAACGCCGGAAGACAGCACATGCGTGGTTGAAACCGGCAGCGCGAACACGTTGGCCATGCCAATGGCGCAGGCCGCGGTGATCTGCGCCGACATGCCCTGGGCATAGGTCATGCCCTGTTTGCCAATCTTCTCGCCGACGGTCAACACCACGCGGCGCCAGCCAACCATGGTGCCCAGGCCCAGGGCCAGGGCAACGGCCACGATCACCCAGAACGGAGCGTACTCAGTGGTGGCGGTCAGGTCCTTGCGCAGCTTTTCCAGGTCGGACTTTTCACGCGCATCCAGGCCCGGCAACTTGCCAACCTTTTTCGCGGTGTCGTCCAGGCACAGCAGGTAACGGCGTACTTCTACACGCTTGTCCGCGTCCAGGGCCCGGTAGTCGGTCACGCCCTGCAGCGAGGACTGCAGCGCGGCGATGGTCGGCTCGGTCTGCTGGGGATTGCAGCTGAACTGTTCAGGCAGGTCACTGGCCTTGGCCTTGCCCAGCGCCAGGAATTCGCCCAGCGTGGCAGCGTTGCGCTCGTAGAACTGGCTCATGTGCAACGTGGCATCACGGGTGCGTTCGATCTGGTAGGTGGTGCTGTTCAGGTCGAGCACGAACTTGGCCGGTACGATGCCGATCAATACCAGCATGATCAGGCCAATGCCTTTCTGACCGTCATTGGAGCCGTGCACGAAGCTCACGCCCATGGCCGAAATCACCAGCACCAGACGATTCCAGAAAGGCGGGTGCTTCTTGTCGTCCAGTTTGCGGCGTTGCTCAGGCGTCTTGTGCATCTTCGACAGCGGGCGCCACCATTTCAGGCCAAGCAGGACCAGCGCGGCCACGGCAAACCCGGCGATCGGCGAAACCACCAGGGACATGGCGATATCGATGGCTTTCTGCCAATTGACGCCGTCACCCAGCGGAATGTCGTTGATGAGCGCGTTGGCCAGGCCCACGCCCAGGATCGAGCCGATCAGGGTATGCGAACTGGACGCAGGAATACCGAAGTACCAGGTGCCCAGGTTCCAGGTAATGGCTGCGGCCAGCAGCGAGAAGACCATGGCCAGGCCGTGCCCGGTGTTCACATTGATCAGCAGCTCTACCGGAAGCAGGTGCACGATGGCATAAGCCACCCCGACCCCACCCAGCAGAACGCCAAGGAAGTTGAACACGCCGGAGAAGAACACGGCCAGGTGTGGTGGCATGGCTTTGGTGTAGATGACGGTGGCTACCGCGTTGGCGGTGTCATGAAAGCCATTGATGAACTCGAAGGCGAGCACGAAGGTCAAGGCGAGCAGCAAGCTCACCAATACCCAGGCATCCAGTCCGCTGAATAAATCGATCATGAAGGTTGTCTGGCGGTCGTAGGGGGGCCGGATTATGCCAGAAAACGTTGGCAATCGATGCACCCGCGGCAGCCGCTGATCATGTCGCCCAGGTCAGAAATTGCCGTCTGCCACTGCAGGTCGGTCAACATTATCGAAGCCAAATGTGTTCAACGTCAGCGAAAAATCAGCAAAATGCGCGGAAGGTGAGGCGGTTAATCGTTTTAAACGCCCGTATGAAATTTGTGAAATTCCATTACAACCATTGCGCCAGAGCAATTACGCGCTCTGGGCACCCCTAGCGCTTTGACGATTGGGCAAAGGGCTAGGGGTTAGCGCTGCGCAATTCCTTCTCCATGCGTTCCAGCTCCTGGCTGAACGCCTGGTCGCGCATGTTGGCGCGTTTGCGCCAGGGTTTGCGTTCCGGTTCCGGCTGTGCCGCATAGGTGGTCACTTCGCCGCCATATACATCCTTGAAACGCTCAGCCTGGCGCTCGAGTTCTGCGCGCAGTTCTTCTTTTGTCACATGCAGTACCTGAATTGAATTGAAAAGAGGACCGCCCTGTCGGCGTAAACCGTTAGACGATATCGACACTTAACTTGCCGGCGGGACCTGGATCGACGCGTCGTCCAACTAGACGACCGGAGTATATCAACACTCGAATAAGGCCAGTGTGATGGGATTGGCCCGACGGGCAATCAAAGACATGTCGATATTAAGAAAACCACAACGTGTGAAAGTTCGATATCGCACGCGATGCACACCGCAAAAACAAAACGGCCCCACCAATTGGCAGGGCCGTTGCCTGGGACTTCTACGGTGGGTACCTGACCAGTCTCTCCAAAGAAGCCACAAGTGGCACTGGAAAGGTATAAGCAAACGTGTCGCCGGTCAATTGCGATTATCGGCCGGTTGTTCGATAATCGCACAAGTCGGCGATTTTGTTGAGGTGTGCGATGAATGACGATAAAACAGCCCGTGACAGTGCTCTGCCCGAACCAACACGCAGTCCGGCACCCGCCCTGGCCCCGCCAATCGTGGCATCGCCGGCCAAACGCATTCAGGCGTTCACCGGCGATCCTGACTTCATGACCTCCCTGGCGCGTGGGCTTGCCGTCATACAGGCATTTCAGGAACGCAAGCGGCACCTGACCATCGCGCAAATCAGCCATCGCACCGAAATACCTCGGGCGGCAGTGCGCCGATGCCTGCATACGCTGATGAAGCTGGGCTACGCGACCACCGACGGGCGTACCTACTCCTTGCTGCCCAAAGTGCTGACGCTCGGCCATGCGTACCTGTCATCGACACCCCTGGCCATTTCCGCGCAGCCTTACCTGGACCGTATCAGCGACCAGTTGCACGAGGCGGCCAACATGGCGACCCTCGAAGGGGACGACATTCTGTACATCGCCCGCTCGGCGACGGTAGAGCGTCTGATCTCGGTAGACCTGTCGGTCGGTGGACGGCTCCCGGCGTACTGCACGTCCATGGGCCGCATCCTCCTGGCGGCCATGGACGACACCAGCTTGCGCGAATACTTCGATCGTGCCGACCTCAAGGCCCGCACCAGCCGTACCCTGCACGACGCCCCGTCGCTGTTCGCCTGCATCGAGCAAGTGCGTAGCCAGGGATGGTGCGTGGTCGACCAGGAACTCGAACAAGGCCTGCGCTCGGTGGCCGTGCCCGTCTACGACGCCTCAGGCCAGGTATTGGCAGCGCTGAACGTCAGTACCCACGTCGGGCGTGTACCGCGCAGTGAACTGGAGCAGCGGTTTCTTCCCGTACTGCTGGAAGCCAGCCAAGAGCTCAGCCATCAGCTGTTTGGATAAGCGCGAAGGCTTTAGGATCATTACAGCCTGCTGACAAAGCGTTCGATAATCGCCCAGTTCAGCCTTGAGCTAATTGTGACGGCCCCGCCTTTGTCCCTAACCTGATGCCCACCCGGCGGACAGGTTGCAGTGACCCGATTGTGCCTGTATCGCCGGCGCCCATGGTCACTGCAGGAGACGCAAGATGCGCGAGGTCTATATTTGTGATGCCGTTCGCACGCCCATTGGCCGGTTTGGTGGCGCCCTTGCCAGCATCCGGGCTGACGACTTGGCGGCGGTACCGCTCAAGGCATTGATCGCGCGCAACCCGGGTGTGCACTGGGCGCACCTGGACGAGGTGTTTTTCGGTTGTGCCAATCAGGCGGGCGAAGACAACCGTAACGTGGCACGCATGGCGTTGCTGCTGGCCGGGCTGCCTGAATGCGTGCCGGGTGTCACCCTCAACCGGTTGTGCGCTTCGGGCATGGAGGCCGTCGGCGCGGCGTTCCGCGCCATCGCCTGTGGCGAAATGGAGCTGGCCATCGCGGGCGGCGTGGAGTCGATGTCGCGAGCGCCGTTTGTCATGGGCAAAGCGCAAAGCGCTTATTCACGCACCATGCAACTGGAAGACACCACCATCGGCTGGCGTTTCGTCAACCCGCTCATGAAAGCGCAATACGGCGTGGATGCCATGCCGCAGACGGCGGACAACGTAGCTGACGACCATGGCATTTCCCGCGCCGACCAGGATGCATTTGCCTTGCGCAGTCAGCACAAGGCCGCAGCGGCGCAAGCTGCCGGGTTTTTCGCCGAGGAAATCGTGCCGGTGTGCGTCGCGCACAAGAAGGGTGAGACCTGGGTAGAGCACGATGAGCACGTGCGACCCGATACCACCCTTGAGGCCTTGGCCAGGCTCAACCCCGTCAATGGCGTGGGCAAAACGGTGACGGCGGGCAATGCATCGGGGGTCAACGATGGCGCGGCAGCGATGATCCTGGCGTCTGCCGAGGCCGTGCACACCCATGGCCTGACCGCTCGCGCCAAGGTACTGGGCATGGCCAGTGCGGGGGTGGCCCCGCGGGTCATGGGCATCGGGCCGGTGCCTGCGGTACGCAAGCTGATCGAGCGACTGGGCATCGACATCAGCGCATTCGATGTCATTGAACTCAACGAGGCCTTCGCCAGCCAGGGGCTGGCCGTTCTTCGCGGGCTAGGGGTGGCGGACGATGCGCCCCAGGTCAACCCCAACGGCGGTGCCATCGCACTGGGCCACCCGCTGGGCATGAGTGGTGCGCGCCTGGTACTGACGGCGCTGCACCACCTTGAGCGCACAGGAGGGCGCAAAGGCTTGGCCACGATGTGCGTAGGTGTCGGTCAAGGGCTGGCGCTGGCCATTGAACGGCTTTGAGGGAGCCTGCGCCCGGGTGCCTCAGAGATGAGGGCAGCCGGCAGCGCCTCGCTGCACTTGATTGCACACCACGCGGAACGACTGTGTAACCAGGTATGTCTAGACTTACCTTGTATTCCTCCAGGAGCACGACTGACATGACCACCCCTCACTACACTGGCGAGGAGCGTAGCAAACGCATCTTCGCCATCGTCGGCGCCTCTTCAGGCAACCTGGTGGAATGGTTCGACTTCTATGTCTACGCCTTCTGCGCCATTTATTTTGCTCCGGCGTTCTTTCCCTCAGATGACCCGACCGTGCAACTGCTCAATACCGCCGGTGTGTTTGCCGCGGGCTTTCTGATGCGGCCTATCGGCGGCTGGATCTTCGGCCGTCTGGCCGACCGCCACGGTCGCAAGAACTCGCTGATGATCTCGGTACTGATGATGTGTTTCGGGTCCTTGGCCATCGCCTGCCTGCCCACTTACGCCAGTATTGGCACATGGGCGCCGGCATTGCTGCTGCTGGCGCGCTTGATTCAGGGCCTGTCGGTGGGGGGTGAATACGGCACCACGGCGACCTACATGAGCGAAGTGGCGCTGCGTGGCCAGCGGGGCTTCTTTGCATCGTTCCAGTACGTGACCCTGATTGGCGGCCAGTTGCTGGCAGTATTGGTGGTGGTGATCCTGCAGCAGTTGCTGACCGAAGACGAGCTGCGCGCCTGGGGCTGGCGAATTCCCTTCGTGGTCGGTGCGATCGCTGCCGTCATCTCCTTGATGCTGCGCCGCTCCCTGCACGAAACCAGCAGCGCAGAAACGCGCCAGGACAAGGACGCCGGCAGTATCCGCGGTTTGTTCGGCAATCACCTGGCGGCCTTCATCACGGTGCTGGGCTACACCGCTGGCGGCTCGCTGATCTTCTACACCTTTACCACCTACATGCAGAAGTACCTGGTCAACACGGCTGGCATGACCGCCAAGCACGCCAGCTACGCAATGACCGGGGCGCTGTTCCTGTTCATGGTGATGCAGCCGTTCTTCGGTATGCTGTCCGACCGCATCGGCCGGCGTAACTCCATGCTGTTGTTCGGCGCGCTGGGCACGGTGTTCACGGTGCCATTGCTCATGGCGCTCAAGACGGTCAGCAGCCCCTTCATGGCGTTCGTGCTGGTGAGCCTGGCGTTGTGCATCGTCAGCTTCTACACCTCCATCAGTGGTCTGGTGAAAGCCGAAATGTTCCCGCCCCAGGTGCGGGCCTTGGGCGTGGGGCTTGCCTACGCGGTGGCCAACGCCGTGTTTGGCGGGTCGGCGGAGTACGTGGCCCTGGGGCTCAAGACCTTGGGCATGGAAAACACGTTCTACTGGTACGTGACCGCCATGATGGCCATCGCTTTCCTGTTCAGCCTGCGCTTGCCAAAACAAGCCAAGTACCTGCACCACGATCATTGACGAGCTCGACACAGAGCATGAAGCGCGGCGGGCCGTCCGCGGTATCGGGACGGCCTGTCGAGGTTGTCACTGCCGCACGGCCTTACGCACCGCCACCGGGCCGGCGGCGCGCTCGATCTGACGCTTGAGGGCAGGGCACAGGCCCATCATGAAGGCCGCTTCGGCCACCACGAACAGCGGCCCGATGATCAAGCCGCTGATGTCATCGACGAACGCTGGCTTGCGCCCCTCGTAATGATGACCGACGAACTGGATGATCCAGCCCACCACGAATGCACCCACGCCCACCGACAGCCACAGCGCCGTGGTCTGCACCGCCAGCAGGTGACCTAACCACAGGCACAGGCCCAACAGGGCGCCCATCACCAGGCCGAAGCGAAGCTCCAGGCGCAGGTAGAACCAGGTGGCCGCCGCCGAGACAAGCAGGGCAGGAGACAGCCAAATGCCGCCCAGCGACCCGCCTGGCCGAGACAACAGAATGGTCACGGACAGGACAATCAGAGGTATGCCGACGAAATGAGTGACGATGTTGCGTGGGTCGCGGTGATAGCCCGCGTAGCGGATCAGGTGCTCGGCGAGGGTGCTCATGGTGCTGCCTCCTGGTGGGCTTGCCGGGGTGTGCCCGATATAGCTCAGGATAGCTGTGGTCACCATCATCATCAGCCTGGCGAATGCCAGGGCCGCGCCTTGCTCATCACCCACCGCGTCTGTCGAGGCCTGGCGGGTGGTGAGCAAGCGGGCGGGTATCAGCCGCGGGGCGTCTGTACCGAGGCCTGCTGGTTGGCCTGCCCGGTGCGCTCGTACCAGCCGCCACCGAGTGCCTTGTACAGGTTGACTTCGCTGGTCAGCTGCGAAAGGCGGTCACCGATCAGCGCCTGCTGCGCACTGAACAGGTTGCGCTGGGCGTCGAGGAACGTCAGGTTGCTGTCGATGCCGATACGGTACCGACGCTCGGCCAGGCGGTAGTAGTCCTGGTTGGCTTGCACCAGGTCCCGCTGGGCTTGCAACTGCTCCTCGAAGGTCTTGCGCGCAGCCAGCCCATCGGATACTTCCTGGAACGCAGTCTGGATGGACTTCTCGTAGCGGGCGACGTTGATGTCCTTCTGGATCTTGGCGTAGTCAAGGCTCGCTTTCAGGCTGCCGGCGGTGAAGATCGGCAGGTTGATCTGCGGCTGGAACAGCCAGGTGCCCGACCCACCCTTGAACAGCCCGCCCATGTCGGTGCTCAAGGTGCCCGCATTGGCCGTCAGGCTGATGCTGGGGAAGAAGGCCGCGCGGGCAGCGCCGATGTTGGCGTTGGCCGCCTTGAGCAGGTGCTCGGCCTCCTGGATGTCAGGGCGGCGCTGCAACAGGTCCGACGGCAGGCCTGCCGGTACTTCGGCCAGTTGATCGGCGTCCAGGCGCAGTGGTTCAGGCAGGTTTGTGGGGATGCCGGTCCCCAGCAGGACAGTCAGGCTGTTCACGTCCTGGGCGACCAGGCGCTGGTACTGCGAGTACTTGACCCGGGCGCCTTCGACAGCCGTGCGGGCCTGGCTCAGGTCCAGCGCCGACGCCACGCCCACCTCGTTGCTGCGCCGGGTGAGGTTGTAGCTTTCCTGGTAGTTCTTCAGGGTTTCCTCGGTCAGCTTGAACAGCGCCTGGTCGGCCTGCCAGGTGTAATAGGCGTTCGCCACGCTCGCCACCAGGCTGATCTGGGTGGAGCGACGCGCCTGCTCGCTGGACAGGTAGGTCTCCAGCGCCTGTTCCGAAAGGCTGCGCACGCGGCCGAACAGGTCGAGTTCATAGGCACTGACGCCCAGGGTTGCCGAATACTGGCTGGTGATGCCCGACTGGCCAGTCTGCGACATGTTCGCCGGGATGCGTTGACGGCTGCCACTGCCGTTGGCCGACACCGCCGGGAACAGGTCCGCACGCTGGATGCGGTACTGGGCGCGGTAGGCGTCGATGTTCAGCGCCGCGACGCGCAGGTCCCGGTTGTTGACCAGCGCGGTCTGGATCAGTTGCTGCAGCGCCGGGTCGTTGAAGAACTGCCGCCAGCCCTGTTCAGCGGCAGCGACGTCCGCCGACTGGGTGGGCGAGTAGGCCGGGCCTTGCGGCCACTGCTCAGCCACCGGTGCTTCCGGGGTCTGGTAGTCGGGAATCAGCGAGCAGCCGCCGAGGATGAAAGCGGTGACTGCCAGGGACAACAAAGACTTGGTCATTGCCCAGCCTCATAACGTGGAGTTTCAGGGGTGTCATCTTTTTTCGGCTCTTTGCTGCCGAACAGCGACGACACTGCGACGAAGAACAACGGTACCCAGAAGATGGCCAGCACGGTCGCACTGATCATGCCGCCGATCACGCCGGTACCAATGGCGTGCTGGCTGCCGGCGCCAGCGCCGCTGGCGATGGTCAAAGGTACCACGCCGAGGATGAAGGCCAGCGAGGTCATGATGATCGGGCGCAAACGCATGCGGCACGCCTCGATCGCCGCGTCGTACAGGCTGCGGCCCTGCTCGTGCAATTCCTTGGCGAACTCGACGATCAGAATGGCGTTCTTGGCCGCCAGGCCGATGGTGGTCAAGAGGCCGACCAGGAAGTACACGTCATTGGACAGCCCGCGCAGGCTGGTAGCGATCAACGCACCGATGATGCCCAGTGGCACCACCAGCACCACGGCGATCGGAATCGACCAGCTTTCGTACAGCGCTGCCAGGCACAGGAACACGAACAGCAGCGACAGGGCGAACAGGGCCGGCATTTGCGAACCAGACAGCTTCTCCTCGTAGGACATGCCCGTCCAGGAGAAACCTACGCCGCTTGGCAGTTCGCCGGCGATGCGCTCGACCTCGGCCATGGCCTCACCGGTACTGTAGCCAGGGGCAGGCGCACCGAGGATTTCCATGGCTTCTACGCCGTTGTAGCGCGAGAGCTTGGGCGAGCCGTAGGTCCATTCACCTTTGGCGAACGAAGAGAACGGCACCATTTCGCCATCGGCGTTGCGCACATACCACTTCTGCAGGTCTTCCGGGCTCATCCGGGCATTGGCTTCGCCCTGGATGTAGACCTTCTTGACCCGGCCGCGGTCGATGAAGTCGTTGACGTAGCTGGCACCGAAGGCAATCGACAGGGTGTTGTTGATGTCCGAGATGGTCACGCCCAGGGCGCTGGCACGCTCGTCATCGATGGTCAGCTGGTACTGCGGTTCGTCGTTCAGGCCATTGGGGCGTACACCGCTGAGGATCTTGCTTTGCGAAGCCTTGGCCAGGAACTGGTTGCGGGCCTCCATCAGCTTGGCATGGCCGACACCGCCGCGGTCCTGCAGGAACACGTCGAAGCCTGTGGCGTTACCCAGCTCGAGCACCGCTGGTGGTGCGAACGCGAAGACCATGGCGTCGCGGAAGCTGAAGAAGTGCTGCTGCGCCCGCTGGGCAAGACCGAACACGCTGTTTTCCGCCGTACGCTCACCCCAGGGCTTGAGCATGATGAACGCCATGCCCGAGCTCTGGCCGCGGCCTGCGAAGTTGAAGCCGTTGACGGTGAACACCGAGGATACCGTGTCGGCTTCGTCCTTGAGCAGGTATTCGCGCATCTGGTCGACCACTGCCTGGGTACGCTCGGCACTGGAGCCGGCCGGCGTCTGCACCTGGGCAAACAGTACACCCTGGTCTTCCTCGGGCAGGAACGCGGTTGGAATGCGGGTGAACAGGAAAATCATGCCGGCCACGATCAGGGCATAGCCCAACAGGAACGGAATCTTGTTGCGCAGGATGGTCCCCACGCTGCGCTCGTAGCCGTTGACGCTGCGATCGAAGCTGCGGTTGAACCAGCCGAAGAACCCACCCTTGGCCTCATGGTGCTGGCCCTTTTTCAAAGGCTTGAGCATGGTGGCGCACAGCGCCGGGGTGAAGACCAGCGCCACCAGCACCGACAGGCCCATGGCCGAGACGATGGTGATGGAGAACTGGCGGTAGATCACACCAGTGGAGCCCCCGAAGAACGCCATGGGCAGCAGTACGGCCGACAATACCAGGGCGATACCCACCAGCGCGCCCTGGATCTGTTCCATGGAGCGCTTGGTCGCCTCCTTGGGCGGCAGCCCTTCTTCGGACATCACACGCTCGACGTTTTCCACCACCACGATGGCATCGTCCACCAGCAGGCCGATGGCCAGCACCATGGCGAACATGGTCAGGGTGTTGATGCTGAAGCCTGCGGCGGCAAGGATGCCGAAGGTGCCCAGCAAAACCACCGGTACGGTCATGGTGGTGATGATGGTGGCGCGGAAGTTCTGCAGGAACAGGTACATCACCAGGAACACCAGCACGACGGCTTCGATCAGGGTATGGATGACCCCGCTGATCGATTCGGTGACCACCGGCGTGGTGTCATACGGGAATACCGCCTTGACCCCTGGCGGGAAGAACGGCTCCAGGTCGGCGATGGTCTGGCGCAGGGCCTTGGCCGTATCCAGTGCGTTGGCGCCCGTGGCCAGCTTGACGGCCAGGCCCGAGGCGGGCTTGCCGTTGAACTGGGCGCTGACGGCATAGTTCTCGCCGCCAAGGCTGACCTGGGCCACATCGCCCAGGCGTACCTGGGAGCCGTCGTTGTTGACCTTGAGCAGGATCTTCTCGAACTGCTCGGCAGTCTGCAGGCGGGTCTTGCCGATGATGGTGGCGTTGAGCTGCGTCCCAGGCACGGCTGGCAGGCCGCCGAGCTGGCCGGAGGAGACCTGAACGTTCTGGGCAGCCACGGCGGTCTTGACGTCCACCGGGGTCAGCTGGAACTTGTTCAATTTGGCCGGATCGAGCCAGATGCGCATGGCGTACTGGGCGCCGAACACCTGGAAGTCACCCACACCGGCCGTACGCGAGATCGGGTCCTGCATGTTGGAGACGATGTAGTTGGCCAGGTCGTCCTTGGTCATGCTGCCGTCTTCGGACACCAGACCGATCACCATCAGGAAGTTCTTCACGGCCTTGGTGACGCGGATACCCTGTTGCTGCACTTCCTGCGGCAGCAGGGGGGTGGCCAGGTTGAGCTTGTTCTGCACCTGCACCTGGGCGGTGTCGGGGTTGGTACCCTGCTCGAAGGTGGCAGTAATGGTCATGCTGCCGTCGGAGTTACTTTCCGACGACACATAACGCAGGTTGTCGATACCGTTGAGCTGCTGTTCGATCACCTGCACCACCGTATCCTGCACGGTTTGCGCCGAAGCGCCCGGGTAGGTCACGGCAATGGCGATGGCCGGTGGGGCGATGCTGGGGTACTGGTTGATCGGCAACTTCAGGATCGACAAGGCGCCGACCAGCATGATCACCAAGGCGATCACCCAGGCGAAGATCGGGCGATCAATAAAGAACTTCGACATGGTTTACTCCGCTTTGGCGTCTGCTTTCGCTGCGTTGCCCTGGTTGGGGCTGTCCGGCTTCTTGACGTTGGTGGCTTCGCTGACCTTGACCTCGGCACCTGGGCGCACGTACTGCAAGCCTTCGGTGATCAGGCGGTCGCCTGGGTTCAGGCCTTCCTCGATCAGCCAGTCGCTGCCCACGGTACGGCTGGCCTTGAGCTGGCGCAGTTCGACCTTGTTGTCCTTGTTCACCACCAGCGCGGTAGGGGCGCCCTTGAGGTCGCGCGTCACGCCCTGCTGCGGTGCCAGGATGGCATTGGCGTTCACGCCCGCCTTGAGCCGTGCATGCACGAACATGCCAGGCAACAGGGTGTGGTCAGGGTTGGGGAAGATGGCACGCAGGGTGACCGAGCCGGTGGTTTCGTCCACGGCCACTTCGGAGAACTCCAGGCGCCCTTCCTGCTTGTACAAGGTGCCGTCTTCGAGCACCAGTTGCACCGACGCTGCGTTGTCGCCAGCGCGCTGCAGTTGGCCGCTTTCCAGCTCGCGCCGCAGCTTGAGCAGCTCGGCAGTGGACTGGGTCACGTCGACGTAGATCGGGTCCAGTTGCTGGATGGTGGCCATGGCATTGGTCTGGCCGCTGTTGACCAGCGCGCCTTCGGTTACCGCCGAACGACCGATGCGGCCGCTGATGGGGGCCAGGACCTTGGTGTAGCGCAGGTCGATCTGCGCACTCTTGAGCGAGGCCTCGGCTTGCAGGCGCTTGGCATTGGCGTCGTCGTATTCCTGCCGGGAAACCGCCTGTTCCTCGATCAGCTGCTTGTAGCGATCAGCCAGAGAGCGGGTAGCCTGCAGGTCTGCCTGGGCCTTGCTCAGGTTGGCTTCGTAGACGGCCGGGTCGATCTGATACAGCTGTTGGCCCTGCTTGACCTCGCTGCCTTCCTTGAACAGGCGCTTGAGGATGATCCCGTTTACCTGTGGACGAACTTCGGCGATCCGGTAGGCATTGGTGCGGCCTGGCAGCTCGGTGGTCAAGGTGAAGGCCTGCGGCTGTAGGGTCACTACGCCGACTTGAGGCGCCTGCTGCTGCTGTTGCTGCTGCGCGGCTTGGTCTTCTTTATTGCAGCCACTGAGCAGGGTTGCGAGGGCTACGGCTGAAACCAGGGCGGTAACGGCTGGCTTGAATTGCATGAGAATCCTCGGATCGCAGGAGCAGGGAGACGCTCAAGAGTAATGGAATGTCTTGATCTGGATAAATGGCTATCCGGTGGATAAATAGCTTGCTAAGGAATATACTTACATTCATGGTTGTTTGTAAATACCGCCGGGTTGTCCATGGCTACCGCCACAGCCCTTGATTAGCTTGATCCGCCAGGTGCCCCTAGAGGCGCCCCGGAGCCTTCCCGCACGCGTCGCCGCGTTCGGGCCAGATGAGGTTGTACTGCCATGGTCCGTCGAACCAAAGAGGAAGCCCAGGAAACTCGCGCCCAGATCATCCAGGCGGCAGAGAGGGCTTTCTACAAGCGCGGGGTTGCGCGAACCACCCTTGCGGACATCGCCGAACAGGCGGGCGTCACGCGAGGTGCAATCTACTGGCACTTCAATAACAAGGCCGAGCTGGTGCAGGCACTGCTCGACAGCTTGCATGAAACCCATGACCATCTCGCGCGCGCCAGCGAAAGCGAGGACGAACTCGACCCGCTCGACTGCATGCGCAAATTGCTGCTGCAAGTGTTCAACGACCTGGTGCGCGACGCCAGGACACGCCGTATCAATGAGATTCTGCATCACAAGTGCGAGTTCACCGATGACATGTGCGAAATCCGCCAGCAGCGCCAGGTGGCAGTAGTGGACTGCCACACAGGCATTACCCTGGCCCTGGCCAATGCAGTGCGCCGTGGCCAACTGCCGGTGGAGCTGGATGTGGAGCGGGCAGCGGTGGCCATGTTTTCTTACGTTGACGGGTTGATCAGGCGCTGGCTGTTGCTGCCCGACAGCGTGGACCTGCTGGGCAACGCCGAGAAATGGGTCGACGCCGGGTTGGATATGCTGCGCTTGAGCCCGGCGATGCGCAAATGAGACTTTGTGAAGGTTTGTGAGGGCTAGTCCCCAGGGACGTGCCAGTGATCAGCACCTGAGCTTCCCTGCGGGCCACCTCAATGCCCGCGCAGTGGCCGATCCGGCAGCAGCACCGCCACCACCAGTGCAATGACGCCGACCCCTGCACTGGCCATCAACAGATGCCGGAAAGTGATCGCCAAGTGTGCCTGCAGTTCAGGGCTCACTTGGTTGGCCTTGAAGGTACCCAGCAACGGATTGTCCAGCAACGCGAACCCGCCTTGGTGCAGCAAGGCCAGCAGCAGGCTCGACATGCAGGCCACGCCCATGGCGCCACCGAGGGACCGAAACAGGTTGGTGGTGCTGGTGGCGACCCCCATGTCCTGGGCCTGCACGGCATTCTGCGTGCCTACCAGTGACGTTGGGAACTGCATCCCGCACGCGATCCCTGTCAGCAGCATGAACAGTGCACTGGCCAGCCCGGCCTGCGGCGGCGTGATCGCCAAGGCGAAGATAGACACCGGCATCAGCAGGGCGCCAGTAAGGATCTGCGGCTTGTAGCGGCCAAGCCGCGTTGTCAGACGTCCTGCGGTAAAAGCACCGATGGGTAGCCCCATGGCCAACGGCAGCAGATGCAAGGCGGCGCTGTCGGCACCGGCACCGGTGAGGCCCTGGTAGCGCAAGGGCATCAGCATGGTCAGGGAAATGGCCTGGAAGCTGGCGAAGAAAATCACGCCCCAGCACAGCACCGCGGCGCGATTGCCGAATAGCGTCAACGGCAGAAGTGGCTCGACGCAGCGGCGCTCCTGGAGGATGAACAGGATCATGGCGATCACGGCGCAGGTGAACAGGCCTAGCACGGCGGGCGCCGTCCAGGCCTGCCCCTGGCCGACCAGGGTGATCCCGAGCAGCAGGCTGCCCAAGCCCACGATCAGCAGCAGCGCGCCCGGATAATCCACTTGTGCGGGCCGATGCTGCACGGGCAGACCGGCCAGGGCGCGGTGGATAGCCCAGAGCGCGGCGATGCCCAGCGGCACGTTGATCCAGAACACCCAGCGCCAGGACAGGTACTCGGTCAGCCAGCCGCCCAGTACCGGCCCCGCCACGCTGGCCAGGGCATACATGCTGCTGAAATAGCCCTGATAACGGCCTCGTTCGCGCGGGGGCACGAAGTCGCCGATGATCGCCTGGCTCACCGATACCATGCCGCCTGCGCCGATGCCTTGCAGCACTCTGGCCAGCACCAGTTGCGGCATGTCCTGAGCCAGCGCACAGCCGATCGAGGCGACAGTGAACACGCCGATCCCGGTCAGGATCATGCGACGCCGCCCATAGAGATCGCCCAGCTTGCCGTAGATCGGGACGGCCACTGTCATGGCCACCATATAGCCGGAAATGACCCAGGCCAGCAGACCGACATCATTGAACTGCGCGGAGATCGCAGGCAATGACACTGCCACGATGGTTTGATCCAGTGCGCCGAGAAAGATGGCCAGCATCAAGGCGGTCAGGATCTGGCGCAGGGCAATCGCAGGCAGGGCAGGGGGCACGGCAGTTCCTTGGTTTGAGTGGGCTTCATCCGAACGATCCCGCAGGCTACAGCTACGCGCCATCAAGACCAGGGCACGCCTGCACAGGGGCAGTGAAAGCATGGCAGTGTAACCTGAGTTACGTAGCTTCCTATGTACTCTGAGCATCGCCTATGCACGATCGGCATCAACGCATTCATCCAGCAGAGGCTGGCCCCGTGATATCTTTGGTATGCCAATCCCGCGCTAAGCCCCTGTTTGCACTAGCTTGGTGCGACCTCTCGGGGGTTAATCGGATTCCCCTGGCTCCTACACCTTTATTCCTCTGCCTGCATGTGGAGCATGACCGCGACTTGAGTGGTCCATGAATTGTGCAGGTACGCCCGATACAGAGGCCGGTAGTTACCGTTCAGAAATTTCTACAATTGCGGAGTGATCATGCCCAAGGCTTCCCACCAAGATCTGCGTATTGCCTTCCGCGAGCTGCTCGCTTCAGGTTCGTGCTACCACACCGCCTCGGTGTTCGACCCCATGTCTGCGCGCATTGCCGCGGACCTGGGTTTTGAGGTCGGCATCCTCGGAGGTTCGGTGGCATCGCTGCAGGTACTGGCTGCGCCGGATTTTGCCCTGATCACACTCAGCGAATTCGTCGAGCAAGCCACGCGAATTGGTCGCGTGGCCCAGTTGCCGGTGCTGGCAGACGCCGACCACGGATACGGCAATGCGCTGAACGTGATGCGCACTGTCACGGAGCTGGAGCGTGCCGGCGTGGCGGCGTTGACGATCGAGGATACGCTGTTGCCGGCCCAGTTCGGGCGCAAGTCCACCGATCTCATATCGGTAGAAGAAGGCGTGGGCAAGATCCGCGCGGCGCTCGAGGCGCGCGTCGATTCGTCCCTGTCGATCATCGCCCGTACCAACGCCGGCGTGCTCAGCACCGAGGAAGTGATCGTGCGGACCCAGAGCTACCAGAAAGCGGGTGCCGATGGCATCTGCATGGTAGGGGTGAAGGACTTCGACCAGCTCGAACAGATCGCCAGCCACCTGACCGTACCCTTGATGCTGGTGACCTACGGCAACCCCAACCTGCATGATGACGCGCGTCTGGCAAGCCTGGGCGTGCGCATCGCCGTCGACGGTCACGCGGCTTACTTCGCCGCCATCAAGGCGACGTACGACTGCCTGCGCCAGCAGCGTGGCCAGCAGCACAAGTCCGATAACTTGAGCGCCACCGAGCTTTCGCATACCTACACCCAGCCCGAGGACTACATCCGCTGGGCCAAGGAATACATGAGCGTCGAGGAGTAAGCAGGCGCTTACAGGTCCCAGTCCCAGGCCGGCTCCTCCTCGAAGCGCTGGACGAGAAAGTCCAGCAGGGTGCGCAAGGTCGCGGGCATGTGCTTGCGTGAGGTATAGACCGCCGTCAGGTCCAGGGTCTGCGGCCTGGCCTCGGGAAGCAGGCGCACCAGTTCCGCGCTGCGCAGGGCGGCAGCCGCCTGATAGGTGGGGAGCAGGGCGATGCCGGCGCCTGCTGCTACCGCCTTTTGCAATGTCAGGGACTCGTTGGCGCTGATGTTGCCCTGAACCGGCACCGCGACCTGCTGGCCGTTGACCTCGAACTGCCACACCCCATTGCCGTAATAGCTGTGCGTCAGGCAATTGTGGTGTGACAGGTCCTCGACCCGCTCGGGTGTGCCGTGCTCGGCCAGGTAGGCGGGCGCGGCGCAGATCACCGAGCGGCATACGCTCAGGCGGCGGGCAACCAGGCTAGGGTCCAGGTCGTTGCTGTTGCGGATGGCCAGGTCGATGCGTTCGTCCACCAGGTTCACGGTGCGATCGAGCATCTGCAGGTCGACTTTTACCAATGGGTACTGACGCACATAGGCGGCCACGGCATCGGCCAGCTGCGCCTGTCCAAATGACGTACTGACGCTGATACGCAATGTCCCCCGTGGTGTCTGGTCTTGCTGTTGTACGGCTCCTTGCAGTTCGCTGGCCAACTCCAGCAATTGCCTGCAGCGCGGCAGGAGGTCCTGGCCTGCGGCAGTCAGGCTGAGCCGGCGCGTGGTGCGCTGCATCAGCCGCGCGCCCACCCACGCTTCGAGCTGTGCCAGGTACCGAGAGACCACGGGGCGCGAGAGCTGCAGGTGCTCGGCCGCCGCCGACTGACTGCCAAGGTCCACTACCGTGACGAAAACGCGCATAGCTGTTAAACGATCCATCATTTGCCCGATTTCAGAAACAAACCATGTGCAAGCATGGCATTTTTCTGCAGGGTGTCGCCCCTTAAGCTGCAGGCATTTCCACTCTGACGGATGCCTGCGATGACACTCCTTTCTCCCTTGCGTGGCCTGGTGCTCGGATGCCTGGCCTGTGCCGCCCCACTGCTGGCCGCCGCTCCCTTGCAATTGGACGTGTACAACCCTGGCGCCGATGCGCCGTTTGCGGTCAGCTCGGTGATCGTGAGCGGCCCGCGTGACGCCGTGTTGATCGATGCACAATTTGGCACTGATCACGCCCGGCAACTGGTGCAGCGTATCCGTGCGAGTGGCAAGCGCTTGACGACGATCTACATCAGCCAGGGTGACCCCGATTATTACTTCGGCCTGGCAACCTTGACCCAGGCGTTCCCTGACGCCGAGGTGTTGGCTTCGGTCGCCACGGTCGAACACATCCGCAACACCATGGAGGCTAAACTGGCGTACTGGGGGCCTGAAATGGGGGCGCAAAAACCTGAGCGGCTGGTGCTGCCCAAGGTGTTGACAGGCAACCGCCTGCTGCTCGAGGACCAGGTGCTGGAGGTGCGTGGCCTTGAAGGACCGCAGCCGGACCGCAGCTTTGTCTGGATACCTTCGATCAAGGCAGTGGTTGGCGGGGTCGTGGTTTCGCAGAACATTCATGTGTGGATGGCCGACACACAATCGGCGTCCTCGCGTGCCCATTGGCTGCAAACCCTGGCGGACATCCAGGCGCTTGCGCCGCAAACCGTGGTGCCCGGGCACTTCGTCGGTGCCAGTGATTACTCACCGCAGTCCGTTGGCTTTACCGTCGATTACATCCGCACCTTCGAGGCGCAGGCGCGCGCAGCAAACGATTCGGCTGCGCTGGTCGAGGCCATGAAACGACGCTATCCGGGGTTGGGCGATGAGAGTGCGCTGGCGCTCAGCGCCAAGGTGGCCAAGGGCGAGATGCAGTGGCCCCTCCAGTGACGGTGCGCGCGTACGCAATGCAGCGCTGCGGTGACCTTGGTCTTGCTACACCGCGCTGGACCGCAGCCGGGCCATGTCACGAATAGGCGGTGCGCCGTAGAGCCGGCTGTACTCACGGCTGAATTGCGAAGGGCTCTCGTAGCCCACTCGATAGGCCGCCACGGCGGCCTCAAGGCCATCGTTGAGCATCAGCCGCCGGGCTTCTTGCAAGCGCAGTTGCTTCTGGTACTGCAGCGGGCTCATCGAAGTCACCGCCTTGAAGCGATGGTGCAGGGTGGAAACGCTGAGGTTGACCTCGCGGGCCAGGTCCTCGATGCGCAGTGGCCGCTGATAGTTGTCGTTGAGCCAGCTGATGGCCTGGCACACGCGGTGGGTCTGGCTGTTGGCCAAGGCAATTTCGTACAGCCGGTAGCCCTGCGGGCCGCGCAGCAGGCGGTAGAGAATCTCCCTGCGCACCAGCGGTGCCAGCATGGCGATGTCGCGTGGCGTGTCGAGCAGGCGGAGCAGGCGCAGCAAGGCATCGAGCAGCGCGCTGTCAGTTTTTTCCACGTACAGGCCGCGCCCATACGGGCGATTGGGTACCAGCATCGGACCGCTGTCGGCGATCAGCTGGCTGATCTCGGCAGGGTCCAGGTCCATGCGCAACCCCAGGCTCGGGCGCTGCGGGCTGGCGTCGAGCTTGACCGCGCTCAGCGGCAAGGTGACCGAAACCACCATGTAGTGCAGCGGGTCGTAGGCGTACTGTTCGTCCCCGAGGAACAGGCTTTTGCTGCCCTGGGCCAGAATGCACAGCGCAGGTTGCGCCAGGGTAGGTACCGAGCGAATGTTCTCGGTGTAGCGCACCAGGAACAGGTTGTCGATGGCCGAGGCCGGCCCATAAGGGTCGCCTGCATGGCGAGCGATCAAGTCGGCCAACTCCTGGCGCTGGACCTCCAGGTGCGGATCAAGGGACGGGGCGATGGACATGGGGCTTTCCTCTGCTGACCGACGCAGAATAGGTTTGGGCAACCGCCGAAGCTAGTCGAATACTGCAGATCGATTGCCTGATCCTGCCGCGATGCAGAATCAGGCAATCGGTGTGCAGTAATGGCCTAACGCGCAAACGCGCCCAGGCCCTAGCCTTGCAAGCCAGGTATTCGACTGCTGCTTCAGGGAGAGTGTGCAATGAGGCTACAACAACCGGTCACCCACCTTGCCTTGATTCGCGCCAGCAGCGGGCGCTCGGCCGAACTGGGCGCACGCTTGCGCGACCTGTTGGTGCCATCGCTGGACATCCCGGGTTGCCTGAGTTTTTCGGTGCAACGCTCGCAGGCTGATGACGACCTGTGGTTATTGAGCGGTAGCTGGCAGGATCAGCAGGCGATGAATGGTTACTTCGCTTCGCCAACGCTGAATGTGTTCGGCGAGTTGGTACAGTCCCAAGTGGTGAGCAGTCTGGATCTGCACACGTTTGGTTGAGCCTGTTCAACGGGCGCCCAGGCCAATGATTGCCGCATCATCAAGCCAGTGGGTACCATCCAGGTTTCACCCACAAGGCGTATGGCAAAGATGGCACGTAGAGAGTTTCCCCAGTTCGAAGCCGTGTCGGCAATGGTGCCGGCCGAAGGCGGTGGCTACCACGCAGCCATTGCCGTCAAGGCCATGGGCATGGGCGGTGCACCGCGCTTTCACAAGGTGCTCGATGGGCAAGTGTTCAAGGGCGCCGTGGCTGCCGACGAGGCGGCCACGGGCGAATTGCAACGCCTGCAAGGTGTCAGCGAAGCGGGTGAGCTGATCTGGTGATCAGGCTTTGGGCCTGGGCATCTTGAACAGGTTGCCCAGCTCGAAATAGTCCGCCGGGCCACCGCCACGCAGGATAGGCTCGGCCGCTGCGGTATCGTAGATGCCGTCCTTGAGCAGGCGCTCGGCGATGTGCACCGCCACCACTTCGCCCAGGATCAACCAGCTGGGTACCAACGCCTGGTCGGCGCGCTGCAGTTGCACGATCTGCGTCACCTTGCATTCGAACGCCACAGGGGTTTCCCCTACCCGTGGCACCTTTACCACGCTCGACGGCGTGGCCGTCAGGCCGCTGAGTTCGAACTCGTTCACCTCAGGCGATACCGCCGAGCAGCTCAGGTTCATCTGCTCGGCCAGGGGGCGGGTGGCCAGGTTCCAGACGAATTCACCGGTTTGCTCGATATTGTTCAGGCTGTCTTTGCGCCCGACGCTGCAGAAACCGATGATCGGTGGAATGTAGTTGAAGGCGTTGAAGAAGCTGTAAGGCGCGAGATTCAAATGGCCTTGCTGGTCCTGCGAGGATATCCAGCCGATCGGACGAGGGCCGACGATGGCGTTGAACGGATCATGGGGCAGGCCATGGCCTTTGGCGGGTTCGTAGTAATACATCTGCGCTGGGCTTGCCGGCCCACCTCCTGGTTTGAGAGGCGACCAGTGTGCCAAGCCTGAGGCCAACTGGGAATGCTGGAGCCCGGCGAAAGCCGGGCTGAATGCGCATGGCTACTATCAGCTAATGCGATGGGCGTTGGTGCGGTCGAAACCGTCTTCGGCGAAGCGCTGGCCACCGGTGCGCTCGAAACCATCTTCGGCGAAGCGCTGGGCACCGGTGCGGTCGAAACCATCTTCGGCGAAGCGCTGGCCACCGGTGCGGTCGAAACCATCTTCGGCGAAGCGCTGGCCACCGGTGCGGTCGAAACCATCTTCAGCGAAGCGCTGACCGCCTGTGCGGTCAAAGCCGTCCTCGGCATAGCCGGTGGCCTGAGCAGGCGCCGCTGCGAAGGTATGCGCATGGGTGCGATCGAATCCATCTTCGGCGGATGCGCCTGCGGCAAATGCGAAAAGGGCGAGGGTCAGGATGAATTTGCTTTTCATGGGGATGCTCCAGAGTAGGTGTGTCGTTTCGATAAACTGAATGCTACGCCGATTAATGCGATTAAAAAGTGCTAAAAATCGTGCTTAATAATCTATTTATCCGATTGATTGGAGCGCGCACCTGGGCTGGAACGCAGGCAGCCGGGGAGTTTCGAGGCGCAGGTACTGGCGCTTTTGCTGATGGGGGTAATGTGCCGGAGTGTGATTAATGGGCCATTAAGCCAAGCGCGTCGGACGAACGTCGTGCCAGTGCGGGAAGGGAAGGTGCAAGCTGGGCCTGCAGAGGAGGGCTGGCGCCTGGATGATCCGACGAGGCCCGGCGTGGCCAAACGAAATCGGGCGCCCTCTAGTAGGCGCCCGAAGCAGTGCTAAGCGTGGGATGGGCTTAGTCGGTGGTGATCCGCGAATGCTGCTTGGTGTCCTTCATGGTGGCGTACACCAACAGCGAGCAGGCGATGCAGCCTGTGACGTACCAGTAGAAGCCGCTTTCCATGCCGGCGCTCTTGAACCACAAGGCGACGTATTCGGCAGTACCGCCGAAGATGGACACGGTAAGCGCGTAGGGCAGGCCAACGCCCAGGGCGCGGATTTCGGTGGGGAACAGCTCAGCCTTCACCACCGCGTTGATCGAGGTGTAGCCACTGACGATGATCAACGCGGCCATGATCAGAAAGAACGCGCCCCACCAGGTCTGGATGGTGTGCAGGGTGCTGAGGATCGGCACCGTGAACAGCGTACCGAGCACCCCGAAGGCAATCAGGATAGGGCGCCGGCCGATCTTGTCCGACAGCCCACCCACCAGGGGTTGCAGGCACATGAACAGGAACAGCGTCGCGGCCGAGATGGTGGTCGAATCGCTGATGCTCATCCCGACTGTGTTGACCAGGTATTTCTGCATGTAGGTGGTGTAGGTGTAGAAGGCCAGGGTACCGCCCATGGTCAGGCCGACCACGGTCAGCAGTTCCTTGGGGTGGCGCATCAAGGTGCGCATCAGGCTTTCCTTGGCTTTCTCCTTCTTGGTGAACGACGCGGTTTCTTCCATGCCCCGTCGCAGGTAGAGGGCCACCACCGCACACAGGGCACCGATCACGAACGGCACACGCCAGCCCCAGGCGTACAACTGCTCGGTGGTCAGGGTCTGTTGCAGAACGATCAGTACCGCCAGGGCGATGAGCTGGCCCGAAATCAGCGTCACGTACTGGAAGCTGGAGAAGAAGCCTCGACGCTCCTTGCTGGCCATTTCGCTCAGGTAGGTGGCCGAGGTGCCGTACTCACCGCCCACCGACAACCCTTGCATCAAGCGAGCGACCACCAGCAGGACCGGCGCTGCCACACCGATGGTTTCATAGCCGGGTGTGAGGGCGATCACCAGCGAGCCTGCGCACATCAGCAGCACCGAGGCCATCAGTGCAGCCTTGCGGCCCTTGCGGTCGGCGTACATGCCCATCAGCCAGCCACCGATCGGGCGCATCAAAAAGCCCACCGCAAAGATGGCGGCGGTGTTGAGCAGTTGAGCGGTGGAATCGCCGGCCGGGAAGAAAGCCTTGGCGAAATACAGCGAGAACGCTGCATAGACGTACCAGTCGTACCATTCGACCATGTTGCCGATCGAACCGCTGAAGATCGACTTGAGGCGACTGGCAGTGGTTCTTGGCGCGGCAGGCGTTGCGGCCGCCCCGGTAGGCAGGGAGGTAGCGTTATCCATCAGGGACACCTTCTCATTGTTGTTGTGAAAGCGCGCAGGGCGCAGCTTGCAGTAGCTTTTGCAGAAGGTGTGCCAAAAAGAGGCGCGATTGCTTCGTTTGGGTGCGCGCTTGGGTGAAACCCGTATGAATCATGGCGTTGCGCCGAACGCGCGACGCACTGAGGGAGAGATCCGCGGCAGGCCAGTTCACCTGCATAGGCAAGATCCCGCTCATTAGGGCGTAGACGTCGGCGAGTTTCCGCTTACGGTGCGTTGACGAATTCGTCCCGAACCAGCCCATGACGCTGCATTTTCTCGTTCAAGGTACGGCGGGGCATTTGCAGGTCCTGCATCACCGCCTTGATCTCACCGGCATGTTGGCGCAGTGAAGCACGCAGGCACTGCGCCTCGAATGCTTCCACGCGCTCAGCCAACGACTGCCCGGCAGGCGCCTGTTCTGGCATGGGCGAACCAAGTCCCAGCACGTGGCGCTCCGCCGCGTTGGCCAGTTCACGCACATTGCCTGGCCAATCATGGGTCAGCAGTTGAGCCAACTGCAGGCCCGACTGCGGCAGGGCCGTGCGGCCAATCCGGGACGCGGCTGCCTGTGCGAAATGCTCGAACAACAGGACGATGTCTTCCCGCCGTTCCCGCAGGGGCGGCAGGCGCAGCTCTGCAACGTTCAGGCGGTAGGCCAGGTCCTCGCGAAAACGTCCGGCCCGGGCTTCGTCGAACAGGTCGGGCTTGGTGGCGGCAATGATGCGCAGGTCTACGCGGATGCTCTGATTCGCACCCAGGCGCTCGATCTTCTGGTCCTGGATCACCCGCAGCAACTTGGCCTGTTGCGCCAGGGGCATGCTTTCGATTTCATCGAGAAAGACCGTGCCACCATCGGCATATTCCAGCCTGCCGATGCGTTTGCCCTGGGCGCCGGTGAAGGCGCCGCTTTCATGGCCGAACAGCTCGGCCTCGAACAAGGCTTCGGGAATGGCCGCGCAGTTGAGCGCAACGAAAGGTTTGCTGGCGCGTGGGCCAAAGTCGTGCAGGCAGCGGGCGACCTGCTCCTTGCCGCTGCCGGTTTCGCCGCGAATCAGCACGTTCACCGGCAACGCGGCCAAATCCAGTACCTGGCGGCGCAACTGCTGCATGCCCGGTGATACCCCAAGCAGCGTGGTTTCAAGGCGCGTCCTGAGGTCGGCCTGCTGATGCAGGCGTCGATTTTCCAGCACCAATTGGCGTTTTTCCAACGCCCGGCGAAGGCTGCCGAGCAGGTGCTGGGGGGTGAAGGGCTTTTCCAGGAAATCGTAGGCGCCGCTGCGCATGGCCTCGACCGCCATGGGCACGTCACCGTGACCGGTGAGCAGGATCACAGGCAGGTCCGGATCGTCAGCCTGCAGCCGTTCGAGCAGTTGCAGGCCGTCCATGCCAGGCATGCGCACGTCGCTGATGATCACGCCTGGATAGTCCCGGCCAATGTGCACCAGGCCGTCCTCGGCACGGGCAAAGACCTGGACCTCGAAGCCCGACAGGCTCAGCCATTGCTCGACTGCCGTACGGATACTGGCTTCATCGTCTATGACCATCACTGAGTTCAACATGCAGGCTCCTGATCGCGAGGCAAGGTGATGCTCAGGCGCGCGCCGCCCGGTACGTTTTCGGCCAGCAGCTGCCCACCGGCGTCGTGCACGATGCCATAGGAGATCGCCAGGCCCAAGCCCAGGCCGTCCCCTACGGGCTTGGTGGTGAAGAAGGGGTCGAAGATCCTGGGCAGGTCCTCGGCCGCGATGCCGCCCCCCGAATCGAGCACGCTCAAGCGCCAGTGCTGCGCATCGGGCTCGATGCGGATTTCCAGGCGCCGGTAGCGCTTGTCTGCCATGGCGTCCAACGCGTTGCTCAGCAGGTTGATCAGCACCTGTTCCAAGCGGATGGCGTCGCCGCGCACCCACGCCGGACGAGCCAGGTACAGGGCCAACTGCACGTCCAGGGCATGCAGGCGTGCCTGCAACAAATCCAGCGCCTGGTCGACAACGCCGGCCAAGTCCAGGCGCTCGCGCAAGCCACCGGGGCTGTTACGGGCAAACGTCTTCAAGTGCCCGGTCAGCGACGCCATGCGCGTCAACATCTGCTCCAGCGGCTCCAGGGCCTGGCGAGCCTCGTCGTAACGCCCGTGGTCCAGCAGCAGTTTCAGGGTTTCAAGCTGCATGCGCTGGGTCGTGAGGGGCTGGTTGATTTCGTGCGCCATGGCAGCGGACATCTGCCCCAGGGCAGCCAGCTTGGCCGTTTGCACCAGGCCTTCCTGAGCCGTGCGCAGCTCGCGGGTGCGCTCCTCGACCTGGCGCTTGAGCTCCTCGCGGCTGCGTTGGCGCAGACGCGACAGGCGCAGGCGCTGGCTGACCAGCAAAGCAGCGAATACGAGGCTCAACCATACCGCTGCAGCACCCAGGCCAGCATTGCGCGCGTCGGTACCGACCTGGGGCCTGCGCAGCAGGTGCAGGGTCCATTGCTCGCTTTCCAGCGGCAGGCTTTCCCACAGGAACTCGGTCTCGCCTTGCGGTGCCTGCACCCGGCTGAGTGTGCTGTTTTCAGCGAAACGCGTCAGCACCTGGTGCATCAGCGGTATCAGCGGGTGTTTGTCGTACTGGCGGGTCTGCGCCAGTTCGGCCCGGTCGGCGCCGTCCAGCGGGCGCAATTCCCGGTAGCGCCAGCCGTCCTGGTTGGCAATGAAGGTAATGCCACGGGCATCGCTGACCAGCAGGATGTCGCTGCCCTGGCGCCATTCTCGCTCGAGCTCGGGAAATTCCAGCTTGACCACCATGGCGCCGAGAAAACGGCCCTGTTCGTCATTCACCGCGCTGGACAGAAAGTAGCCAGGCACCCCGCTGGTCACGCCAACGGCATAGAAGCGGCCGTTACCCAGGCTACGGGTTTGCTTGAAATAAGGGCGAAAGCCGTAGTTGGAGCCCACGTAACTGGTTGGCAGCCGCCAGTTGCTGGCCGCCACGGCCAGCCCGTTGCGGTCGAGCAGTTCGAGGGTGGAGGAGTTGGCTGCACCGTTGATGCGCTCGAGTTTGCGGTTCAGGGCAGCCTGCGTTTGCTCCTGGACCGGGCCGCGCAACGCGTCGATCAGTTCCGGGTCCAGGGCCAGCACCGCTGGCAGGGCCCGATAGCGGTCGATGAGGGTGTGCAAGGCATTGGCGTACAGCCCCAGTTGCTGGCTGGCCCGGCGGGCGTCCGCCTCCATGGCCTGGCGTTTGGCCTGGTGCATGGCCCAACTGGCACAAAGCACGGTACCCAGCACGATCACCAGGGTGATCAGGCCCAGACGCAGGGCGCGAAAGGAAAAAGGCATTGGGAGCAGATCCGCATGGGTGGGGAAGGGGCCCGCTTTGGCGGAACCGGAGCGCTGCACCGCCGCTCCGGTTGTCCGCGAAATGGCCGTCAAGGGTCGACACTTACAGCAGTTCAAAGCCCTGCTGTTGCACCGCCTCGGAATCCAGGCCCACCTGGACGTTGAAGGTCCCGGGCTCGGCAACGCGCTGCAGCTGGCCATTGTAGAACTTCAAGTCTTCTTCGCTGATGCTGAAGGTCACGGTCCGTGTTTCGCCGGGCTTGAGCATGAGCTTCTGGAAGTTCTTCAACTCCTTGACCGGGCGACTCATCGAGGCGGACACATCCTGCACGTACAGCTGAACCACCGTCTCGCCGGCCACCTTGCCGGTATTGCGCACCACGACGCTGGCTTGCAACGTGTCCCCGCGCTTGAGCTTGTTGCCTGAAAGCGCGAGCCCCGACAGTTCGAACGTGCTGTAGCTCAGGCCGTAGCCGAAAGGATACAGCGGCCCATTGGGTTCTTCGAAGTACTGCGAGGTGTAGTTGCCGGGTTTGCCAGGCGTGAACGGACGACCGATACGGGTGTGGTTGTAGTACATAGGAATCTGCCCGACCGAACGTGGGAGCGTGATCGGTAGCTTGCCGGAGGGGTTGTAGTCGCCGAACAGCACGTCGGCGATGGCGTTACCGCCTTCGGTACCGGCGAACCAGGTTTCGAGCAGGGCGTCGGCCTGCTCGCGCTCCCAGCCGATGGACAGCGGCCGGCCATTCATCAGTACCAGTACCAGCGGTTTACCGGTGGCCTTCAAGGCCTCGATCAACGCGCGCTGGTTGGCCGGCACCTGCAGCGTGGTGCGGCTGGAAGATTCATGGGACATGCCGCGCGATTCGCCGACCACGGCCACGACCACATCCGCCTGCTGCGCGGCCTTGACCGCTTCGTCGATGAGCACTGCAGGTGGTCGAGGGTCGTCGACGATTTCCGGCGCATCGAAGTTGAGGAAGTTCAGGTAGTCGAGAATGGCCTTGTCACCGGTGACGTTAGAGCCCTTGGCGTAGACCAGCTTGCCCTTGCCCTCGATGGCGCGGCGCAGCCCTTCGCGCACCGTGACCGAGTGGTTGGGCCGCCCGTCGGCCGCCCAGCTGCCCATCATGTCGATCGGAGCGTCGGCAAGGGGACCGACCAGGGCGATGGTGGCGTCTTTGCTCAGCGGCAGTGTCTGCTTGCGGTTTTCCAGCAGCACCAGGCTGCGGCGCGCCACGTCGCGCGCGGCGTCGCGGTGCAGGCGGTCCTCGCCGTAGTAGTCCTTGAGGTCGTTCTGCGCCGCGCCGATGCGCACGTAGGGGTTCTTGAGCAGGCCCATGTCGTACTTGGCGCCCAGCACTTCGCGTACGGCCTGATCCAGCTCCGCCTGGCTCACGTCGCCCGCCTTGAGCAACCCTGGTAGCTCTTCGCCGTACAAGGTGTCGTTCATGCTCATGTCGATGCCCGCCTTGATCGCGAGTTTGGCAGCCTCGCGACCGTCGCGCGCCACGCCATGGCGGATCAGCTCCTGGATGGCGCCATGATCGCTGATGGTAACGCCCTTGAACCCCCACTCCTTGCGCAGCACGTCGTTCATCAGCCAGGTGTTGGAGGTGGCCGGCACGCCGTTGATCGAGTTCAGCGCAACCATCACCCCACCGGCGCCTGCATCGATCGCAGCGCGGTAGGGCGGCAGGTAATCGTTGTACATCTTCGGCAGGCTCATATCGACCGTGTTGTAGTCACGCCCGCCTTCCACCGCGCCGTAAAGGGCGAAATGCTTGACGATGGCCATGATGCTGTCCGGGTTGGCCGGGCTGCTGCCCTGGAACGCGCGGACCATCACCTGGCCGATCTTCGCCGTCAGGTACGTGTCTTCGCCAAAGCCCTCGCTGGTGCGACCCCAGCGAGGATCCCGGGCGATGTCGACCATCGGCGCGAAGGTCATGTCCAGTGCGTCGGCAGCCGCTTCGATGGCCGCCGTGCGACCGACCTTGGCGACGGCGTCCATGTCCCAGGTGGCGGCCATGCCCAGGCCGATGGGGAAGATGGTGCGCTCGCCATGTACCGTGTCGTAGGCGAAGAACATCGGGATCTTCAACCGGCTGCGCATGGCCGCGTCCTGCATCGGCCGGTTTTCCGGTGCCGTGCGCGAGTTGAACGTGCCTCCGATGCGTCCGGCGGCGATCTCCTCGCGGATCTTCTCCCGGGGCATTTCGGGGCTGATGCTGATCAGGCGCAACTGCCCGATTTTTTCGGCCTCGGTCATCTGGCTGATCAGATGGTCGATGAAGGCCTGTTTGTTCTCGAGCGGCGGCGCGGAAGTGGCGGCGACAGCCGCCTGGCTGACGAGGCCCATGGCCAGGCCCAGCAGAGACAGTTTCATCATGAATTCCGTAAGGGGGCCGATGCACGGTCAACGGTGACACACGCACGGGCGAAGTTTTCGGGCGGCTGTTGTTGTACGATTTGCACGCAGATCTTCCTGCGGCGGATTATGCCTGAATCCGTCGCGTGCTGACGAAGCCCCGTACACCGGGAAAACAACTATAAGAACGCTCACGAGAACACGGCATGACCCCGCTTGAACCCTACTACCAGCGTCAGCTCGCTGAAGCCATGGCCGGTGTTGGCCGGCGCACGGATGTCGCGTTGCTGGCAGTGCTCGCCCGCCGCGCCGATGATTACGCGTATTTCCCACTATTCTGGTCAGCCGTGCTGGCGCTGGCGCTGCCTGGCTTGCTGCATGGGGTGCTGGGCTGGCCCAGCGTGCGCGGCCTGATCGTCGCCAACGTGCTGCTGTTCGTCGGCCTGTGCGTGCTGTTGCGCAGCCCGCGCATTGAACGCTTGACCGTACCGCGGGCCTGGCGCCGCTGGCGAGCGTCGCGTCTGGCCACTCGTCAATTTCTCGACCTTGGCGCTCAGGCCTTTACAGGTGCCGGATGCGTCATGATTTTCGTCAGCGAGGCCGAGCAGTACGCACGGTTGCTGATGGACAAGCAGGTCGCGCTTTGCCTTGATGACGCGGTGCGGGTCGCGCTCACTGACCGTCTAGCCAGCCAGGTTCGCCAAGGGCAAACCATGCAGGGCATGATCGAGTGCGTCGAGGCGTGCGGCCTTCTCCTTGGCCAGCAGGCGCCACGCGCGCTTGCGTGCAGGCGTTTGCCCCAGCCGCTGGTAATCCTCGACTAACGCAACCCTGGCCGACTGCGCGGGGGTGTAGAATACGGCCCCCGCTATTGGAGGTACCGTTTGCCCATGTCTGCCCTTTCTACTCCACCGGATGCGCGCGTCCAGTTTCTCGACCTGCTTCGCACCGGCTTGCAGGGCAACACTGTGGTCAAGCTGGTCCTGGCGCGGCCTGTGGGCACCGACCCGACCCTGCAACGCATCATCGCCAAGCCCTTGCTGGTCAAGGGTCAGGCGAACCTGTCCCTGGTCTACCGTCACCAGACCCGCGATATCACCCGCAACCTGCCGCTCGACGATGCTCTGCAATGCATCGCCGAGCTGCTGCCAGAACATTTTCGCAACGCTCACCTGTTCGATGCAGAGGGTGAGCTGCAATTGACCTTCAGCAAGAAGGGCAAGCCCATGCTGCAGCGTCATGGCGCCCAGGCGCCCCGGGAAACCGTTGGCAGCAACGGGCATGACCGCGAGAAAAAGCGCTACCTGGACATTGCCCGACCGTTTTTGCGTGACCTTGGCGTAACGGATGGCCAAGGCGCACTGATCCCGTCGATGTCGCGCAAGTGGAAGCAGATCAACAAATTCATCGAGGTCTTCGACCACGCCCTGGCCACTGCGCCCTTGTCGAGCGAGCAGCGCTTGCGGGTGGCCGACTTCGGCTCGGGCAAGGGCTATCTGACCTTCGCCATGCACGATTACCTGCGCAATACGCTGGGCCGCGATGCCCAGGTAACGGGGGTGGAGCTGCGCCAGGACATGGTCGAGCTGTGCAACGCTGCCGCCGCGCGGCTCGAACACCCAGGGCTCGAGTTTCAATGCGGGGATGTGCGCAGCGTGGTGCCCGATGCCATCGAGGTGATGATCGCCCTGCACGCCTGCGACGTGGCGACCGACTACTCCATCCATACCGGCATCCGCTGCAACGCGGCGATCATCATGTGCTCACCGTGCTGCCACAAGCAGATCCGCCCGCAGTTGCACAGCCCAGGTCTGTTGCAGCCGATGCTGCAATATGGCCTGCACCTGGGCCAGCAGGCCGAAATGCTCACCGACAGTCTGCGCGCACTGTACCTGGAGGCCTGCGGCTACGAGACCAAGGTGTTCGAGTTCATATCGTTGGAGCACACCAACAAGAACAAGATGATCCTGGCCGTCAAGCGGCGCCAGCCAGCGGATCAGTCAGCCTTGCTGGAAAAGATAGAACAGCTCAAGGCGTTCTATGGCGTGAAGGCGCATTGCCTTGAAACGTTGCTGCGGGCGGATGGTTTGCTTTGAACCTGATGCGCTCCAGCCTTGGATATGCTCATCCTTGCTTCGCTGCTCATGAGCGCGTTCTGATGCTGCAGGCATGCTTGATCACTCAGCTTGAGCAATCAATTGCACAGTCGTGCTTGCCAGCCCCAGCGGATGCGTCTGGGCGTCGAAGAAGTGCAGGGCCGTGTCCGGCATGTCTTCGAAGCGGCTGGTGAAATGACGCTTCTGATTGATGACCGATGCCTCTCCCAATGGGCGTATGGCAATGGCCAGGTGGCTGGGCCGGGCTGAGCGAATGGCTTCGAGCAGGTGCCGGTCGTTGCTGTCCAGATGCTGGCCGAACAGGCACATGCCTTGGTGTTCACCGGCCAACTGGCCGAGGCTCCAGCTGAGGTAGTCCGAATGCCGGATGGCACGCAGTTTTTCGTCGCTGCGCTCTTCGTTGACGAACAGCGGCACTTCACCTGGCACATTCACGGCGAACCCTTCGAGCATTTCAGCGCTGCTTGCACTGCGTTGCCGGGTGGTGCCGTCAGGCAGCTTGAGCAGGTGCATGCCACCGTGCAGGTGCAGCACCCGAGTGCCTTTATCCGTCGTTCGGCGCACGTCGAAAAAACCCTGCTCGTCGAACAATTCGGCGAAGCCCTTCGGGTCGTGCTGCACGGCCCAGACCAGCAGCAGGTCATAGTTGCTGGTATAGACGTTGCGGTAGCCGCGCAGGGCCTGGTTGAGGGTGGTCAGGGCGGCTTCGGGCATGGCCGACCAGGGCATGTGCACGGTGCGCACGGCGTGGATCAGCGCCTCCTTGATGGAGTAATAGCGGTTAAGCGGCGCTGTCGAGTTGATGGCCAGCGCAGCGTTGGTGCGCACCGTAGTGTTGAGGGCGGTCAGCACCGGTTCGAACAGCTCAGTGCCCAACGACTTGAACAAGGCCTGATCGCTGATGGCCAAGCCCTTTTTGCGCCCGGCCCGTTGCGCCTCCTCATACAGCGAGAAGTACCCGAACGGCTTCCAGAAGGCCCGGCTTGCGCCGTTGCCGACCAGTAGGGTTTCGCAGGGGTACTGGTCGGCAAGGTCTGACCAGGCGGGGAGAGTGGCGTCGAGTGCGGGCATGCTGAAGTCCGTAAAGCGGGATCCGGCAGACTTTACCACGCCAAGCCCAGGTCATGAGTGCGCCGTGCCAGAGCTGGCAGCGCCGTGTAGGGTGCATTGGTGAGGGTGAGGGCATCTGCAGAGGATTGAAAGTGAACACGAGCGGACTTCATTCCCTCCAAGGTATTGAGTGGTCACGGTGCAGTGCCTAGCCAGCACCGGCCACACCGACACATAGATCGTCATGTCTTTACCTGAACAGGAGATCCCTCATGGACACCTATCATGTAAGCCCTGCCAACGACGGGTGGGAACTGAAGAAGGCAGGTGCTGCGCGTGCCTCGAAACACAGCGCGACCAAGCAAGAACTGGTGGGGTCGCTGGCCACCTTCTTTGAGGGCAAGACCGCCTCGGTGAAGATCCACAAGGCCGATGGCACCCTCGAGGAAGAGCGCACCTACCCACGTGCCGCTGACCCGCGGCGCACCAAGGGTTGATACCGATCAGCGCCGCGCTGCTTGGCATCGACATGCACCAGTGCCATGGGCGCGGCCTCTACAAGTGGTTGCTTGCAAGCTTTCTGATCGGCAAGCGCATTCGCGCCAGTGTCGCGGTCCAGGCCTATCAGGTACTGGTCGATACCCACGGCCTGGACACACCGGGCAAGCTGGCGAGGTGCCCGCATCACACGTTGGTGAAGCTGCTGGGTCAGGCCGGTTACGCACGCTACGACGAATCCACGGCCCGGCGGCTGCATCGGTTGGGCAAAGGGCTTGAAGCGGAAATGGACCACGTGCTGCTGGACGACGCAGTGGACATGGCGCACGTAAACGCTTGGCTGCTGAGGTTTGAAGGCGTGGGGCCCAAGACGCTCGAGATTTTCATGCGGGAAGCGGCGCCGGTACTGCAGCATCAACGTGCGCAATGAGGATGGGCGGTAGAGGAAGCGTAAGCCATGTGAACGCTGGCTTGAAGGTGGAGCGGGTAGAGGGAATCGAACCCTCAACTAAAGCTTGGGAAGCTTTCGTTTTGCCACTAAACTATACCCGCATCTGAGCTGCACTTTTTACCAGAACGTTCGGCAAATTAGAAGCCCGCGTTATAAAAAAACGTCATTTCCCTCCGTTTTCCCGTGCTCCCCTCCATGCGCCTAAGGCTCGCCTACACGGCAGCGATTTCCTCGCGCGTGAGTTCACGGTATGCCCCTGGCGGCAGGTCCAGGTCCAGCGCGATGGCGCCCATGCGCTCCCGGTGCAGCTTGACCACCTTATTGTCGTAGAACCCGAACATGCGTTTGACCTGATGGTAGCGCCCTTCGACGATGGCGAGCCGGGCCAGGCGCGGCCCGAGGATCTGCAGGTCGGCCGGTTGGGTCGTCAGGTTTTCGAAAGCAAAGTGGAAACCCTCCTGAAACCGGGCCACGTAGTGCTCGCCGATCTCGTCCTGGGTTTCGACCAGGTAATGCTTGGGCAGCTTGGTGGTGGGTTGGGTCAGCCGCCGGGACCACTGGCCATCGTTGGTCAGGATCATCAGCCCGGTGGTATTGAAGTCCAGGCGCCCGGCAATATGCAGACCCTGCGCAAGCGCGTCGGGCAGCAAATCCATGACGGTCGGATGCTGGGGGTCGTGGGTGGCGCTGACGCAACCGGCCGGCTTGTGCAGCATCAGGTAGCGTGGCGGGTGGCCCGCCTGCAGCACCTCATCGTCCAGCTCGACCCGGCTGAACGCCCGCACTTCCGTCAGCGGGTCGCTGGTTACCTGGCCATCGACGCGCACGCGACGTTGAGCCAGCATCAGGCGCGCATGCTGGCGGTTGCAGGTCGGCAGGTTGGCAAGAAAACGATCAAGGCGCATGGGTGAAACCAGCAGGCGATGCCAATTGGGCCTCGACGCCCGCGCAGCTTGGGCACAGGCAGGCACGGTCGCGCAGTTCGGCAGGCAGGGCCTGCAGCACGGCCGGGTCGATGCGCACACTGAAGCACCAGCAGGCCTGGGTGGCCTGGGCAGGGTCGGCCAGGGTGCACTGGTTAAGGGCACCGCAGGCGGGGCAGTGTTGATCGTCGTTCATATCAGGTTTCAGTGCAGACACGGTTGCGGCCAGCCTGTTTGGCACGATAGAGGGCGCCGTCGGCGCGGGTCAGGAGGGTATGCAACGTGTCGCCTGACTTCAGGTGGCTGACCCCGATGCTGGTGGTCAGGCGCAGCGGCTGGTCTTCGTAACTGAAGGTCAGTTGCTCGGCGCGGCGCCGGATCTTTTCGGCAGCCTCGTTCGCCTGGCAAGCATCGGCCTCACGCAGCAGCACGATGAACTCCTCGCCTCCCCAGCGGCAGAGTATATCGGACTGGCGAATGCTGCCTTGCAGGACATTGGCAAATTGGCGCAGCACTTCGTCGCCTGCCAGGTGACCATAGGTGTCGTTGAGCACTTTGAAGTGGTCCAGGTCGATCAGCAACGCCACCAGCGGACTGTTGTCACGCTGGGCCTCGCGCAGCGCCTGGGCGGCCAGCAGGTCGAAGCTGCGTCGGTTGGGCAGCCCGGTCAGGCTGTCGAGCGTGGCCAGGGCTTCGGTGCTGGCCTGGTGGCGGCGCACCATCGCATGCACCAGGGCCACCACCACGAGGGTGATCATGGCGCAGATCGCCAGGTTCAGGTACAGCGAATGACGAATCCGGTCCAGCGCCCCGGTCTCGCGCTTGTCCACCAGCAGGTACCAGTCCAGTTCCGGCAAGTGGCGTACGTTCAGAAAATGGCTGTGGCCTGCAAGGTCACGGTATTCATGACTGCCCTCGCCAGGCACCGGCTGGTGTGCGAGCACGCCGCCCAGGTCTGGGCTGTCGACCAGCGACTGGCCGACGCGCAGGCCCTGCGGGCCACCACCCGAGCCTGTCATCAACACCTTGCCCTGGGCGTCGACGAAGACCACGGATCGCTGATAGCGATGTTGGTACTGGTCGATCATCCTGACCACGGTCGAAACGCTCAGCCCTACCCCCGCAGCGCCGATGAAGCGCTGCTGATAGTCGTGCACCTTGTAGTTGATGAACACGGTGAGGTTGTCCTGGTTGGCCATGTCCAGGTCTACATTGATCTCGTAAGGCGCTGCCTGGTCGCGCAGGCGGAAGTACCAGGCATCACGCCAGGCCTGGGGCTGGACCTGCTTAAGCACGCCCTTGGCCTGGTAGTAGGTCAGCGTGCGTTCGGAGACGAAAAAGGACGTGAAGATGTCCTGCTTGCCCGTCACCTCGCCCAGGTAGCGGGTCATGCGCTGGGCATCCTGCTCACCGGCCAGCACCCAGTCACGCAGGAAGGTGTCCTGGGCCATCATCGATGCGATCAGAACAGGGCGGATCAGGTCTTTCTGGATTTCCGAATAAACCGTGTCGGAAGTCAGGGGCAGTTCGGTATTGATGATGCCGTCACGTATGGCGCTGCGCGAGGAGAAATAACTCAGCAGCGACGTGGCGAGGAAACCGCAGGCCAGCAGCATCAGCAGGGCGGCGATTAACGAACGCTGCGATGACGGAGCGGAGCGTGAAGGCATGATCTTCCCATGATGTGTGCCGGGCCGCACATTCTAGTGTTCTGGGCACTAAATAACTGCAAGATTTTGTTTGGAAGCTGCAGCTGTATCAAATTATTACCAGTATGGCACTGCACGAGTTGGCGCTTGTCTGATTCCATGTCGATCAACGTGTTGTGCATCGACGCTCGGCAGCGTTCGCTGTGCGGGCACCTCAGCGGTCCGGGAGGCCGCCTATGTCCTATCGAATTCTGCTTGTGGCCCTGCTCGGGCTGACGCTTGGCGCCTGTGCGCCGTACGCTGGACGGTCGACCTACTACCGCTCCGACTATTACGTCACGGACCGGTATGTCTCGCCTGGCTACGCGCCCGGCTATTACCGCTACGGTCGTTATCCGGTGGCGCCACAACCGCGCTACTACTACCAACCGGTGCCTCGTTACCATGCGCCGCCCGGCTACCGACCGTTGCCGCCGCCCGACGTGCGCCGCTGGCACGGCAACCCGCGCTACGATTATGGTCATCGCCAGCGCTGGGACTACAGGCGTGACCGTGACCGGCACGACTACCGCAACGATGGCCCGCGCTATCAGGATGGAGGTCGACATCAAGGCGGCTGGGGTGACAGGCGTGGACGAGGACACTGATCAGGTGACAAGCACCCTGGCACTTACGCGCCGCTAGTGCAGGTCCGACAGTGGGTGATGGCCTTCCCAGGGTGCTTGGAAGTGTGCCTGTACCACGGCTGCGGGCACATGGTCCACATCCGGCCAGTGCCAGCGTGGCTGGTGATCCTTGTCCAGCAGGCGTGCGCGCACCCCTTCGCTGAACTCAGGGTGGCGACAGCAGTTCAGGCTCATGGCGTACTCCATCTGCAGCACCTGCGCCAGTGACAAGTACCGGGCCCGACGGATCTGCTCCCACACCAGATGAGCCGTCAGCGGGCAGCCCGCCAGCATGCGCTCGGCGGCTGCCGAGAGCAGTGGGTCCTCGTGCTGGCGCAGGCCCGCCACGGCCCGCCAGGCAGCGCCTGCGCAGGTGACATCGAGCAATGCGTCGATGAGCGCGCGGCGCGGCAACCACTGGGCTGTGGGTAGCGTTTGGCGGGCACAATGCTCCTCAGCCCTGAACAGGCTGTTGAGCTGGAGCGCGGTCTGCTCCTGCCAGTTCACCTGCAGCAGTTCATCGATCAACGCCGCTTGTCGGTCTTCGCCCATGAAGCGGTCGGCCAGCCCCAGGTCCAGCGCATCGCGCGCATTGACAGGCGCACCGGTGAGCCCCAGGAACAACCCCAGCTTGCCCGGCAAGCGGGCCAGGTACCAACTGGCCCCGACATCGGGGTACAGACCAATGCTGATCTCTGGCATGGCCAATACGCTGCTGGGGGTCACGATGCGTACGTTGGCGCCCTGAAGCAAACCCATGCCGCCGCCCAGCACATGGCCATGGCCCCAGCACAGCAGCGGCTTGGGATAAGTGTGCAGGGCATGGTCCAGGCGATATTCGGCGGCGAAGAACGACGCGGCCAGCGGTGGCACGCTGCCAGGCTGCTCGCGGCACGCCTGGGCCAGCGCCCGCACGTCGCCACCGGCGCAGAAGGCCTTGGCGCCATTGCCACGCAGCAGCACACAGGCGATGCCCGGGTCTTGCGCCCAGCTGTGCAACTGCTCGGCCAGCGTCTCTATCATTGGCAGGTCGAGGGCATTGAGCGCCCTTGGCGCATCGAGGGTGACGATGCCCAGGCGAGCGCCGTCGGCGCCTGTCAGGACTTGGCAGTGAATGCTCATGGCTTACCTCATTCAGGTCACCGCTCAAGTATGGCCTGCCTGGTCGATCCCGCCGGGCACTGGTCGGATCGTTTGACAAGCGTCGGTGTCACCCCTAGTGTCGCCCCATTGTTTACGGAAGCCCACATGACTGACGACGATCGCATCAAACTCGAGCCCAGTTGGAAAGCCGCCTTGCGTGCCGAGTTCGAGCAGCCTTACATGCAGCAGTTGCGCGAGTTCCTGCGTGGTGAATATGCCGCCGGCAAGCAGATCTACCCGCCTGGCCCGCTGATCTTCAATGCACTCAACTCCACCCCCCTGGATCAGGTCAAGGTGGTGATCCTCGGCCAGGACCCGTACCACGGCCCAGGGCAGGCCCATGGCCTGTGCTTCTCGGTGCAGCCTGGCGTGCCGACGCCGCCGTCGCTGGTGAACATCTACAAGGAGCTGCATCGCGATCTGAATATTCCCATCCCCAACCATGGCTACCTGCAAAGCTGGGCCGAGCAGGGTGTGTTGCTGCTCAATACCACCATGACCGTGGAGCGGGGCAACGCGGCATCCCATGCCAAGAAAGGCTGGGAGTTCTTCACCGACCGTATCATCGAGGTGGTCAGCGAACAGTGCGAGCACGTGGTGTTTCTGCTGTGGGGCTCCCATGCGCAGAGCAAGCAGAAGCTGATCGACGGCACCAAGCACCTGGTGCTCAAGTCTGTGCACCCCTCGCCGTTGTCGGCGTACCGCGGTTTTCTTGGCTGTGGACATTTCAGCCGTGCCAACGGTTTTCTCGAGCAGCGCGGGCTAGCGCCCATCAACTGGGCGTTGCCACCGCTGTGAGCCAGGCGGGGCCGTCAGGCCCCACAGGTCATGAGGGCCGCGTGCTCATCCAGTAACGGAACAGGGGCTCGGCCAGGAACAGCACGAAGAGCAGGCGCATCACTTGCAAAGCGGTCACCAGGGGCACCGACAGTTGCAGCGTTTCGGCGGTCAGGCTCATTTCAGCGATGCCCCCGGGCATCATGCCCAGCGTCAGTGAGCGCAGGTCCAAGGCTGTCAGCAGGCTCAAGCCCCAGGCGGCAGCGCCAGCCAGGGCCATGCTCAAGGCAGTCGCCACCAGCGTGCGCCCCAGAAATGCCGGGGCTCGGCGGAAGAACGCACGGTTGAAGTGGCAGGCCAGGCCGCTGCCGATCAGCCATTGGCCGATCTGACTGGCGCCATTGGGCAGGGCAATCTGCAAGTCGGCGGCCAGGCTGAAGGTGGCTGCCACCAGCAGCGGCCCGAACAGCCATGGGTTGGGCTGTTGCAGCCGCTGCCAGAGCCACCCGGCGGCCACCCCCAGCGGTGCGATGAGGGCCAGCCAGGCCCAGCTGACGCTGCCGGTGTGGTTGAGCGCTACGCCATCGCCCAGCAGCAGCTTGAACAGCGCCGGCACGCACAGCACCACGGCCAGCACGCGCAGGCTCTGGGCTGCGGCTACCTGGCTCAGTACCGCGCCATTGCGCGCACCGAGGTTGACCATTTCACCGGAGCCGCCTGGCATGCTGGCAAAGAACGCGGTGGCGCGGTCCTCACCCGAGCGGCGCAACAACCACACGCCAAGCACGCTTGAGACCGTGGTGAACAAGGCGCCGAAGAAGATCAGGGCGAAATGGCTGCCCACTTGCTCGATGACCTGGGGCGTGAAGTGCAGGCCGATGCCCAGGCCGATGATGCATTGCCCGCAGCGCCGGCCATTGGGTATCTCTGGCAACTGCCAAGGGCTCAGGCAACGTACCGCGATGATCGCCAGCAGCGAGCCGACCATCCACGGCAAAGGCCAGCCGACCTTGCTGGCGGCGAAACCGCCAGCAAGGCCGACCAGCCCAGTTGCCCAGTACAGCGGCAACGCGCGATCAGGCATCGGCCATGGCCCGGCGCTGAAGGCTGCGTTTGCGCCAGATGCGCACCATGGGCAGCGCGAGCATGAGCGCTACCAGTGCCCAGACACCCATGCTGATCGGGCTCGACCAGAGAATGCCCAGCTCGCCATTGGAGATCGACAATGCACGGCGCAGGTTCTGCTCCATCAGGCCACCCAGAATGAAGCCCAGCAGAATCGGCGAAAGCGGGAAGTCCAGCTTGCGCAGGATGTAGCCCATGATGCCGATGCCGACCATCAGGAACAGGTCGAAGGTGGTGGCATGCACGGCGTAGACGCCGATCCCGGTGATGATGGCGATCACCGGCACCAGGGCCCAGTTCGGTACGGCCAGGATGCGGGTGAAGATGCGGATCATCGGGATGTTCAGGATCACCAGCATGATGTTGGCGATGAACAGCGACGCGATCAGGCCCCAGACGATGTCAGGTTGCTGTTCGAACAGCAGCGGGCCAGGGGTGATGTTGTAGAGGGTCAGCGCGCCGATCATCACCGCCGTGGTTCCCGAACCCGGTACGCCAAGGGTCAGCATGGGCACCAGGGCGCCACAGCAGGAGGCGCCGATGGCCGTTTCCGGTGCAGCCAGGCCACGGGCGTCACCCTTGCCGAACTTGCCGCTGGCACCGGCCATGCGTTTTTCGGTCATGTAGGCCACCGCACTGGCCAGCGTGGCACCTGCGCCTGGTAACACGCCCATCACGAAGCCCAGCAGGCCGCAGCGAATGTTCACCGCGAACACCGACGCCGCTTCCTTGAAGTTGAACAGCATGCGCCCGGTGGCCTTGACTGCCTGGTGGCCGTGGTGGGTCTTTTCCAGCAGCAACAGAATTTCGCTGATCGAGAACAGGCCCAGCACCAGCACGACGAACTGAATGCCGTCGGCCAAGTGCACGCTGTCACCGGTGAAGCGGTACACGCCACTGTTGGCGTCGATGCCCACCGCCGACAAAAACAGGCCGATCAAGGCGGCGATGAAGGTCTTGAGCGGCTTGTCGCCGGCCATACCGCCCAGGGCGACAATGGCGAACACCATCAGCACGAAATACTCGGCCGGGCCGAAGGCGATTGCCCACTTGGCCAGCAGCGGGGCGAACAGCACCATGCCGCAGGTGGCGATGAAAGCGCCGATGAACGAGCTCCAGGCCGACAGGGACAGGGCCACGCCCGCCAAGCCCTGGCGGGCCATTGGGTAGCCGTCCAGGGTGGTCATCACGGTCGACGCTTCGCCCGGGATGTTTAGCAGGATCGAGCTGATCCGGCCACCGTACTCGCAGCCCAGGTACACCGCAGCCAGCAGGATCAGCGCCGACTCCGGAGGCAGGCCCAGGGCGAAGGCGATGGGAATCAGCAGGGCCACGCCATTGATCGGGCCCAGGCCCGGCAGCAGGCCGACGACGGTACCGATCAGCGTGCCGGACAGGGCAGTGACCAGGTTGTAAGGGGACAGGGCGACGCCGAAGCCCTGGCCCAGGTAGCTCAAGGTATCCATGTGTCAGTTCTCCAGTACGCTCAGCAGGCCAAGGGGCAGGGGCACGTCCATGACGCGGTCGAACAGCCAGTAGAGGAAAAGGCTCATGCCCACCACGACGATGACGCTGTGCAGCCAGCGACCGCCATACAGGCGCGCCATGGGCACACCGGCCAGGATGGCGCTGAGGATGAAGCCAAGGGACTCGAAGGTGGCCGCGAAAATCAGCAGCAGGCCGATGCAGGCAGCGATCTTGGTCAGGGTCGCCTTGTCCAACGCCGGCTCGTCGTCCTTGTGCACGATCGGCGTGGGGCGGATCGCCATGTACAGCAAGCCCAGGCTCATCAGGCCGAGCATCAGCAGCGGGTAGGCACGTGGGCCTACCGGCTCATAGGAAAACGCCGCCTGATACGGCCAGGCCATCACGGCCAGGGCGGCGCACACGGCCAGCAGAATCAGGGCGAAGATGCGTTGCAGGATCATGGAGGAATCCTCGGTAAGTAGCGATGGGAGCGGCACACCCGTGAACCTGGGCCAAGGCCCAGGCCATGCACGGCAGCGTCTGCCTGCTCCTGCCAGGAAAAACCGGCAGCCTGGGTTACTGCACCAGGCCGAATTCCTTGGCCAGCATCTTGTAGTCAGCGACTTGCTTCTTGACGTAGCCATCGAGCTCTTCACCCGTCATGGCGAAGGGGAACAGCTCACGCTGGTCACGCAATTTGGCGAAGTCTTCGGAGGCCAGTATCTTGTCGAACGAGGCTTTCCACCAGGCGTAGTCTTCGTCGCTCACTTTCGGGCCGAGGTAGAAGCCGCGCACCACAGGCCAGACGATGTCATAGCCCTGTTCCTTGGCAGTGGGGATGTCCTTCATGGCCGGGTCGTCCAGGCGTTTTTCCGAGAACACGGCCAGCAGGCGCATGTTGCCGCTCTCGATGTGCGGCATGGAGTCGGAGATGTCGGTGGAGCCTACCTGGATATGGCCGCCGAGCAATGCCGTGGCGATTTCGCCGCCGCCTTCAAGTGCCACGTAGCGCAGGTCGCGTGGGTTGATGCCGGCAGCCTTGGCGATCAGGGCGGTTTGCATCCAGTCCTGGCTGCCTACGGTGCCGCCGGAGCCGATCACCACCTTGCTCGGATCTTTCTTCAGCGCCGCGACCAGGTCGTCGAGGGTTTTGTAGGGCGAGTCGCTCTTGACTGCGATCGCGCCGTAGCTGGTACCGACGGCAGCCAGCCATTTCACTGCATTTTCATCGAAGCGACCGAACTTGCCCTGGGCCAGGTTCAGCAGCGAACCGCTCGACCAGGCCACCAGGGTCCCGGCATCGGCTGGGCGTTGGGCTACTACCGCGTTGTAGGCCACAGCGCCGACACCGCCAGGCATGTAGGTCACGCGCATGGGCTTGCTCAGGATCTTCTCCTGCACCAAGGCGCTTTGCACCAGCTTGCAGGTCAGGTCGAAGCCGCCGCCAGGCGAGGCCGGGGCGATGCATTCGGGGCGTTTGGGTTCGGCGGCCAGGGCATTGCCTGCCAGCAGCAGGCAGCCGGTTGCCAGTACGATACGGCGCAGTGAAAAGGTCATGGTCTATCTCCGTAGGCGTTGTTGTTATCGGGTTACCACAGGGCGACGCTGTAGCTCACCAGCAGCCGCACTTCGTCGGCGTCACGGGCGAAATTGGAGCGGAAGGTCGCGTTTCGCAGGCGCACCGCCACGTTTTTGAGCGGGCCGTTCTGCACCACGTATTTCAGCTCGGTATCACGCTCCCATTCCTTGCCCTCGCCACCGCTGGCACGGCTGACGTTGTCGCCGCTGATATAGCGGGTCAGGAACGTCAGACCAGGCACGCCGAGTGCGGCAAAGTTGTAGTCGTAGCGGGCCTGCCAGGAGCGCTCGTCGGCATTGGCGAAGTCGTTGATCTGGACGAAGTTGACCAGGTAGGGGTCGGCGCCATCGACATAGGGGAACGCGCTGTCGCCGGTCAGCTGCTGCCAGCCGGCGCTGAACTTGTGCCCACCCAGGGCATAACTGACCATGCCGTTGAAGGTGGTGTTGTCGATGCTGCCGGCCCTGGCAGCCCCTGCGTCATCGCTCAGCGCCAGGCGCAGGTCGAAGGCCAGTGCGCCTGGGCCTACCGCTTGGGTGGCGAGCAGGCCGATGAAGTGCTGGCGGTAGATGTCATCCAGTTGGGCGAAGTGATAGCTGCCGGTCAACCGGTCGCTGAACTGATAGTCCAGCCCCGCCAGCGACAGGTTGTCTGCGCTGAACGAGCCACCGAAGCGGCCGTTCTTGTTGTTCAGTGCCAGGTCTTCCCAGTTGGTGTCGTCACGGTCCTTTGCCTTGTCCAGGCGCCCACCAGTGAAGGTCAGGCCCTTGATTTCCTTGGAGGTAAGCAAACCGCCTTCGAAGGTTTGCGGCAGAATGCGGCCATCGTTGGGGCGCAGGGTGGGCAGGGAAGGGATCAGGGTGCCGATCTTCAGTTCGGTCTTGGAAATCTTGGCCTTGGCGGTCAGGCCGAGCTTTGAGTACTCGTCGGCAGCCTTGCCATTGTCATGGGTGGGCAGCAGGCCACTGCCGGTACGGTCAGGGCTTGAATCGAGCTTGATGCCCATCATGCCCAGCGCATCCACGCCGAAGCCTACGGTACCTTCGGTGTAACCGGATTCGAGGTTGAGCATGAACCCCTGGGCCCATTCGTCGCGCTTGGATTGTTGCGCACTGGTGCCATCGCGAAAGTCGCGATTGAAGTACATGTTGCGGGTTTCGAAGGTGGCCGTGCTGTCTTCGAAGAAGGCGGCCTGGCTGAGCGGGGCGACGCCGGCGAGCGCGAGGGCGCTGGCGATGGCGCTGGGGCGTGCGGCGAGGGAACGAGCAGGTGCGAACGCCTGCGGCTGCAATGACAGCATCGTTGTGGCTCCGTTTCTTGTTCTTATTCGATTGCACCTTGCTGGTGCTTTATTCGGCGCTCGGGGCGACCGTGGTGCGATGCTAGGTAACGAACCTTTCGCTAACCTTTCAGCGTGAAAGGTTTGTCGCGCCGGCTTCACAGGCCGCGGCGGCGGGGTACACTCCGCGCCATCGCCCCACCTAACAGGGACAATCCGATGCGTGTGCTGCTGGTAGAAGATCATCTGCAATTGGCCGACAGTGTGGCCCAGGCCTTGAAAAGTCTGGGCCTGACTGTGGATGTGCTGCATGACGGGGTGGCTGCCGACCTGGCCCTTGGCAGTGAGGACTACGCCGTGGCCGTGCTCGACGTGGGCTTGCCGCGCATGGACGGCTTCGAGGTGCTGGCCCGTCTGCGCGGACGTGGCAAGACCGTACCGGTGCTGATGCTCACCGCCCGCAGCGACGTCAAGGATCGGGTCCATGGCCTGAACCTGGGGGCTGACGATTACCTGGCCAAGCCGTTCGAGCTGACCGAGCTTGAGGCGCGGGTCAAGGCGCTGTTGCGCCGTAGTGTGCTCGGGGGCGAACGCCAGCAGCGCTGCGGGCCGCTGGTGTACGACCTCGATACCCGACGGTTCACCTTGGATGAGGCCCCGTTGTCCCTGACTTCCCGCGAGCAGGGTGTGCTCGAAGCCTTGATCGCCCGGCCGGGCCGGGTGATGAGCAAGGAGCAGTTGGCGGCCCAGGTGTTCGGCCTGGACGAGGACGCCAGCCCCGATGCCATCGAGATCTACGTTCATCGCCTGCGCAAGAAGCTTGATGGCCATTCGGTGGCCATCGTCACCTTCCGCGGCCTGGGTTACCTGCTCGAGCATCGCGATGCGTGAGAATGTCAGCCTGCGTGGGCGCCTGCTGGGTAATCTGGCGCTGCTGCTGGTGGTCCTGATGCTGGCCAGTGGGCTCAGTGCCTACTGGAACGGCCGCGAGGCGGCGGACACCGCCTACGACCGGACACTGCTGGCGTCCGCCCGTACCATCGCTGCGGGCCTGTCGCAACGCGACGGGTCGTTGAGCGCCGATGTGCCCTATGTGGCACTCGACACCTTTGCCTACGACAGCGCAGGACGTATCTACTACCAGGTCCTGGACATCAACCAACGGCTGATTTCAGGGTATGAAAAACTGCCGCCCCCGCCGTCTGGTACACCGCGTACAGACGACTATCCCGCCTTGGCGCGATTCTATGACGCGACGTATCTGGGGCAGAACGTGCGAGTGGTCAGCCTGCTCAAAGCGGTGAGCGAGCCGAACATGAACGGCATGGCGGAAATTCGCGTGGCTGAAACCGATGAGGCGCGGGTGAGCATGGCCCGGGGCCTGATGGGGGATACCTTGCTGCGTCTGGGCATGTTGGCCCTGGGCGCTTTGGTGATGGTGTGGTTCGCCGTCAGTGCGGCGCTGCGACCGCTCGAGCGCCTGCGCACGGCGGTCGAGGAGCGCCAGCCGGACGATCTGCGCCCATTGCCGGTGGTACAAGTGCAGCCTGAATTGCGGCCACTGGTGGGGGCGCTCAACCACTTCACCGAGCGTTTGCGTGCACAGTTCGAGCGCCAGGCGCAGTTCATCGCCGATGCTGCCCACGAGCTGCGTACGCCCCTGGCGGCGCTCAAAGCGCGGGTGGAACTGGGTTTGCGCGCCAATGAGCCGCAACAGTGGCACCAGACGCTGGAAGCGGCGGCGCAGGGCACCGACAAATTGACGCACCTGGCCAACCAGTTGCTTTCACTGGCGCGTGTGGAAAACGGCGCGCGTGCGATCGCCGAGGGGGGCGCCCAGCGCCTGGACCTCAGCCAACTGGCGCGCGAGCTGGGCATGGCCATGGCGCCGTTGGCGCACAAACGTGGCGTTGCACTGGCCCTCGAGGCGCAGGCACCGGTATGGCTCAAAGGCGAGCCGACGTTGCTCAACGAGCTGTTGAGCAACCTGGTCGACAATGCCCTGGCCCACACCCCAAAGGGCGGCAACGTCATCCTGCGCGTGCTCGCGCCTGCGGTGCTCGAGGTGGAGGACGACGGCCCCGGCATTCCAGAAGCCGAGCGCGAGCGGGTGTTCGAGCGCTTCTATCGCCGTAGCGCCCAGGGCAGCGGGTTGGGCCTCGCGATCGTGGGGGAGATCTGCCGGGCTCACCTGGCGCAGATCAGCCTGCATGATGGCGACAACGGCGGGCTGCGCGTGCGGGTGAGTTTCATCGCTGACTAAGCGTGGGCGCTCGGATCAATCCGGCCGCCAGGCAGAGCGAAGCCCTCAGCGCAACAAGCTGCGGGCTTCGAGCAGATCCTCGGCGTGCAGCTCGCTCCCCATGGGCAAGCCCAGGTGCCGGTAGGCTGGCAAGGCCGCCAGCGGCCTCTCTCGCCCACGCTGGCTGATGCAGCGGGCGATCTGGACCACATCGATGTAGTCGATGCGGTCGGTCTGTCGATCCAGGTCCTGAACCAGGCCGGGCAGCTTGACCAGCTGTTCGGGAAACTCCCAGGCCTTGAGTATCTTGTCGCCCAGTACGGGCTGGATCAGTTCGATGACATGGTGCAGGCAGACCGGATCGGACAGCAGCTCGTTGTGCTCTTCGGCGTAGATCAGAACTGGCAGCGCGCCGATCTGGTTGACCAGGCCGCCCAGTGCCGCCTGATCAGGCTTGAGCCGCGTGTAGCGCCGGGCCAACTCGTAACTCATGCCGGCGACCTCAAGGCTGTTGGCCCAGATTTCGCGCAGTTTTTGCTCAACTGCAGGCGAACGCGCGTGGAAGATCTGCTCGATGACCAGGCCGATGGCCAGGTTGCAGCTGTAGTTGATGCCCAGGCGAGTGATCGCCGTGTGCAGCTCGGTCACCTCGACCGTGGCCCGCAGCAGCGGGCTGTTGACCACCTTGATCAGGCGTGCCGACAAGGCGGCATCGCGGCCGATCACCCGGCTCAAGGCCGCCACGCTGATCTCGCTGTCTTCGGCGGCCTCGCGGATGCTCAAGGCAACCTCAGGCAAAGTCGGAAGTACCAGGTCATCCTTTTCAATGGCATCCAGCAGTTGCGCCTGGACCATTTCGGCCAGCTTGTTCATGGACGTGTCTACCGCAGTGGTGAAGCGGCCCCGCTGTCAAAGCGGGGCGGGGCTGGTCAGCGTTGGATTTCCCTGTCGCGGTCCAGTTCGTAGGGCAGGGGCAGTACCTGCAGGGGCGGGCCTTCGAGATGACCCAAGTGCAGGTTGCCATCCTCCACGGCATCGGCTGCGATCACCGCGAGCAGCTCACAGCCACTGCCGGTGCTGGCCGCCATCACCACATCACCTACCGAGGAGCCATGCACGGGGGAGAAGAGCTGCTCCCCAGGTGCCGGCAGGGTTTGCTGATCGATTGCCAGGCGGTACATGCGACGCTTGAGCTTGCCCAGGTACTGCATGCGTGCAACGATTTCCTGGCCGGTGTAGCACCCTTTCTTGAAGCTGACGCCATCGACGGCTTGCAGGTTGATCATTTGCGGAATGAACTGCTCGCGGGTAGGCCCCAGCACCTGACCGATCCCGGCGCGGATCTGCCCCAGCAGCCATGGGTTGAGGCCGGCTTCGGGTAGTGTGTCGGCCAGGGTCTTGCGAACCTCGCCTGCCTGATCTGCCGGTACCCAGAGCTCGGTGCGGCCGGTGCTGACCGTTACAGCGATCAGCCCTTCCTGCCGCGCCGTGCTGCCGGCTTCGGGCGCCAGTTCCAGCCCCAGTGCCACAAGCGCTGCCTGGCCGTCGTGCAGGCCGAAACGCACCCAGGCGGCGCTTTCGTCGGTCAGGGTGGCCTTGGAAAACACAGCGTATTTCTTCAGGTCGGCCAGCTGAGGCTCCAGCAATTCACTGGCCATGGCCAGGAGGTAACCGTTGCCTTCAGGCAAGATTCTGAAGCTGGACTGCATGCGCCCCTTGACCATGCAACGTGCGCCAAAGCTGGCGTATTCGGGGCTGAGGTAGTTGATGTTGCAGGTCAGCTGGCCCTGCAGGAACTTGCCTGCATCGGAGCCGCGGACAGCGAGAATGCCTTCGTGGGACAGAGGGCAGAAGAAAGCGGTATCGGCCATGGGTCATCGCGGTGGCTTAAAGTCTGGGGCCATCATAGAACGCTGGTAACAAAATAGGTAGGTGACTTAGACCAACAGTTGGCTGTCGCTTCGCGCGGCTGACTGTATACTGGCGGGCCACTCGAGGAGGGCCCCATGGTCGAACAAACTGAACTCAACCGGCTTTTCTGGCATAGCCGCCGCGGTATGCTGGAACTGGACGTCCTGCTAGTGCCTTTCACCCAGGAGGTCTACCCCAGCCTCAACGAAACCGATCGTCAGTTGTATGTTCGGCTGCTGAGCTGTGAGGACCAGGACATGTTCGGCTGGTTCATGGAGCGTACCGAGTCCGAGGACCCGGAGTTGCAGCGCATGGTTCGCATCATCCTGGACCGTGTCCAACCCAAGTGAGTGGTTCGAATGCCGCTGGCAGGGCTCACGCCTGTTGCTGGTGGCCTACCTGATCAGCCAGGCGCTCGCCTGGTTCGCCGTGCTTGTCAGCCCGTTACCGTTCTGGTTGGGGCTGCTGGTGATCGCTGCATGTAGTGTTCATGCGGCGTGGGCTATTCCGCGTCGTATTCTGTTGACGCATGTTCAGGCTGTCACCGGGCTTCGTCGTGACGGAGCCGGCTGGTGGGTGTTTTCACGGGCCCGGGGGTGGCAGCCTGTGCGGCTGTGTCGTGACAGCATCGCGTTGCCCGCGCTCGTAGTGCTGAGATTCGTACCGGTTGGGGCAGGGTGGGGGCGCAGCCAATGTGTGCCCTGGGATGCGCTTGGGATCGATGAGCATCGGCGTTTGCGGGTGAGGTTGAAGTTCAGCCGCAGGCGCTGGGTGGCGCCCATGCAGCACTAAACTATGCAGGCTGGCGCCGCGTCTGCCCTTGCCCTTGCCCTTGCCCTTGCCCTTGCCCTTGCCCTTGCCCTTGCCATTGCTCTTGCTCTTGCTCTTGCTCTTGCTCTTGCTCTTGCTCTTGCTCTTGCTCTTGCTCTTGCTCTTGCTTTGGCTCCTAAGCGCGCGGTAGTTCAGGCACTGCAGATCGCGACTTCAGGAGGCCGAGCGCAGGGCTTGCGGAGGGAGGTGACAGGCATGGATGCCTGTCAAGCGCTGGGCCCCAGGATGGGGCCTGCAGCGCGGTCCTCCCGGGAGCAAGCCCGGAGCGAGGGAACCCCGGAGCG